>JAZSAY010000015.1:0-72530 GCA_045602145.1 Tidjanibacter sp.
CTCCACAAAAAAAAGAGGACCGCAGTCCTCTTTTTTTTGTGGAGCTGGGGGGAGTCGAACCCCCGTCCAAACAGTCTGCCTGAAAGCTTTCTACACGCTTAGCCACCGCTTAATCCTCCTACTGCAACCCGGTGAGTGGCAACCAAATCACAGTCCCAGTTCCTAAATTTTCGCCCTACGGTCAGAACCTCCCGCGGGCTATCTTCTCATTGATGATACTCCGTATGCAATGCCGACAAGAAGCGGGTCGGCTCTGCGGAGTACTCGTCCTCGCACCAGCCTTGGGCGCGTGGATTAAGCCAATTAACTCGGTTAATTAGGCAGCGAGTGCGTAGCTATTATTGCCATTTAATTGTTCGAGCGTTGAGATTAACGAGCCCCCACACAAAGCTCGGCGTGCTTACCTACCTGCATGTCCTGCTGTCAAAACCGGTCAACCCCGTGTAGTAAGCAACTGCAAAGGTAATGCAAAATTCAGAATTGGCAAATCTTTGTTTTGTCTAAATTGCGAGCCCGAATCTAATAGGCAAAAAATGTTGTTCTAAACTTTTGAATTTCCGTAGGAAATTCCTATCTTTGTTTGTTTTTAGAGCATTATTTCAAGATGGCACAAAAGAATGTTATAAGACTCGAAGGAGTGACTGTTTATCAGCCCGAGGATGAGGGTGGAAACCTCTCTTATCGCAACGCACAGCAGGTGCTCTCGGGTGTGAGCCTTACGGTGTCGGAGGGTGAGATGGTCTACCTTATCGGTAAGGTCGGTAGTGGTAAATCGTCGCTCTTGAAGGTGCTCTATGCCGAACTGCCACTCTTGGAGGGCGAGGGCGAAGTTGTCGGTTTTGACCTCTTATCGCTTCGTCGCCGAGATATTCCTCGACTGCGTCGCTCGATGGGTATTGTTTTTCAGGATTACAGACTCCTGCGCGATAGGAATGTCTACGAAAACCTCCGCTTTGTGATGAGGGCTACGGGCTGGAAGAAAGAGGCTGATATTGCCGAGCGCATTGAGGAGTTGCTGGGACTTGTTGGACTGACTAATAAGGAGTATAAGATGCCACACGAACTCTCGGGTGGCGAACAGCAGAGGCTTGTGATTGCAAGAGCTTTGGTCAATAGCCCCAAGGTTATTCTTGCCGACGAGCCTACGGGTAACCTTGACCCTAAGTCGGCAAATGACGTGATGTTGCTTTTTAGGGAGATTACTGCAAGGGGTTGTGCAGTGGTAATGGCGACCCATAATATCCAACTCGCCGATAAGTATCCCGCCCGAACTCTGATGTTCAAGAAGGGAAAGGTTCAGGAGGTGGACCTGAAAGCGGCTCTTGGCAGATAGTTGCAATCGAATAGATGAGAAAATAAGTGAAGAAGAAATAAAAATAATCAACTAAACAATGGAAAACTTGGAACAGCAAAAAGCGGCAGTTGAGCAGCGCGAAGAGTACTCGGCATCGAGTATTCAGGTGCTCGAAGGTCTTGAAGCAGTGCGTAAGCGCCCTGCAATGTACATTGGCGATATTGGCGAGAGGGGTCTGCACCACCTTGTATACGAGGTGGTGGACAACTCCATTGACGAAGCTCTTGCGGGATATTGTACCGATATTAGAGTGACTATCAACGAAGATAACTCCATTACAGTAGAGGATAATGGTCGTGGTATTCCCGTAGATATGCACGAGCAGGAGGGTAAGTCGGCTCTCGAAGTGGTGCTTACTGTACTCCACGCAGGTGGTAAGTTCTCGAAAGACTCCTACAAGGTGTCGGGCGGTCTGCACGGCGTGGGTGTTTCGTGCGTGAATGCACTCTCCACCCAACTTATTGCAACCGTTTGCCGCGATGGTAAAATCCACCAGATGACTTTCAGCCGCGGTGCTGCTACTTCGGAGTTGAAGGTTATCGGTACTACCGACCGCACGGGTACCATTGTTCAATTTAAGCCCGATGGCGAGATTTTCACTGCTACCGAATATCGCTACGAGATTTTGGCGGCACGTCTTAGGGAGTTGGCGTTCCTCAATAAGGGTGTAAACCTCGACCTTACCGACCGTAGGGAGAGGGATGAGGAGGGTAACTTCCTTCACGAGCACTTCTACTCGGAGAATGGTCTGAAAGGCTTTGTAGAGTACCTTGACGAGAGCCGTGGTCAGAAGATTATCGACGACATTATCTATATCGACACCGAGCGCAATGGCACCCCCGTAGAGGTGGCTATGCAGTATAACGATAGCTTCTCGGAGAATGTACACTCCTATGTGAACAACATCAACACCATTGAGGGCGGTACCCACCTGACAGGTTTCCGTAGGGCTCTTACCCGTACGATGAAGAAATATGCCGAGGAGAACGGTATGCTCGCTAAGGTTAAGTTCGACATCTCGGGCGACGACTTCCGAGAAGGCTTGACGGCTGTTGTTTCGGTGAAGGTTGCTGAGCCTCAGTTTGAGGGTCAGACCAAGACCAAACTCGGTAACGACGAGGTGGCAACGGCTGTGGATGGCGCAATTTCGCAGGCACTGACTAACTACCTCGAAGAGCATCCCAAAGATGCTAAGGCTATCGTAGATAAGGTTATTCTTGCAGCAACAGCACGCCACGCTGCACGCCACGCAAGGGAACTCGTACAGCGTAAGACCGTGCTTTCGGGCTCGGGACTTCCCGGTAAACTTGCCGACTGCGCAACACGCGACCGCTCGAAAGCAGAGATATTCTTCGTGGAGGGTGACTCGGCAGGCGGTACTGCAAAACAGGGTCGTAACCGCGAATTTCAGGCTATTATGCCTCTGAGGGGTAAGATTCTCAACATCGAGAAGGTGCAGGAACACCGTATGTGGGAGAATCAGGAGATTAAGAATATGTTTACCGCTTTGGGCGTGTCTATTGGTACCGAAGAGGATAGCAATGCTCTGAATATGGAGAAGTTGCGCTATGATAAGATTATCATTATGACCGATGCGGATGTGGACGGAAGCCACATTGCAACGCTTATGCTGACCTTCTTCTTCCGTAAGATGAAACCCCTCATCGAGAATGGTCACGTCTATATCGCTATGCCCCCTTTGTACCTCGTGAAAAAGGGTACTGCTAAGCACTATTGCTGGACCGACGAGGAGAGGGCACGTCTGACAGCCGAACTCGGCACTAAGGGCGTAACTGTACAGCGTTATAAAGGTCTTGGTGAGATGAACGAGCACCAGCTCTGGGAAACCACTATGGACCCCGCAACCCGCATCTTGAAGCAGGTAACCATTGAGAACGCTGCCGAGGCAGATCGTATCTTCTCGATGCTTATGGGCGATGAGGTAGGTCCTCGCCGTGAGTTTATTGAGAAGCACGCGAAGTACGCTAATATCGACGCTTAATAGCTGCAAGCACATCTCGTGGGCGATTTCTGCGTTACGCTTTTGATTTTGCCTCCTCATTTACGCAGAGTAAACTGCGGAGCAAAATCAAAACCAAGCCTTGAACTCGCCTCACGATATGCACTTGCAGGGAAATTGACAATTGAAAACTATGGGTGCTAGATATTATATATGCACCGAAACTTTCAACTCTCAACTTTCAACTGACAAACCGAAAACCCAAACAATATGAACGTAACAATCATTGGAGTTGCAGGCGGTACCGGTAGCGGTAAGAGTACGCTTGTAAAGCGATTGCAGGAGGCTTTCGCAGGTGACGATGTGGCAACGCTGTGCCACGACTACTACTACAAGTCGTTCCCCAACTTGACCTACGAGGAGCGTTGTAAACTCAACTACGACCATCCTCAGGCGTTCGATACGGATATGCTGGTTGAGCATATTAAGGCTCTGAAAAGTGGTGTTGCCATTGAGCACCCCGTCTATTCGTTTGTGGAGCACAACCGCACCGAAGAAAAAGTACCTGTGAAACCTTCGAAGGTTATCATTGTGGATGGCATCCTCATCTTCGAGAACAAGGAGTTGAGGGATTTGATGGATATCAAGGTTTTTGTGGATACAGATGCCGACATCAGGCTCTCGCGCCGTATCCTGAGAGATGTGCAGGAGCGTGGCAGGTCGATGGAGTCGGTCATCTCGCAGTACACCACAACGGTTAAGCCTATGCACGAGGAGTTTGTGGAGCCCTCGAAGAAATATGCAGATGTAATCATTCCCGAGGGTGGTTTCAACTCTGTGGCGGTGTCGATGCTCATCGAGAATATAAAATCGCTCATCAGCCGCTAAGGCGATAGAGTGAAGGAAGAATAAATGTGTTTGTTTGGCTTGTGGAGAGAGTGTGTAAAAAAGAGAAAAGCCAAATTTAACCATTAACTAAATAGATGATAATATGTTGGTAATAAGGGAGATAACTAATAGTAAAAAGGATAAGAGGCGTTTTTTTAAGTTCCCCGTTGAACTCTATAAGGATTGCCCCTATTTCGTGCCTTCGCTCTATATGGACGAGAAAAGCGAATTCGACCCCAAGCAGAATGGCGCTTTCGCCTATGCCGAGTGTAAGATGTGGCTCGCAGAGCGTGACGGCAAGGTTGTAGGTAGGGCAGCCGGTGTGCTCAATAAGGCTTACAACCAGAAGATGAACGTCAAACAAATGCGCTTCACAAGATTTGACTTTGTGGACGATGCAGAGGTTGTGGATGCTCTCTTCGAGAAGGTTGTGGAGTACGCCAAAGAGTGCGGTATGAACGAGATTATCGGTCCCATTGGTTTCTCGGACTTGGATAAACAGGGCTTGGTAATTGAGGGCTTCGAGGAGGAGGATATGTACGTCACTCCCTATAATTACCCCTACTATGTGCAGCACTTCGAGCGTCTGGGTATGACCAAGAAGGTCGATTGGATGGAGTTTCAGATTACCATTCCCGAGCAGATGAACGAAAGGCTCGATAGGATTGCCGAGATGGCTATCAAACGCTATGGCTATAAAGTGCTGAGGTTTAAGAAGATTTCGGACATTAAGCCCTACATTATTCCCGCATTGCAAATCCTCAATGAGGCGTTCGAAAAACTCTTTGGTACGGTTTGGCTCAGCGACAAACAACTCATCGACTTCTCGCAACTGATTATGCTCGTTGGTAACCCCGACTACGTTTCGGTTGTTACGGATAAGCAGGATAATATCATCGGTTATAGCTTTATGGCACCCTCCATCAGTAAGGCTGTAAGGGAGTCGAAAGGTAAAATTTTACCCTGTGGTATCTTTCGCATTTTCAGGGACTTGAAGAAGAGTAAAACGCTCGACTTTTATAGCATTGGCGTAAAACCCGAGTACCAGAATAAGGGTGTGAATGCTATTTTGTTGCGAGAGGGTCTGGCTGGTGCCATCAAGAATGGAATGAAGGTTGCAGAGACGGGTCCCGAACTCGAAACCAACGTGGAGGTTCAGAGCCAATGGAAGATGTTTGAACACCGTAATCATAAACGTCGTAGATGTTATACTTACTCCTTGCAATAGTCGCAGCGTCGACCTATTCAATACTCTTTAAGTTGTTCGCTTGCAGAGATATAGATTCTCTGCAAGCGATTGCTTTCAATTACCTCACGGCCACTCTGTTGGGGGTTGCCTTCTCGTATGGTACGCTCACA
Source organism: Tidjanibacter sp. (assembly GCA_045602145.1). Classification (GTDB taxonomy): domain Bacteria; phylum Bacteroidota; class Bacteroidia; order Bacteroidales; family Rikenellaceae; genus Tidjanibacter. The sequence continues at coordinate 5,562 of JAZSAY010000015.1, forward strand.
GATGGGGGCATTGTGCTCTCTGTTGGGGAGTGGTGGATGTCAGTGCTTATGGGTGCTATGTTTATGGCGGCATTTGTGCTGATGGCTCGCAGTACCGCAAGGGTGGGGGTGTCGGTCACTACGGTTGCGGCGAGGGTGGCGCTTGTCATCCCCGTTGTGTGTAGCTACCTACTGCTGCCCGACCAACAAGAGCCACGCTGGGGTGCTATTGCGGTCATTTTGCTTGCCCTTGTGATGGTTATCTGGCAACAGAAACCTCAAACGAATACCACAATTAAACCAAAACACAACTTGCTCTCGTTGTTGCTGCCTCTGGGTGTGTTTTTGCTCTTTGGCACCAATAACTTCTGCCTGAAATGGGTGCAGAATGGTATGAGTGCTGAGGGAGGTGCCGAGCAACTATCGGCTGCTATCTTCCTCTTTGCGGCACTTTTCAGCGGAACTTATTATTTTGTGGCAAGCCCCAAGAGGGAGTTCTCGTGGAGGGCTATGCTGGGCGGTGTTGCACTCGGTGTGGCAAACTTTTTCACGACCTACTGTATGATTCTGGCTCTCGGTGTGATGTCGGGTAGCGTATTTTTCCCCATCTACCACGTCGGTATCGTCGCTCTGGTTGCAACGCTCGGAGTCTTCATCTTTGGCGAGAGGCTCTCGAAAGTGCAGATTGCGGGTTTGGTGGTTGCCGCTTGCGGAATAGTTGCATTTTTCGTGTAGAAATAGTATATTTGTATAAGACAAAGGCGACCAACAGATAGAGCTATGAGCCGAAACGGAAAAATACTCGAATGGCTTGCCGTCCACAAGGAGGCGTCCCACAAGGAGTTGTCGGGACTTATCGCCTCTGCGGATGGCGCGACGCTCGATTATGCCGCAGGACTCGCAAGAGAGATTATGAGTGAGGTGTATGGTCGCAAGGTCTACCTCAGGGGCTTGGTGGAGATTTCCAATCGCTGTGCTTGTGGCTGCTACTATTGTGGGCTGAGGGCAGAGAATAGCAATGTGGCACGTTATACTCTCTCCGAGGGGGAAATGTTGGAGAGTTGCAAGGAGGGATACCGCCTGGGACTTCGCAGTTTTGTACTGCAAGGTGGTGAAGTTGTGGGCAATGCTGAGAGCGTGGCAGATGTGGTGCGCAAGATTAAGCAGACGATGCCCGATGTGGCTGTTACCCTCTCGCTTGGCGAACAGAGCGAGGAGGTCTATGCCCTCTGGCGCGAGGCGGGGGCGGACAGATACCTGCTGCGCCACGAAACGGCAACCAAGGAGCATTATGCGCGCCTGCATCCCGAACGTCAAACTTACGAGGGTAGAATGCGCTGCCTGAGGGTGTTGCGCTCACTCGGCTATCAGGTGGGTGCCGGCTTTATGGTAGGTTCGCCCTACCAGAGAGAGGATGAACTCGCCCGCGATGTGGAGTTTTTGTTGGAGTTGCGCCCCGAGATGGTGGGAATAGGTCCCTTTATACCACAGAGCAACACCCCCTTTGCCAATATGAAGAGGGGCAGTGTGGAGCAGACACTGTTGATGCTCTCGCTTGTGAGGATTGCACTCCCGAAGGTGTTGCTGCCTGCTACAACCGCTTTGGCATCTTCGGACGAGAGTGGTACGGTAAGGGGAGTGCTCGCGGGTGCAAATGTTGTGATGCCTAATATAACCCCTCCCCAATATCGTCCCCACTACGCCATATATGACGGCAAAAAGAGCATAGGCTCGGAGTCGGGCGAGGGGCTGAGGTTGCTCCAAGAGGAGTTGCAGGGAGTGGGCTATACTGCCGCGATGGAGCGTGGCGACCACCCGGATTTTGTAAAGAAAGATTAACCGCAAAAACAGATAAATATGTATAACCCAAAGTCTAACGTTGCCGAGGAGTTTATCTCCCATAGCGAGATTCTCGCCACAATGGAGTATGCCGAGGCGAATAAGAACAATAGGGCTCTCATAGAGAGTATTATAAGCAAAGCGGAGGAGTGCAAGGGACTCACGCACCGCGAGGCAGCAGTGCTTGTGGAGTGTGAGGAGCCCGATCTTACGGAGCGTATGTTCGCTCTCGCAAAGGAGATTAAACAGCGTTTCTATGGCAATAGGATTGTGATGTTTGCCCCTTTGTACCTCTCCAACTATTGCGTCAATAGTTGCACCTACTGCCCCTACCATATAGCCAATAAGACTATTCCTCGCCGCAAACTCACTCAGGAGGAGATTGCCCGCGAGGTGGTGGCGTTGCAGGATATGGGACACAAGCGTTTGGCTTTGGAGGCTGGCGAGGACCCACTGCACAACCCTTTGGAGTACATCTTGGAGAGCATTAAGACCATCTACTCCATAAAGCATAAGAACGGTGCAATACGCAGGGTTAATGTCAATATCGCCGCTACAACGGTTGAAAACTACCGCAAGTTGAAGGATGCCGGTATAGGTACCTATATATTATTCCAGGAGACCTACCATAAGGAACGCTACGAAAGACTACACCCACGCGGTCCCAAGAGCAACTATGCTTGGCATACGGAGGCTATGGATAGGGCTATGGAGGGCGGCATTGACGATGTAGGTATCGGAGTGCTCTTTGGCTTGGAGGGCTACCGCTACGACTTTGTGGGTCTTATGATGCACGCCGAGCACTTGGAGGCAAGGTTTGGCGTAGGTCCTCACACCATAAGCGTTCCGCGCATCTGCCCCGCAGACGATATAGATGTTGCCGACTTTAAGGATGCAGTGCCCGACGAGATTTTCCATAAGATGGTGGCTGTCATTCGCATTGCGGTGCCCTATACGGGAATGATTATCTCCACCCGCGAGAGCCAGGCATCACGCGAGAGGGTGTTGGAGTTGGGCGTGTCGCAACTCAGTGGCGGCTCCAATACGGGCGTGGGAGGCTATGCCGACGGCGACGAGGAGAAGAGCCACCAAACGGCACAATTTGATGTTAGCGACCACCGCACTCTCGACGAGGTTGTCGGATGGCTGCTCAGGTTGGGCTATGTGCCGAGTTTCTGTACGGCTTGCTACCGCGAGGGACGCACGGGCGATAGGTTTATGTCGCTCGTCAAGAGCGGACAGATTGCCAACTGCTGCCAGCCCAACGCACTAATGACCCTCAAAGAGTACCTTATGGACTACGCCTCGCCCGAAACACTGCGCCTCGGTTTGAAGGTTATTGCCGAGGAGTTGGAGCGTGTGCCCCACCAGAAGGTTAGGCGCATTGCCACCGAGAACCTTGCGAAGATAGAGCAGGGCGAGCGCGACTTCCGCTTCTAAGATGTTGAGTGATAAAAATTTAAGACTATGAATACGACACCTCAATCTTTGCGCACACACATCGGCTTTTTTGGTCGCTGTAATGTGGGTAAATCGTCGCTTATCAACGCCATAGCGGGTCAAAGCGTGGCAATTGTGAGCGACGTTGCGGGCACCACCACCGACTCAGTTGTTAAGAGTATGGAGATTGGCGGGCTGGGTGCCTGCGTGCTGATAGATACGGCAGGCATTGACGATAGGAGTTCTCTGGGCGAGATGCGCCGCGAGCAGACTATGCGAGCCGCAGCCAGATGCGATATGGCAGTTGTGGTGTGTGGCTCCGAGGAGGACTATGGACTCGAAAAGGGTTTGTTGGAGGAGTTCGCAAAGAGGAAGGTGCCTGTGGTTGTAGTGTTGGGTAAGTGTGATATGATAATCTCACCTGCTGAGCGTGCCCGACAAATTGAGAACGCATTGGGAGTCAAACCGCTGCTTGTTAGTGCGACGCATAAAATCGGTGTTGCTGCTGTCGTGGAATCGCTTGTTGCTCAGCATAGCTCGAAGGGGAATGCTTCCGAGAGTATTGTCGGCTCGCTGGCTGGTGCGGGAGATAGGGTGGTGCTTGTTATGCCGCAGGACGAGAGCGCCCCGAAGGGTAGACTCATATTGCCCCAGGTGCAAACCCTGCGCGAACTGCTCGATAAGCACGCCATCCCCACCTGCTGCCAACCCGAGGAGTTGGAAAGTACGCTGAGGGGATTGTCGGCGAATCCTAAACTGATTATTACCGACTCGCAGGTCTTTGGCTACGTTGCCCAGAGGGTGCCCGAGGGCACTCTGCTGACCTCTTTTTCGGTGCTGCTGGCGTGCAGTAAGGGAGATAGGGAGGCGTTTATGAAGGGCGCTAAGGTCATCGATAGCCTTACCGAACAGTCGCGCGTGCTTATTGCCGAGGCTTGCACCCACGCACCCCAGACCGAGGATATTGGCAGGGTGAAACTCCCCGCAATGCTTCGCCGCAGAGTGGGCGAGAGCCTGAGGGTGGATGTTGTTGGCGGTGCGGACTTCCCCGAGGACCTTACCCCATACGACCTTGTTATCCACTGCGGAGCTTGTATGTTCACCCGCCGCCACGTGCTCTCGCGCCTTGCTGCTGCCGATGCCCAGAGCGTGCCGATGACCAACTACGGCTTCGCTATTGCGCACTTGCAAGGGATATTGGATAAGGTGTCATTTCCGTAGACGAGTGTGCCTTGTGGGTGCTTTTTGCACCAAACTTCAAAGAGCGAGTTCCTCACTTCCGCTTAGTAAGCTGCGGACTCGCTCTCTTGTTTGGCGCAATTATCCCCCCACAAAACCCACTCGCGAGGATAGGGTCTAACGTTTAACGTCTAACGTCAATAGCCCCATAAGCCCTATAAGCCTAAGGACTTTAACGCCCTAAATGCTCAATCCCTCAACCCTATAAAAAAGACCTCACGGGTAACAAAAACGTTACCCGTGAGGTCTTTTGTTATTTCATCTTCGGGGCGCCTGGTCACAGACGCCCTCGTTAGATGCACCTCATTTGGTGTAGGTTACTTCTACTTTATTAATTCGAGATTGTGCAGTCATTGTTGCGCTAATCTCGGAAGCAGAACCAGTCCAAGTTACGATACTACCAGATGCCGTTGCATTGTTGCCCAAAGAATTTTTCATTGCGGTTGCATAAGAACTGCTGGTGCAAGTAATAACGACCTTGGAGATAGTGCCTTTTGATACGCTGATAACAAATCCACTCTTGGCATATACTCGGTAGTAGGAAGTATCTGAGTTTAAAATGGCACTACTGCCCGATGTTTTATTATTTCTAACTGTAACATCGCCACTTGTCCAAGTGATGTAACTGCTGTCGCTTGCCAAAGTACCAATTGAGCCAAAAATATCCATCTCCACTATCTGCTCGGAAGGAGTAGTAACATCGCCACCACCGGTGCTTTCGGTTACATTTGCAGTGCCAGTGAGTGCATCAGAGTCTGTGTAACCATCTGCCTTAGCTACTACTGTAATATCGTAAGTGCCAGCAGCCTCCATTGTGAACTGAGCGCTTGTTGTAGTTACTGTCGTGCTCTTGTCGCCACAAGTTACATAGTAAGATGTAGCATTGTCAGAACCAGTCCAAGTCAAGCTAACTTCAAGTTCGTTTGTGTTAACCTGCAACAAGGTAGGAGCATCCAGCTTAGTGTTTGAGTTATCAGGACGATTGAGCGAAAAGATGTAATTACCACTCAGAATTTCGGGAGTATCATAGTATAACTGCAATTGACCATATATTACGACCTCATCGCCAACTTTGATTGCGTCTTCTGTCGTGAATTTCTCGTTGTCAAGGTATTTGCCACGGAAAACCTTCACTTGATCGGAGGTGGTTTTGCCATCTTCGGAAATGTTGTAGGTTGCATTACCGTAAGATGTTGAAACCTCTTCTATTGAACTGATAATACCCTTTGTATAAACATTTTCACTTGCAGTAGCAGACATTAATTTAAGTGCATCCGCAACGGTATAGGGTGACTCGGCATTACCCTTGCCGATAAGACCCAAGTTAGCTGCCTGAGTAACAGCAGCCTCTTTCGAAATGGTGCCAGCAGTGATGGTAATAGTGGCAGTCTTAACGGTTGTTTCCTCATTTGCAGGAGCAGTAACTGTAACTACATTACCTTCTACGCTTGTGGTAAAATGTGTATTGTCGGAGGTGGCAGTAATAGCGCCAGTGTAGTTGGTGGTAGTTGCAGTAATAGTAGCGCTGCCACCAGCCTGCTCGATGCTAATCTCGCTCTTGTCCAACGACATCGTAGGAGCGGTGGGGTCGTTGGTTACTTTTTTGAAGAGATATAGACCAGAATAATCCGACTTACCCCAGTTGCTAGTAGCGTATGCTCCAAAGCGACCACTACCGCTATTATAGTTCCACAAAATATAGCGATCTTGCTGGAACTGGAACTGATTATCTACATACTTAACAGTCCATGTAGACTCTGTTGTTGATGTCGTAAAGTTTGTAGAAGAGTTATATTTAAGATATGTTGAACCATTATAGATGGAAACACTACTACCTGAAACTGTAAGAGTCAATACATAACCTTCAGCATCCGTCTCGACAATCTGATTATTAGTTACAGTAACAGATGAAGTAGCGTTGATTTTACTAGCAAAAGTAGTGGACATAGGATAGTATGTGTCATTGTATTTTGCAGCCAATACATACTCGCCAGAGGTCAATTCGCTTACGCTGGTAATCATCTGGAATACATTTGCACTTACAGCAGCGGGGGTAAACTCTGCACTTGCCATATTTATGCTCAACGTACTATATTTGTTCTGAACAAACTGGATACCCTCGCTACGAGCAGTGATGGTGCGGGTATATGTACCGCGTGGAGTCTCAACAGTGATAGTGAAGTCTTTGCCCGAAGCAATGGTTGCAGGAGCCGAGCAGAACCATACGGGGAGTTCGGCAACATTTGCAACAGTGTTTGCGGGAAGATTTACGATTACAGTGTTGTTGTCGAGAGTAGTCATACTCTGCTCAGCGAAATTAACCTCACCAGCACCAGTAAGCATAACGCCTTCGGGAGCAGTGAAAGTTACTGTCTTAATCATCTCGCCCTCCTCAGCAGCCAAGTTCTTCAAAGTAACGCAAACGTGCGATACTAAACGAGTCCAATAGATGGGAATAGTTTGAATTACCTCGGTGTACGATTCCAACGACTTACCAACCATAATGTCGGCAGTTACGTCGAAAGTACCCATTTTAGGCATAGTCTGCTCGGTGGGAACAGTTACAGCCAAAACACCATCGATGGGAGCATTGGTACTGTTACCAATGGCATTCTGAGGATAGCCAGCGTAGAAAGTGTATTCACCCTCTGCACTCTGTGCGGGATATTGAGTGTCAATGCTAAAAGTAGCAGTAGATCCATCAGCGGCAATTTGGGGGTTCTGATTCGATGCATAGTATCTGCTCCATACATCAGATGTGTGATAGTATGTAGCACGAATTTTCTCAACGCCACTCCAAATAACACTACCATTGCTAAACTCGGTACGAGTACCCTCCAAAGCGGGTTTCTCAGCAGAAATAGTTAGAGTGAAAGTATTACCTGTGTTGGTGTTCACTTCATCCAACAGATCGTTGGTACAAGCGGTAAAGCCCATTGCAACAGCAGCAACGAGCATCAAAGATTTCATAAATTTCTTCATAGTTGTTCGTTGTTTTTGCATTAGTATTCGCCATTTTCAAATTCATCGTAGCCATCCATGCCAGGAGTGTCAAGCCAAATACCAGGCGAAGTGGCGATTCCGCTCTCTACTACTACGTTCTCAACGTAGATTTGAGGTTCGTTGTACTGTTTTTTCATTGCTTTTTGTTTGTTGTGTGTTAAAATTTGTGTTGTTTTTGCTTATTTTGTTTGTTATTTCACTCTATTTGTGGTACTTGCGGCGTCCGTAGCGCGCCTCGGCGCGCAAAGGTAAAACTTTTTTACATATATTTATATATCGGGCGCAAGTTTTTTGCGAAATTTTAGGCGAGCGGTGCCTTGTGGGTGCTTTTTGCACCACACCTCGAAGAGCGAGTTCCTCATTTACGCTTAGTAAACTGCGGACTCACTCTCTTGTTTGGCACAAAAACCCCTCCACAAACCCACTCGCTATATTTATTTGTCCAACCTCTAACGTCAATAGTTCCAAGTTAGATGCCAATCGCCTTGTATGCGACAAGTCGAGGCAAGACGGAGAAACAAAAACGCCACCGAGCAATCGGTGGCATTTTTGTTAGATTTCATCCCTGAGGTTGTCTATATCTTCGTCCTCTTCGTTGTCGGCAAATTCATCAGCGCCTTTCAGATCGTCGCTATAATAGTCCTTATCCTCCTCCTCTTCGATGTGGTCGTCAATCTTCACGGCAACCTTCACCAAGTAACTAACCTCGTCGGTCTCGAAAGGCACGGCATAGAAAAAGTCACCATTGGGCTTCTCGATGCGCATCATCGCCTCGTTATAGCCGTGAGGGTACAACTTCTTAACCTCCTCCTGCAACTCCTCGGGGAGGTTTGCAAAACTCACTACGGAGCGTCTTTTAACTACTTTCGTTGTCATATCTATTTTCTTTATTTGCTCAAAATTTTCTGCAATTATAAGGCAAATTTCCTTATTCGGTACGGTTGTTAATAACTTTTTTTCTTTTTTCGCCTTTTTTCGGCGCAAGAGGCGGTTTTGTCGCCCTTTTTTTGTATTTTTACACTGTAAAAAACCAACCTTTCTTATGCAAAAAACAATAGAGGATTTGCGCCAGAGGCTCAATGTCCTAAACTATAAATACTACGTGGAGGCGTCGCCAGAGGTTAGCGACTATGAGTATGACGCACTGCTCCGAGAGCTCCAAGAGCTCGAAGCAGCCCATCCTGAGTTCTTCGACCCCAACTCGCCGACGCAGCGTGTGGGTAGCGACCTGGCAAACACCTTCAACTCCGTTGCGCACCGCTATCCGATGCTCTCGCTCTCGAATACCTATTCGCTCGAAGAGTTGCACGACTTTGTGGAACGCATAGAGCGCGAAGAGGGCAAGGTGGAGTTTGTCTGTGAGCTGAAATTCGACGGCACGGCAATCAGTATTATATACGAAAATGGTAGGCTTGTGCGTGCCGTAACTCGTGGCGATGGTACCCGAGGCGACGACGTAACAGCCAACATTCGCACAATCCGTTCGGTGCCCCTTGTGTTGCAGGGCGAGAATATACCCCCTTATCTCGAAATGCGTGGCGAGGTTATTATGCCTCACTCCTCGTTCCGCCGTCTGAACGCCGAGCGCGAGGAGGTAGGTGAGCAGCCTTTTGCCAATCCGCGCAACGCCGCAGCAGGTACCATAAAACTCCAATCCTCCGCCGAGGTGGCACGTCGAGGGCTCGACTGTTTCCTTTACTATATGGTGGGCGAGGGGTTGCCGCACCAAAACCATTGGGACAACCTGCAAGCCGCGCGAGGTTGGGGGCTCAAAATCTCGGACCGTATGCAGAAGTGCTCCTCGTGGGAGGAGATTGCCGACTACATAACCCGCACAGACACTGATCGTTCCACTTTGCCTTACGACACCGATGGCGCAGTGATAAAAGTGAACGACTACGCAACACAGCGCAGGCTCGGCTCCACGGCTAAGGCTCCTCGTTGGGCTGTGGCATATAAATTCAAGGCGGAGCAGGCTCTCTCGCGTCTGCTGTCGGTGGATTTTCAGGTGGGTCGCACGGGTGCCATTACGCCCGTTGCCAACCTCGAACCCGTTCAGTTGGCAGGAACGATTGTCAAGCGTGCCTCGCTCCACAATGCCGACCAAATAGCACTCCTCGATGTGAGGGTGGGCGATATGGTCTATGTGGAGAAGGGTGGCGAGATTATCCCCAAAATTACGGGCGTGGAATTCTCGGAACGCACCGAGGAGTGCCTTCCTTTTGAATATATAGACCGCTGTCCCGAGTGCGGTACTCCGCTTGTGAGGATTGAGGGCGAGGCTAAGCACTACTGCCCCAATGAGGATGGATGTATGCCACAAATTGTGGGTCGAATCATCCACTTCATCTCACGCAAGGCGATGAACATCGAGGGCATCGGTGACGAAACAGCCGAACTGCTCTACAAGAGCGGACTCATAAAGGATATTGCCGACCTGTACTCTGTTCAACCTCAGCAGATTGCCTCGCTGCCACGAATGGGTGTTAAGAGTGCCGAGAATATAATGCACCAATTGTCACTCTCTCGCGAGGTGCCTTTCTCGCGTGTGCTCTTTGCGCTGGGTATTCGCTTTGTGGGAGAGACCACGGCAAAATATCTTGCACAACATTTCCGTTCTATGGATGCACTTGTGGCAGCTTCGGAGGCAGAACTTGCCGAGGCAGACGAGGTGGGCGAGAAGATTGCAAGGAGCATTAGGGCATACTTCGATGATGAGCGCAATATGGCTATTGTGAACCGCTTGCGTGAGGTGGGCTTGAAGATGGAGGAGGAAGAGCGTAAGGTGGTGTCGGATAGACTCTCGGGCGTGTCGATAGTCATCTCTGGCTCCTTTGAACGCCACTCGCGCGATGAACTCAAAGCCCTTATCGAACTCAATGGTGGCAAAAATTTGGCAGCAGTTTCGGGTGCTACGGACTACCTTTTGGCGGGCGACAAGATTGGACCTGCCAAGTTGCAGAAAGCCTCAAAATTGGGCATTAAAATCATCTCCGAGAGCGACTTTGAACAGATGATTGCCGAGGGTGGGGTGGTGGCAGTAGAAGAGAAAGACGCAACCCACGAGGAGGAACCAAAGCAAAATCTTCCGGTGCAAGGTGCATTGTTTTAGATGAAATAGTATATTTTTGTAGGCTGAACTGACAATAAAGTGAAGAAAAAAGGTATGAAAGATAGACTCAGTGGACTTGGCGTTGCGCTTGTTACCCCCTTTACCGACTCGGGTGAGGTGGACTATGTGGCGCTCGACCGCCTTGTGGATTATGTTATTGAGGGTGGGGTAGACTACCTCGTTGTTATGGGTACAACGGGCGAGACTCCCACGCTTGCAATGCCCGAAAGGGTGGCCGTGCTGCGTGCCGTGAAGGAGCGCAATGCGGGCAGATTGCCTCTTGTTGTGGGGATAGGTGGTAACGATACGGCAAGGGTGGTAGAACTCATAGACCAAACCAACCTCGACGGAGTGGATGCCATATTGAGCGTGACACCATTTTACAATAAACCATCGCAGCGAGGACTCTACGAGCACTATAAATATATCGCCGAGCGTTCGCCACGCCCCATTATCCTCTACAACGTCCCTGGTAGAACGGGCGTGAATATGGAGGCGGCTACGACACTGAGAATTGCCCGCGATTGCCCCAATGTGCTGGCTATCAAGGAGGCAAGTGGCAACATTGTGCAGATTAAGGAGATAATTACGAGTGCTCCCGAGGGATTCTTGACCATTTCGGGCGATGATTCGCTTGCGCTGCCCATTATGCAGGCTGGTGGCGTGGGTGTTATCTCGGTGGCTGCCAATGCCTTCCCTCGCTACTTTGCCGACCTTATCGGCGAGCAGGCAAGGGGTGGCAGCAGGGCTAATGACGAGAAATTTGAGAAGATACGTCCAACGGTAAAGATGCTCTTTGCTGAGGGTAACCCTTCGGGTGTGAAGGCGGCTCTTGCTATCAAAGGCGTTGTGAAAAATAATCTTCGCTTGCCACTTGTACCTGTGTCGGAGGAACTATATAGGGCGTTGGCTCATAGTATCAAGGAAGGTGATTTTAGGTAATTGTATATGAGGGTCAAGAAGTTGGTTATGAGAGTATTGGTTGCCCTGGTGGCAACGTGTGCTGTGGCGTATGATGTTGTGGCGCAGCAGGTGCGTGTGCCCGATAATGACGATATTTTGGCTCGCACCATCAACTACGACTCGCCCTACTTTCTCGACCGCCTTATGGGCAAGTACTTTGCGTGGCAACAACCACTCTCGGATGAGGAGATGCACTACCTCTACTATGGCTACGCATATAGCGACCTATATAAACCCCTTGAACCTATCGGTGCCGAGGATGAAGTGTTGGCTACGGTGGAGGAGATTATGAGCGAACCCACCGAGGAGCGTATGAGAAAACTAATTGAGAGTGGTTTGCAGGTGATGGAGCGTGACCCATTCAGCCCCAAAAATCTCAATTTTCTCGCCTTTGCCTATGGTGCATTGGGCGATACCATAAACGAGAAAAAGTGTTTCGAAAGGCTGGGTGCAGTGCTGAGAACGATTGAGAGTTCGGGTACGGGCGAAAAGGAGAGTAGCCCGATGCACGTCTTGTGGTTCTCACACGCTGCCGATGTACTCTATGCGCGTGGTTTGGATATTAAGAGTCGCGAGGTGGTTTCGCGCACGTGTGAGTATATATTCCTTACCGAAAAGGACTCTAAGGGTTGTCTGGGTTACTATTTCGACTTTTCGAGGGTCTATTGGGTAAGGTCGGAAGTTCCCTCGAAACCCGAAAAACGAGGTTGGACAATAAATAATGTGCCACTCAATTAAGCTGATAATGAAATCGTTTTGCGACAAATACATACAGTGGTTGTTGCCATTGTTTGCGATAGTGCTGACAACGGGGTGTGCTGTGCATAGTGACGAGATGAATTTCCTGGCTCAAAATGAGGCGGAACATACACTTGTGATGTACCTTCTTGCGGAGAATAACCTCTCGACAAGCATCTATAACAACGCCCTCGATGCCGAGGAAGGAATGATTGGAGCATCCCCCTCTACACGACTTGTAATCTATCTTGATAGTGCCGACGAAACCAAACTCTACGAGGTGCGCTATCTACCCTATGGCGAAGGCGGAGAACATATTAGGCACTGCAAGACCCTGAAAACATATCCACGCCAAACCTCCACAACAGCCGAGGTTATGAAGACGGTTATGGAGGATGTTGTTAAGCTTGCGCCGAGCCGCACCTATGGTCTTGTGATGTCGGGACACGGAACGGGGTGGTTCCCGAAGCCTACGTCGGGCACTGGTTACGAGAGCCAAAAGGTTGCTCCGATGATGCCTCAAGTCTTTGGTGGCGAGAATGTTGAGTACTTCTTTGACCTATGGCGCGACAATCCAGAAACCCGTGCTATGGGATACGATTATGCCCTTGGCGAGGATGGCAGCTGGAATAGGAACGAGGAAGAGAGCTTTATCTCCTCGCAGGAGATAATCGAAGGTCTGAGTCCTATCCATTTCAACTACATCATCTTCGATGCCTGCTTTATGTCGTCAATCGAGTTTCTCTACGATATGCGCTACTCGGCAGATTATATTGTCGCATCGCCTGTGGAGATTTTGGCTGTCGGACTGCCCTATACAGAGATAGTCAGCACGCTGATGAAACACACATCCAACATTAGACGCTTGGGCGATGTGGTGATGGATGTCTATATGAGAGATAATTCGTTTACCTCTCGCAAGTCGTTGGCACTTACAATGATAGACTGCTCTAAGTTGGACGACTTGGCAGATGCTGTTGCTGCTATTTATTCCTCAATAGGTGCGGAAGACTGTGTGAGCCTTGTGGAACAGAGGTTGCAAAAGGCGATTTGGAATGGTCAGGAACTCCCATATTTCGAGGGCATTCAAACGCTCGATAGGATGCGTCCTGCCGGTTTCCACGACTTTGAGGATTTCGTGCTCGCCATCACGGATGATAAAGCCCTCGAAGAGAGATTTCTTGCCGCCTTCGATGATGTTGTGGTGTGGAATTGCCATACGGAGGATATCTTTGCCCAGGGCTACTCGCTCGATGGTATGGCGTACGGAGGAGATAATATAGAGTATAAGGTGGGCGGCAAGTTGAGCCTCTGTGGCATTAGTACATACATTCCTATTCGTGAGGCTCCGACTACTCTTTCGTACTATTTGCAGACTCCTTGGGCGCAAAAAATCTACCAAGCCAACTAGACAAAAACTCTACAATACCTCTACAAACCTCCATTTTTGGAGGTTTTGTTTTATGGTGTATATTATTGAAATTCAATAATATATTTACTTGGGTGCGCCTTGGTGCAAACCACTACAAAATGATATGCGTTATTTTATACCTAAAATTTATTATCTTTGTGTTAATAAAACGCTAATCCAAATTTACGAGAATGTTCGGACGTAAAAGAACCGATGAACTCATCGAGAACATCGATAACTATTTCAACACTATTGATAGCGCGCTGCTGGTCTTTAAGGACGGCGTGCGAAATTTCCTCTACTCTTCGCAAGACGCCTTTGGCGGTAATCTGCAAAATATGTCGCAACTCGAAACCGAGGCAGGTATGTTGCGCCGCCGTATAGAGAGTGCGCTCTATACCCAGACTGCACTGGTGCGTTCCAGGGGCGATATTATGCGACTTTTGGAAAAATTGGGGCATATTGTCAATATCCTCAACGACAGTCTCTTGCAGTTCGAGATAGAAAATCCTTTTATACCTTCGGAACTCAATCAGGAGTTTATAAAACTCACAGAATTTGCTACGTTGGCTGTGGAGTCGGCTCTGCCTGCCGCAAAAGCGTATTTCCGTGAGCCCGAAACCATTAGCGACAAAATTTCGCGTGTCTATTTCTACAAGAAGGAGACCAAAAAGTATGCGCAAGCCATTAAACGCCGTGTTTTCCACGAGATGATGACACTCAAACTGAGCGAAAAATTCCATTTGCGCTATTTTGCTCTCCACATTGAGAATCTCTCGGATGCTGCCGAAAATGTTGCCGACCAACTCTCGGTTATGGCAATTAAACGTACCTTCTAAACCCTTCAACGACAGCCCGATGATAGACCTCTTTACCATAATCTTCACCGCACTGACACTTTGGTGGCTCATAGCCAAAGAGTTGCCACTGCTTTTCGGGGTTTTGGTACCTACGAGTGCGCTTAGGCGTAGGAGGTTCGAGTGGCTCTTTGGTGTGGTGGTAGTTGTGGCTTTGGCTCTACCTGCGACTGCAAAATTGGGTGTGGAGATTGTGGAAAATTATCCTATTGAGACGAGTAGAACTCTGTTGCTTGTTGGTTTGTCGGCTCTGCTGACGCTTTTGGTGCTCGAACACTTGAAGGTGTTGCCTTCGCTGCCCGTTGCGATACTTGCCGCAATGGAGGCACACAGAGTATTTGTACTTGATGCCCCAATGTTCGATATGTCGTTGATGATGAGCTGGATAGTGGCTCCTGCTGTGGCAATGCTGCTCTCGGCAATTCTTTCCGCAATCTATCGCCTGACGCTTGGTCGCAGTCATATACACCTCATCCGCTTGTCGGTTGTTATGCGCTATGTGGTTATTGCGGGTATTGCTCTGGCGGCTTTCGCTGTGGGCCTGAATAATGGCTCTCTGCTACTTGCTCTTGGCTCGTATGCGGCGACCCATCAGGTGGTTGTTGTTGCTGTGCCCGCAGTGATGTTTGTGGCAGCAATGGCGATATTCTCGCACTCGGTGGGTAGACTTACAGACCTGAGTGCAGAGAAGTATGTGGACCTCAGCACACAAATGGTGGTGTCTGTGGTCTATGCCGTTGCGCTCACCCTGCTTATTTTCTCGACCAATTTGGTTGGTGCTGTGGGACTTGCACCCTCGCCACTCGCCATATCGACACTCCTCTATGGTGCTTTTGTGGGATGTTCGGCAGTGTGCCGCGATGCGGATACTGTTGCCGCTCAGTGGCGCCCGCTAGTGGGCGTTGTGCTCACCCCTTTGGTGGCTATTTTGTGCTATTGGCTGCTGTCGCTGCTGGCGGGAGGACCCGCTACGGGCGAGGAGATGAATGTAACCATCTCGGTATGCGTGCTTATGCTGGTGCTGGTGGCTCTCTTTGGAAGATATGTCCGCAAACAGCAGCAACTGCGCGACTCCTCTAAACGCCTAATTCTTAGTCAACAGCAGCAACTATACGAAAATCAGAAGGCTCTCAACGCTCTGGAAATGAAAACCATACTTGCCGAGAATAGCAGCCTCCACTCAACCCTCGAACTCAAACGTAAGGAGATTGTGAATGTGGCTCTGAGCATCAGCGAGCAGAAGGAGTTTTTGGAGATGCTTGCCGAGAAGGTGCATAGGGCTGCCAAGTCCTCGGGCGAGGAGAAAGATAGACTCATTGCCGAGTTAGAGAAGGATTTGAGCCAGAGGACAAGTTTCTCGGGCGAGATTGACGAGTTCTACACCCAGGCGGAGGTGCTGCATAAGGATTTTAGTGTTAAGCTGACCGAGGAATTTCCCAACCTTACCACTTCGGAGCGTAGGTTGGCGACACTGCTGAGGTTGGGCTTCTCGTCGAAGTATATCGCCACGCTTATGAACATTTCGCCCAAGAGTGTGGAGATTAGCCGCTACCGCCTGCGCCAAAAACTCGGCTTGAAGAAGGGCGATAACCTGATAAATTTCATTAAATCAATTTGATACAAACCAAATTAACAACCAATTACAAACCAAACATTAACAATTATGAAAAAACTTTTACTTATTGCTGCCGTTGCGATTGCATCGATTTGCTCCGCACAGGCACAGGAAGCCGAGGTTAACCAGTATGGTCAGAAGGTATCTTCTCTGCCCATCAACGCAAGCGTTCAGGATGGTATCTTGGTATTCCAGAACAAGGATGCAGGCTACAAAATGTGGTTCGACGTTCGTGTACAGGGTGATGCAGCCGTTTACTTCGGCTACGACAAAAACCTCACCACCATTGGTAATGGTATGAGTTTCCGCCGTACCCGTTTTGCTGTAAAGACACAGATTAACAAAGATTGGTACGCAGAGTTCGATACCGACTGGACAAGTGGTACCCCCGAACTTAAAGATGCTATTCTCCAATACGATGGTATTGAGAATTTGCAGATTAAGATGGGTAACTTCAAGGAGAACTTCTCTATCCAGCGTAACTCTACCAGCCGCTACCTCCTCTTTATGGAGCGTGCTATGGTTACCTATTTGGCTCCTTCGCGCCATATGGGTGTAAACTTCCGCTACAACACTCCCGCATTGTGGTTGTCGGCAGGTGTCTTTGGTCCCGAAATCAAAGGTGCTGAGGAGCAGACCTATATGGAGGATAACAACAAAGATTATGGTATGAGCGAAGGTTTGAGCTACACTGGTAAGGTTGTATGGCGTCCCTTGCACAAGATGGAAAATGGCTCGTTGCACCTTGGTGCTGCTGTTTCGTACCGCGATCCTAAAACCACTGGTACTGATGGTATGAATGTTATTCGTTACAGCACCCGTAACTCGACCAGCATCAACCGCAAGAAATTCCTCGACACTGGCTCGATTATAGGTTTGGATCACGAGTTCCTTTGGACAGTGGAGTTGGCAGGTCACTATGAGGGCTTGCGCTATGAGGCTGCATACATCTCGCGTCAGGCATTCATTGATACCGAACTAAATCCTGATGGTGCAGACCTTAGACCTGCAACAGGTTGGTATGTTCAGGCAGGTTATATGCTCTTTGGTGGCAAACAGAAATATGATGCAGGTGGTGCTAAGTACACCCGTAGCACTCGCGGTAAAGATTGGGGTGACTTGGAGTTGGCTCTTCGCGTAGACCAGATCGACCTCAACCTTTCCAAATTTAATAAGGTGAAAAATATTATGGGTGGCTCGGCTATGCAGTATGCTATTGGTTTGAACTACTACCCAATCGAGAACGTGAAGTTTATGATTAATTACCAGTTTGCAGATAATGATATTTTTGCAAACGGTAAGGGTGCGCAAGATGGTACAGACGAGGCGGCTAAGGATCCCTTCCGCACTGGTTATAACTCAGACGGTGAGATTACCGCTTTCCCTGGCAATGTTGATAAAACCAAGGGTGCAAATGGTATAGACTTCCATATGATTTCGTGCCGTTTCCAGGTTGCTTTCTAAACTCACAATTTTAAGAAAACTTTACGCAAATGTTATATTCTTGTTAAGAATTAAACTACTCTATTTGTGGTTGATTTGCGGGGTATATATTTGCAACGTGATTTATACACATTATATTCAATTATTTATTAACTAAACAAACAAAACAATTATGAAAAAATTTTTTGCAATTGCAGCTATGGCTGCTTTCGCACTTGTTTCGTGCGACAATGGCGACATTGACATTGTGGGTGGTGAGGACTACAATGTAGGCGTTAAAGGTATCGTTTTGAATGAGCTTTCGGGTGCCGACAAGTACATCGAACTTTACAATACAACTGACGCTGAGGTATCTCTTAGGAAGGTTTATATTGTTAAGTACGATAGCTCGAAAGATGGTGGTAAGAGCACCACTTGGACTGGCGCAAAAGAGATGACTATTGCTGCTGGTGGTTATGTAGTATTGGAGAGTAGCGACCTTGCAGATCCCAATGAGAAAGATAGCGATCCTAACTATCCATATGAGAGCGAGAACCATATTTTCAAAGGTGGTCTTTCGGGTAAAAAGAATGTTAAAATCGAGCTCTACAATGCTAAAAACGAACTTCTCGACACATTTATCCGTGGTGAGGAAAGTACTGGTTGGAACCAGGTAGATACCTACAACAATGACAAAAAACACACTTTCTCGCGTGTACCCAATGGCACAGGTGAGTGGGCTTATGCTGATCCTACCAAGGGTGCTGCTAACGGAGAGAAGACTGGCGAGATAGAGCACCAACCCAAGGCTGCTGAGTAATCTATCTTGATTTAACTAAGGCATAATAATTGCTTATTTTGAGCGAGTGCCCCATCTCTGAGGGGGTGGGGCACTCTCTGTCAATTACAACACAAAACACAAGAAAAATGTCGAAAGAGAAAATGGAGATTGGAGCAATCTCGAAACCCCGTTTTGAGTTCCGCTCCTTCGGTCAGAATTTCGAGGCTGCACACGCCCGTATGGCTCGCCTGTCGGTGCCCGTGCCCGAGAAAGTATGGCGTCGTACCAGCGACGAGATTTACATCATCTCGCGTGCTAACGACATCAACAACACCAAAATCCGCGACGGCAAGATGGATATCAAAACCTACGTTCAGACCGTTGATGGTTTGGAGCAGTGGAACCCCCTGATGAAGGGCGAATTCCCCATCTCGCGCGAGGTTTTGGAGCAGGAGGTATTCCCCGCATTTATGGTCGAAATGCCCGCTCTTACCAAGGACACCTACACCTTCGAGGAGTTCCTCGCTATGGTAGAGGCTAACAAAGACTTGGCAGCCGTAAGGGTACACAAAGAGAGGTTCGGCTATATGGTAAACGACACCATCTGCGAGGTTGGTAACGTGCTTATCAACGGTGCAAAGGTTGTTACCATCAACTCCGAGTCGACCGAGATTGAGGATATCAAAAAGACCATCGCCGACTGTGGTTTGGAGGGCGTTGAGAACATCAACTACTTGCAGGCTATCAAACGTGTGATTGGTATGACCAAAAAACCCCTCGCTAACGAGTAAACAACGCTACGACTATGGCACAGGAAATTGAGAGAAAATTCTTGGTAGCCGGCGAGTTTAAGTCGTTGGCTAAGAAGGCAACCCGCATCACTCAGGGTTACCTCTCGTCTGTACCCGAGCGCACTGTTCGCGTGAGGATTAAAGGCGAAAAGGGTTTTATTACCATTAAAGGTATCGGCTCGGCAAGTGGTGCAAGCCGTTACGAGTGGGAGAAAGAGATTCCTACCGCTGAGGTAGAGGAACTCCTGAAAATCTGCGAGCCCGGCGTGATTGACAAAACACGCTATCTTGTGGAGGCTGGCGAGCACACCTACGAAGTAGATGAGTTCTACGGCGATAACGAGGGTCTTACTGTGGCTGAGGTGGAACTCGCATCGGAGGACGAGAACTTCGCAAAACCCGAGTGGTTGGGCGAGGAGGTTACCGGCGATGTGAAGTACTACAACTCGATGCTGATGAAGAACCCCTACAAAAACTGGAAATAGGACAGTTTGCCCAACGCCACCCTGGCGGATGGGCGCAAAAAACTATTGAACAAAAACTGTGTCCCCGTCCCTGCCGCTGATGTGCGGCAGGGGAGTGGGGGATACCTCCAAAGGCGAAAATAAGGAATTAAACAATAATATATAACATTGGTTATGGCTGAAACTACTAATTTGAATCCCGAAGAAGAGAAGGTGTTCGATCCACTGGATATGAATAACTACAAGGTCGAGAAACTGCCTAAGATGCAGAAAAGCGGCTTTGAGAAGTGGATGGCTCGCCTGGGCGGTCCTTTGGCTATTTTGGTCTTTGTGCTTATCTATTGGCTGCTCGATATCGGCTTCCTCAATGACATTACTGCCGATGCACTCACGGGCGACAAGGCAATCAAAAGACTCGACACACTCGGTTTGGCGGACTTCATCCGTAGTAACTACGCAATGCTCGCAATTTTTGCTGCTGCCATTGTGCTGTGGGTTACGGAGGCAATACCCAACTATCTGACCTCGCTGTTGGTTGTTTTAGGTACGGTGTTGACGGGTGTGCTACCCCAAAAGGAGGCTTTTGCGCAACTCGGTCACCCCGTGATGTGGCTCAATATCCTCTCGTTCGTCTTGGCAAGTATGCTTGTTAAAACAAAGGTAGCCAAGAGGTTTGCGCTGTGGTTTGTGCTGCGCTTTGGCAAGAATGCGAGCGGTATATTTTTCAGCTTTATCATCATCAACCTCGTGCTGTCGATGTTTATCTCGGCAACGACGGTTAAGGCGACCATCTTGTTGCCCATCTTTATGGTAGTGGCAGCAATCTATGGCGCAAGCAACGGCGATAGGAATAACTTCGGTCGCAATCTGGTGCTCCAAAACCTCTTTGCAGTGAATATCGGTGCAAGTGGCTTTATGACGGGCTCGGGTGCCAACCTGCTGGCAGTATCGCTCATTGCAGGTGTTGTGGGTGGCTACACCATCTCCTACACCGATTGGCTCTATGCCGCACTGCCCCTGGCACTCATTCTGCTCTTCTTGGGCTGGTTTATAGGCGCAAAGGTCATCTTCCCCTTGAAGAAGGAGGAGCGTGTGCCCCAGATTGAGGGTGGTATGGAACGCCTGAAAGAGGAGTTGAAGGCGATGGGCAAGGTAACCTTCGATGAGATTAAGTCGGTGGCTATCTTCGTTGGCGTGCTGTTGCTGTGGGTGACTAAGTCGTGGCACGGCATTGACGAAACCACCGTAGCATTTATTGGTGCTGTGGTGGCTCTTATGCCCGGTATAGGTATCGTGAAATGGAACGATGTGGATATTCCTTGGCACCTTATGCTCTTCTCGGCAGGTGCTTACGTTCTTGGTTCGGGTCTGAACGCTACCGACCTGCACGTTACCATTGTGGATACTGTATTCGATAGCCTCGGCATTACCGCCAACACCCCCTATTGGGTTTTGTATGTAGTGCTCACGGGCTTTATGCTGATTAGTGCTCTGGTATTTTCGAGCAAGAATATGCGTACTATGATTTTCGTGCCTATCGCTATCGCTACGGCTCAGAAGTTCGGCTATCCGATTATGAGCCTTGCATTCCCTGTGGCACTGCTTATCGAGCACGTCTATGTTCTGCCCTTCAATAGCAAACCTGCGGCACTGCTCTATACTACCAACCATTATAGTTGGAGTGATACCTTTAAGTTTGGTATTACGATGATGGGTATTGCTTGGGTGCTGATAATCCTTTGGGGCGAGACTATGCTCAAATGGCTCGGCTTTACACCTGGTCTGTTCTAAGCGGAGCCAGAGCCACACAATAATATCTAGACGAGTGAGGGGGCGGTGGAAAACCATCACCAAATGCGCCGGCACGATTACTATACGCCGAATCTCAATCTGCCCGAGCGCCAGGTTTTCCAACCCTCCAATCTCGACTATTCTTACAACTTTACCCCATCACCTCTTTAAGTCAGAGCTCTTGTTATGATTACTATACACGCAAAAAAACACGACAATTTCTCGGTGGAGTTTAAGTTCGGCTTCGAGGGCAACCACGAAGAGGTCGGACGCCACGAGTTTGTGGTCAATACGTGGATTTTTGTGCCCAATAGCCTCGATATCAACACTCAAACCTACGGCAAGGACCAATTCTACCGCGATATTAAGTCGAATGTAAGACTTATTACGCCCGTCTACCTGCTGCGTTCGCTTGCCGATGCGGGGTCGTTGCCTTTTGTGACGCTGCGTAGCACCTTGGAGGCTCTGGCAAGCCAACCCACGGCGGTCAACCAGGAAAACTATGAGTCGCAGATTAAGTTCTTTGTGGCAATCTTTAAGAGTGCCATCCGCAACCACTCGATTCATACGACCAAGGCGGAGAGTGTGAAGGATGTCTGTTACCTGACGGAAGACTTTGTGGCGAGCGTGGGCGAGATTGTTGCCGAATATCGCCGACTCTACCAGCTGATAAATGTCCCGACGGTCGAACAGCGCCTTAGGAACTACTACCTCTTTGGCGACGAGATTATGAGCCACATTATCGATGTGCAGAGCCTTAGGATACTTAAACGCATCGACCAGATTGAAGACCCTGCGCTGATGGCTGTTAGGGAGTCGTTGGTGGCACTGCTGCGCAAGGAGAAAAGTTATAAACTCTCGCAGGGGTACGAACTCTTGGAACCTGACGATGCAGTGGGCAACCGTGCTCTGGTGTTCCGCTATGGATTGCTGAAAAAATATGTCGAGAGCGAACTCTACATCAAACTCAACAAGAAA
The DNA here is from genome assembly GCA_045602145.1 of Tidjanibacter sp. Taxonomy (GTDB): domain Bacteria; phylum Bacteroidota; class Bacteroidia; order Bacteroidales; family Rikenellaceae; genus Tidjanibacter. The sequence goes on from JAZSAY010000015.1 coordinate 27,985, forward strand.
CGTGACGGCTTTGCTATCGAACAGGTCTATTATAGCCTTGCTGCGGGCTTGGCGATGATTTTTGCTACGGCTGTGGCGTGGTTCGCTCAACTTAAATATGGCAACATTACGGGTCCGCTGTTTGTGGTGCTGGTGGTCAGCTATATGCTCAAAGACCGCATCAAGGACCTTATGCGCTACTACTTTGCCCACCGCCTCGGCAATAAGTACTTCGACAATAAGGCGGAGGTGAGGATTCACGATAAGTCGGTGGGCGTTATTAAGGAGGGCGTAGACTTCATCAGCGAGCAGAAAACCCCTAAGGAGGTTATGGAACTCAGGGGTCGCTCGTCGTTGGTGGAGGCTGAGAATAAGATTTTCGAGGAGAAAATTTTGCTCTACCGCAAGAGGGTGGTGATTAATAACGAACAACTCAGCTCGGCAAGTGTCTATCCCGTGAAGGGCATTAACGAGATTTTGCGCTTCCATATGCACCGCTTCACTCAGAAGATGGACAACCCCGAGGTACCTGTTGATACCCTTGGCGCCGATGGCAACCTTACGACCGTCAAGGTGCAGAAGATATACTATATCAATATAGTGATGCAACTCATCGACGGCTCGGATGTGTCGCTGCGCCGCTTCCGTGTGGTTATGACCCGCGATGGCATCCTCGGCATCGAGAATATGAACTAAGACTTTTGCGGGGAAATAAATCCCGCCCGATATACAATCTGCCAATAAGTTTTGTATATTTGTGGTGGCGAAACACTTACATAGACTATGAACGCGAGTTCAACATAAGGGTATACGATACCCCTCCCGAAAAATCGGGGGGGGTATTTTGTTGATACTCAATTACTTGGCAAACAATAACCAAAAAATACAATACTATGAAGAAACTTTTTACTCTTTTCACGCTGCTTGCAATGTTTGCAGTGGTGGGTTGTGAATCATTGGGAGGAGATGGTATTTTCGATAAATCCTACTCCATCAATGGTAACATTCAGAAGGGTCCATTTATTCAGGGCTCCTCTATCACCATTCAGCCTCTGAACAAACAACTAAAACCCATCGGTCAGATGTTCACCACTCAGACCGCCAACGATGCAGGTTTGTTTGAGTTGGACGGCGTAAACTCCAAGTTTGCGGATATTATTGCCACGGGTTACTATTTCGACGAGGTGGTAGGCAAAATCTCCTCGAGTATGCTCACCCTTCGCTCCATTGCCGACCTCGAAGGGGGTGCGGCGACAAATGTGAACATTCTTACAACCCTCACCTACAACCGCATCAAAAACCTCGTGACCAACGATGGGAAAGATGTCGCTGAGGCACAAAATCAGGCAGAGAAAGAACTCTATACGGCGCTTGGAATTCCCGCAGACTTGCAGCCCAATGTTAGCTGTGGCGCTATGAACATTGCTAACAATGGCGAGGGTGATGGTTTGTTGTTGGCTCTTTCGGCTATTTTGCAGGATGGTCGCTCGGTGGGCGAACTTACCGAATACATCTCAAAATTTGCCTACGACCTTGCAGACGATGGACAAGTTTCCGAGACCCTTGTGGAAAAATTTAATCTCGATGGTAGGCACGTGCTTCGTTTTGATGTTAGAATCAAGAATAACCTCAAAGCTCGCTACGAGGACCTTGGTATTGAGTGCAACATCCCCGAGTTTTCGCAGTATATGCCCTATTTTGGTAAGCCAAGTAGAGAGGATTTCTACATTCCTTTTACCTATTATGAAGAGGATGAGGTATATGAATTATTCCCCGACGATCCCGAGGCGGCGGACGGTCTGAATAGCATTGCAGTCGGTTTCGAATTTAGTGCGGATGTAGAATATCTTGGCTATGAGTATGTAGATGGCTATGGTGAGATATACTTGTCTGGCGCCCCAACGGTTATCAATGCTTGTAGGAGTGATGTTCTTCGTACGATAGATATTCCAGACAGCGTCACTTCTATCGGAGAAGAAGCATTCGCCAAGTGTGTGTGCCTTGAGAGCATTACCATTCCCAACAGCGTTACTTCTATCGGAATAGCTGCATTCGCTACTTGTTTGAACCTTACGAGCATTACTATTCCCAACAGCGTTACAGAGATTGGAGAAAGAGCATTCGCTGAGTGTCGGGACCTTACGAGCATTACCATTCCCGACAGCGTTACTGAGATTGGAGTATCTGCATTTGCTTGTTCCGGTATTAAGAGCATTACCATTCCCGACAGCGTTACTTCTATCGGAGGAAGTGCATTCTATATTTGTCAGAATCTTACAAGTGCAACCATTGGTAATGGTGTTGTCTCTTTGGGAGATGGCGTTTTCGCTTGTTGTCCAAAACTTGCAGAATTCAAAGGTAAGTTCGCCTCGGAGGATGGAAGATGTCTTATTGTAGATGGAGGACTCAAAGCATTCGCTCCCGCAAGATTGACCGAATACACCACTCCCGATGGAGTTACCCACATAAGTAGCTATACGTTTAATGAATGTGAAGACATTGAACACATAACAATTTCTGAGGGTGTTACAATGATAGGTGAGTATGCGCTCTGTGGGTGTAATAATCTTAAAAGTGTTTCCATCCCTGGCAGTGTCTCCGATATTAACACATGGGCTTTCGGTTGTTGTGCGCAACTCACCGATATCGATATCGCAGAAGGAGTGAGGTATATTGGGGATTTTGCATTTGGCGATTGCGACTCACTTACAGAGCTCACTTTGCCCTCCACGCTCAGGATGGTTGGTTATTGTGCCTTTTATTCTTGGGGTTGCAAACAATCTAGGACCTACTACTTTAAATCAATAGACCCCCCTTCCACTTCAACAAATGGAGAGTGGGGAGGATTTAGTGGCAACTATGTAGAATTGACGACAATCTATGTTCCTACCGAGTCGGTGGAGCGATACAAAACTGCCGATGGCTGGAATGAGTATGCCGACTACATTGTGGGCTACGACTTCGAGTAGGCATTAGGGCTTATAGGGCTTTAAGGGCTTTAAGGACTTTAAGGGCATTAAAGACTTTTCGCCGTTTTGCTCGCGGGTATCTTTTTTGATACCCGCGATTTTTTCGTCTTGCCACGACCACCGAAGGTGGGCGGTTGGCATCTACCGCTCTTTTACAGACCTCTTCCGCCTTCGGTGGTCGTGGTGAGGGCAGGGATGCGGTGCGTGCCACTTTTGCCACCAAAAGTGGCAAAGAAAAAGGGCGACTATTGTCGCCCTTAGCCCTCTGGTTACGGAATGAGGATTTTGAGTCTTTTATCCTCAATCTCGAACTTGACAGGGGTGGTGCCGAGTGCCTCGCCGTCAATCTCCACCTCACGAACCTCATCGGAGGAGATTTCGACCATTCGACCCTTATAGTTATGCACCCTCTTGACGGAGTAAATCTTGCCGTCGAAGAGTCTGCCCACAACCGTCAGGATACGTGGCACAGACATCGTCTCGATAACCGTAACGTCCAGCAAGCCATCGTCAGCCTTCGACTCGGGAAGTTGGAGCATACCGCTACCGTTATACTGACCAATGCCTACCGAAACACTCATAATCAAGCCCTTAGCCTCGTTTTCGCCATCGACCCTCACAGCCGTACGGCACGAGCGGTACTCCAAGACCGACTTAGCAAGTCCCGTCATATAGGACATCTTGCCATTCTTGCCCTTATCCTTCATCTGGCACACCTTCAAGTTCACAAAGGCGTCCAAGCCCGCACCGCTGACATTTACACAATAGCGGCTCTCAGCCTCGCCATTGCGACCCACAAAAGTCGCCCTCGCAACATCCTGCACAAACTCCTTGCCCTCGGCAAGAACGTTCACAGCCTGCTGGTACTCCCTCGGAATACCAAACGTGCGAATCCAGTCGTTGCCCGTACCTACGGGTATAACACCCATCCTAACCTCGGTGGAGGGAACCTCTTGCTGCATCAGAATACCGTTCGCCACCTCGTGCACCGTGCCGTCACCGCCAATGGCAATGAGGTTGCGGTAGCCGTCCTCCACAATGCCCCTGCGAGCCAGCTCTATGGCGTGATAGCGGTAGCCCGTAAAGACGGTGTCGAAGTCTATGCCTTTGGCGTAGAGCATTCGTGCTATGTGTTCCCAATCGCGCCCGCATCTGCCACTGCCCGAGAGCAAATTGACAATGGCGAGCCACCTATTGTTCTTACTCATTCTAACCTGCGTTCTTCAATTATTATTTAAGGTGTGCGCCCCCATATGCGGAGGCGCACCACTCTGAGTGTTGGGTTCTATACCTCAGTTCCTAATTACTTCAAGGGAGCGTGCTCCAAAGTGTAGCAGAGGTAGTTGTAGAATTTCTCTACCGAAGCGATATTTACCTTCTCGTCGGGCGAGTGGGGGTAGCAAATGGTAGGACCAAACGAAATCATATCCATCTTGGGATATACGCCACCAATAATACCGCACTCCAAGCCTGCGTGAATAGCCATAATCTCGGGCTTCTTGCCGTAAAGAGCCTCATAACCCTCCTGCATAGTGTGGAGGATGGGCGATTCTGGATTGGGGTTCCAGCCGTCGTATGCGCCGCTCAGTTTAACGGTTGCGCCTGCCATCTCGCAGATGGTCTTCATCTGCTGAGCCAGAGCCTCCTTCTCGCTGCGTACCGACGAGCGCAAGAGGCAAAGGATAGTAAATTTACCCTTCTCCGATACGACCCTTGCAAGGTTGGTCGAAGTCTGTACCAAGCCCGGCATAGTGGTGCTCATCTTAACGATGCCGTTGGGCAGACCCAATACTGCGTCGATGAGATCCTGGGTGTCGAAGATATCGATGCACTTCGAGGGGCACTTAACGGGCACAGCCTTGAACGAAATGCTGTCCTCAATACCCTTGAACTCAGTCTGATAGAGTTTCTCGTAGCGTTTAACTGCCGAGAGGAATTTCTTCTCATACTGTTTCAGCACAGCCACAGTTGCGAAAGCCTCCCTGGGGATAGCGTTCCTCAGACCGCCACCGTCGATGTTGCACAAGAGGATGCCGAACTTATCCATAAAGGTTTTGAGGAACCTTGCCATCAGTTTGTTGGAGTTAGCCCTTTGGAGTATAATCTCCATACCCGAGTGACCGCCTTTCAGACCCTTGATTTCGAGCCTATATGCGCTGAAATCACTCTTCATAATGCGACCTGTGCCGTAGCGGAGAGTGGCGTTGAAGTCCATACCGCCAGCGCAGCCAACATACAACTCGCCTTCGGTCTCAGAGTCCATATTGAGCAAAATTTCGCCCTTCAACTGACCAGCCTTCAAACCAAAGGCACCGTCCATACCGGTCTCCTCGGTTGCGGTGAAGAGAGCCTCAATGGGACCGTGTTTGAGATCTTTTGCCTCCAAAACTGCCATCATAGCAGCAACACCAATACCGTTGTCCGCACCAAGGGTGGTGCCATTTGCGGTTACCCAATCGCCATCAATGTAAGCCTCAATGGCGTCGGTGTCGAAGTTGAACTCTTTGTCGGAGTTCTTCTGGGGAACCATATCAACGTGCGATTGGAGAACGATGGTTTTGCGGTTCTCCATACCTGCGGTTGCGGGTTTCTTGACCAAGATGTTGTGAGCCTCATCCTCGGAGTACTCCAAGCCGAGATTCTTCACAAACTCGATGATGTATTTGCGTGCAGCCTCTTCGTTGTGCGAGGGGCGAGGGCATTTAGTAAGACCCTCAAAGTTCTTCCAAACCGCTGCGGGAGCGAGTTTCGACAGGTTTTTGTCCATAGCGTTATCTGTTTTGTTTAGTGTTATTTATGTTGTGTATCTCTATTTTTCCTCTTCTTGTTGTTCGCTTTTCTCCTCCGCGCTCTTGCCGTCAAAAGCCTTCACTATGCGGCTTACGAGCGAGTGGCGGATGATGTCCTTACTATCGAACTCCACAATGCCTATGCCATCAATATCTTTGAGCATCTCTATCGTTCGCCCAAGACCCGAGTCGCTCTTCTTTGGGAGATCTATCTGAGTAAGGTCACCCGTGACGATGAATTTCGCATTGCGTCCCATACGTGTAAGGAACATTTTGAGTTGGGGTAGGGTGGTGTTCTGTGCCTCGTCGAGAATCACAAAAGCGTTGTCGAGGGTGCGACCCCTCATATATGCCAGCGGAGCAATCTGCACCACACCCTCCTCCATAAATTTCTGCAACTTGGCGGGCGGAATCATATCGTTCAGCGCGTCGTACAAGGGTTGCAGATAGGGGTCGAGTTTCTCTTTCAAGTCGCCCGGCAGGAAACCGAGCCTCTCGCCAGCCTCCACTGCTGGGCGGGTGAGGATGATGCGCTTCACCTCGCGGTTTTTGAGCGCACCTACTGCAAGTGCTATGGCAGTGTAGGTCTTGCCGCTACCTGCGGGACCGACAGCCATCAGCAAGTCGTTGGACTTGTATAGTTCAACGAGTCGTTGTTGATTTTTAGTGCGTGCCTTGACGATAAGTCCGTTATTTCCATAGACAATAACATCGGCATCTTCGGGCTCGCCCACAATGTGGGGTAGTCCCCCCTGAAAAATCTGATTAATGACACTGATGGAGATGTGACCATACTTATTATAGTATAGCACAAGTGCCCTCAACCTCTCTTCCAACCTCTCAATCTCCTCGTCGGCACCGATTACCTTTAAGGCGTTGCCGCGAGCCACTATTTTGAGTTTAGGAAAAAGGTCGCAAATCCTGTTGAAATTAGAATTTGCGACCCCATAGAAGTCGAGAAGCTCAATACCGTCGATAGATATGCTCTTCTCTGCCATTTATACGTTGTTAGTCAATCGCTTAGAACATAATACCAAGCGAAACGTACCAAGTGTTAGTCTCCTGATTGATGTTGTCGAAATTGAAGAGCTCGCCAATGTTCTTAGGCTCGCAACCCTCTTTCCAGCCACCGAGGTAGCGGAAGTCAATCATAATGAAGTTGAAGAGGTCAATACCTGCGCCAGCTGCCCAAGTGTAGCTAACATCCTGCCAATTGATACCCTCTGCGCTTGCGTTCTCGCCCGAGATAACAGCGTTCGAGTTGAACCTTACAACGGGACCTGCCTGAATGCGAGCGTTGAACAAACCAAGGTCAAGACCTGCACCTGCCAATACGGGGATGCTGAACTCGTTGAGAGTAACGTCTTTGATCTCTACCTCACCAGCCTCGTTTTTGAGCTGACCTTTCTGCCAGTTGTACATAACCTCAGGCTGCAAGTGGAGCGAGAAGATACCCATAGGTACGTTCAAGCGGAACATAAGACCTGCGTTGTAGCCCATAGCGCCATCGAATACGCCCTGGATGCTCTCGCCATCCATCTGAATGTCGGACGCCGAAGAGGTCAAACCTGCTTTTGCACCCATCCAGAACCATTTGTGGCTTTGTGCATTTACGGTAGTAATTGCCATAAGCGCAACGGCTACCAACATAATTACTTTCTTCATGATGTTTTTTGGTATTAGTTAAACTTAATTTCTTTTATCGCGAAAATCGATAGTTGTGTCTTTGTATGCGCTGCAAATATAACCATTTTTTGCAAAAAACTAATTTTATTACCTATTATTTTGTTTTTCAGGGAGTTTTTTGCGGTAGTTGGCTGTAATTTAGAACATCACACCGACGCTCAGGTTCCAACTTGTGCGGGTTGTATTCACACTGCCTGCGAGATCCTCAGTGTTGATTTTGCCACCGTTGAAGTTGCCATTGTAGCGAATCTCGGCAATCAGCGATAGAACCTTAACACCCAAACCTGCGGTCCAACTAATCTTAGGCTCCTTGTAGGCTGCAATGAAATCCTCCTCTACCAAATCCTTAAAACCTTTCTCGGATGTGATAGCAAATACGGGACCTGCGTTGATGCGAATACTTGCAAGACTACCCAAGCCAAACTCTGCACCCACCATAATTGGCAGGTCGATATACTTGTGCGATTCGGGTTCGGGCTCTTTCTCGCCAGGGAGAAGGTCTTCAACCGAAGGAAGGTCGATGGTAGTGTTGGTGTACTGCAACTCGGGCTGAATGAAAATAGGTAGCTTTGGGATGTTGATGCGTGCGAAAACCGTACCTGTCCAGCCTGTACCCTCGGCAGAGATAGACTCTTTGATTGCGTCGCCTGTCATAGGAATCTGCTCACTCGAAGAGATGATACCAATGCGGGCACCAACATTGAACAATCCGAGGATGTTGTTTGCGCTCACTGCCGCAATAGATGCAAGCACGAAAAACGCAGAAAGAAGAAATTTTTTCATAATGTGTTATAGAGTTTTGATTTTCAGTATTCTAAATTCCGCTACAAATATATGTATTATTATTCAAAAATGGTGCAAAAAGATGATTTTTTCTCAAAGTTGGTTATCTTTGCAGCCGAATTAATCGAAATAGTTATGAGTTTAGTCGCAATAGTAGGTCGCCCAAATGTGGGCAAGAGTACATTTTTCAACCGTTTGGTAGGTATGCGTCAGGCGATTGTCGATTCTACGGCAGGTACCACACGCGACCGCCACTACGGCAAAACAGATTGGAACGGCAAAGAGTTTTCGCTCATCGACACGGGTGGTTACTCGGTTGGTAGCGATGACGCCTTCGAGGAGGAGATTCGCAAGCAGGTGCATCTTGCCATTGACGAGGCGGACCTCATCCTCTTTATGGTGGAGGTATCGACGGGTATCACCGACCTCGACCAGATGGTGGCAGATGTTCTGCGCCGCAGTAAGAAACCCACTCTGCTTGTGGTAAATAAGGTCGATAATTACGAACTTATCTACGGTTCCAACGAGTTCTATGGTTTGGGACTTGGCGACCCCTACTGCATCAGCTCTATGAGTGGTAGCGGTACGGGCGATTTGATGGACAAAATCGTAGAGATGCTGCCCGAGGATAAGCCCGAGGTGGAGGAACAACTGCCCCGCATCACTATCGTTGGTCGCCCTAATGTTGGTAAATCATCGCTTACCAACGCACTGCTTGGCACCGAGCGCAACATTGTGACCAACATTGCAGGCACTACACGCGACAGCATCAACACCCGCTACAATAAGTTCGGTTTGGACTTCTATTTGGTTGATACTGCGGGTCTTCGTAAGAAGGGTAAAGTTACCGAGGACCTGGAATTCTACTCGGTTATGCGCTCCATCAGGGCTATCGAAAACTCGGATGTCTGTGTGCTTATGTTGGACGCTCGTCAGGGTATCGAGTCGCAGGATATGAACATCTTTTCGCTCATTGTCCGCAATAAAAAAGGCTGTGTGATTGTGGTCAATAAGTGGGACCTCATAGAGAAAGGCAACAACACGATGAAGGAGTGGCGCGAGGCTCTCTTGGCAAAACTTGCACCCTTCAATGATGTACCCATCATCTTCACCTCGGTCATCAACAAGCAGCGTATTATGGATGTGTTGCAGACCGCTGTGAAGGTCTATGAGTCGCGTGCTCGCCGCATCTCCACAAGCGAACTCAACGAGTATCTGCTACCTATCATTGAGGAGACACCTCCTCCAATGACTAAGGGTAAGTATATCAAAATCAAGTATATTACCCAACTTCCTACGGTTACGCCCTCGTTTGCGTTCTTCGTAAACTTGCCCCAATATATCCGCGACCACTATCGCCGTTTCTTGGAGAACAAGATTCGTGAGCATTGGGATTTTTGTGGGGTGCCGATGCAGATATATTTCCGCCAGAAGTAGCGATTTCGCCTTGTGGGCGATTAGGTCGTTGCACTGCGATAAACCACCTTCTCATTTACGCTTTGTAAACTACGAAGGTGGTTTTCTTGTGCGCCTACTACTCGCCCCACAAATTGCACTTGCTGGGGAACGCAAAATCTCCTCTAAAATCTGCTACTTGCGTACCTTGTGGTATTTTCCTGTCTTTCCTGTCACTCCTGTCATTCCTGTTCTGTGAGAGTTATGGGAGGAATGAGGGTTATGGGAATACCGCAATCCATATCCCTCTCCTATGTCAAAGGAGTTCCTCCCCTACGAAAGGGGAGGTTGGGAGGGGTGGTCGAAATTGTGCTCGGAGTCCCTGCCGAGCGGGGAGGGAGCCGAAGGCGGGAGAGGTCTTTCAACTCTCAACTCTCCGAAGGAGAATAGTTTTGTGAAATTATTGCTACCTTTGCGGTGCTAATTGCCAAACGAGAATTGATATGAGTCCCAAGGTGAGAACATATTCGATGCCTATTTGTATGGTTGTGGGCGTGCTGTTCCACGACCACATAGGTGTGCTCGATTTCCTCTCGCCCTATCTTATTGCTGCAATGCTCTTTGTGACCTTCACAAGGGTAAAGGCTAAGGAGTTGCGCTTGGAGCGCATCCACGTTGGGCAGTTGGCAATTCAACTTGTGGGCAGCGTGGTACTCTACTTGGCGTTGCGCTGGGCGGGTGTGAATGAGATAATCTGCCAGGGAGCGATGATTTGTGTCTTCATTCCTACGGCTATGGCTTCGGTTGTGGTGGGTGGTATGCTGGGTGCAAATGTCACTACGATGACCACTTTTACGCTCCTCTCCAATATGTCGGTGGCACTTGTGGCACCCATCCTCTTCTCGTTTGTCGGCACCCACACCGATATGCCTTTTCTGACCTCTTTCTGGTTGGTGCTGAGGCGCTTGCTGCTGCTTGTTGTGCTACCCTTTGTGGTGGCTCAACTGCTGGGCAGGGTAGCCCCAAAGGCTTTTGACTATGTGCGAGAGCACCAATCGTGGTCGTTCTATCTGTGGCTTATCTCGCTTACGATACTGATGTCTTCCACCACCAATTTTATCCTCTCGCAACCCTCCGAGTATGTCGGTTTGGAGATTACTATGGCTATCGTTGCGGGCGTGCTCTGCGTGGGGCAATTTGCGCTTGGTAGATGGTGGGGCAAGAGGTGCGGCGACAAAATAGCGGGCGGTCAGTCTGTGGGACAGAAGAACACCCTGCTTGCAATCCTACTCGCACAGAGTTATCTTAACCCCCTCTCATCGGTTGCCCCTGCCGCCTACATAGTGTGGCAAAACCTCATAAATAGTTTCCAACTCTCACGCAAAAAATAACTTGCGCGTTAAGAAACCAACATCAATGCTTGTTATTTTGCAATAAAAGAGTTATCTTGCGGCATAAAACGTACTAATTCCCTGATTTATGAAGCGAGTTTTACTGATTATGGCATTGCTCATTGTTGCAGTTTTGCCACAAAACCTCTTGGCACAACAACCTGCCTCCTCAAATCTGTCGGACTATTATGTGTCTGACATCAGCAAAAGTATTGATGTAAACAAAACGGTGTATAATATCTCCAAGTGGGGCACTTTGGGTGGTGCGTCTGTGGTAGCTGCGAGTACTATTCTCTATGTTGTAGGCGCAGAGAAAACTAAAAATTCGGGTAGCGACAGTGCGAGTTTGGAGCAAGGTATGGGTATGATGGGTATGATTTTGGGCGGAATGAGTGTTGTCGCCTCGCTACCTTTCTACCTGTGGGGCTTACATCTCGAACAACAAGCCGATGGCTCCGCGCTTATCATTGGCGAAAATCCCAAAGGATGGGGTGGTTTGGTCGATTTCGGATGTGGCATAGAGAAAACTTTTGGCATTGGTGGGTCGTTTGGCTATAACTTTGGTCATCAACTCTTTGTGGGCTTGGGCGCAGGATGCGAATACTACATACAAGAGGAGTATGGAGAGTACGATAGCCCATATTGTTTCCCAGCATACGTTGACCTTAGATTGAAATTTGGTAAAAGTCGACTTGTACCCTATATCGGCTTAAAGGGAGGTATCGAAGTATCATCGGTCCCCATCTCTTATGGCTCGGTGGAGTGGGGTGTTAGCTACCAACCTCAGCACTCGCGCGGTGCGTGGATGGGTGCTCTTGGGCTGTCCACCACCCGACACCTTATCTCGTTCAAAGTCGCTCGCTCGTTCTAAGGCGAAATTGCGGCGAGGAATAAGAAAACGCAAAGGGGAGAGTTGCAAAACTCTCCCCTTTGTCGTTGAGCCACCGAGACTCGAACTCAGAATGACAGAACCAAAATCTGCAGTGTTACCATTACACCATGGCTCAATGAATCGCTAAAAACTCGTTAGCGACCGCAAAGATACAAATAAAATTGACAATTGAAAATCGACAACTAAAAATTGACGAAAAAAAAGACTTTTTCGTCTAAAATGCGAAACTACTGATTATTTGCACCCTTCTTTGTGCGCCTTTTCTTTGGTTTGGGCATAGGTTTATACTTGTCGAGCAAGAGGAGTACCTCGCCAGCAAGCGAGGTATCCTCAATGTCGAGTATTACAAAATCCTTGGCACCAGGGAAGGGTGGACGAGGCTCCGCAGTAGCAAGAGGCTCCGCCACACACTCTATGCGCTTGACAAACACTGTATTGTCGCAGACAAAGAAGAGCGGTTTCTCGCCCGAATATACGCAGTATTCGCCAAACATAGGACGATACCAAAGGTCGAGCCCGGTGTGAGCCGCCTCCAAGCAGTCCATTACAAACTCTATGTAGTCGGGCGAGGTTGCCATTGTGAGTTATCTTCCTATTTTTCTTTCTCCTCTTTGGGAAGTGTGCGGTTGAGAAGCAGTGCACCCGCAAGAGCCGAAATGATAGTGCCGCAAAGGATGCCGAGTTTTGCAAGGTCGAGCATCTGCCTACCGTCGGTACCGAGTGGCGAGTAGGCGAGGTCGGCGATGAACATCGACACCGTAAAGCCAATGCCACAGAGCATACATACGCTGGCAAACGACTTCCACGAAGCACCCGTAGGCATTGTTGCCACTTTGGTCTTGATGGCAAGCCACGAGAAAGAGAATACACCCACAAACTTACCGATAACCAAGCCCAAGATAACTGCCAAACTTACGCCCGAGAAGATGTCGGCAAAGTGTACGCCGCTCAAATCCACGCCTGCGTTGGCAAAGGCAAACAGAGGCAAGATGATGTAGTTGATGAACTCCCTCAGGTCGTCTTCCAAATGTTGCAGAGGGCTGATGAGGTGGTCGGCAGCCGACTCCACACTTTTGAGCATCTGTATCTCGTCGTTGCTGAATACAACAGTCTGGTGCTTGTCGGTGACCTCCACAATGGGGAACTCGCCTATGTTGTTACGGATGCGCTCGATGTAGTAGCGTGTACCCTTGCCGATACTTGCGGGGATGCAGAGTGCTGCAACAACGCCCGAGATGGTGGCGTGAATACCCGAGTTGAGCATCGCAAACCACATAATCGCACCGAAGATTAGGTAACAAGTTTTACTCTTCACGTTATAGCGATTGGCGATGAGCATTGCTATAACGCACAACAGAGCCACGAGCATCCAATTCCACTCAATGGTAGAGGTGTAGCAAATGGCGATAACCAAAATGCCGCCCAAGTCGTCAGCTACGGCAAGCGTTGTGAGGAAAATTTTGAGTCCCAGGGGTACTCTCTTGCCAAACATCGCCAACACTCCGAGCGAGAAAGCGATGTCGGTAGCCATAGGGATTGCTGCACCGCGCATCATACCCTCCTCGGCAGGGCAGGCAAGCGAGAAAACAATAACAGGAATGAGCATACCGCCACACGCTCCGATGATGGGCAGGATTGCTTTCTTGATGGACGAGAGCTCGCCAACAAGTATTTCGCGTTTGATTTCCAAACCTACCGAGAGGAAGAAAATCGCCATCAGGAAATCGTTGATGAGAACCTGGAATGTGAAGGGTTCGCCGTGGTGCGAAAAGATATTAAAGTCGCCAAACGATATGGAAACGGGTTTTTCGAGTAGTCCGAAATACCACTCTTTTAGCGGAGTATTAGCGCATATAAGTGCCAAAATGGTGGCTGCAATAAGCCAAAAACTCGCCGTGGAGTATTTTTTGAAAAGACTTAGGAATGTGTAATTTTTCATAGCCTTGCGTACTATGTTTTTGGTGTTAAAAAATGTTGTTAAACTAAACTAACCGATTGTGGCATAGCTTCCCCTATCCACCTAAAATGGGGTTGGATATGCGTCACTATGTCTATAAAATCTCTCCTTAGAGAGATAGCCCCTTAAATTCGACCGCAAAAATAGGGCATAATTCGTTAGAATGTTCTCTCGGACGTATTTTTTATCCCAATTTTGCGATAAGTTTTGTATCTTTGCCGACGGATATGGGAAGGATATTGGCTATTGACTACGGATTGAAACGCACAGGAGTTGCCGTGAGTGACCCCCTGAGGATTATTGCAGGCGGGCTCGAAACGGTGCCCACTGCTCAACTTGAAGGGTGGCTGGCGCAATATATGGCGGCAAATGACGTTGATATTATAGTCGTAGGCAAACCCACGCAGATGAATGGTACACCGAGTCAGTCGTGGGCTGCCATAGAGCCCTTTGTGGCACGCCTCAGGGAGCGTTATCCCGGCGTGAAGGTGGTGCTGCACGACGAGCGTTTTACGTCGGTGCTGGCTCACAGGGCGATGATTGACGGCGGAATGAAGAAGATGGCACGTCGCGACAAGGCGGTTGTGGACAAAATATCTGCCACCATCATTCTGCAAAGTTTTATGGATTCGCTGACGTATAGAGAATTGATATTTGATAATTGAAAGATTGTGGTACAGGTTCAGCTTGCAAGTTTGTTGAGAATGTGAGGAAGATGTACCTTAATTTTGCATTTTGCATTTCGAATTAAAAGTATGATATACCCAATTTATGTTTATGGTTCGGGGGTGCTGCGTAAGGAGTGCCAAGAGATAGACGAGAGCTATCCCGAACTCGCAAAGTTGATTGAAGATATGTTTGCCACAATGTATGCCACCGACGGCGTAGGTTTGGCAGCTCCTCAGATTGGTAAGGATATCCGCCTCTTTGTGGTGGATGGCACCCCTTTTGCCGAGGATGACCCAACAGCAGTTGGTTTCAAAAAGGTATTCATCAACCCCGAAATCTACGAGGTGAGTGAGGAAGAGGTGCTTCTCAATGAGGGATGCCTCTCGGTGCCAGGTATTCACGAGGATGTTTACCGCCCCGAGAGTGTTCGCATCAACTACCTCGACGAGAACTTTGTGGAGCACGACGAGGAACTCACGGGTTGGCCCGCACGCATCGTGCAACACGAGTACGACCACCTCGACGGCTTTGTCTTTACCGACCGACTCTCGACCATTCGCAAAACCTTGTTGCGCAACAAGTTGAATGCAATGGCAAAGGGTAAATTCTCTTGTGCATACCGCACTAAACAGAAGTAATGAGGTCAATGTGTATAAAAATGGCGTGGAATTTTCGTTCCACGCCATTTTTGTTTTTCTCTTCTTAGTCGCTGACTACTTGGTGGGGAAGAGGTCTTTGATGCCGCCAAGCGAGCCCAGAACGCTACTTGCCTCATAGGGCATATAGACGGTCTTGCTATCCTGACCGCTTGCCATCTCGCGCAGGGTCTCGATATATTTCACTGCGAGGAGGTAGGTTGCGGGGTCGGTCTTGGTCGAAGAGATAGCCTCGCTAACACGTTTAATAGCCTCAGCCTCTGCGTTCGCCTGCAAAACCTTCGCCTCAGCCTCGCCCTGTGCTTTGAGAATCTGAGCCTCTTTTTCGGCTGCTGCATAGTTGATTTGCGACTGCTTCTCACCTTCGGACTGCAAAATTGCCGACTGTTTTTCACCCTCGGCACGAAGGATTTTTGCCCTACGCTCACGCTCTGCCTGCATCTGCTGTTCCATAGCGTCACGAACGGTCGAGGGAGGTGTGATATCCTGCAACTCAACGCGATTGACCTTCACGCCCCACTTGTTGGTTGCCTCGTCGAGCACGTTGCGGAGTTTGGCGTTGATAGTATCGCGCGAAGTCAGCGTCTCGTCCAACTCCAACTCGCCAATGACATTACGCAGTGTGGTCTGAGTGAGTTTCTCAATTGCGTTTGGCAGGTTGTTAATCTCGTAAACCGCCTTCACGGGGTCCACAATTTGGAAGTAGAGCAGTGCGTTGATGCGGGTGGTTACGTTATCCTTAGTAATCACATTCTGTTCGGGGAAGTCATAGACCTGCTCGCGAAGGTCGATGCGGGGAGTGTAGCGGAACGAAACTACCACATTACCATTCCAATCCTGCTGTGTGTGGCGGGTGTAGATGCGGCGAGGTTTTTCGAGGATGGGCCAGATGATGTTGATGCCCGAAGTGAGCGTCTTGTTGTACTTACCGAGGCGTTCAACTATGCACGTTTCGCTCTGCTGAACAATGGTAAGACCAGAAAGCACATAGATAACCACAATGGCTACCAATGCAATAATAACATAGAGTGTTCCCATAGTTTTATTATTTTAATAGATTGATTATTTGCGTTTTACAGTCAGGATGATACTCTCGCGCGAGATAATCTCAACTCTCTCGCCTTCGACGATGTCGGTCTGCTCGGGGCTTACTGCCTGCCAGAAGTCGCCGTCGATAGCCACACGACCCGTACCGCCAGCCTCAATCCTCTCGGTAACCTTTGCGGTGCGACCGATGAGTGCGTCGGCATTGGTCGCAATCTCGTTCTTAGAGGAGAGTTTTTTCAGCAATGGGCGCACTGCCAAGAACGCCACAAATGTTGCGATGGCAAAGACTCCGAGTTGCCACTCCAAAATAGCACCCGCAGCGGCAGCAATGGCTCCACCTACGCAACCCACTGCGAAGCAAATGAGTGCAAACCCCGAGGTGAATATCTCACCAATAATGAACAAAATGGCTACAATAGCCCAAATATGCCAAACTTCCATAATGAAATAGTGTTTTGATTTTTACAAATATAATATAAATGTTGCACTTTTGCAACTATTTTTTCCATCCGAGGCTCGAAAAGGTGCGCTTGCCAATCAGGCGCTGCCACACAATCCAGCCCTTGTATATTGTAGTATTGGGTTGAGAGGTGGGGGATAGGAGTCGGTGCTTCTCGTCGAGCGAGGGGCGCAAAAGTTTGTAGTCGCGGTGTGCACGGCAAACCTCGCGGGCAAACGCCCACTTGCCCGTAAGCACATAAAACGCCCACGAAAGCCTATCCATCCACATCCTTACTCCAAGTCGCCAACGCTCCCCATCGGGCAAGCATTTATGCATCATACAGAGCGAGTTGCGGAAATTGAGGTATATCTTGCGAGGAGAATTGTTTGGCAATGTTCCTCCGCCAACGTGGTAGACTACACTACGAGGCTCTGCCACAATCTCATAGCCCAAGATGTGCAGTCGCCAGCATAGGTCTATCTCCTCCATATGGGCAAAGAAGTCGCCATCCAAACCTCCTGCCTTGCGCCACACCTCTGCCCTCACTGCCATACAAGCTCCGCTTGCCCAAAAAATATCTGCGGTGGTGTCGTATTGTCCCTTGTCTTGCTCCGTAGTGCCCATTATTCGACCTCGGCAGAAGGGGTAGCCATAACGGTCTATGTAGCCTCCTGCGGCACCTGCGTACTCAAATTTCGTGGGGTCTGAGTAGGAGAGTATCTTCGGCTGAACGGCGGCAATTTTATCACTCTCCATTAGCCTCTCCACAAGTGGAGTGAGCCACCCTTCGGTGGGCTCTACATCGCTATTGAGCAATACGAATACTTCGCCCTCAATCTCTGCCAAAGCCCTATTGTAGCCTTCGGCAAAACCGTAATTTTCGCCCAGAGGGAGCCACTCCACACCCTCAAATCTACTTACAACCTCCTCCGAAGAGTCCTCCGAACCATTGTCTGCCACCACGAGGTGCGCCCACTCGGGCAGAGTAGCCACTACGCGGGGCAGAAAGCGACGGAGCCACTCCTCGCCATTCCAATTGAGTATTACGACCTTCGTATTGAGCATTGTGGGGTTAATTTCGGGGATTAATCGCCAGTGGGTTGCGCGGCGGGTTTGCTGTATTTCCACCTGTCGTGCGACCAAAGCCACAATTCGGGGCGGCGGCGTATAATCTCCTCGGTTTTGGCTACATAGCGGTCCATAATCTGCTCCTCGGTGATATCCTCCTTGCCGTCGTAGAGTTGTATGAAATTACACTTATAGTAAGATGGTTTAATCTTTTCTATATCAAGCGTATAAACCATCATACCAAAGCGTTTGGCGTAGTTGCCTATGCCACCGAAAAAAAGAGCATCCTGATTGAGGAATTTGCGCCATACCTTATCGCTATCGGCTGTGCGTGGACGTTGGTCGGCAATAAGTCCGAGAGCCATCTGTTCGCCTGCTTTGAGGTTTTTCACCACAGGGCGTGCAAGCGAGTTCATAGGAGCTACCTCCATACCGAAACGACGGCGTATGTAGAGCATAAATCGGTCGAACACCTTACTGCTCAGGGGGTGATAGACGCCTATGTTGTGATAAGGATGGTCGATAGAGTAGACCGAGAAGTACTCCCACTCGCCGAAGTGTGCAAGTGCGGCAATCCAGTTGCTACTACCAATCTCCCTGTCGGTCTGCTCCATATTCTCAACCACCATACGGCGTTTGAGCTCTTTGTGCGACATACTTGTCATATCTATCACATCTACAAATACTTCCGAGAGATGATGGTAGAATTTGCGCTCGATGGTTCGTAGCTCCTCCTCGGTTTTTTCGGGGAAGGAGTTGCGTAGGTTTTTGCGCACTACACTCAGTCGGTAGCCTACCAGATGTCGCAACACGAAGTAGACGAAGGGCGCCAGCATACGATAGAGCACAAAATAGGGCAGCAGACCAATGAGTTTGGTCGCTCCCAGCAATGTATAATAGGCAATATTCTGCCCCCAAAGACTAAGTTTGTTTCCCTTAGGTGCCATATAGGTAAGGTTTTATTCTTTGATAACCTTTACATTTCCGCTCTTGGTGCGCACCGAGAGCCACATTCGGATTTTCTCCAAGTCGAGAGGCTCTTTCTCGTCGGCGGGCTTAACCACAGCCACCACCGATGTGCCCTCGGCTGTACCGTTATTGTAAGTGGTGTGTTTCGAGAGCGATACGGAGCCAACGTTGGAGGTTACGAGTGCAAGTTCGCGCGAAATGTCTGCACCCGACAAAGTGTCAATGGCGGTGAGTGACGACAGGCGACCACGCAGTTCTCGGATTTGGTTGTTCTTCTCCTCTATAATGTCGGCGTAACTACTCTGTAACTTGCTGATGTCCATTTTGTCGTCGCTATCGGCTTGTTTTACAATCAGCTCGGTTTTGTGGAGCCCGAAGTCGTCCATCTGTGCGCGAGCATTGTCGATGACATCTTCCGAAAGGGGTTCGCCAACGAGCCTAATCTCTACGCGAGAGAGATCATCCTCGTAATGGAACTCTTTGGAGTAATCCACAATCATTGTGCGGTTGAATTGGAACACTTTGCTGACATACCTGTCCACATTCTCCTCAAATGTTGTGCGGCGTACAATCTGTGCACCCAACAATATGCTCGGAACACCAACCAAAATGATTACAAACGAGATGTAGCGGGTGTTCTTTTTTTGCTGTACGGGGTCGAGAATGGTCTTCTTCTCGTAGCGCAAAAATAGTACTACAAGGTAGGTTGCCACTGCAATGAATACGGCATTGATGGTAAAGAGGTAGAGCGCACCAAAGAAGAAATTGAAGCTGCCTGTTGCGATACCGAAACCAGCCGTACACAAGGGAGGCATCAGCGCAGTGGCAATAGCTACACCCGACACTACCGTCATCGCCTTATCCTTGCGAGTTTGGGCAACCATACCTGCCAAACCGCCAAAAAATGCAATCAGTACATCGTAGGTGGTGGGGCTTGTGCGTGCCAAAAGTTCGCTCTGTGCGGTCGAAATAGGCGAAATAAAAAAGTAGATTGTGCTGGTTATAAGGCTTACTGCAACCATAAGCAAAAAGTTGCGCCAAGAGGTTTTGAGCATCTCGAAGTCGTTTATGCCCAACGAAAGACCTATACCCGTAATAGGTCCCATAAGTGGCGATACCAACATTGCACCAATAATCACAGCCGTAGAGTTTACGTTCAGACCAAGCGAGGCGATAAAGACCGCAAACATCAATACCCAAAGGTTGGTGCCACGGAAATCTACTCCTTTGCTAATGCCCTCTACAACTTCCGCTTGCGGTGCGCTGTCTTCCCTAAGGTCGAAACGTCCGTGCATAAAGAGTCGGGCACCACGCCACAGGCGCTTTACGAAACCCAGAATGTCGAATCGGGGATGTTTGAGAGGGGCTTTATCCTCCTCTTGTATGGTGTTGTTTTGGTTTTCTGTCATAGTGGTTGCAATCTTCTTTTATTATTCTTCTTCGTTATCGGTGTTATGGCGCGAGGATGCCCCCTCCACGATCATCACAAATTCGCCCTTTGGGGGATGAGCCTCAAAGTGGGCAATAACCTCGCCAAGTGTGCCACGAACGGTTTGTTCAAATTTTTTGGATAACTCCCTCGAAACGCTTACCCTACGCTCTGCGCCAAAGACCTCGGCAAACTCGCCCAGAGCCTTCAAAACCCTAAACGGTGATTCGTAGAAAATCATTGTGCGAGGCTCCTCAACAAGCGTGGCAAGGCGTTTTTTGCGCCCTTTCTTCTGTGGCAAAAAGCCCTCGAAGCAAAATCTGTCGCAAGGGAAACCGCTCTGCACGAGAGCAGGAACAAATGCTGTTGCTCCGGGGAGTGTCTCAACCTCTAAACCTCTCTCCAAGCAAGTGCGCACCAAGAGAAAGCCGGGGTCGGAGATTCCGGGGGTTCCTGCATCCGAGATGAGAGCCACGCTCTCACCCGACTCGATGCGCGAGGCAACAAACTCCACCGTCTGGTGTTCGTTGTATTTGTGGTGCGAGAAGAGTTTGCGCTCTATGCCGTAGTGTTTCAGCAGCACCTGCGAAGTGCGGGTGTCCTCGGCGAGCACAATATCGACCTCTTTGAGCAATCGCACAGCTCGGTAGGTCATATCTTCGAGATTACCGATGGGGGTGGGTATGATATAGAGTTTTGGCATTTGAGTAACCTGAAACAAACGTGATTAAATCAACTTGCGAGCCAAGAACTCCATTAGCAGGCGTGCGCCCTCGCTGTTGGGGTTCCAATGGAAGTTGTCGTAGATGTAGAGCATTGCCTCGTCGAGGTTGTCGAATGAGTCGAGTTGGTCGATAGCCTTTTCGTAGTAGTCATTGTTGCCACCGAAGAGGTCGCGCATAAGGATAAACTTGTCGTTGAGAGCTATCGTCTGACGGAGTGAGAGAGCAGCGCCGCTTGCTGTTGCTACGTCCACCATCTGTTCGGCAAAGTTGTCGGCAATGGTTGTCTGCTCCGTCGCAAGTACGTCGCCCAATACCACCGATTGAGGCTCCTCGCTTTTTTCGACCACAATAATGGGCTCCTCATCAATCTCGGTGAACTCCTCCTCGATTTCGGGGGCTGTTTCTTCTTCAACCACAGGCTCTTCCTCTACTTCGTGCTCCTCGACTGCATTCTCCTCCTCGGCAACTTTGGGCTCCTCGGTAGGCTCTTTTTCCTCTTCGTCATCGTCGTCGTAGAGCGAAATGAGTGCCTCGTGGTCAATCTCCTCGCTAACCTCGGGCTCTTCTACAATAGGCTCGGGCTCGGTTATAGGCTCCTCAGCAGTGGGTGAAGCAACCTCCTCGGGCTGCTCCTCTTCGAGTTGTTGTTCCTCAATCTGTTCCTTGATTGGCTCAGGTTCTACCTCGGCTTCGGGCGAGGGGAGGGGCTCTTCAATCACCAATTCTATCTCCTCGTCGGCAAGAGCCTCTTCAACAGACTCCTCAATCTCCTCGAAGTCCTCGGGAGGGCAGCCGTACATCTCCTCATCGTTTGGTTCTAACAGCTCTTCGGGCAACCCCAAGAGAGATTCAATAAATTTATCTTCTCCGGCTATGGTGTCGATGGTTAGAACCGAGGTGTAGATGCCACGCAAGCTCTCCAACAGGAGGTCGCGCTCAATCTCATATATGCCTTGTTCACTAAGGCGGTCGATGTGCTCTTCGAGCAGTTCGAGAATTTTCAGAGTATCTTTCATAGTTTGAGTAATTAGATTCGCAAAAATATATCCCTCAAAATTACAAATTTTGATTGGAGAAAACAAATTTACGACCTGTAAACGCAATGCTTATTGCGTTTTTACTCAAAATTTAGGTATAGAAAGGTGAATTATTTGAGATAGTTGAGCAGCTGACTTGGGTGTTCGATGATTGCCAGAGGTTTGTGCGCTGCGAGTTCCTCACGAGGACGAAAACCCCACGCAACGCCCAAAGCATCCACCTCGGCATTTTTGGCGGTTTGCATATCGACATTCGTGTCGCCCACATAGAGCACCTCCTCTTTTGCCACTCCGCAGAGGTCCAATATCTCACTAACAATCTGCGGATTGGGCTTTGCGGGTACGCCCTCGCGCTGTCCGAGTACCACCTCGAAGCGGATAGTGGGGAAGTAGTGGGCTATGAGTTTTTGGGTTGCCGAGTGGTATTTGTTCGATGCAACAGCCATCCTTATACCCCTTTGTTGCAACTCCTCCAAGAGTTCGGCAATACCCTCGTATGGGCGACTAAGGTCGGCATTGTGGAGGTCGTAGTAGGGCATAAAGTGCTCCCTTATGCGCTCGATGTTTTCGGACGTACGTTCCGCCTCGGGCAGGGCACGCTCAAAGAGTTTTCGCACGCCATCACCCACCATAAAACGATACGCATCCTCGGGATGTGTGGGATAGCCACACGCCCTAAGTGCCAGATTGACAGCCACTGCAAGATCGGCAATGGAGTTTAGGAGTGTTCCATCGAGATCGAAGATGACAAGTTGCTTCATAGGTGCCGGGGGTGGTAGAGGGTTAGTTTACAAAGTCGGCAAGTTTCACCTTCTCGTAGTGGTAGCCTCGGCGGCGGAGTTCGATGGTTACGCCTGCACGGAACATAACCTTTGCCGAGCGTGCGAGGATGTAGAATGCGCGAGTGGTCTGATGCTCGATGTTTTCGTGCTGTATGGCACTCATCACGGTGTGCGAGAGTGTGCGCATCATATTGTCTATGCCTTTGCGGTCGTCGCTGTCTGGTGCCACGCCTACGATTTTTTCGAGTATGTATTCATCAATGGTGTCGAAACCGCCACCACACTGCTTGAAGAGTGCGTAGGAGTCCCTTTTGTGAGCCTCCCAGGCGGTGTCCCACAGGGCTGCTAACGCCATACCGTAGAAACCCGCAACTGCCAGAGTGAATGCGGGATAGGAGTTTATTTGCCCTACGGCGTCTGCCATATATTCGGGTGCGTCTTCGGTCCAACGCTCCTCCAACTCCTCTACGAGGAACATACCTCCCTCGGAACCGCAAATGCCTGCCAATAGTTTTTCGAGTCTCTTCTCGTATTGCTCCAAATACTCTCTCTCTTCCATAGTGTGTGCTGTGTCAGTTTTTTCGTGGTGCAAATATCGCACAATGCCCCGAGAAAACCAAATTTTACCGAAAACCGCGCGAGGGGAGGGTGGCGAGGAGGAGGTAAAGTGCTGTCTGTGACCACAACACAGTAAGTTGGGGCGCGATGTCGGCGGTGGATGCGCCCATAGAGCCTACCTCCACAAAGGCGAGGGTGGCGGGTGCTGCGGGCAGCAGGTAGTGCGCAAGGCGCCATCCCTCGGGCAGCAGTTCGAGGGGGTAGGAGATACCACTAATAAATATCAGCCCCACCGAGAAGAAGGTAATAAGCAGCAGTGGCGAGTCGCGGTCGCCAAAGAGCCGACCGAAAGCCTGTCCAAAGAGCGAGGTGGCGAGCAAGTAGGGCACCAACAGTGTAATCATCGTCTGCGTATCGGCAAGGTGCGGAAGGTCGAAAATGTGTGGCAGCAGCCCCAGCAAAAAGAGCGATAGTAAGCCGTAGGTGGCGAAATAGAACACGCTCCTTGCAAGCGTGACGGTCACACGGGCGCCCCAATGCAATCGCCTGCCCCTCAGGGGTGTTACACCCTTTGCCCTACGCCCGCCACTTGTCATAGCTACAACCATAACCATCGTTTGGAACATAATGAGTACCAATACGACCGGCACAAGATAGTCGGCATACCCTTTCGTGGGGTTGAATAGCGCATTGCCCACCGCCTCGGCACTCTCGCGTCCCTCGTAGGCGAACAGGAGGGGTGCAGGCAGTAGCCACGCCATATCCTCCCGTAATTCGCCATCGAGAGTCAGCATACTCTCCACAACTGCCCCTGCGACCGCCTCGTAGTAGAGGAATGAGGCTGTGGAGGCGATGGTTACAAAAGTACCCCTTTCGCCTCTGCCAATTCGTTGGCTTAGGTCGTGGGGAAGGTAGAGCATAGCCACAGCTGAGCCATCGGAGAGCATTATTACGCCCTCTGAGCGGTCGGCAACAACAGCCACCACCTCCGCCTTTGGCGAGGCGTTTAGGAGCGATACAAGGCGGCGCGAGAGCTGGCTATGAGCCTCATCCACAACCACTACGGGGGCTTCCTCTACCTCGTTTGGGCGGTAGAGGATGTTGTAGAGCAGACCATACATCACCACACCGCCCACGATGACAAGCAGCGATGTCTTTGAGGTGGCAATATCCCTCCACTCCTGGCGTAGCGAGAGGGCAAAAAGTCGTAAGGTATTACGCATAGTTTTCATATTTTCCCGAGCAGATGGACCTCTTCAAGCGGCGAGTTGTGAGCATTGGTAGGAGCGTAAAGCCCGCAAGCAGAGCCACATTCCACCACACTGCACCCAAATTGCCTTCGGTGTAGAGTAGGTTTTGGCTTATGAGCGTAAAGTGACGTATGGGCAGTACAAATGCCAAATATCTAAAAATTGGATACATAGAGGCGAGAGGAAAAGTCACACCCGAGAGTGTTGCACCGAGTGAGCCAATCATCGAAACAGCACTGATTACAAATCCCATAGCAGGAAAGAGTGAGAAGATGAACAGTGCCAACGCCATACTCGACACAACAAGCCCGATGGTAGCCACTCCCAGCCACAAGAGAGTGTCGTGCCCCGATGGTGGCGAGGGCAGGTAGAGAATACAGAGCCCTGCAAGCGAGGTGGCAACGAATGCCGCAGCATAGGGAAAGAGTTTTCCAACAAGAGCCACGAACATATTGCCCCGAGCCTTTTCGAGCCACTCTTTGGCACTCCCGCTCTCCACCTCAGAGCCGACCGCATAGACCACCGTAAGCATAACCACAATCTGCAACATCACGAAGAAGAACGGCTCCGAGAGGTAGGTATGGTAGTCGAGTTGCGGATTGCCGAGTGGGTAGGGCGAGGTGTTGAGAGGTGCCAAGAATTCCTCTGCCATCTGCTCCGAGATTGCCATCTCTCGCGCGGTGAGAATTAGCGGTTTAAGGGTTGCCATAGTGAGCAGAGTGCGCAGGGTGGACTCTACCTGCGCCCCGACACTGAGCAGTGCGTAGTGGTAGTAATAGGGTATCTCCACCCGAGAACCGCTTGTCATATCTCGTGAAAAGTCGCGCGGAATGACCACATAGCCATACACCTGGCGACTCCTTACGGCTCTTAGTGCCTCCGAGGGCTCCGTAAAATGGCGCGTTACGGAGAGGGTGGGCGAGGAGTCGATGGTGCGAATGAGTGCTCTCGAAGAAGCAGAAAAGTCGTTGTCTATCACTCCGATAGGCAGTTCGCGCATCTGTCCGCCACCAAAAATGGTGGTCATAAGGAGTGCCGAAAAAAGAGGCACTCCCAAAGTGACAATCCACAATAGTGGGCGGCGAGAGATAACACCCAACTCGCGCCACAAGACTCTTCCCAAGCCCCTCATCGCTCAATGTTTTCGGTCTTTATCAGCACGCTCATACCCGAATACAACCCCTCAATGTCGCCTACGGGGCGGGCGTGAATCTCGAAGGTGCGCATATTGTACTCCTTGTCGGGGTGCGTTGTGTTCCAAGTGGCATAACTACCCAGCGGGGCAATGTAGAATACTTGCCACTCTATGTCGGTAGTTGCTATGGCTGGTACATCACCCCTCAGAGTCCTGCCGAGCCAAAAGTGGGGCATCATATCCTCTCGCACGTTGAAAACAACATAGGGAGCCGAGAGTTCCACAATGCTGAGCAAAGGGGTGCCTGTGCCGACAAGTTCGCCCACTTTGGGGTAAATCTCGGCTACAACGCCTGATGTGGAAGCCACAAGGTGAGAGTCACTCAACACTGCCTCGACCTCGCTCACGCTACCCTCTGCTGCATCTGCCATATATCGAGCACTCTCTTTGTCTTCGGTTTGTGCCCCCTGTTTTGCCATTCGGTATTGCTCGTATGCAGCCCTCTCGGCAGCACGAGCCGAGAGGTAGAGAGCCTCTGCTTCCTCTTTGCGTTGTAGCGACACTACACTATCTTGCCATAGTCTTTCGAGCCTTCTGTATGTGTTTTTGGCGAGGGTAAGTTGTGCTTTTGCCCCCTGCCATACCTCCTTTGCCGAGGCAACAATTTCGTGGCGCGTGCCTTTGTCTACTTTGTCGCTCTGAGCTCGGGCAGCATCCTCGATGGCGCGCGCTTGGCGATATTTTGCCTCCGCCTCGGGTGAGTGGATTGATATGAGAGTGTCGCCCTTCGCAACCCATTCGCCCTCATTGACATAAATCTTCGATACCCTACCCGGCAACTTTCCCGAAATGCGCACCTCGGGAGCCTCGATGGTTCCTTGAAGTGGTTGTGGCGTGTGGCGAGCCGTAAGGAGTCCCACAACCGAAAGGGCAGCTATTGCCACGACGATAATAATAAAGGCGATTGCCATCGCTTTGCCTGTTTGTTTCATTGTGCTATGGTGTTGTGTGAACAAAAAAGTCGAAGAACCTATCGATTCTGCCCGTGAGCATTAGCAGAGTAGCAAGAGAGGTATTGATGGAGTAGAGCGAGGCTAAGGTGGCGAGCTTTGCCTCGGAGAGAGTATGCGAGGCATCGATAACCTCCGCCGAGGTTGCCATACCCTCTACGAAAGCCTTGTGGCGCATCCTAAGGAGTTCCTCGGCAAGTTCTACGGTCGCCCGCTGTGCCTTGTACTCGCCGAGCGATGTGGTCATAATGGAGTAGTATTTCTCTATGGCGGTACGCAACTCACTTTGTGTCTTTTCTTGTGCCAATTGGCTACTGCGCATAGCGGATTTCGAACTCGCAATGGCTCCCTCTCGCGCAAGACCATCGAAGAGAGTCCACGACAATCCCACACCTACAAATGTTCTCGGAAAGAGGTTTTTATCGAGCCCCGACGACCACAACTGCTGATGACCAATGAGGGCTATGGAAGGTAGGTAGCGACTCCGCTCGGCTTGGAGTTTGAGCGAGGCAATCCGCGTGGCTCCCCTTAGCGAAGAGAGCGTCGGCGAGCCTTCCAACTGCCCCACGAGTTCCTCTTTTGTCGGTATGATTGAGGGTAGACAGAGTGGGGTGGTGGGGATGATTGTGAGGCTGTCGATGGCAAGGAGTGTGGCGAGCGCGCACCTCGCAACCTCCAAGTCGCCCTGCACACTTGCGAGCAATACACCGCTTTGCCGGTGGGCTACTTCGGCAGCAACCCTCTCGGCGTGAGGAATCATCCCCTCCGCCTCCAACCTCCGAGCCTCACGAAGGTGTTCGCCACTGACCGATAGTGCTTGCTCCCTTACTTCCACAAGCCGAGCAGCGAGTTCTACGCCCATATAGGCGGCTACGACACTTGCGGCTGTGCTATTGGCTGTCAATAATGCCCCATCGTTTGCCAACTCCACCATCTGCTTGGCAATCCTTGTGGCGACCACTCTCCGTCCCCCGCTGAACACCGTCCAAGCGATCTCTGCGCCCACCTCCGCCGTGTTGCGTGGTACAAGCGGAAGGCGTATGGGAGTGTCGGTAACCCCATCTAAAATTCCTGCCAATAGAGGATTGTTACCCGCAACGGCTCCGAGGTTACCAAGCAGCTCGCCACCAATTTCACCGAGCGTGGTTACGGCTTCGATGGGGGTGGTGGAGTGGGTGTATTCGCCCGTAACCACCGCCGTGGGATACCACATTGCATTGAGCATTCGGCTCTCTGCCTTTGCGCTCTCCACCCTTTGGCGAGCAATGTTGAGCGACGGATTATCCTCGTGGACTATCCTAAGAGCCTCTTCGAGCGAAAGCAGCAGAGGCGAGGTTTGCCCAAAAGCAAAGAGTGGCAAGATGAGCATAAATAATAGGATTTGTCTTCTCATAGAGTGCGTTTTTCTCACACTTCTATCCAAACCCTATACCAAAAAAAGGTCGAGCACCTTTCGGGGTGTTCGACCTTCGTACCTTAGTAATATATCTCCTTACTGCGCGGGAGCAGGAGTTGCTGCGGTTGCATTCTCGGGAATGTTCAACTCCTTTTTGATAAGGGGAGCGAGATCGGTCATCTGGGCCTTATCGAAGTATGCAAGCGACTGAGCAGCCAAGTCGAAGACAGCGGTGAAGCCACCCTCTACACTGATTTTGTCGATAGCGGCACGAGCCTTCTCGATGACGGGCTGCATAAGTTTTGCCTGCTGGTTCTGCAAATCCTGCGAACCTGCCTTGCCCAACTCCTCGTAGCGCTGTTGGAGGCTCATAAGCTCCTGCTCTTTGCTCTGACGGATAGCGTCGGAGTAGGAAGCAGCATTTTTCTGGTACTCCACAAGGCGGTTGTTGTACTCAACTTGGATAATCTCCAACTGCTCTTCCAGATCCTTCTGCAACTTTTCGAGGCTTGTCTGAACCTCGGCAATCTCGGGCATCGAGAAGATAATCTCCTGCGAGTTTACGTAACCAAATTTGGGCTGAGCGTTGCTTACGGTGGTGGCAGCCAAGAGTGCTACCACTGCAAGCGAAAGTTTCATCATAAATTTCATAAGTGATAGATGTGAATAAAGATTATTGATTAACTATTTTAATGATTTGTTCGGTAATATCTATCGCGGGCGAGTAGTAGGGCAGGGCGGTGGTGGCAATGTCGATGACCATCTGGTAACCTTGCGCTGCTGCGTAGTCGCTGATGCTCTTTGCAACCTTCTCGTGGAAGGGGCGGAGCATCTCCTCCTGCTTCTTGGTCAGTACGCCGTCCGTACCAAAAACATTCTGCTGATAGGTAGTGATTTTCTGCTCGTTGGCGATGATGTTCTGCTCCTCAGCCTGCTGCTCCTCAAACGAAAGAGCTGCCTTGGCAACCATATAGTTCTGGTACATCTCCTCAACCTTGGCATACGCCTCGTCGATATTTTCCTGATACGATGTTGCCAGAGCGTCAATCTCCTCCACAGCCTCTGCGTAGGCTTTGATGGATTGGTACACCTTCTGAGTGTTTACCACTGCGTAGTTCTGTGCCGAGGCGCCAAGGGCAAAAAGCGATGCCAAAACGCCAAGAATAAGACTCTTTTTCATAGTTGTATCCTTTTTTAAGTTAGTTAAAATTGCTGTCCAATGACAAAGTGGAACTGACTGCCGCTTATGCTGCTGCTGTTGTATGCCCTGTCGAAGCCATAGCCCCAGTCAATACCCAGCAGACCGAATACGGGAAGGTATATCCTCAGACCTGCACCCAGAGAGCGTTTGAGCTCAAAGGGGTTGAAGTCCCTCCACGAGAGCCAACCATTACCAGCCTCGGCAAAGAGCAGTGCGTAGATTTGCGACTGAGGCTCCATAATAATCGGGTAACGAAGCTCGGCGGTGTATTTGTTGTAGACGTTTGCGTAGGTGTAGTTGGTCTGGCTGGGGGTAAGAGCGCCATCTTCGTAACCACGCAGTGAGATGATATCCACACCATATACATTATATCCCGACATACCGTCACCACCGATATCAAATCCCTCGAAAGGCGACTGCTTTGCAGGAGTATAGTTGCCCAAATAACCCATCTCTGCCCTTGTCATTACAACAAGTTTGCCATCGTTGGTCAGAGGATAGTACCACTTGTAACTGAGCAACCATTTGTGGTACTCAATCCATTTATACTTCTCCGAGTCGCTCATCGAAGAGTAGTCCTTATCGGGCGTGAAGAGCGAGTAGGGAGGCGTCAAAGTCAGCGAGAAGGTGAACTCCGAACCCCTGCGGGGGTAGATGGGCGAGTCGGCCGAGTTACGCGAGATGAGAGTGCGGAAAGTGAATATGTTTGCCCTTCCGTTGTCGATAAGGAAGTAGCTCCAATCCTTCATCTCGTATGCCTGATAGCCAAGTTCGTTGTAGATTGTGAAGTATTGGTCGGGCCACGAAAGCCTACGTCCCAAGCCTACGCTTGCACCCATTGCGCGGAAGTACTGACCATTATCCACCAAGCCCGTATATGCCGAGTAGTAGTTGGTAGTCTGCTCCGACCAATAAGCGCCCACGGTCAGCGAGTTAGGTTTCTTGCCACCAAGCCAAGGCTCTGTGAAACTTGCCGAAATGGAGCTATAATACGTACCGTTGGTCTGTCCACGAATAGAGAGTTGCTGGTTGTCGCCCTGAGGATAGGGTCGCCAAGCGTCCTTATTGAAGAAGTTGCGCATACTCATATTCGTAAAGACCACACCGAGTGAGCCCACGAACATACCGGCACCCCAACCACCGCTAATCTCGAACTTGTCGGAAGCCTTTTCGCTCAGCTGCCAATTTACATCCACCTGATTGTTGGAGCCCATAACGGGGCGTATGTCGGGGCGAATTTGAGTCTCGTCGAAGTGACCCATCGCAGCGAGCTGGCGCATAGTCTGCATCAGCAGAGCGCGGTTGTAGAGTTCGCCGGGGCGGGTGTAGATCTCCCTGCGGATAACCTCGTCGTTGACCTTGTTGTTGCCCGTAATGCCAACGTTGTTGAAGCGATACTGCTGACCCTCGAAGATTTTGATTTCGAGGTCGATACTATCCGAGCCTATGATAATCTCGGTGGGCGAAATCTGCGATGCAAGGTAACCCTCGTTCTGATAGAGAGCATTGACGGTCGAAACATCCTCAGGGTCGTCCTCCTTTCCTACGCCCAGACGCTCATTGAGGGTCTTTTTGTCATAGGTATCGCCCTTCTTCAAGCCGAGGATATTATTCAGGTGTTCGGTGGAATACTTGCTGTTACCCACCCACTTAATGTCGCGGTAGTGGTACTGATTGCCTTCGTTTACGGTAATAGTAAGACCGATGCGCTCAGGGCTGATGACATACACCGAATCGCTCACAATCATTGCATTGCGATAGCCCTTCGAGTTGTAGAAGTCAATGATATTCTCGAAATCCTCTTTCAGTTCGTCTTCGCGTAACTTGGTATTATGGAAGATGTTGATACTTTTCTGGTGTATCTTCTTCATAACTTTACGGAGTTGCTTATCCGTAAAGACCTCATTACCCTCGAAGTTAATCTCGCCGATGCGCACCTTCTCCCTCTTATCCACAACGAACGTTACGTTCACAGCGTTGCGAATGACGCTATCGTTCTCGATGCGGGGGGTAACCTCCACATTCCTCCAACCCTTGTGGATGTAGTGGTCCTTGATTTGGTTTACACGCTTTTCGATGTTGTAGTCGCTCAGGGTCTCTGCACCACGTTTGAGTTTCAACTCGTCTGTAAGGGTGGTGGTAGCGCTCTTGCTGATACCCTCAAAGAGCCAACGGAAGATGCGGGGACGTTCCGAGAGAACGATGTTCAAATCGACACTGTCGCCAACGGGAGTGGCGAAAATCTGCACATCCGAGAAGTACTGCTTAGACCACAGCTTCGTTATAGCATCCGAAATCTCCCTGCCGGGGATGGTAATCTCCTCGCCCTCTGCCAAGCCCGAAGAGTTGATTTGCAACTCGGGGTCGAGGAATTTGATACCCTCAGCAGTGATTTTGCGAATGGTGTATCGCTTTGGTGCCGAGTAGTCCGCAATGGGGCTATTGAGGTCCACGCTGACGGAGTCGCTCTCGGCAGCGGGGGCATCGATGGCTACAATGGCAGGGTTAGTCTGTGCCCACACACCCGCAGAGAGTGTGAGCAAAGCGATTAATATGGGGAATTTTTTTAGCATCGTATCTGTTGTGTGTTATATCTTAGTTGGTCGGAATGTTATTTGGTAGGTTCTACAAGTCCAAAACGGCGGTTGCGTCCTGCGTATGCCTCCAAAGCCTCGCGGAACGACTCGTGGTTGAAGTCGGGCCAGAGGGTGGGGGTGAAGTAGAGCTCGCTATATGCACCCTGCCACAAAAGGAAGTTGCTCAGGCGATATTCACCACCTGTGCGGATTATAAGGTCGGGGTCGGGATACTCCCTCGAATAGAGAGAGTCGGAAATAAGGTCGGAGGTAATCTCCTCGGCAGTCAAAGAACCTTCGGATATTTCGAGAGCCAACCTCTTAAAGGTCTCGGTTAGTTCGTGGCGCGAGGAGTAATTCATTGCGAAGATGAGTGTAATACGCTCTCCTTCGGCAGTTTCGCTCTCGATGCGGTCTATGTAGTGGTTGACCTTCTCGGAGAAAGCCCTCCTATCGCCCATAATACGAGCCCTTACACCCTGCGCTTTCAGTTCGGGGGTCTCGGCAACTACGCTGCGGCAGAAGAGCTCCATAATGCCGTCAACTTCCTCCTTAGGACGTCCCCAATTCTCGGTCGAGAAGGTGTAGAGCGTGAGGTACTTAACGCCCTCTGCTGCGGCTGCTTTGAGGGCACGCCTTACCGCCTCTACGCCTGCAATGTGTCCCTCGGGACGCTCTTTGCCACGCTGTTGTGCCCACCTGCCGTTGCCGTCCATAATGATGGCAACGTGGGTAGGAATTTTATGCTCTTGGTTCTTGTGTGCCATTTATCTCTCGAATTAAACGCGCAAATATAACACATACTTCTCTTTTATACAAGAGGTATGGTGTGGATAAAAGTCGCTTCGAGGGGCTAAAATTTTGACTCTCTGCCATCAAGCCCCCACATCATTTTATTCTTTAACGTGTCGTAGAAAGATATATTTTGCAGTTTTACCAAAAAAACTTCCTCTTCGGCGCGTGTAATCGTAAACGAGGAGTTGTTGCGGATGGTGAAATTTTCGTTGTCTATTGCCGCTACGGCCTGTGGGTCGCGGGTGTCGATGGTGAGTCTTATGCTGCAACTATCGGGTACCACCAGGGGGCGCATCGTGAGGTTGTGGGGCGCAATGGGGGTGAGGACCATACAGTGGCACTCGGGAGCCAAGATGGGACCTCCTGCGCTGAGCGAGTAGGCAGTCGAGCCCGTAGGGGTGGCAACGACCACTCCGTCGCTCCAATAGTTGGCTACAACTCTGCCGTCTATTTCGACCTTTGTGCCAATCATTCCCATATGTCTGCGCTGTACCGAGAACTCATTAAACGCCAAAGGGAAAGATATTTCGTCCTCAACATCTCCTTCAACTTTCAGAAGGGTGCGTTTTTCGGTTGTAAATCTACCCTCAATGAGTGCGTCGAGAGCCTCCACAGCCTCCTCTTGCGACACTATCGCGAGGAAACCAAGCCTACCCGAATTTATGCCCAAAACGGGGTTGTTTTTGCCGCCCAAAAGTCGCACGGCACTAAGCAATGTACCATCGCCGCCATAGGAGATGACTATCGAATCGGGAGTCAGCACCTCCTGCATAGACTCATAGCGGAGCGATTGGGGGATCTCCATTCCTCCGTTTTCCGCAAACCATTCTGCGGCGGAATTGTTTACGGCAAAAGCGATTGAGCGGCTTTGTATGCTCTCAATCAGTGCGCTAAAACGCTCTATGGAAGCACCCGTCGAGGGGCGCGAAAATAAAATTATTTTCATTTCACAAAACTTTGTGATAACTTTACACCCTGCAAAAATACCTAAAACTTCCTTAAACTAAAACACTAAAACGAGTTAATGTATGACAAAGTTGAGCGTAAACATAAATAAAATTGCCGTAATACGCAATTCGAGAGGCGGAAATATGCCAGATGTATTACTTGCAGCACGCCGTATTGAGGGTTTCAGAGCAGAGGGAATCACTGTTCATCCCCGTCCCGATGGCAGGCATATTCGCTACGACGATGTGCGCGAACTGAAAAAAATCGTTACCACCGAACTCAATATCGAGGGCAACCCCATAGACTCCTTTACGGACTTGGTGTTGGAGGTGGTGCCCGCACAAGTGACGCTCGTGCCCGACGCCGAAAATGCAATCACCTCTAATGCTGGTTGGGATACCATTGCTAATCGCGAGTTTTTGACAAATAAAATTGCCGAGTTTAAGGCAAAAGGTATCCGCGTGTCGGTGTTCGTAGACCCTGTGCCCGAGATGGTTAGGGGTGCAAAAGAGTGTGGAGCCGACAGGGTGGAACTCTACACGGAGGCTTACGCTTCGGGCTATCACGCTGACCGTGAGGCTGCCATTGCTCCCTATGTTGCTGCTGCCGAGGCTGCACGCGAGTGTGGTTTGGGTCTCAATGCGGGTCACGACCTCAATCTTGACAATTTGGCATATTTCGTAGAGCGTATTCCTTGGACTGATGAGGTCTCCATAGGTCACGCTCTTATTTCCGATGCTCTCTACCTTGGCTTGGAAAAGACCGTTGGGGAGTATCTTGCACGCTTAGGAAAATAGAATCGATACAATGAGAGAACAAAATCCGCTTTCGCTCCCTGTTTTTGAAGATATCCGCGACATTGTCGAAGGACTCGGACTGCGTGCCTACGTTGTCGGAGGCTATGTGCGCGACTACTATCTGAACCGCCCCTCTACGGATATAGACGTGGTGGTTGTGGGTAGCGGTATAGAGGTTGCAAAAGCTCTCGGCAAGCGCCTTAAAACAAAGGTTTCGGTGTTTAAAACTTTCGGTACGGCTATGCTACACGATAGGGAGGGGCGCGAGATTGAGTTCGTGGGTGCCCGCAAGGAGTCCTACTCGCCCGACTCACGCAAGCCTGCTGTGGAGGAGGGAACAATTGAGGACGACCAACTGAGGCGCGATTTTACTATCAATGCCCTTGCGTGGTCGCTCAATAGTGATACCTATGGCGAGTTGCTCGATAGTTTTGGTGGTATGGCGGATTTGGAGTCTTGTATCATCCGCACTCCGACAGATCCAGACGTGACATTCTCGGACGACCCCCTGAGGATGATTAGGGGCATTAGGTTTGCCACGCAGCTCGGTTTTGACCTTGCGCCCGAGACATTCGACGCCATTGCTCGCAACAAGGAGCGCATAGAGATTGTGTCCAAAGAGCGCATCGCCACCGAATTGCACAAAATTGTTGCCTCGCCTGTTCCTTCCATAGGTTTTGAACTGCTGAGTCTTACAGGGCTTCTTCCCTATGTTTTTCCCGAGTTGGAGGCGCTCAAAGGCGTGGAGGTAAAATATGGTAAGGCGCACAAAGATAACTTTGTACATACGCTGAAAGTGCTCGATAATGTTGCCAAAAAGAGCGATAATTTGTGGCTCCGCTGGGCGGCACTACTGCACGACATTGGCAAACCACGCACAAAGTCGTTTGATAGCAGAGTGGGGTGGTCGTTCCACGCTCACGAGGTGGTGGGTAGTAAGATGGTGCCTGATATCTTCCGCAAGTTGCGCCTACCACTGAACGAGAAGATGAAGTATGTTCGTAAACTTGTCTTTCTGCATCTGCGCCCAATTATCCTCTCGGAGGATGAGGTTACCGACTCGGCAGTGCGTCGTTTGCTCTTCGAGGCGGGCGACGATGTGGAGGATTTGATGATGCTTTGCGAGGCAGATATTACCTCTGGAATTGACGCCAAAGTACAACGCTATTTGCGCAATTTTGCCCTCGTGAGGGTGAAGATGCGCGAGATAGAGGAGAAAGACCGTGTTCGCAACTTCCAGCCCCCAATTACGGGCGAAATTATTATGCAAACCTATGGTTTATCTCCTTGTGCCCAAGTTGGTGAGATAAAGGCAATTATAAAAGATGCTATACTCGACGGAGAGATACCCAACGAGTATGATGCGGCATTTGCTTTGATGGAGAGGATTGCAGCCGAAAAGGGACTGAAAAAAGTGTAACAAAAGATGGCTTTGGTAAACAATAATAGCGCATACAAGGAGCGCAATTTGGAGTTCTTGGAGGAGTACGCCCAGAGGACTGGTGTGAGGCGACTTTTCAATGGTGTTCTGGTGCGAGAAATCACCAAGGGCAAGGGGCAAAAACCGACGCCCAAAAGTATCATTACGGTACACTATAAGGGTATGCTCATCAATGGGAAAGTCTTTGATGCCACTGAGAAAGGACGCCCTGCAACTTTCCCTCTGAGGGGACTCATTGAGGGGTGGCGCACGGCTCTCAGAGAGATGCCCGAAGGGGCGCGTTGGGAGGTGGTAATACCCTTTAATCTGGGCTATGGTTCAAAGGGAGCGGGTGTTATTAAACCATTTTCGACCCTCATTTTCGACATTCAACTGCTCCGAGTGGAGTAAAATATCGGCAAAGTATAGTGAAATATCCACTTTTTCACTATTTTTGTATAGTGAAAAACCGAAAACTATTAACCATAAACTACCTATATGACTAAAAAACTACTCCTTTTGACCGCCTTTGCACTCTTTGTATCCACACTTTCGGCACAACTGAGCCGCCTCGATGTGGAGGTGCGTGGCGATTGGCAGTACGAAAATCTCGAAGGGGAAACACTCCCTGCCGCATCGGGCTTCGAGGGTAAATTCCTAAATTTCCGTATGGACGGCTCGCTCTTGGACGGACTGAGCTATTCGATTCGTTACAGAGTGCATAAAGTGCAGAGCGATCCGTTTGCTGCAACAGATTGGGCTACGCTTACTTATTCGACCGATAAGTGGGACTTTTCGGCAGGTAAGCAGGTGGTGGCTATCGGCGGCTATGAGTACGACAGGGCCCCTATCGATATCTATTTTGCCTCGGAGTATTGGCACCAGATTGCCTGCTATCAGTTTGGCGTGAGCGCAACCTATAAATTTGGCAGTAAGTACAACTCCAAACTCCTTGCGCAGATTTGCCAAAGCCCCTACGACTTCGTAAACCAGAACCTCTATGCCTACAACCTTATGTATATGAGCGATTTTGCGCTCTCGTCGGTTAATCTCTTGGAGTATGCCCCCAATAAGTATTTGGGCTATGTGGCTCTGGGTGATAAGGAAAAGTTTGGCACAGTGAGCATTGAGTGGGATGTGATGACCCGCTTCGACTTTGAGAATAAAGGTTGCAGTTTCTCCTCTATGCTCGATGTTGCTTGGGCGGTCAATGAGGAACTCAACCTCTTTACTCACGCATCGTACGACGCAAACGAGGGCGTTATTGACCTAACCGTGCTCCCCGGAACGGACATCTGGCGCGTGGGAGGTGGTGCAGAGTATTTCCCCACCGCAAAACGCAATGTGCGCATTCACGCTGCTGTTGCCTATACCTTTGGCGAGGCTGTGCCAACTGCCGCACTGCAAAATGGACACCTGATGTTCCAAGCAGGTCTTACTTGGAAGGTCAATCTCCTTGGTAAAAACTAATAACCCCACACGTAGAACTATATGGCAAACCAAAAACCAAGACACGGACTGAAAATGCCGAGCGGCATTATGTGTCTGATTGTTATCTTCCTGTTATTCGGATACCTTGGCTCGAAGATGGGTACGGCAAATATGCTCAATACGGTGATGCACACGGCGCACGATTTGTTGCTAAATACGGTCTTTTACCTTATGGCAATATGTGTTATTACGGGTGCGTTGGGACGCATATTTGTGGAGTTTGGTGTTGTAAGACTCTTCGAGAAACTGCTCCGACCGCTGATGAAACCGCTCTTCAACCTGCCTGGTGTGGCGTCGCTTGGTGCGGTTGTAACATTCCTCTCGGACAACCCTGCAATCATCTCGCTTGCTCAGGATAGACAATTTGCATCCTACTTCAAAAAGTACCAATACATCTCGCTCACTAACTTCGGAACCGCCTTTGGTATGGGTTTGCTGGTCATTGTCTTTATGATCGGTCAGGGTTTCTTTTTGGAACCGCTGGTGGGCTTTGTGGGCGCTATGTTTGGCTGCTTGGTTTCGACACGACTTATGCAACGCTCCGTAATCCGCGCATATCCCCACTATCAGTATGAGCCAGCGGTTGTGGTGCAAGAGGAGAAAAAAGAGGAGGAAATAGAGTATAAAAAACCTATGTTCCAGCGCATTCTCGACTCGCTGTTGGATGGTGGTCGTACGGGTGTAGATGTGGGTCTGGCTATTATCCCGGGTGTGCTTATTATCTCTACTCTTGTTATGATTCTCACCTTTGGTCCTTCGGCTTCGGGCGAATATACGGGAGCTGCGTACGAGGGTACGGAACTATTGCCTTGGTTGGCAAGTAAGGTTAATTTCCTCTTCGAGTGGCTCTTTGGCTTTACTGACCCCCATTTGGTGGCATTCCCCATCACTGCTCTTGGTGCTGTGGGAGCTGCGCTGGGTCTGGTGCCCAACTTTATCGAGGCGGGCTGGGTGGATGGTAACGCTATTGCCGTATTTACCGCAATCGGTATGTGTTGGAGCGGCTACCTGAGCACTCACACTGCAATGCTTGATACGCTTGGCTATCGTAGCCTTACCTCGAAAGCTATTGGTGCTCACACCATTGGCGGCTTGACAGCAGCTGTTGTTGCTCATTGGCTCTATATGCTCGTGAGCCTGTTTATGTAACATCAGACTTCATATATCACAGATAGGGCGAACCTCAGAAAGGTTCGCCCTATCTGTGATAATGCCACAAGGCACCTAATTCTTTGCCCAAGTGTTGCCAAGTATCAGAACAAGTATGCAGAGGGGGAGTACGGTGGCGAAAATGAGCCATCTTAGATGAAGAACGGCATCAAGCACCATAATTACTGCCACTGCAAGACTTGTAATACCTGTAATGAGTCTAAGGCGGCGAATGTTGTATTGTGACTTCTCCTCGGCAGAGGCTGTATTGTAACCCGAAATCGCCCAATCGCCCTTGCCTACGAGTATTAAAATACCCATAGTAATAATTAGCATCGCAAGGGGTATTATTACATAAAGTTCTGCGTTAACTTGCATTGGTTAATAGTTTTATTAATCAAATGATTGCATACCGCTCTGAGCAATCTCAATCATACGTTTGTATTCGTGGGGTGTAAGCTCCATAAAGAAGTAGTGAATGGGGTCCACCCTCATACCTTTGTACTTTACTTCGTAGTGGAGGTGGGCAGATAGCGACAAGCCACTATTGCCCGTCAGTCCAATGATGTCGCCTCGTCGCACCTTCTGACCCTTCTTCACGTCTATGCGCGAGAGGTGGCTATATTGCGTCTCGTAGCCCGAACCGTGGTCGATGATGATGTAGCGACCCGAGGTGGTCTTGCGACTCTTTACCTCCTTGACTTTGCCGTCGGCGGTGGCAAAGACGCGGGTGCCTACGGGTACGGTGTAGTCTACGCCCTGATGCGACACGAGGCTTTTGTAGAAGGGGTGAATGAGCATACCATAGGGGGCAGTAAGGAGGGTCAACTCGGTGTTGATAATGGGCTGTATGGCAGGGATGTTGTTGGTTTTTGTGCCCATACTGTCCACTGCGGCATTCATCCTCTCGAAGAGCGAAGAGAGATAACTCTCGCCACTCTCCAAGCGTCCCATACGTTCTCCCAATTCGTGGTATAGCTCCGTTTCACTCATTGAGGCAAGGCGCTCTTGTGTCTTCCATCGCATCTCCGCCGAGTTATCCCTAAATTCATATGGCTCCGACTCAAAGAGGATGCGGAAGACGTTTTTGTCCCTCTCGATGACATTGTCGAGCACCTGTTGCACTGTGTCGTAACGACTCTCAACTGCCGCAAGGTCGGCGACAAGTTGGCTGTTTCGGCTACGCTGATAGTGCTGAGTGGGAGTGTCGAAGAGCGTGAAGAGTAAATAGATGCCCACGAGTAAAACTCCGAATATGAGCAGATTGGCGAGCGTGCGCCCAATGGCTGAGGCTACTCTGCTGCCTCGGCTCTCGCTCGGTGGATATAGGTTGTAACGTCTGCTCATAGGTGTACTATTCGAGTGTTTCGTAAGTGGTGGTCTTTGCCTGCTCTATGATGCGGTCAAACTCTGCCTCGGTCATATCGCGGCGGAAATAGTTGATGGGGTCGACATTATTGCCCATATAGATTACCTCGTAGTGGAGGTGGGGACCCGTAGATCCACCCGTAGAACCCATATAACCAATCAGTTCGCCACGCTTTACCTCCTGACCAACTTTTGCTATTCGCTCGCTCAAGTGGGCATAGCGTGTCTTGTAGCCAAAGCCGTGGTCAATGACAAGTTGCTGACCATAACCCTTGCGCCTTAAACCCTTCTCGGAACGTACCACCACGCCATTGCCCGTGGCATATATGGGGTCGCCTTTGCGCCCACCGAAGTCTATGCCTTTGTGCTGTATGTAGCGTTTGTAGATGGGGTGTAGGCGGCGACCGTATGCGCCGATAGGTCCTTTAAGGTCGCGTTTGTCGATAGGCCAAATGGCAGGAATTGAGGCAGCCATCTTCTCCTTATTCTTCGAGAGTACCTGCAACTCGTCGAGCGAAAGGCTCTGTCGGTACGCCAGACGTGTGAGCGCATCGAGTCTCTGCCAAGCGCTCCCTACGACTCCATTGTAGTCGTCGTTGAGATTGCTGTATATACCATCGGGGTAGGGAGTGTAGATACCTGCAATGTCGAGCGTGTCGGCACCAAAGAGCGAACGGTAGACATAGTTGTCGCGGTGGGCAAGCTCGGCGAGTTTAGCCTCCGAGGAGCCAAATCTCGACTCCAAAATGGAGAATTGGCGGGCTATTCTGTTGCCCTCGTGCTCCAACGAGCGTAGCTTGGGGGTGTAGAATGTGAGCGAATAGACAAGGTTGACCACCATTGCTGCAAGCAAAAAGAGCAGGCTACGCCTGACCAGGAAGTATCTTTTCAGTCGGGCGGGGCGCTCTACGGGCTCGTAAGTGAGCGTTTGCGGGTTGAATTTGTACTCTTTTTTGCTCATTGGGCGAAAAATGGTGCTCTTTGGGTGGCAAATTTAGAGAGAAATATGTAATTTTGCAACCTTGAAAAGTTAGGTGAAATTAGGAATAAACAAAATATAGAACTTTTGAGTTATGATGACATCAAACGAAATTAGAAAAAAATTCCTCGAATTCTTCGAGAGCAAGCAGCACACCATCGTTCCCTCGGCTCCTATGGTCGTAAAGAACGACCCTACGCTGATGTTTACCAATGCAGGTATGAACCAGTTTAAGGATATCTTCCTCGGTAATGCCGAGAAGAAGTACAATCGTGCTGCCGACACTCAGAAATGCCTTCGCGTTTCGGGTAAGCACAACGACCTCGAAGAGGTAGGACACGATACCTATCACCACACAATGTTCGAAATGCTCGGTAACTGGTCCTTTGGCGACTACTTCAAGAAGGAGGCTATTGATTGGGCTTGGGAACTCCTCACCGAGGTCTACAAGATGCCAAAGGATAGGCTCTACGCCACAGTCTTTGAGGGTGCGCCCGAGGAGGGTGTACCTATGGACCAAGAGGCATACGATATGTGGAAGCAGTATCTGCCCGAAGACCATATCATTCTTGGCAACAAGCACGACAACTTCTGGGAGATGGGCGAGACAGGTCCTTGCGGTCCTTGTAGCGAGATTCACTTCGATTTGCGTAGCGACGCAGAGCGTGCCGAGAAGGATGGAAGGGAGATGGTAAATATGGGACACCATCTCGTGATTGAGATTTGGAACCTTGTATTTATGCAGTTCAATCGTAAGGCTAACGGCTCTTTGGAGCCTCTGCCTCACAAACATATCGATACGGGTATGGGCTTTGAGCGTCTGTGTATGGTTTTGCAGAACAAGCAGAGCAACTACGATACCGATGTGTTCCAGACCCGCATTAGCGAGATTGCAGCCCTCTCGGGCAAACGCTATGGCGATGACGAGAAGGCAGATGTGGCTATGAGGGTTATTGCCGACCA
The DNA here is from genome assembly GCA_045602145.1 of Tidjanibacter sp. Classification (GTDB taxonomy): domain Bacteria; phylum Bacteroidota; class Bacteroidia; order Bacteroidales; family Rikenellaceae; genus Tidjanibacter. Next base: position 69,686 of record JAZSAY010000015.1, read on the forward strand.
CCTGAGGACTATCGCGTTCTCGATTGCCGATGGTCAGTTGCCCAGCAACGTGAAGGCTGGTTATGTTATCCGCCGCATCTTGCGCCGTGCTGTAAGGTATGGTTACACTTACCTCGGTTTCAACGAGCCTTTCATTTGCAAACTTGTTCCCGGTCTTGTGGAGCAGATGGGCGAGCAGTTCCCCGAACTCAGGGCTCAGCAGAACCTTATCGTAAGCGTTATTTGCGAGGAGGAGAGTGCATTCCTCAAAACCCTCGCTACGGGTATCAACCTCTTGGAGGGTGTTATGCAGAAGACCCGCAAGGCTGGTGGCTCGGTAATTGACGGCAAGTCGGCATTTACGCTCTATGATACCTACGGCTTCCCTATCGACCTTACCGAACTCATCGCCAGGGAGAATGGTATGAGTGTCGATTTGGAGGCATTCGATGTGGAGTTGCAGGCTCAGAAGGCTCGCTCGCGCAACGCTGCCGCAGTGGAGAATGACGACTGGGTAGAGCTCGTGCAGGGTGCTACTACCGAGTTTATGGGCTACGACAACCTCTCGGCAGAGGTTAAAATCGTGCGCTACCGCCGTGTGACCACTAAGGGCAAGACTCTCTATCAGCTCGTCTTCGACCGCACACCTTTCTACGCCAATAGCGGTGGTCAGGTGGGCGATAAGGGTACCATCTCGGCTGATGGCAAGACTCTTGCGGTTGTAGACACCATCAAGGAGAATGGTCTGCCTATCCATATCGTTTCGGAGTTGCCCGCGAATGTGGAGGCAACTTTCGTGGCAGTGGTAGACGAGGAGAGTCGTCTGGCTTCGGCTCGCCACCACTCCGTAACCCACCTTATGCACAAGGCTTTGAGGGATATCCTCGGCTCTCACGTCGAGCAGAAAGGCTCGCTTGTATGCCCCGAGTACTTGCGCTTCGACTTCTCGCACTTCCAGAAGGTAACCGATGAGGAGTTGCGCCAGGTGGAGCGTGAGGTTAACCGTATGATTCGCGCAAACTACGCCCTTGACGAAAACCGCGAGTGTTCCATTGAGGAGGCACAGAAGGCGGGTGCGATGATGCTCTTTGGCGAGAAGTATGGCGACAAGGTGAGGATGATTCGCTTTGGTCAGAGCGTGGAGCTTTGTGGCGGTACTCACGTAAGTGCTACGGGTGTTATCGGTCAGTTCAAGATTGTCAGCGAGAGTGCAATTTCGGCGGGCGTAAGACGTATTGAGGCTATCGCAGGCTCGGTGGCTGAGGAGGCAGGCTATAAGGTTGAAGAGACTCTCAAAGAGATTCAGAAGACCGTTGGCTCGCCCGTATTGTTGCAGGCAATTAAGAAGATGATGGACGATAATGCAGACCTCCGCAAGGAGATTGAGGGCTTCCGTGCCGAGAAAGCAAAATTGGTGGCTGCCGAGATTGGTAAACTCTTGGGCGATAAGAGGGTGGTGTCGAAGATTGTCGATATGCCCGTAGAGATGGTTAAGGATGCTGTTTATGCTCTGCGCACCGCCAATCCCGATGTAGCTATCGTTCTGGGTAGCCGCGAGGGTGGCAAGCCTCAGTTGGCTGTTGCTGTTGGCGACAACCTTGTGAAGGCTGGTGTGAAGGCAGGCGATGTTGTACGCACTGCTGCCAAAGAGATGCAGGGTGGCGGTGGCGGTCAGCCCTTCTATGCTACGGCAGGCGGTAAGAACCCCGAAGGCTTGGAGAAGGCTATCGCTGTGGCTGAGGAGTTGATTCTCGCGGCTGTAAAATAGTAAGGCAGAGCAAACTCATTCCGAAGCAAGGCGTTGGCTACACTAAAAGTTTTTGGTTCCGCTTTTTACAAAAAGGCGTCAGAGTGACGCTCTTATGTAGGTGGCTCCGAAGCAAGATAGTGAAAAGAACCGCACAGAGTTGGCTACACTAAAAGTTTTTGGTTCCGCTTTTTACAAAGCGGAGAAAGAAGTTAGGTTAAAACAAAATAGAAAAGAATATGACACAGAAAGTATTGCTGATGATTTTGGATGGTTGGGGAAAAGGCAACCACTCCAAAGCAGACGTTATCTATACGGCACAGCCCGAGTTTATGAACTCGTTGGAGGCTAAATATCCCAATGCCGAACTCCGCACCGATGGCGAGAATGTCGGTCTGCCCGAGGGACAGATGGGTAACTCGGAGGTGGGTCACCTTAATATCGGCGCTGGTAGGGTGGTCTATCAAGACTTGGTGAAGATTAACCGCGCTTGCCGCGACAACTCCATTATGGAGAATAAGGAGGTAAAGGCTGCCTTTGAGTACGCTAAGGAGAAGGGCGTGAAAGTTCATTTTATGGGCTTGGTGAGCGATGGTGGCGTGCATAGCCAGCAGTCGCACTTGGAGAAACTCTTTGACATTGCTCAGGCTTACGGTCTGTCGGATAGAACCTTCGTGCACTGCTTTATGGACGGTAGGGATACCGATCCCCAGAGCGGTAAGGGCTATATTGAGGCTCTCGAAAATCACCTCAAAGTGAGTGGCGGCAGGATTGCCTCTATCATCGGTCGTTACTACGCAATGGATAGGGACAAACGCTGGGAAAGGGTAAAGATTGCCTACGACCAAATCGTAAAGGGCGAGGGTAAACACTCGCGCGATATGTTGGCGGCTATGCAGGAGAGTTATGACGAGGGTGTAACGGATGAGTTTGTGAAACCCATTGTGGCTGTTGACGAGAACGATAAGCCCATCGGCTTGATTGAGGCGAACGATATGGTAATCTTCTTCAACTTCCGCAACGATAGGGCTAAGGAACTTACCATCGTGCTCACTCAGCAGGATATGCCTGAGGAGGGTATGCACACTCTGCCCCTCTACTACTGCTGTATGACCCCCT
>JAZSAY010000016.1:0-3366 GCA_045602145.1 Tidjanibacter sp.
CAGTGTGATGACGCGACCGTCGGCAAGAGTAATAATTACGGTGGTGTCGGTCTCCTCTACCGATACAAAGAACGAGTCGCCGTCCTTGCCATCAGCACCGTCTTTGCCGTCGGCACCGTCTTTACCAGCATCGCCTTTCTCACCATCGGCACCATCTTTACCATCTTTACCATTTTCGCCATCCTTGCCGTCAGCACCATCTTTGCCATTTTTGATAGTAACCGATGAACCGTCGCTGAAATGAAGCACTACACCCTCAGTAGTGTACTCGGTAGAGGTGATTACCTTGCCCTGATTGGAGGCCTCAATGAGTGCCGAGAGGGTGGCAATATCCTCGGCATTCTGCTCTACCTTCTCTTCGAGCTCATCCATAGCATCCCAAATTGCACTGTCGTCATACGAGCAACCTGTCAGCGTAAACCCCACCAGAGTGGCAGCTGCAATAAATAAAAATCTTTTCATAACTCTTTGTTTTTTAGTGATTTATTTTGATTGATTAAGGTTTTCGCTTGCTATTCGTGCGTTGCAGTTCGAGACAAGGAGCGCCAACTCCTCGATGTAACGCCGACGGAAATGATAGTGATTGATGACCTCTGGGGTGAGCACAAAGGTGTGCCCCTCAGATGCCGCCGAGCGACAGAGGTGCATAATCATTGCGGGAAGAAGTTCTGCGGCAACATCCATCGAGAGGTGCTCGCGACGGGAGGCAGACCAGAGAGCCTCGCCATCTTCTCCCCATACCTTTATACTAATGTGATAGGCAACCTGCTTGGTTGGCAGCTTGGTGAGTGACGCCACAAATTGCGCAACAGAGAGCCTGCGATAGCGCACACCATCGCCCCTGCCGACTATCTCGACAAAGGCAGTGTAGATAGGGCTCGCCAGAAGCAAACAATAGAGAGGGTTTGCCTGCACTCGCAACGACTTAAAAAACTTCCACAAGTTGGTTTTGAGAATATAGTTCTCCCCCTTGTGGGCTTGGGTTTGGACCGAATCCATACTCCTGACGGAACTGTTATAAGGGTTTTTATCCGACATTAACCGCCCACAACTCGACCTTATGAGCAACCCAATAAACAAGGTACAATGCCCCCTGTTTCGAGTGCTTTTTGGTCAAACAAAAAAATGTAAACGATTAAATTCATCGTCGCTCCCAGCCCGTATCCCAGCAGGCAAAGAAACAATAATGCAAAGGCAGGTCTTCTGACTTGTCCCGTTGTCGCGCCTTCCCAATCTTGTCGATCAGTGGCAAAGAGTGCGTCCAACATTCATCCTTTCTATAGAGGGCAGATTAAAGAGCTAATTACCTCGCAGGATGGGACTTACAGCAACTGGTATTGTCTTGGTTTTTCACCAAATTCCCTTTTCACCGCTCCCGACGCTCAGGTCGTTCACGGCTCCGTTTGCAACGCAAAGATAGTAATTAATTTCGACACCACCACCCCTCCGCCAATTTTTTTCACCTCCATTGATTATGATGTAAACAAAAATACCCTCTTGTAACTATGCCATCATTTATACTTCTGCCAATGTTTTCTCCTCCTTTGAGGGGGACTTACTATTTTAGGGCGTTGGTTGCGAGCCTTTCTTTTTTGAGATGCGAATCATTTCGTATCCATTTTCACATTCCTCCCTACACCCCTCCTTTGCAAAAAAGAGGGGCTTTCTATTGGTGGGGCTACGGAATGTGCATTTTTTTTTGGGGGGGGGATAATATGGGTTATAGGGGCATTAAGGACTTTAAGACCCTATGGCCTTGTAAAAAAGACGATTGTCGGTCGACGTAAAAAAAATCACGGGTAACGTTATGGTGTTTCCCGTGATTTGGTTGTTTGTCATACTGCCCCTTCGCGGTATGTTTAGTGTCGGAAAAAACTACTTCAACGTGAAGGTTGCCCTCTGGCGGATGTCGGCCGACGAGGAGCCAACAAGCACCTCAAAGTCGCCACTCTCGGCCACCCAGCAGCCCTGAACGTCGTCGTAGTACGACAGCGCACTCTTGTCAAGAGTAAAGTGCACAGTCCTACTCTCGCCCGGCTCCAACTCAACCTTCGCAAACTCCTTCAACTCCTTCACAGGTCGAGGCAGCGACGAGGCCAAGTCGGACACATAGAGTTGAACAACCTCCTTACCCTTGCACTTTCCGCTATTGCGCACATCCACCGACACCTTCAACTCACCCCTCTTCGACATCTTCTTCGAGGACAACGTCAGGTTGCTATATTCAAAAGTGGTGTAGCTCAAACCGTGGCCAAACGCAAACAAGGGCTCAACGCCTGCCTTCTCAAAGCCACGGTAGCCCACAAAGATATCTTCGTGGTAGGTGGTGGGACCATCGTTGGGGAAGGTTGCTCCGCCTGCGTGCGAGGGGTAGTCTTCAAGCTTCTTGCCAAACGTAAAGGGCAACTTACCGCTGGGGTTGACCTCGCCCGACAGCACCGCTGCCAGCACATTGCCCGTCTCGGAGCCGAGGAACCAGCCCTGAACAACCGACTCTACTCTATCCACCCACGGCATCTCCACGGCATTACCCGACAGCAGTACCACCGTCAAGTGGTCGGTGGCCTCCGCGAGGGCCTCTATAACCTCGTCCTGACCATAGGGTAGGCCGAGTTCTTTGCGGTCGGTACCCTCACAATCCTGATGGTCGCTCTTGTTGAGGCCGCCCACAAAGACCACAGCATCTGCCGTGCGGGCCATATCCACAGCCTCTGCAATGAGTTCCTTGGCACTACGGCTCTCGTTGAGGTCTCGGCCCGCAGAGACACCGTTGTAGCTACGGCCAATGTCGCCCACATAGCCACGAGCGTAGCTAATCTCGGCCTTGCCCCCATAGTGGGCCATCATACCCTCCAAGAACACGCATTCGTGGCGTGCTTTCAGCGACGAGCTGCCGCCACCAATCGTGAGCACCTTTATTGCATTCTCGCCCACCACAAGAATATTCTTCGCCTGGGCAGAGATTGGAAGGTTGTTGTTGTCGTTTTTGAGCAACACAACGCCCTCGCCGCCAATGGCACGAGCAGCAGCAGTGTGGGACTCGGAGCCAAGCGCACCATAGGGTTTATTGGGGTTCATAGCTGTCCTAAACGTGAGGCGTAGCACACGGCGCACCTTCTCGTCAAGCTCCGCGGTGCCCACCTCGCCCTTCTGTATGCGTTCCAGATAGGGGTGGGCCATATAGTAGCGGTCGTAGGGATTACCACCGCCTTTCCTCGAAACCCAAGTACCGAACTCCAAGTCGAGGCCATTGGTGATAGCCTCGTCGGTATTGTGAGTGCCACCCCAATCGGACACAACTGCACCATCGAAGCCCCACTCCTCTTTGAGAATTTTGTTCAGCAGGCGGTCGTTGTGGCAGGCGTG
>JAZSAY010000017.1:0-25874 GCA_045602145.1 Tidjanibacter sp.
AGTAAACTGCGGAGCCGCTTTCTTGTTTGGCACAAAATTTCCTCCGTTAAAATCGGTTTTTTGGTCTAACGTCTAACGTCAATAGTCCTAAGGCTTATAGGAGTGGCAGGAGAAACAGGAAGGACAGGAAAGGCAGGAAAGCCCTGTTACTCCTGTCACTCCTGTTTCTCCTGCCATTAAAGTAATCCCTCCCCTAAGTTAAAGCAGTTCCTCCCCTACGTAAGGGGAGGATAGGAGGGGTGGTCGAAATTGCGCTCGGCGTCCTCGCCGAGCAGTGCCCGAAGGGCGGGTGGGGTCTGTAAAAACCCTCACCTACATCAGAGCAGTTGGGATTGACTGTGCTTTGTTTTTCGGAGGGGTGGGGGGGTACATCGCTTCGCTCTGTGATTCCTTGCGCCCCCGCGGGGCAGTTGGACAACATCGCAAGTCAGACACCTTGAAAGGTGTTTTTTTATTTTATAGAGAGGTGGCTATGTGGGTAAACTCCCAGCCACCTATCTATAAAACAAAACCTCCGCTCTTTCGAGCGGAGGCTGACTTGTGATGTTGTACTCGGTATGGGATTCGAACCCATGATTTCAAGAATGAGAATCTTGCGTCCTGGACCAGCTAGACGAACCGAGCATTGTTCCGTTTTGGTGGTGCAAAGATAGAGCAAAAATCCAAACCTCCAAAACTTTTGACAAAAAAAATGCAAATTTCGTGCTTTTTCTTGCTCGGAGCCACAAAAAGTGTTCCGAAACAGCCCCAAGCCTACTTGAACTTAACGACTGTAATTCCCGCGCCGCCCCTGTCGGGGTGGTCGTCGGTGGCAGAGGCAACTTGTGGTATATAGCGCAGATAGCGGCGCACCTCCTCTTTCAGAGCGCCCGTACCCTTGCCGTGCAGAATCGTAACCGACCCTATGCCGACCATTATGGCATCGTCTATAAAATCCTGCACAACCTCCATAGCCTCCTGAGCCCTCATACCTCTAATGTCTATATTGTCCTTAAAGGCGAGTTTGCGGCTCGAAATATCTACGCTCACCACCGTACGGGCAGTGGTAGGACGTGTTTGCTTCTTGAATTCGCTATTGCTGATAGCCTCCAAGCGATCGAGGGCTATGGTGGTGGTAATATGACCTATGGCTACCGTAGCCTTCTTGCCCTTTGTGCTGATGACCTCGCCAACGCCCTCCTGACCCGTAATGCGCACCTTGGCACCCACTACAATGGGCAACACCTTGGGCTCCTCGGGCTGTGGGGTCTGCTCGCCCTGCTCGCCACGCTGAGCCTTGCGCTCGGCACGCTTTTGGCGGCGGCGTTCTATCTTCTCCATCTCGCGAGCCACCTTCTCGCTCTCTGCCGAGAGGTAGTCCACCTCGCTCTCGGTCATCTCTCGCACCGCCTCCAACTCGCGGCGTGCAAGGCGTGTGGTCTCTTTCTCCGCCTGCGACTCGCGGATAACCCTTACGGTATTCTCAATGGTGCGGTTAGCCTGACTCAAAATCTCCTTGGCGTCCTCTTTGGCTTGGCGGATGATTGCCGAACGTTCCTCTTTGAGTGCTGCAAGGCGCGAGGCATACTCGCTCTCCATCTCCTCAACCCTCTTGTCGGCAATGCGTATGCGCTCGCGTTTTTGCTCCCAATAGTTGCGGTTGCGGGCAACCTCGCGGAGCTGGCGTTCGAGGCTTATGACCTCCGAGCCTGCCTTTTCGGCGGCGCTGCGGATGATCTGCTCGGGGAGTCCTATCTTGCGTGCAATCTCTATGGCAAACGAACTGCCGGGCTCGCCCATCTCCAAGCGGAACAGAGGGCGTATGTTCTGCACATCGAACATCATAGCACCATTCGCCACACCCGAGTGGTTCGAGGCGAAGTATTTGATGTTGGTATAGTGGGTAGTGATGATGCCGTAGGTACCCGACTCCACAAACCTCTCCAACATAGCCTCCGCCATTGCGCCGCCAATGGTGGGTTCGGTACCGCTACCAAACTCGTCGATGAGGATGAGCGAAGAGGGCGACGCTCCTGCGAGCATCTGCTTCATATTCGTAAGGTGCGACGAGTAGGTCGAAAGGTCGTTTTCGATGCTCTGTTGGTCGCCAATGTCTATGAAAATATCCTCAAATATGGGCAGCTCGCTCACTGCCGAGGCGGGAATGGCTATGCCCGATTGGAACATATATTGCAGAAGTCCCACCGTTTTGAGGCACACCGACTTACCGCCCGCATTCGGTCCCGAGATTACAAGAATTCTCCTTGCGCCGCTCAGCATCAAGTCGAGAGGTACGACCTCTTTTTTCTCCCTTGCGTGGCTTTGCTGCAACAGAGGGTGGCGAGCCTCCACAAGTCGCAGTATGCCGTCCTCGGAGAGTATCGCCCTATATGCGCCATTATTCATCGCCCAGCGAGCCTTAGCCCTCAGGAAGTCGAAGTAGGCGAGGAAACGGCGGCTTTGGGTTATGCCCTTGCTGTTGGGGCGTATCTCCTCGGTGAGGGTAGTGAGGATGCGCACAATCTCCCTGCGCTCGGCATACTCTGCCTCTTTTAGGGCGTTGTTTATCTCCACAACCTCCACTGGCTCAATGAATACCGTCTTGCCGGTTGCCGACTCGTCGTGAACAAAACCTTTGAGTTTGCGTTTGTTGGATGCCGCAACGGGGATGACAGGGCGTCCGTCGCGAATAGAGAGCGAGGTGTCGGCATCGACAATGCCCTCCCTGATGGCTGCTGATAGCACCGCCTGCAAGCGGCGTGCAGCCTGACCCTCGAAGGAGCGTATCGTGCGGCGTATCTCGTAGAGCTCCACCGAGGCACTGTCCCTCACTTCGCCCTTGCGGTCGATGATGGTTTCGATATGCGAAATAACCTCGGGGAAGTGGTCTATCTTGGCGCAAAGCGAGTGCATAAGAGGGTAGTGCTCCTGGTCGCTACCGAAGAGTTTAGTCACCTCTCCAACGCCCTTCAAACCGTCCCTGAGCGAGAGTAACTCCTCAGCCTCCAAGAAGGTGCCCTCCACAGCGAGTTTCTGAGCCACAGCGGCAAACTCCACCAACTCCCCCTTGGGGAAGAGTTGCTCCATCATAAGAGCTACCCTTACCTCCTCGGCAATAGCCTGGTTGTACTCCACCTCCTGTGGGCGGGTACAAAAGACCATATCCGCAACCTCCTCTCTGCCCCCTGCGGTCGAGCACAAGGTGGCAATCTGCTGGCGGATTTTGTCGAAACCAAGTTTTATCTCAATGTTTTTCATTTTTCTGGTTTGTCTAACGTCTAACGTCCAACGTCTAACCGACCTAAGTCAAAAAAGAGTTTTCGGGCAACTTGTTGCCCGCGACTATTGACGTTAGACCTTTGACGTTAGACGTGTACGAATAGCCTTAAAGACGCACACGTCTTTAAGGCTATTCGTACATATTGTCGTAGTGCGAAGAACTCTTCTCGTATTTGAGGTCTTGCAGGAGCGAAGACTTGACGCTGATGTTGAAACTCCAACTCTTACGATAGCCAAAGGGCACACACGAGAAGTTCATCTGCCAACAATGTAGGTCCCTGACGAGTGTTACCACACCCGGCGTTAACTCCTTCTTGTCGAAGTCGAAACCGCCCGAGTAGCTGATTGCCCACTTTTTATCCTTGTCGAGCGTCAGTGAGCCGTTGAAGCCGAGCGTGTTGACTATTCGTTTTGTTATACCGTTGTTGGTATAGTTTATCGAGTAGTTGAACGAGAAGTTCCACGGCATCGAGAAGTCGTAGTACTGCGAGGTCATAAGTTGCCTACGCAGTGCGGGGTCCAACGGGTCGTTGGGGTCGTAGAAATATGGGTTGGAGTACTCGGGGTACTGCTTCGAGATGTCGTTGATGGTGCTCTCGGTGTAGAGGTCCGAGGAGCGGAACGTGTAGCCGCACGACCAACCCGTCGATGCAATACGACCGGGAATACCACGCCTTAGCAACAGCTTGTCGTATCGCTTACCCGTAGTTTTGTCCACCTCATAGGGGTCGAGCGTCATCGAGATGTTGATACCGAAGTTCTTGATGATGTTCGAGCGTATCCTGACGGGGATGTTGGCGAGTTTCATAGAGTCGGCGAGGAAGTTGTAGTTGAGCGAGAAAGAGAAGTTGTCGATAACCTTCACCTTCTTCATACCCGTAGTATCCTCGTCGCTCGCCACCTTGGCTTCGAGGGTCTGGTCTACCGAGAGCGAAAGGCTCGCATTGCGTCCGCTACTCGGCACACCATAGAGTTCTCCCGAGTAGGGCGAGTAGCGTCGTGTCTGCGTGCCGTCGGCATTGCTCTGCACCTCTTTCCAATAGCCATACTTCTCCGTACCAAAGTCGGGAGCCACCGAGGCGCTCGCCGAGAGGTTGATGGTGTGGCGTATGGCTTTGATGTAGCTGTTGGGGTTCTTGAATTGGAACATACCATAGAGGGTGGTGTTCGCCGAGATGGAGGCGTTGTAGTCGTAGACACGATAGAAGCCTCGTGTGGTATCCTGCACTATGGCGCCCGCCTCGGGGTCCCAATTCTGGTTTATGCGACGGAAGTACCACCTCTCGTTGTAGTTAATCGAGGGCGAGAGGTTGATGAAACCCAGCACATTGAACGAGGCGCTGATGGGGATGGTGTGCTTGACACCATTCTTGAATTGTCCGAGCGTCTCGGGCTTCATCAGGTCGTCGTAGTTGGTGCTTATGCTGTTCTGCAACTGTGCCTTGTAGGTCATCGCAATCTTCTCGTACCAGCGCTCCTTGCCCACCATAATTTTGCGCTTGAAGGGGTAGAAACGGCTCACATTGACACTCATATTGGGCAGACCGAGCGACACATCACCCGTATTGAAGTTCTGCGAGTAGTTCATCTGCGCCGACATACTGATGGGCGTACCCTTCCACGAGTGCGAGTAGGATACCGACGAGGTGGTCTGCGCCGAGAGGTACTCCGAGAGGTTGTTCGAGGCGTTCTTGTTGTAGCCCGGGGTCGAGAAGTTTACGTTTGCCGAAAAAGTGGAGTTGGGGTTGAATTTCGAGTCCTGCGAGTGAGTCCAGGTAATCTTGATGTTGCTCTGGTTCACATAGTCCTTCGAGCCCTTGTCGCCCGAGATGGTCTTGGCGTAGTTGAAGCCCACCGAGCCATTGAACTTGTAGCGCACACGATAGGTCGAGGCTGCATTGACCTCCCATGAACCGAGAGAGTAGATACCACCCGTAAGTTTCAGGTCTATGTAGTCGTTGAAGGCGAAGTAGTAACCGCCATTTTTCAGATAGAAGCCTCGGTTGTTCTCCTCGCCGTAGGAGGGCATAATGAAACCCGTCTTACGCTCCGTATTCATCGGGAAGAAAATCTCGGGTATCAACACAGGCAGTGGCACATCGGCAATCACAAGGTAGAGAGGTCCCGACACAATCTTCTTGCCGGGTATAAACTTCGCCTTGGTCATACTGATGTAGAAGTGGGGGTGGTCGGTATCCTCACAGGTGGTGTATACACCTCCCTTGATGTTGAACGATTTGTCGTCCATCATCTTCACCTCGCGACCTGTGAGGTAGCCCTCGCCATCCTTGGTCACTACGCCCTTGATTTTGGCTCGCTTGGTGTCGATGTTGTAGGTCACCGTATCCATTGTGTAGGTCGAACCCGCCTCGGTAAACTCGGGGCGCGTGTGACCATAGGCGGAGGTGTCTGCCTTGCCGTATGCCAAAATCTCCTTCGCATCCATCGACACACGCATATAGTCCGCCTTGATGTTCATATTGCCGTAGGTGACGTCGCCCTGCTCGTAGATGTGGACCATCTTGCCCCTTACGTCGTAGTAGAGCGAGTCTTTGTTCTTGCCGTTGATAATCTCGTCGAGGAAGTTGCGCTCCTTGCGCCTGCCCGCCGTGTCGCTCGGCAAGATGAGGAGCGAGTCGATAGCCTTGTTCTCCGCCTGGTGGAGTGTGTCGCGCAGGGCGTCGGGGCGTGTGAAGTTGCGACCACGCACCAAAGAGTCGGGTCGTGTCAGCGAGGGACTTAGCGTCAAAGAGTCAGCCGCGGGACGCAAACTTTTCTCTCCCGAAGGGAGGGTTTGCGCTCCGAGGGTGATAGCCGACAGTAGAGCCACCAACGAAAAAAGCGTATATTTTATGCCTCTGTGCACCAAAATCTCACAAAAAATCATTAACTTTGCCGACAGAGTCGGCAAAAATACCTAACTGAGTGATTCTCACGCTCGTGGCGTACGAGAATCAACCTACAAAGATACAAAAAACAATGAAACTTACAACTCGTTTGTTTGTCATATTAACGCTTCTGCTCCCCTCTGTGGTATTTGCACAGGGTAAAATCGATGCCGCCGAGCGTAGGCTCTCGACGGTGGTGATTGACGCAGGACACGGCGGCAAGGACCCCGGTTGCACGTGGGGCAACCGTACAGAGAAGGAGCTCAACCTCAAAATAGCCCTCGCATTTGGCGCTATGATTGAGGAGGCGTATCCCGATGTGACGGTTATCTACACCCGCAAGGATGACCGTTTTATAGAGCTGCACACAAGGGGCGACATTGCCAACAAAGCGAATGCCGACCTCTTCATCTCCATTCACACCGATGCGGTGGGTAACAACGAGGCGCACGGCAGCAGCACCTACATTATGGGTAACGACAAGAGCGAGAAAAACCTCGCTGTGGCGCAGAGGGAGAACTCGGTAATCGTTATGGAGGGCGACTACGAGGAGAAATACGAAGGCTACGACCCCACGAGTGCAGAGAGTTTCATCATCTTCTCGCTGATGCAGTATGCGCACGCCGAGCAGAGTATGATTTTCGCCCAGATGGTGCAGAAACACTACGCCCTGAACACCCCCATAGTCGATAGGGGAGCGCGTCAGGGTCCCTACCTTGTGCTGTGGCGTACGGCTATGCCTTCGGTGCTCACCGAGATGGGCTTTATGACCCACAAGGGCGACCGCGACTATCTCCATAGCGAGGTGGGACAAAAGCAGGTTGCCAAGTCGCTCTTTGATGCTTTTAGCGAGTATAGGGCAAAGTGCAACGCCAAAGCCGAGGAGGCATCCGCCATTGCACCCTCCACGCCCGAGAGCAAACCTGCCACAAAGCCCGTCGCTGCACCCGCAGCCGAACAGACAAAGGCAGAGCAGCCCAAAGCCGCACAGCCCCAAGCCGCACAGCCCAAAGCCGAAAAACCCAAGGTGGAGCAACCCAAACCCGAGCAGCCCAAGGCTACGAAGGGTGGTGTGCGCTACTATGTACAAATATGTACCCTCTCGAAGAAGTCCAACCCTGCCGATAGGAAGTTCGGCAAGTGGGCGGGCAAGATAGAACAACGCCAAACCTCGTCGGGCAAGTGGCGCTGCCTCATCCCTGCAAAGGATAAGGCTGATGCCCAAGCGATTAAGAAGGAGGCGGAGAAGTATTTCCCTGGGGCGTTTGTTGTCCAATTCGAGTAGTGAGTGTGCCTTGTGGGCGGCTGATTTCTGTGGGCGATTTCTGCGTTACGCTTGCGCTCGAAACCTCATTTACGCTGAGTAAACTGCGGTTTCTCGCGCTGCGCAAGCCTTGAACTCGCGTCACATAAATCACCCGCAGGGTTTGGGGTAGTGGCGCAAAAATCCCTCCACAAACCCCACTCGCTGGGATGTGGGGTCTAACGTCAATAGTCCTAAGGCTTATAGGGCATATAGGGCTTGTGAGAGTTATGGGAGTTATGGGAGGACTGAGAGATATGGGTAAACCCACAATCATCTCCCTCCCCTAAGTTAGGGGAGGGTCCGCGAAGCGGGGGAGAGGTCTGTACTGCTCCCCGAAGTTAGGAGAGCAGTCACGAAGTGACCGAAGGGGTCTGTCCGTCTTGCCACGACTGCCGCAGACAAGGCGAAGGCGGTTGGCATCTACCTATCTTGTTTTTCTTGTTCTTCCTGTCCTTCTTGGTTTAATTGCAGGAGTGACAGGAATAACAGGAATAACAGGAGTGACAGGAGTAACAGGAGTGACAGGAGCGACAGGAGAAACAGGAGGAGTTTGAGAGAAGGCTTTTTTCGGGGAGGTGTGAGGCTCTCCGAAGGAGAGTGGCAGACGAAAGAGGAGCCCTCTCAAACTTGTTTGAAAGAGGGCTGCTATTTTGGCGGCTATACTACCTGCAAAGGTGGCCACACCTCGCCGCACGAAAAAAGCGATACGCAGTATCGCATAAAAGTTTTTGGGCGACTTTTTACAAAAAGTCGCGAAAGAAAAGAAGAAAAAATACGATAATAAAAAAGATAATTGGGGCAGTAGGTGGCAGGTCGTATTGCCACGCCCCGCAAACAGTAACTTAAAAATTTATGGAACAAATCAAGATTACTTTCCCTGACGGCAGCGTTCGTGAGTATGCCAAGGGAGTGTCGGCGATGCAGATTGCCGAGAGTATCAGCCCCCGTCTGGCGGCAGATGTTTTGTCCGCAACCGTCAATGATGTGGTTGTGGATTTGCTGGCTCCCATCAATGAGGATGCCGAGATTAAACTCAATAAATGGGACTCCGAGGAGGGTCGCCGCACATTCTGGCACACCTCTTCTCACCTTTTGGCAGAGGCTTTGGAGAGCCTCTATCCCGGCATTAAGTTCGGTATCGGTCCCAGCATCGAGAACGGTTTTTACTACGACGTAGATTCGCCCACCCCCATCACCGAGGCAGACCTCGTGAAGATTGAGAAGAAGATGGAGGAGTTGGCTCGTACCAAAGAGCCCGTAGTGCGTCGCGAGGTGCCCAAGGCTGAGGCTTTGGCTACCTTCAAGGCTAAGGGCGACCAATATAAAGTGGAACTTATTGAGGCTTTGGAGGATGGCACCATCAGCTTCTACTCCAATGGTGCTTTCACCGACCTCTGCCGTGGTCCCCACTTGCCCAATACGGGCTACATTAAAGCTATCAAGCTGACCAGCATTGCAGGTGCTTATTGGCGTGGCGACGAGAAGAACAAGATGCTTACCCGTATCTATGGTGTGTCGTTCCCCAAGAAGGCTCTCTTGGACGAGCACCTTGCTATGTTGGAAGAGGCTAAGAAACGCGACCACCGCAAACTTGGCAAGGAACTCGAACTCTTTACCTTCTCGCAGAGGGTAGGTCAGGGCTTGCCTTTGTGGCTGCCTAAGGGCGCAGAGCTTAGGGGTCGCTTGGAGAACTTCCTGAGGGCTGTGCAGAAGAAATATGGCTACGAGCAGGTTATCACTCCCCATATCGGTCAGAAGGAGTTGTATGTTACTTCGGGTCACTATGCTAAGTATGGTAAAGACTCCTTCCAACCTATCCACACCCCCTACGAGGGCGAGGAGTTCTTGCTGAAACCAATGAACTGCCCCCACCACTGCGAGATTTTCAAGTTCAAACCTCGCTCCTATAAGGACCTCCCATTGCGCTTTGCGGAGTTCGGTACCGTATATCGCTATGAGCAGAGTGGTGAGTTGCACGGCTTGACTCGCGTGAGGGGCTTTACCCAGGATGACGCCCACCTCTTTGTGCGCCCCGACCAGCTGTTGGAGGAGTTCGAGAACGTTATCGACATTGTGCTCTACATCTTCAAGACCTTGAAGTTCGATGAGTACACCGCACAGATTTCGCTCCGCGACCCCAACAACAAGGAGAAATATATCGGTACGGACGAGAATTGGGAGCGTGCCGAGAAGGCTATTATGCAGGCAGCCGAGGAGAAGGGTCTGAGGACCGTTGTGGAGTACGGCGAGGCAGCTTTCTATGGTCCTAAGTTGGACTTTATGGTAAAGGATGCTATCGGTCGTAAGTGGCAGCTTGGTACCATCCAGGTGGACTACAACCTCCCCGAGAGGTTCGATTTGACCTACACCGGTGCTGACGATAAGCCCCACCGTCCCATTATGATCCACCGCGCACCCTTCGGCTCTATGGAACGTTTTGTGGCAGTATTGTTGGAGCATACGGGTGGCAAATTCCCCTTGTGGCTCGCGCCCGCACAGTGCGTTGTGCTGCCTATTAGCGAAAAATTCAACGATTATGCAGAAAAAGTTTCTAAATATCTGAATAATTGCGATATTCGCAGCGAAATAGACCTGCGTAACGAGAAGATTGGACGCAAGATTCGCGACAACGAGCTCAAACGTGTTCCCTTCCTGCTCATCGTGGGCGAGAAAGAGGAGAGCGACAACCTCGTGTCGGTTCGTCAGCAGGGCGTAGGCGACAAGGGTCAGATGACCACCGACGCCTTTGCCGAGATGATCAAGGGTCTTGTGGCAGCAGAGATTGACAATCAATAAAAGTCTAACACATACAAAAAACTAATGGCAGTACCTTACAGACCAAAACCAACCTATCCACCCAAGCCCCGCCCACAGCAGGGTCCTCAGGGCAAACAACAACAGGGTGAGCACCGCATCAATTCGCAGATTACCGCACCTCAGGTGAGGGTAGTGAGCGACGAGTTGGAGGGTGCACAGGTTATGTCTATCCGCGAGGCTCTCGCTTTGGCAGACCAGATGGAGATGGACCTTATTGAGATTTCGCCTAAGGCAGACCCACCGGTGTGCCGTATTGCGGATTATCAGAAGTTCCTCTACCAACAGAAGAAGAAAGCCAAAGAGATTAAGGCTAAGCAAGTGAAAGTGGTTATCAAGGAGATACGTTTCGGTCCCCAGACTGACGACCACGACTATAACTTCAAACTGCGCCACGCTCAGAACTTCTTGCAGGAGGGAGCCAAGGTGAAGGCATATGTCTTCTTCCGCGGTCGCTCCATCGTGTTCAGCGAGCAGGGACAGATTCTTCTGCTCCGCTTCGCCACCGACCTTGAAGAGTATGGCAAGGTGGAGATGATGCCCAAGTTGGAGGGTAAGCGTATGACTATGATGTTGGCGCCCAAACCCAAGAAATAGTGCATCTTGCGGGTGCTTTTTGCACCAAAATTCAGAGAGTGGCTTCCTCATTTGCGCCAAGCAAACTGCGGAGCCGCTCTCTTTTATGCCTACTACTTGCCACGCTATTTTTCGATTTTACCTATGTTTACACTATTTCTTTGGGCTTGATAATCGAAAAAGTAATGGGCGATTAGGTCGTTATACTTCGATAAGCGGAGTTCCTCATTTGTGTCAAGCAAACTGCGGACTCCGCTTTCTCGTATGCCTTGCATCTATCGAGTTCTATGCATTTTTACCGCTTGGGGGAGTTCTCGAAAAGGGAGGGGGTCTGTTATTTTTGTCTAACGTCAATAGTCCTAAGGCTTTATAGGGCTTATAAATCATAGAGGGCTTGTGGGAGTTCTGAGAGATATGTGATAAGACAAACCTCCTCTGTCGCATTACAACAGAGGAGGTTTGTCAATTTTGAATCTTGAATTTTCAATTTTGCATTTTCCAAAAGTGGTTTACGGGTCCGTGACCGCCACCAATCTCATATTCGGCGCCCGAGCGGATGGCTCCGTCGATATACTCTTTGGCGGCGCGAGCAGCCTCTGCGAGGGGCAATCCTTGGGCAACGGCTGCGGCAAGTGCCGAAGAGAGGGTACAGCCTGTGCCGTGGGTGTTGGGGGTGGTTATGCGCTCCGAGGGAAGCTCCGTAAAGGTGTCATCCTCGGCGTTATAGAATAAGTCCATTACCGTGGCATCCGTAAGGTGTCCTGCTTTGAGCAGTACGGATACTTTACCCCCCTGCGAGAGTTGTCGTGCTACCTCGCGGAACTGCTCCGAGGAGGTTATCGTAACCCCTGCGAGAATCTCTGCTTCGGGCACATTGGGGGTTATAACCCTTGCCATAGGTATGAGCACTTTGCGAAGGCTCTCAATGGCACTCTCCTCGATTAGTCGGTGCCCCGAGGTGGATACCATTACGGGGTCGAGCACCACATTTCTCACGTTGTGACGTGCGAGAGCATCTGCTACTACCGCCACAACCTCCGAGGAGTGGAGCATACCGATTTTCACTGCGTCGGCACCGATGTCCGAGAGCACAGCATCTATCTGCCCCCTGACGGTGTCGAGGGGTATGGCGTGAACGCTCTCCACGCCGAGTGTGTTCTGTACCGTGACGGCTGTTATTGCCGAGGCAGCATAGCACCCCATAGCCGAAATAGCCTTTATATCTGCCTGAATACCAGCACCTCCGCCCGAGTCGCTGCCGGCAATGGTCAGCACCCTTTTATATTGTTTCTTTTTCTGTTCCATATTCTTAAAAATGGGTAAAACCCTTAGTGTTAAACTCTATCTCTTTGCCCTCTTTGAGCCATCTGATTTCTGCCTTGCCCTCTACGATTTTGCCTATGGGGTGGAGCGGAAAATCGACCATCTCGGCAATCTCCTTGGGGGCAGTGAGGAGCAACTCGTAGTCCTCGCCTGCCGAGGCTGCAAGGGTGTACTTGTCCCACCCCTCGCTCTGACAGATACGCTCCAAGGCGGTCGAGAGGGGTAGGGCAGTCATCTCCACTTCGGCACCCACGCCCGAGGCGCGGAGTATGTGCCCAAGGTCGGAGGCTATGCCGTCCGAAATATCCATCATAGCCCCCACCAAGCCCGTGCGCGAGAGTGCCAAGCCCTCCTTGATGCGGGGTGTGGGGCGGAGGTGTCGTGACACAACATAATCCACCTCTTTGCGGCTATTGTCGAGGTCGGCAAGCAGAGCTTTTAAGCCCGCTCCCGAGTCGCCAAGTGTGCCCGTGACGAATATCGTATCGCCCACCTTTGCGCCACTCCTCAGTAGAGCCTTGCCACACTCGCAACGTCCCATAACTCCCACATTTATAGCAATATCATGCAGTGAGGAGGTGGTGTCGCCACCCAGCAGAGCAGCACCATAGAGCCTGCTGATTTCTACATAACCCTCCACGAAATGCTCTGCCCACTCGCCTTGCGCATCGCCTGGCAGGGCTATGGAGAGGAATGTAGCCGTAGGCTCTCCACCCATAGCGGCAATGTCGCTCAGATTGACCGCTGCCGACTTCCAACCCACATCCTCTGGTGAGGCTTTCGTGCGCAGGAAATGAACCCCTTCGAGGAGCATATCGGTGGAGAAAATGGTGTCGTTCACATCGCCCTTAACGATGGCACAGTCATCGCCAATACCCATCATTCCCTCGGGGACAGTGGTGTGGCTTTTTATGAAATCTATGAGCCCAAATTCGCCTTTTTTCATTGTCTTTTTTGTCTAATGTCTAACGTCTAACGTCAATAGTCCTAAGGCTAATGAGAGAAATGAGAGATATGGGAGAAATGGGAGATATGGGAGATATGGGATTGTCTCAACTCTCAACTCTCAACTTTCAACTTTCAACTTTCAATTCTCCCCGTAGTATCCCCAATTCCAGAAAGCCCACTCATATTCGGCTGCCACAAGGTAGGCTCGGGTCATCTCCTCCCTCATCTCGGGCGTAGCCTCTGCGGCGTAGCGGTCGCACATCTCCAACACAGCCCTTGTGCCCTCGGTAAAATCCTCCGAGGCGTAGGTTGCCACCCACTCGGAGTATGGGTTAGGGTTGGGGTTGCGGTGGTTGTAGATGTAGAGTCCCACCTCGTTGTAGATCCACATACAAGGCAGCATTGCCGCCAAAGCGAGTGCAGGATTTCCCGTATTGATGTATTTGCGAGTGTGAGCCATATAGCCCGCAGTTACCTCCGAGGGCTCAACGGCTGTGTCAATGCCGAAGTTGTCAATGAGCATCTGGTGCATAGCCGCCTCGGCAGCCATACCCTCCTCGGCATAGGCGCGGAACATCTTGCGCATAGCCTCATCGGGAAGCATATCGGCAAGCAGGAACATCTCCTCGCCGTAGTTTTTGATGTAAATTTCGTCTTGTGCAAGATAGCGTGCAAAACGCTCTGTTGCGAGGGTGCCATCCGCAAGTTCTGTGATGAATGGATGGCGAGTAATGCGCTCATATATGGGCAGAGATTTCTGCCACACTTCCTTTGTCCAACTCATAATTTTGTCCGTTTGTTGATTGATAATCGTATTTAGTTCTGCCGCTGCCTTGCGGGGTGAAGGTGCAGAACATATTGCCGACACCACAGCCACTCCATCGGTGCCCGTAGCCATCACAGCACCAATGGTTTGAGCGTTCATACCGCCAATAGCCACCGTAGGATGAGTGGAGAGTGCCACAGCCCTCCGTAAACCTTCCAAGCCGAAAGGCTCGGCAGTGTCGCTCTTGGTGGGGGTGCCATAGACGGGCGAGATGCCAACATAATCAACATCCAAAGAATTTGCCCGTTCCAGATCACTGAAATTTTCCACCGAGAGCCCAATGATTTTATCCCTGCCCATCAGTCGGCGTGCATCCTCGTAGGGCATATCGCTCTGCCCGATGTGTACGCCATCGGCATCGGCTGCCAAAGCCACATCCACCCTGTCGTTGATTATAAGGGGTACTCCGAGAGGTGCAAGGAGCACTTTGAGCCTTCGTGCGAGGGCTATAAACTCGCCCGTAGGGCACTCCTTCTCCCTTAGCTGCACCATCGTAACACCTCCTGCCACAGCCTCGCTGACAATCTCTTCGAGAGGTCGTCCGAGCGATAGTGGACGGTCTGTAACAAGGTAGAGCCTAAGGGCAGATTTAATGTCGTATTTCATAGTGATTTATAGTGTGTCGGGGGTTAGATTGTACAATTCGTCAAGGAAACCTACCTGCAACGAGCCGTTACCTTTGGCGTAGGCTGCTGCCCTCTCGCCAGCAAGGCTCATAACTGCCATAGCCGCCGTAGAAGCCACCAAAGCATCGGGGCAGACCGCCGCAAAGGCTCCCACAATAGCCGTTGAGGTACAGCCCATACCCGTTACCGAGGTCATCATCGGGCTGCCACCCTCCACGGTATGGGTTGTGGTGCCGTCTGTGATGTAGTCCGTAGCACCGCTTATGACCACCACCGCACCCGTCTGGCAGGCGAGCCTTTGGGCTGCCGAGAGCGCGTCGTGGCTCGACTGGCTGCTGTCAACACCCTTGCTCCTGATGTCGGCATCGACGAGCGCCATAATCTCACTGCCGTTGCCACGAATGATTGTGGGCTTGCACTCCTCAATAATCCTCAGTGCGGTGGCTGTGCGCTGGGGTGTAGCACCCGCACCTACGGGGTCGAGAACTATGGGTGTGGAGCGACGACTTGCCGCCTTGCCTGCCGCAAGCATACCCTCAATCCACTCCCCGTCGAGAGTACCTATATTAATAACGAGTGCGCCCGCAATGGCGGTCATCGCCTCCATCTCGTCGGTCCAATGTGCCATAACGGGCGAGGCTCCGATGGCGAGTAGCGCATTTGCGGAGTTGTTCATAGCTACATAGTTGGTGATGTTGTGCACCAGAGGACTTGTCGAGCGGACCTTGCCGAGAGCCTTGGCGAGAGCCTGTTGTGAGATTGTAGTTTTCATAGTCGTAAGGTTATGTGTAAAACAAAAAAAATCCGCATTCCCCTGATACACTTGGGAATACGGCAACCACGTTTAATAATTTTTGGCTCCTCGCAAAGAGCACCATCGTGCACCCTGCCACTTGCCATACAATCTCACCGTTTCCCTGCGCTGTCATTATACATATCAGGTTCGGAGGGTATCATCTCAGCCAGCCCACACGAGGCGGCACCCCTAACAGCACCACAAAGATAGAATTCAAAATTCAGAATTCAAAATTCAAAATTGTTTTTTTGTCTAACGTCAATAGTCCTATGGCTTATGGGAGATATGGGAGATATGAGAGAATTGGGATAAATCCATTGCCACTTCCCTCCCCTAAGTTAGGGGAGGGTGCCCGCAGGGCGGGAGAGGTCTGTCAATTTTGAATTCTCAATTCCCTCGTGGCACAGAGTTTGCACACTCTTTATCGGAGCCCCAAGGGGCACACGTTTCATTAATCCTATATCATTTAACCATTCAAAATCAACTGTTTATGGCAGCAATCGTAAGACGCAATCAGGGATGGATGCCCTCGCTTTTTGGCGACCTTTTGCCCGCAGAGTGGCTCGACAAAGGCGCAGGTGTGACACCCGCAATCAACGTTAAGGAGACCAAAAAAGAGTACAAGGTGGAGGTGGCAGCACCCGGTATGACTCGTGAGGATTTCTCGGTTCATCTCAACGACCAGAACGACCTTGTGGTATGCCTCGAACACCACAGCGAGAACAAAGAGGAGGACAAGGAGAGCCACTATCTGCGCCGCGAGTTCTCCTACTCGAAGTTCCAGCAGACAATGCTCCTGCCCGAGGATGTCGACCGCGCGAAAATTGAGGCTCACGTCGATAGGGGTATCCTCTGCATCCACCTGCCCAAGAAACCCGAGGCAGAGCAGAAGCACGAACAGCGCAAAATCGAGATTAAATAAGCACTCCCAAAAGAACTATTTTTGTTCGCGGGTATCGAAAAGGATACCCGCGACTTTTATGTGCTCACCTCTTTGCTCTGGGGTATTTTTTTAATACCCGTGAAGTTGTGGGGCTCTTGCAGGAGTAATAGGAATAATAGGAGCAACAGGAATAAGAGTCGTGGCAAGACGGAGATAAAATGGCGAGCCGAATTTCGGCTCGCCAAAGCTATTAGTTGTTACTATCTACTCGCTACTTACCAAGAAAGAGCCTCTCGGCAATCTGTACAGCATTGAGGGCTGCACCCTTGCGGATTTGGTCTGCTACACACCAGAAGGTCAAACCATTAGGGTTGGCAATATCCTTGCGCAGGCGACCTACAAATACGGGTGTGGTCTCTGCTACAAAGAGTGGCATAGGATACCTCTTCTCGGCGGGTACATCCTCCACAACGATGCCCTCAGCCTGCTCGAAAGCCCTCAAAGCCTCCTCGACCGATACCTCCCTCTCGAACTCTACCCAGATAGCCTCCGAGTGAGCCCTTGCTACGGGCACGCGCACGCACGTTGCACTAACGGCGATGTCGGAGTGCATAATTTTCCGTGTCTCGTAGTACATTTTCAGCTCCTCCTTGGTGTAGTCCTCTTCGGCAAAGACGTCAATGTGGGGAATGACGTTGCCTGCTATCTGATAGGCGAATTTGTTGACCGTTGTAGGCTTGCCCTCGGCAATCTCTCGGTATTGGTTTTCCAACTCGGCAATACCCATAGCACCCGCACCACTCGCTGCCTGATAGGTCGCAACGTGCACTCGGCGGATGTGAGCCACCTTCTCCAAAGCCGCCAAAGCCACCACCATCTGGATGGTCGAGCAGTTGGGATTGGCAATGACATTGCGAGGGGTGTTGCGAGCGTCCTCGGGATTCACCTCGGGCACCACAAGGGGCACATCGGCATCCATACGGAAGGCGCTCGAATTGTCAATCATAATGGTGCCGTGCTTGGTGATGGTCTTCTCGAACTCCTTCGAGGTGCTGCCACCCGCCGACACGAAAGCCACGTCAATACCTTTGAAGTCATCGTTGTGTGCCAGCAACTGCACCCTATATTTTTTACCCTTGAACTCATATTCACGTCCCGCACTACGCTCACTACCAAAGAGGTAGAGGTTGTCAATCGGGAACTCTCTCTCGGCAAGAATTCTCAAAAATTCTTGTCCCACAGCGCCACTTGCGCCAACAATTGCTACGTTCATACCTTTATAGTTTATGGACCCACCCCGGGTCCGTTGTTCGACTCAATCTCGCTGGTGCTTTTTGCACCACTCTTCGCCTTGCAAGCTCCTCATTTGCGCTGAGCAAACTGCGGACTTGCTCGCTCGATTGGCACAAAAATCCCTCAGCGATATTGAGTCTTAAAGTTGTTTTTTCGTTGTTCGACTCCATCTCGCGGGCATCTGCTGCGTTACGCTCGTGCTCGAAATGCTCATTTGCGCCGAGCAAACTCCGCTTTCTCGCACTTCGCAAGCCTTGCATCTGCTCCGTGATATGGAGTCTTAAAGTTTTTATTCTCTATCGTCTAACGTCTAACGTCTAACGTCAATAGTCCTAAGGCTTATAGGAAAATTCTCAATTCTCAATTGACCAACCTTCGGCTGCTCTAAAATGCTCCCGCTCGGCATAGTCTGCAAGCAGTCTCTGCCCTCGCTCGACTCGCATTTGCCTCAATTCTCAATTCCCTAATACCCCTTGTGGAGCTCCTCGAACTCTTCGCCGTCCATAAACTTCACAAGCAGCACCCTATCCAAGCGCGAGAGGTCTGTCGCAAGTCTAACCGTAAGGTTGCTATTCATCTTATCTGCCGAGGGCTCAAACTCCTCGACATAGCCCACAACCCTCCCCGGGGGGAAGCGGTACGACACCGTCGACACTATCGTATCGCCCGCAGCAAAGTTGGCGTAGTGGGGGATATTTTCGAGCCTTACTCGGCGGTAGTCATCACCGTCCCACGACACCGAGCCCATATACTCGTTGTGCAAACCCTTGCCACCCATCGTGAAGTCGCGGTTGGCAACAGACATACAGACCGAATACCCCTCCGAGCAGTCTATGACATATCCTGCCACATAGCCCTCGGGGCTGAGCACCGCCATATTAGCCTCCACATCGTCCCTCAGACCCTTGTTGATGGTGAAGAAGTTGTGCTGCGAGAAGACCGAATTGCGTACAACCCTCGCCTCACCAAAGAGGTAGGGAGCAATCTCGTCGGAGGTGATGCGCCTGCGCTCGGGAGCCTCTACATACTCGGCGAGTGCGCTCTCCAACGCCACAATCCTCTCGGCAAGCATCTGGTTCTCCTCCCTCAGGCTGAAATAGTCGCCCACCGAGGCAAAAGCACCATTCACCGAGCCCGTAACGCTATTCGACACCGACAGCAGGCGAGCCCTTGTGAAGCTCGTTGCCGAGGTGTAGTGGCTCACAGCCAGCACTTCGATAACGACGAAGAGCAGAGGCACAGCCATACGTTTTATCAGAAGAATCAGTTTGTACACTTGGTCTTGCTTATGTTTTTTCAAAGCATAAGGTTACCCCGCTTGCGAGAGGCAACCTTATGAAGTCAGTCTTGTTCTATACTCTCCAAGCACTGCGCCCCTCTACTTCATAAGGAACGAGAACTTGTCGATATTTTTCAGAGCAATGCCCGTACCGCGCACGATGGCACGCAGGGGGTCTTCGGCAATCACGAAGGGGATACCCGTCTTCTCGTGCAGACGCCTGTCAAGACCCTTGATGAGTGCACCACCACCCGCCAGATAGATACCATTCTTGATGATATCCGAGTAGAGTTCGGGGGGCACGTTCTCCAACACCTTCATAATGGCTGCATCCACCTTCAAGAGCGATTTCTCCAAGGCGTACGCTACCTCGCTATACGAAATGTTGATGGTCGTAGGAAGCGCTGTGAGTACGTTGGGACCCGTGATGACGAAGTCTTCGGGTGGATTGTCAATCTCGCGGAGCGCTGCGCCCACAGCCATCTTGATGTTCTCTGCCGTACGCTCGCCAATCTTCACGTTGTACTGCTGTTTGATGTATTTCTGAATATCCTCGGTAAATACGTCGCCAGCCACGTCAAGACTCTCGCTGCACACAATACCGCCAAGCGAAATACAAGCAATCTCGGTAGTACCGCCACCGATGTCGATAATCATATGACCCTCGGGAGCCTCCACGTCCAAGCCCGCACCAAGTGCGGCAGCCATAGGCTCGAAAATCATATATACATCCCTGCCGCCTGCGTGCTCAGCACTCTCCCTTACGGTACGAATCTCCACGTTGGTAGAGCCCGAAGGGATGCAGATAACCATTTTGAGCGAAGGGCTGAAAAGATAGCCGTTGGTCTTGACTTTCTTGATCATACCCCTGAGCATCTGCTCGGCAGCGTTGAAATCGGCAATAACGCCATCTTTCAGGGGGCGGATGGTCTTAATATCGGGGTGAGTCTTACCGTGCATCTTCTGCGCCTCACTACCAATAGCCTCCACCTTGCCCGTATGCACATTAACGGCAATAATCGAGGGCTCATCAACCACCACCTTGCCGTTGTGGATGATGAGGGTGTTGGCGGTACCCAAATCGACTGCCAACTCCTGTGTTAAAGAGAATAAACCCATAGTGCGTCTATTGTTTTTATTTGCCCCTACGGGACAAAGTTCATTACATTTTTCTTACAGATTACAAAAGTAAAAAATAATTCTTATTTTTGCGCGTAATTTTTCAGACAAACGCAAATTTATTTTTATACACACTATGGTTAAGTTAGATATTAGGCACACATCGTGTGGCGCAAGCGAGTCGGAAGTTCTCTCGCTCCGCGCTGCCGCAGAGAGTGCAAACTCTCTTCTTCACTCGGGCGAGGGCGCAGGTAGCGACTTCCTCGGCTGGGTAAACCTCCCTTCGAGCATTACTGCCGAGGAGATTTCGGCAATCAAGACCACCGCAGCACGCCTCGCCCAGAAGGCGGAGGTTGTGATTGTTATCGGCATCGGTGGCTCCTACCTCGGAGCAAAAGCCGTTTTGGAGGCTATGAGTTCCTCGTTCCACTTCCTCCACAAAGAGCGCAAGGCTCCCTACATCGTCTTTGCAGGTAACAACCTCAGCGAGACCTACACTGCCGAACTCTTGGAGGCTACCAAGGAGTACTCCATCGCAGCTATTGTTATAAGCAAGAGCGGCATCACCACCGAGCCCGCAGTCGCTTTCCGCCTTATCAAGGCAGAGATTGAGTCTCGCTATGGCAAAGAGGAGGCAAAAGAGCGTATCGCAAGCGTTACTGACGCAGCACGCGGAGCCCTGAAAACCCTCTCCACTGCCGAGGGCTATGACACCTACGTCATTCCCGACAATGTGGGTGGTCGTTTTTCGGTGCTCACTCCCGTAGGTCTTCTTCCTCTGGCTGCCGCAGGTATCAACATTGAGGAGTTGGTGCGTGGCGCAAAGGATATGGAGGAGGCTACCAAAGAGGGCGTACCCTTCGAACAGAACATCGCCGCACAGTATGCAGCAGTGCGCAATGCGCTCTACCGCAAAGGCTACAAAATAGAGATTCTCGCCTCCTACGAGCCCCGCTTGCAGTATATTGCCGAGTGGTGGAAACAGCTCTATGGCGAGAGCGAAGGTAAGGAGCACAAAGGTATCTTCCCCGCAAGCGTAACCCTCACTGCCGACCTCCACTCTATGGGTCAGTACATTCAGGAGGGCGAGCGTACCCTCTTCGAGACCGTCATCAGTGTTCGTGAGCCCGAGGGCAAGGTTACCATCGAGGCGGACGGCGACAACTTGGATGGTCTTAATTTCTTGGCTGGCAAACGCTTGGATAATGTGAATAAGATGGCTGAGCTGGGCGTAGTGCTGGCTCACGTAGATGGTGGCGTGCCCAACATCCGCATTGAGATTCCCACCATCAACGAGTACTACATCGGTGCACTCCTCTACTTCTTCGAGAAGGCGTGCGGCATCAGTGGTTACATCTTGGGTGTCAATCCCTTCAATCAGCCCGGCGTGGAGGCATACAAGAAGAATATGTTTGCACTGCTCGATAAACCTGGCTACGAGGAGGCTTCGGTTGCTATTAAGGCTCGCCTGAAATAGTTATACGTAGATAGATACAAAAAAGTGCGGTGGGGAGTGTGCTGTTATCACTCCCCACCGCTTTTTTTGTGCGCTACTTTTTTGTGCCGCAACCACAACCGCCACGTTTCTCTTCGTGTGGCTTGGAGGTCGAGCAGCTACCGCCCGCCTTTTTCTCGTCACTCTTGGTGTCGCACCCCGAACTCTTGGTGCCGCATTTTTCGTCTTTCATAAGCCTATTTTTGTTAATTGGTAAAACTTGTCACCCATACAAGGAGCAACTTCCGCGCCAAAACGCAGCGACGTTAGACCAAAGGCTTGTAGGAGGAATGGGTGTAATGAGAGAAATGGGAGATATGAGAGTGACAAGAGTAACAGGGGTAACAGGGGTTGCAGGGCTTTCCTGTATTTCCTGTCCTTCCTGTCCTTCCTGTCCCTTCCACAACTCCCATATCTCCCAACAATAGGTAAGGCATAGAATGGATTTACATCCCTCTCTTTTCGCCCCGAGTGATTAAGGGAGCCGAGGGATTACTGCGCCGCCTAAGGGCGGCTTGTGACCGCTACCCAAGTGCAATTCATAAGCCCCCTTTACAGAAAGGGGGTTTGGGGGATAGGTAACACCAAAGGGCAAAGCCCTCTCTTTTCGCAAAAGGCGGTTTGCAAGGATGCCCGAGGGATTGACTGCGCTACGCTTGTCCATCCCTTCGCTGCCGCGGGCGTCCTTGCAAACCGACAAAATCAGTTGTTGGCTCCAATGGAGCCTGTTTTTGTTCTTCTGCAAACCGCCTACAAACAAGTTTGTGCGGTTTGCATAAATACAAAGGGCTTCGATAAAATCGAAGCCCAACAACTGATTTTGTCCTTTTGCGGAAAGAGAGGGATTCGAACCCCCGGAACATCGCTGTTCAACGGTTTTCAAGACCGCCGCATTCGACCACTCTGCCATCTTTCCTATTGATGGTGCAAAGGTAACGCAATTTTTCGCTTTTGCAAAAATATGCTAAATTTGTGGTCGAGAAGTTGTACATAATTAGGGTAAACAACAGTACATATAACGTATTTAACCTATGATTAAGAGTAGAATTTGCCCGTTGCTCGGCATAGAGTATCCCGTCATTCAGGGCGGTATGGCGTGGGTGGCTGACGCCTCTTTGGCGGCTGCCGTATCCAACGCCGGCGGACTTGGACTCATCTCGTCCATCAATGCCGGAACGGAGGCTGTAAGAGCCGAAATTAGGAAATGTAAAGAGCTGACCAATAAACCCTTCGGCGTGAACATTATGTTGCAGTCGCCCAACGCTGGCGAGGTTGCCCAGATGATTATCGAGGAGGGCGTAAGGATTGTCACTACGGGTGCAGGCTCGCCCGTGAAGTATATGGATGCTTGGAAGGCGGCAGGCATAAAGGTTATACCCGTTGTAGCTTCGGTGGCTCTGGCTTTGAAGATGCAGAGAGCGGGTGCCGATGCTGTTGTTGCCGAGGGTGCCGAGTCGGGCGGTCACGTTGGCGAGTTGCACACGCTGCCTCTCATCCCCCAAGTGGTCGATGCGGTGGATATTCCGGTCATTGCGGCTGGCGGTATTGCCGACGGCAGGGGAGCAGCCGCAGCCTTTATGCTCGGTGCCGAGGGTGTGCAGGTAGGAACGCGCTTTTTGGTTGCCGAGGAGTGTAACGTACACCCCGAATACAAGCAGAAGGTTCTCCGCGCCACCGACATCTCCACAACCGTTACGGGTAAGACTCTCGGACACCCCGTGCGCTCGCTCAAAACCCCCTTCTCGCGCGAGTTTGCCAAGATGGAGAGCGACCCCAACACCAATCCCGAAGAGGTGCTTGCCTTTGGTACGGGCTCGCTGAGGAAGGCTGTGCAGGAGGGCGACGAGTATGGTAGCTATATGGCTGGCGAGTGCGCAGGCTTGGTGCACAAGGCGGAGCCTGCAAAAGCAATCGTCGAGGACCTCATACTTGGCGCCGAGAGGGTCATCAGAGAGTTTGTGGCAGGTAAAATCGGATAGAGTATGAACCGCGAAGAGTTGAAAAAATACCTACCTCAGCGCGAGCCGATGTTGCTCGTGGACGAGGCAGAGATTGACGAGCAGGGCGCGTGTCACGCCAAATACCGCATACGCGACGACGAGTTTTTCTGTCGTGGGCACTTCGAGGGCAACCCGATAGTCCCGGGGGTTATTTTGTGCGAGATTATGGCGCAGAGTTGCGGTTTGCTGCTGGGCGATGATATTATGGGCAAGACCACGCTCTATACGGGCATCAACAATGTGCGCTTCAAGCATCCTGTGCGCCCCGGCGACCTCTGCGAAGTCACTGCCACGCTGACCACCAGACGCGGTGCGTTGGTATTTTGCAGTGCCGAGCTAAGGGTGGGGGATGACCTCTGCTGTAAGGGCGATTTATCCTTTGCGTTAGTATAGTCACAAAGGCAATAGACAAAAAAGTGCCACCCAAACGGCGTTTGGGTGGCACTTCTATTCTCTATACTCCTCTATTTGAAGTACTTCCACTGGAAGATGATGAGGTAAAAGACCGCTATGGTAATGTAGCTATCTGCAAAGTTGAAGACGGGTGAGAAGAAGAGCTCGCCGCCCACCAGAGGCATCCAATCGGGGAAGTGGAAGAGAGGGAAGAAGAGCATATCGACAACCTTGCCGTGGAGCAGAGGTGCATAGCCCCCGCCCTCGGGCAGCAGTTGAGCGACGCTCGTGAAGGTCGACTCGGAGAACACGACGCCATAGAATGCGCTATCTATCATATTGCCCACAGCGCCTGCCAAAATCAGTGCAAAGCCTACAACTACACCCGTGGGGGCTTCCGAGCGCCTCAGTTTGCCAATGAACCATACCAGGGCGCCTATCGCCACAATGCGGAAGAGGCTCAGCGCCAGCTTGCCCCACTCGCCGCCGAGAGCCATACCAAAGGCTGCGCCCTCGTTCTCGACGAAGCACCAGCGGAACCAATCGCCCAAGACGTTGTGACTCTCGCCGAGGGTCATAGTGGTCTTAACAGAAATTTTTACTATCTGGTCGAGTATTACAAGTCCTGCGACTATCAGCCACAGCACCCAGCTTTTTATGCCGTTTCTTTTTTGTTCCATCTGTCTTGTTTTGTGTTGCTGATTCATTATCTCAGTGCGAGTTCTGCCTCGCCAATCAGGTAGCCGTCCATATAGACCTCTACCTTGTAAAGACCCGAGGTTATCTGGTCGTAGGAGAAGAAAATGCTCACGTCGAGGTCTTTGTTGTCATAGTCCACCTCGCGCTCGGCAGAGTAGCTGATAACGTCGCCCTCGAACTCCATAAGGCACTCCGAACCACCCGAGAGCACCGCACCGTCGGGACCCACAATGCGCACGTAGACGTTGCGCTTGCCGGGGATGGTCAGCTCGTTGGCTGTAAGTGTTAGGTCGGTGCGGAACTTAGAGGCTCGCGATGCGCGAGTGACATTAGAGCCGCCCGTGTTGTAGGCACCAAGCACAATGCCACGAGCCTTCACAATGGAGCCGAGCTTGATTTTGTTTGCCATCTCCTGAGCCCTCTCCTCGGCAATGTTGGCACGCGAGGTCTCGGAGGCAACCTTCTGACGGATGGTTACGTTCTCGTCAGCAAGGCGCTTGTTGAGGGTGTTGAGCGAGTCTATCTGATGAACGTAGCGCTTCATAATCGTACGCAGTGTGCCGAGCTCTTTCTCGTACTTTTTGATCTTGTCACGGTTCATATTACGCTCCTTTTTGAGGCGATTCATAAGCGAGTCTGCTTTGTTCCTCTCGGCGGCAATGTGCTCCCTCAGCTCGTTGCTTACCACCTCGTTGCGGAGGTTTATGTTGTCAATCTCGGTTATCAGACCGCTAATCTGGCTGTTGAGCGTGTCGCGTTCGATGCGGAACTGCTCCTTGATGTCGGAGGTCACGCGGAAGTGCTGGAAGGTGAGCAGTCCCAACACCGCCACCAGGGCGATGATTATTATGCGGTAACCTTTGAGGGTCTTCTGTAAGTCGCCCTCGGAGTGCTGCGACTCCTCATTTTCGTACTCCTCTTTGTAGTCGAGCTCATCATCCTCATAGAGGTCGCTATTGTCTTTATACTTCTTCATAGGTCTATTCTCTTTTCGGGCGCACTGCGCCGCGATTATTAATGTTTGACGTTTACGTATCAATATCTTGCCAAAAATGGTCTACGGGGTTACCAATCCGCCGATGGTTGGGGTGGAGAGCCCGCCACCGCTTGTTGTGCCGCGGTCGGTTATCACGCCACCTAAGTCGGTCTGCAAACTATTGTTGTTTCCACTCGTTGTTCCACCATCTGTATCTTCCTCGGTTTCGCTCGCACTCTCCTCTGCTCGTCCCTTTGGGCATTGCAACCAAGAAAGTAAACAGTAATTTAATTTGCGTCCCAAATCGGTCAATTCAAAGCATATCTCATTTTTGAATCGCACCTCCATACTTCGATATACCTCAACGGGAATATCG
>JAZSAY010000018.1:0-38937 GCA_045602145.1 Tidjanibacter sp.
TGCCATCGGGACGGCACTTGCCCTTCTGGATTACAAAGATTACGCAGAAGGTGCTTTTTGTGTTTTGTCTTTTAGCTTTCATAACTCTTCAAATATTTAGTGATACAAAGGTAAATATCTCTAACTATTTGAAAGCCAAAAGGGTGTAGTCAAAAGTAGTCGCTTTTTAGACAATAGTAGTCAGGTTACAAGGAGTGCAAATCGTGGTTACGAATTGGTTACGACTTGATGTCTAAACCCCTGTTTTTACCCCTTTTATAACCAACACTTTACATTGGGCGAGTAGTCATAATTCGCGCCAGAGTAGTCATTGCATCAACCCCTAAATCAGCGAGTTACAGTGGCAATAAAAACAAAATGAGGAAGTTGCCTTTTCGTAACTTCCTCATTCTCAGCGGAGAGACAGGGATTCGAACCCTGGATACCCGAAGGTATAACGGTTTTCGAGACCGCCCCGATCGACCACTCCGGCATCTCTCCAAATCGGGTTTCAAGCGCCATTTCTAACGTTTGAGCGTGCAAAGATACTAAAAGAATTCAAATTGCAAAGCCCAAAGTGCAAAAAAACTTTTTTGGATGATGGTTTTGCGAAAATGGCAAGGCGCACAAGTTGGACAACTTACACATCCAAGCCCACCATTTTCGTATAACCTTACGTCATTTCAGTGCATCCACGATAAACTCGCTAAACCTCTTATTAACCCTATTATTCCAATCGTCCCTATATTTACCCGTTGGGCTCTGGTGTGCGCGGTAGGGGTAGGTATAGATGGTCTTCTCGCCACCCGCAAGGTTATAGCCGCACATTATCGACGAGGGGGTGCAGGACATATCCACCCAGCCGCACTCGTAGATTATTTTTGCAGTGCTATATTCGAGGAAGAAAGCGGTGTCGAAATAGGGTCCCCACTGCAAGAACTCGGGCGTAACGCCATACTTATCCACCAAACAAGGGGGACCGCTCATACGACCCACCAGCTTACCACCGAGGTCCATCATTCCGGGCTCGCGAATCACAGCGTGGGTCACGCGATTATCCAAGCCACAGATAGCTGCCGTCTGGGCACCACCCTGGCTACTACCGATAACCAGCACTCTTTCACCATCCCACTCGGGCAGTGTGCATAGCCAATCGAGAGCCCTTTGCAGGCGCAGGTACATACCCCTGAAATAGTAGTCCTCGCGGTTCTCGATGGGGCGATCCTTATAGTCTTTGAGAGTTGTTTTGGCGAGGTTATCGTAGTACGATTGTGGCTGACCATTGAGCATTCCGTGAGCGTTCAGGTCTATCGCTATACTGCCACCACCCTGCCGAGCATACTTAACCGCCACATCAATCTTCGAACGGTTAGATGTTCCATTAACGCCTGCTCCGTGGACAAAGATGCAGATGGGTAGCGAGCCTGGCTTAGCGCCTCGGGGCATAGCCATATAGCCGCGTGCAGGGGCTCCACCCTCGCTGCAATTGACCTCAACATCGTAGCATACGTAGTTGGCGGCGTAGTTCGCGGGTACCTCCACCTCTACCATCTTCACCTCGAAGGGTTGCTCTCGTATCAAATCTACCTGCGAGCGCCACCAATCCATAAAGTCGGCAGGCTTCTCAAAGCCGGGCTTGAAGTGTTCCATACCCACGCAATAACCAATATCGGTAAAGTCCTTGCTCTGTGACGAGTCGGGGTTTTTGAATTTGAGCATTACACTCGTGGGCTCGTCGTAACGGCGTGTAAGGATGTCGTAGTCACCCTCCTCGACGGTTACCACCTCGCTCGATTCGAGCAGACCATTGATCCATATCTCGCGCACAGCCTTGAACTTCTTGTAGACCGAAGCTCGGATTGACACCTCTTCGCCGAGGTTATACCTTCCGTCCCACCTGTCGAGCGTGAGGGTAATCTTCTCCTCCATTGTTCGTGGGTCGTAGAGTTCCCAGCCGTCGGTATCCTCTTCCATATCTTTCACCGTGCCTTCGCCCGTGGTTACCCCCTCATTGCCGCCCTCGGAGCCGCCTTCATTGCCGCCACCTTCGGAGCCACCTTCGGAGCCACCTTCGTTGTCGCCCTCGGAGCCGCCTTCATTGCCGCCACCCTCAGAGCCGCCCTCATTGCCGCCTTCATTGTCGCCGCCCTCGGAGCCGCCTTCATTGTCGCCACCCTCGGTGTTACCGCCGTTGTCGCCGCCCGGGTCCTCTCCTTTATCATCCTCGTTGTCGCCAACACTATCTTCCACGTTATCTTTTATGCTGTCATCGACATAATCCGAGCCGTCTTCTTTGCAGCCCGAGAGCATCATTAGCGCAGTTAGCGCGAAAAGTAATAGTTTTTTCATAGCATTTTAGAGTTTTTACGAGGTGAGGATGTTATGGACCAGCGTGCGTGTATGCACAGCAATTATTTCAGAGTCTCTGTGATAAATTCGTTGATTTTACTGCTGATTTTCTCGCGCCACTGCTCTTTGTATTTACCTTTGGGGCTCTGGTGGCGACGATAGGGATAGGTGTAGATGGTCTTCTCGCCACCTGCAAGATTATAGCCCGACATCATTGACGAGGGGGTGCAGGACATATCCACCCAACCACACTCAAAGACTATCTTCGCGGTGCTATATTCGAGGAAGAAAGCCGTATCGAAGTAGGGTCCCCACTGCAAAAACTCCTCGGTAATGCCATATTTGTCCACCAAACAAGGGGGACCGCTCATACGACCCACCAGCTTACCACCGAGGTCCATCATTCCGGGCTCGCGAATCACAGCGTGGGTCACGCGATTATCCAAGCCACAGATGGCTGCCGTCTGAGCACCACCCTGACTGTTACCAATAACCAACACTCTCTCACCATCCCACTCGGGCAGGGTGCAGAGCCAGTCGAGAGCCCTTTGCAGGCGCAGGTACATACCTCTGAAATAGTAGTCCTCGCGGTTCTCGATGGGGCGATCCTTGTAATCTTTGAGAGTTGTGGCGTTGAGCTCGTCGTAGTACTCTTGGGGCTGATCGTTGAGCATTCCGTGAGCGTTGATATCGAGCGAGATGCTACCCTTGCGTGCATAGCGCAGTGCCACATCAATCTTCGAGCGGTTGCCACTACCCTTTACGCCCGCACCGTGAGTGAAGATGCAGATAGGCAGCGAACCGGGGGTTGCACCTCGGGGCATAGCCATATAGCCACGTACGGGAGCTCCGCCCTCGCCACAATTGACCTCTATGTCGTAGCATACATAGTCGGCGGCGTACTTCTTGGGTACCTCCACCTCTACCATCTTTGCCTCTATGGGCAGTTCGCGCAACTGAGCCACCTGCGAGCGCCACCAATCCATAAAGTCGGCAGGTTTCTCGAAACCGGGCTTGAAGTGTTCCATACCCACACAATAGCCAATATCGGTAAAGTCCTTGCGCTGTTTTTTATCGGGGTTCAGGAATTTGAGCATCACATTTGTAGGCTCGTCGTAGCGACGTGTAAGGATGTCGTATTCGCCCTCCTTGACCGTCACTTTCTCGCGCGATTCGAGCAGACCATTGACCCATATCTCACGCACAGCCTCGAACTCCTCGGGTACCACGGCGTGAATAGAGACCTCCTCGCCGAGATTGTATCTGCCGTCCCACCTGTCGAGTGTAAGGGTAATACTCTCCTCCATTGTCGACTGCGCCCAAAGGCTGTTCCAGCCACTCGACACCACCATTACAACCGCCACGAGGGTCGCAATTTTGAAAATCCGAACTCTCTTCATATTATTAAATCGTTTTAATAGTTGTACAAAGGTAAAACATTTTTATGATAATCACACTTTTACCGCTAAAAAAAGTGCATTATAAGCCCTCCTACCTATTTCACAATGATTGTTTTCACGAACTCTTCGCCGAGGATAGCGTTCATCTCGTGGCGGAAGTTTTCGCGGTTGATAAAGATTTCGTGTCGCACCACCGAGGCTCCAACCTGCACAAAGAGTGTTCCGCGCACAAAGGTGACCTTTGTGGCATTCGCAAGCCCCTCGCCCGCAACCCTACGCCACACATCGGGCACCGAGCCCTCAGCAATCAATCGCGCAATGGTGGGGTGTTCCTCCTTGAAGCCACTCCATAGGTCGCCAATTCGGGTTGGATAGCATCTTCTCATAGGGCTACATCTCCTCCCTGCTTACTTCGCCATCTGCCACCGAGAAGAGCCTAAACTCCTTGCCACTATCTTTGAGGACGGAGATTATGCGTTCGCGGTTGCAATCGGTAATGAATACCTGACCGAACTCCTCGTTGGAGGTCAGGCGTATGAGTTTTTGGAGCCTTTGCTCGTCGAGTTTATCGAAGAGGTCGTCGAGCACCAGCAGGGGTCGCTCACCCAGACGCTCGTGGAGCAACTTATATTGGGCGAGTTTGAGAGCCAACAAGAAGGACTTTTGTTGTCCCTGCGAGCCGAACTTGCGCAGTGGGTAGCCACCAATCAACATTGTCACATCGTCGCGATGAATACCCGAGGTAGTATAGCCCATAACGAGGTCTTTTTGGCGGTTTGCCCTAAGGATTTCCAAGAAAGGTGTGTCGTTCAACTCCGAGCGGTACGAGAGGCAGACACTCTCGCCCTCGGCGGCAATCTCGCCATAGAGCCTTTCGGCAATGGGTGCCAGACGCTCCAACACCTCACGTCTTGCCTGAGCAACCCTCTCGCCCTGCTCGGCAATCCTCTCATCAATAACATCGAGCAGTTCGGGCAGCAACATCTCTCCTTGTTTAAGCATCGTATTGCGCTCTGCCAGCAGTCGGTTGTAGCGCATCGTGGCGTCGAGATAGGAGTGGTCGAGCTGCGAGAGGAAAGCGTTGAGCCAGCGGCGGCGTTCGTCTGCCGACTCGCTCACAAGCACCCCATCCGAGGGCGACACCATAACAATAGGCACAACACCTATGTGATCTGCCAAGCGCTCATACTCCTTGCCGCAGAATTTCAGCGACTTGCCTTTGCCCTTCTCGAAGCCGCAAGTGACCGTGACGCCCATATCGCCGTCGGTGGTGTAGTCGCCCGAGAGCATAAAGAAAGGCTCGCCGTGGCGCACGCTCTGACCATCGGTCATCGAGAGTGCCGACTTGCTCATCGAGAGGAAATGTATGGCATCGACCACATTGGTTTTGCCCGCACCATTTGAGCCGACAATGCAGTTGATACCCTCCGAGGGTACAATGCAGCACTCGGCGATATTCTTGAAATTGAGCAGAGAAAGTTTTTCGAGCCTCATCGTTTTATAGCTTTTTGACCTCTCAAAGGTAGTGATTTTGCGCGAAAGGAGAAAAAAAATCTCCACATCCTGATGTTTTTCCGCAAAAAGGTGTACTTTTGTGGTTCGAACACTCGCACGAGAGATAATTAAAACACAATAAAACTATGGCAAACAACAAACAACAGGAGAACACCTACGAGGAGGTAGTAACCGAGACCGTAAGCAAAACCGAAAAATTCTTCGAGAAAAACTCTAAACTTGTAACTTGGGTATTGGTAGCAATCATCGTAGTCATCGGTGGCTACTTTGCTAACAAGTACCTCATCGCTCAGCCTCGCGCCGAGAAAGCTTCGGCAGAGATGTTCGCAGCAATCCAGAACTTCAACGCCGAGGAGTGGCAGGTGGCTCTCGATGGCGACGGCAACAACGCAGGTTTCTTGGAGGTTATCGACAACTACGGCTCGACCCCTCAGGCTTCGCTCGCTGCTCACTACGCAGGTATCTGCTACATCAAACTTGGCGACAACGCAACAGCTTTGGAGTATCTCAAACAGTATGACGCCACAAAAGGCGCTCCCGCTGAGATTATCAACGCTCAGAACTTCGGTTTGCAGGCAGACCTCATCGCCGATGGTGGCGACTTGGCAAAGGCTGCTGCTATGTACCGCAAGGCTGTTGAGGCAAGCAACAACTCGCTCACCGCTCCCTGCTATCTGAAAAAGCTCGGTTTGGTAGAGGAGGCTCTCGGCAACACCGCTGCTGCGCTGGCTGCTTACGAGCGCATCGCCGAGGAGTACAACACCTCGATTGAGGCACGTGATATTGATACTTTCATCGGTCGCCTGAAATAATGTAAATAAGCGGCGTCTTTGGCGTTGCACTGCGATAAACCACCTCCTCATTTACGAGAGTAAACTGCGGAGGTGGTTTTCTTGTGTGCCTAAAATACGCTCTCTTATTTACATTATTTCAAACCCTCAGTTCTCTGCATTTTTTGGTCTAACGTCTAACGTCCAACGTCTAACGTCAATAGTCATATGGCTTATAGGGCTTATAGGGCTTATAGGGCATATAGGAGTTTAAGGTCTTTAATGTCCTTAATCTCCCCCGCCCTTAACTTTTTTCGGTATTGTGTGACGGGAAGAGGAAAAAAGCACTATATTTGTGTAAATAAACAGACAATAAACAGAGTATGACAGCACTGAAAATCGGTTTTGTGGTTGTGGAGGGGTGCGGCGAGCAGACGATGATTGCCGAGCATACGCTCCACC
This sequence comes from Tidjanibacter sp., assembly GCA_045602145.1. Taxonomy (GTDB): domain Bacteria; phylum Bacteroidota; class Bacteroidia; order Bacteroidales; family Rikenellaceae; genus Tidjanibacter. The sequence goes on from JAZSAY010000018.1 coordinate 6,476, forward strand.
AGATGGTAGAGATTGAGGGCGAGGTGGAGTATCGCCTTGTGCCGGGCACTGCCGAGACGGTGCTTGCTGCCAAGTGTTTTGCCGAGCTGACGAGTGTCGATGCTGTATTGGTATTTCTGCCCGCCGAGGAGCACCCTCAGGTGCTTGCTGCCGCCCTCAACGGGCTTACAGAGGTGGTTCTCGACTGGAATATGCCTGTGGTAACCACCATCTCATACCCCGACGGCACCTCACTTGCGAGGGCTGCGGTGGCGATGGTGGGCTTGCAGATAGAGATGGAGGCGAGAGCCGAACGCACACAACTCGACACGTCGGTAAATTGACGCGACTTTTGCAAAAAATAGAAAGGACAGAAGTAACAGGAAAGATAGGAGTGTAGGGAACTCTTGTCTTTCCTGTTTTTCTTTTCACTCCTATTGCTTTTTGGGGTTCTTATCACTCTCACCCATCCAAGTGCATATTGTGTGGCGAATACAAGGCGCACAAGAAAGCGAGTTCCGCAGTTTACAAGAGGTAAATGAGGAACTCGCTTATCGCAGTGCAACACAGTAGTCGCCCACAAGATGTGCTTGGATTACCAGCCGCCGCCAAGAGCTTTGTAAAGTGACACATAGGCGGATAGCTGCTCGGTAAGGAGCGAGATGTAGTCGAGCTGCGAGGAGTAGAGGTTGCGCTCGGCATCTATGAGGTTGAGCGACGAGGCAAGACCATCGGCATAGAGCGCGGCGGTCATCTGTTGCAGGCGCGCATTGGCTGTGAGCAGTTCGAGATATTTCTCGACCTCATTGTTGTAGGTCTCGATAGCCACAAGTGCGCTCTCCACATCCGACAAAGCCCCCAGAGCGACACTCTGGTAGTTGAGCATCGCCTGCCGCCACCCCTCGTAGGCTTTACGCTCCTCGGCACGCAACTCGCCAAAGTGGAAGAGTGGCTGAGTGAGCGATAGCGAGGCTGTCCAGTAGGCGGGATTGTGCGAGGTGAGCCCTTTGAGTGTGGAGGATAGGAGTCCTCCTTCGCCTGTGAGCGCAAAGGATGGTAGGCGATTGGCGCGGGCTATGCGTGTGCGTGCGGCGGCAGCCTCCACCTTGTGGTAAGCCTCCATAACGTCGGGTCGCCTTTCGAGCATTGCCGAGGGCAGACCGCTCGGCACATAGACGGGCAGAGGGGTTGCCGTAAGGTGCCCGCAGTAGAGCCCATCGAGACTTGCGCCACGCGAATGTTCGCACTCGCGCGAGTGGGAAGGCATAGGCAGCAACTCGGGCTCGCCACCCACAAGGGTATTAAGCGCAAGGTTTGCCTGCAACATCGCTCGGCGGTAGGAGGGTATGTCGGTGGCTGCTGTGGCAGTGAGCGAGCGGGCTTGCCAGAGGTCCACGCCCGAGGTGTAGCCGTAGTAGAAGAGCGAGTCGCTCTTCTGCTGAGCCTCCAAACGCAGGGCATAACTACGCTCGGAGATTTCGAGCGAGCGGGCATACTGCAACCACTCGAAATAGGTCGTTGCCACCTCTGCCTCCAAGGTAAGGCGTGCGGCACGATAGCCCCACTCGCTTGCCAAAAACTCTTCGCGAGCGGCATCGGTGGTGGCTCCTGCGCCAAAGAGTGACAACTCCCAACTCGCCCTGGGCAGTAGCGAGTAGCTCTGCGAGATACGCTTCTTGCCTCCATCGGAGGGTGTTGTGTAGGTTGCCGAACCGCTCACCCCGACATCCACTTGTGGCAGGAGCGACGCCCTTGCCGCAGCCATAGTTTGTCGTGCCACCTCCACATTGGAGAGTGCCACCGCGAGGTCTTGGTTGTTTTCGAGGGCGGTGAGGATTAGTCTGTTGAGCGTTGTGTCGCCAAAGACCTCCCACCACTCCACACCCACAACCAAGAGCGTGTCGCCCCTATGGGCAAAGATATATTCATCGGGGGTCACCACGGGCACCACCTCGGGAGAGGTCACACCACACGCCGATAGCAAAGCCACGCACCCCACAAGGCGTCTACAAAGTACTCTCTTTTTCATACTCTTTGCGTTTTTTAATCAATTTTTCGCGCCTTTTCTCAAACTTAGCCACACGCCCCACGAGGTAGTAGAGCGAAGGGTAGACAAAGATGCCGAGTGCTGTGGCTATGAGCATACCACCCACCAGAGCCACACCCATCACATTGCGAGCCACCGAGTAGGCTCCCGAAGCGAAGATGAGCGGCAAGATACCAACGATAAAGGCGAAGGCAGTCATAAGGATAGGTCTAAGGCGCAGTTTTGCCGCGGCGAGTGCTGCCTCGTGGAGCGCAAGACCTCCATCGTAGAAGTTGCGGTCGGCATACTCCACCACCAAAATTGCACTCTTTGCCGACAAACCAATGAGCATCACAAGCGACACCTTCATAAAGATGTTGTCGATGTAGATGGGGTTCAGAAGGTGAGCAAGCCACACAAACAGCAACGACCCAAAGAGTGCCAGGGGCACACCGAGTAGCACGCTGATGGGTAGCGACCACGAGTTGTAGAGTGCCGCCAGAGCCAAGAAGACAAAGACCACCGCCAACAGGTAGGTTAAGCCTCCGCCCGAAGCGGTTGCCTCTTGGTACGACACTCCGCTCCACGCCAACGTAACATCGTCGGGCAGGGTGCTCTCGGCAAGGCTTTCGAGAGCTTTCATTGCATCGTCCGAGGAGGTACCCGCCGAGGGCGTTGCATTGACGGCTATGGCATCATAGAGGTTGAATTGGGTAATATACTCCACACCCACCGTATCCCTCAGCTCCACAAAGGGGGCTATGGGAACGCTCTCGCCCCGAGAGTTTTTCACATAGTAGCCCGCCAAGTCGCTCTCCGTTCGACGATACTCCGCGTCTGCCTGAATGTAGGTCTGGTAGAGCTTGCCGAAGCGGTTGAAGTTGCCCACATAAAGACCTCCATACATTGCCGACAGCAACTCCCTAACGTCGGCAGGTGCTACCCCCTCTTGGAGAGCAAGTGGCTCGTTGATGACAAGTTTGCGCTGTGGCACATCGGCATCGAATTGAGTGGAGATGGAGGCTATCTCGGGCAGGCTGCCAGCCGCAGCCATAAAACGCTCTGCCTGCTCGGCAAGGTAACGCACATCACCACTTCCTCTATTTTGGAGCATAAACGTCACGCCCGAGGCGACACCCAGACCGGGGATTGAGGGCGGCTCGAAAGCGTAAAAGACTCCCTCGGGCACCTCGGCATAGAGAGTGGCATTGAGTTCGGCGGCTATCTCCTCGGCAGAGCGGGTGCGCTCCTTGTAGGGGTCGAGGGTGACAAAAATGACACCGCTATTGGTTGCCGCCACTCCCGTCAGCAAGTCGAAGCCCGCAGTCGAAGCCTCGTAGCGCACGCCCTCGGTGGAACGGATGATTTTGACAGCCTTTTCGATTGCCGCCTCGGTGCGCGAGACGCTTGCCGCATCGGGCAGCTCTACCGACACCATAAGGTAGCCTTGGTCCTCGCTTGTAAGGAAGCCGCTCGGCAGAGCCCTGAACAGCAAGAGCGTTGCACCACCCGTGAGCACAATCAAGAGCAGTGTGCGCACCGAGTGGCGCACCACCACCTGAGAGGAGCGCATATAACTATCCACGCTCCTATCGAAGAGGCGGTTGAAAGCCCCCAGCACACCCTTTGTGGTGCGCACTTTGGGGCGCAGAAGGAGCGAGCATAAGGCAGGCGAGAGCGTTAGAGCGTTGAATGCCGAGATGACCAGAGCCACCGAGATACCCATAGCGAACTGTTGGAACATTTTGCCCGTTATACCTTCCATAAGCGTTGCGGGGATGAAAACCGCCAGCAGCACTACGGTGGTTGCCACAATGGGCGAGGCGACTTGACGCATAGCCTCCAAGGTGGCTTTGCGGGGGCTCTTGCCCGCCTCGATACCCACCTGCACCGCCTCCACAACCACAATGGCATCATCGACCACCAAGCCAATAGCCAGCACCAAGCCCAAGAGCGAGATGATGTTTATCGAAAATCCCAGCAGCGGAAAGACCGCAAAGGCTCCGACAATCGAAACGGGTATGGCAATCAGAGGGATGAGAGTTGCTCGCAGGTCTTGCAAGAAGATGAAGATTACGAGAATAACCAGGGCAAGCGTGAAGAGCATTGTGGAGAAAATCTCCTCAATACCCGCCTCAATACTCTCCGTAGCATCTATGATGGTGGCTGTTTCGACACTCTCGGGGAACCTATCCTCTATTGAGGCTATCGTAGCCTTCACTTTGCCCCCCACCTCTACGGCATTGCTACCGGGGGTTTGGTAGACCACCACAAGGGCAGCAGGGTCGCCATCGAAGGCAGAGAAAGCACCATAGGTCTGGCATCCCAACTCCACGCGGGCAACATCACCAATCGTAACCACATCCCCTTCGGGCGTCACTCGGAGGGCAATCTGCTCGTACTGCTCTGCCTCGGAGAGTGCAGGAGGGGTGGTAACGGTATAGGTAAACGCCTCGGGCTCGGCAAGGGGCTCGGCGCCGAGTTTACCTGCCGAGAAGATTGTCGCCTCGTTCTGTATGGCAGAGGCTATATCCTCCACCGAGATGTCGTAGAGTGCCATACGGTAGGGATTTACCCACACGCGCATAGCATACTTTCCCGCACCGAGGATTTGCACCTTGCCCACGCCGTCAATCTTCAACAACTCGTTCTGGATGTTGATGTACGCCCAATTCGAGAGGAAGTTATCATCATACATCCCTCCTCGGGAGTAGAGTGCGTAGATGAGCAAAAAACCCGTCTGCGACTTCTGAGTTGTAACGCCCTGCTGAATAACCTCCGAGGGCAAGCCCGCCGTGGAGGAGGAGATTTTGTTTTGCACAAAAATCTCATCGAGGTCGGCATCGCTGCCAATGTCAAAGAGGATTTGGAGCGACATAGAGCCATCGCCCGCCGAGGTGGTCTGCATATAGAGCATATCGCTCACACCCATAACCCCCTCGGCAAGGGGTGTTGCCACCGAATTGTTTACCGTAGAGGCGTCTGCACCCGTATAGGTAGCCTCAACCTCCACCACAGGAGGGGTGATGTCGGGGTACTGCTCTATGGGTAGCGAGCCTATTGACAAGCCGCCCAAGAGCAGGATGATGATGGCTATGACGATGGCGAAAATTGGTCTGTTTACGAAGAACTTTTCCATACTCCGAGCCCTCCCCTACTTTTGTGCCACCGCAACTACCACCTGCTCTCCGCTGCGCAGGTGCTGCAAGCCACTCGTTGCAACCATCTCGCCCGCCGAGAGCCCGCTCTCCACTATCCAATGGGTGCCGAACTTACTACCCAGCACCACAGGGCGCACGGTTGCCCTATTTTGTTTGTCGATAACCCACACCGAGGCTCTATTGAGAGTCTGCACCACAGCCTCTTGGGGCACCAAGACAACCCCCTCGGGCGAGCCCACATCGGCAGTAACAATAGCCGACTGCCCCACTTTTAGGAGCTTTTCAGGATTGGGGAACGAGGCAACAATGATGATGGTTCCCGTTTGGTCGCCCGCCTCTCGCTTGGTGTAGGCGTAGGTGCCCTCGAAGGGGTATAGCGACCCATCGGGCAGGTAGAGGCGGATGTTGCTCAGCAGTGTGGAGTTGTCGTAGGAGGGTGTCTTGTCCCCCTCTCCCCCGCCACGCACCTCGAAGTAGCGTGCAAAGGGTATCTGAATGTGCACACCTATCTCGTCGATGTTCGATACCGTAGCCAGCACCGAGTAGGAGGTACCCACACCCACCCAATCGCCAACCGTAGCCCCCATATCGTCAATAATGCCGCTGATGGGGGAGGTTATGGTGGTGTAGTCGAGTTGCAGGAGCGACTCTTCGAGTTGGGAGCGAGCAAGTTCCACCTGAGCCTCTGCCGAGGCATAGGCAGCCTCGTATTGGTCGAGTGCGCTCTGGCTTATGGCGTCTATACGCGCAAGCGGTACGGCTCGGCGATAGTTGTTCTTAGCCTCGGCAAGCGATGTCTCGGCAGAGGCGAGTGCCGCACGATTGGAGATTACCGAAAGCCTTATGGGGGCTGCATCGAGCGTGAAAAGTACCTGCCCCTCCTCTACGGGCATACCCTTCGAGAACTCCTTTGTGAGCAGATAGCCACTCACTCGGGGCTGGATGGTGGCGTCGTAGTTGGAGTAGAGCAGAGTCTGGAAGCGCATAGGCATCACCACCCTCTCGCCCACCACCTCGGCAACCTCCACACGCAGAGATGGGACACTCGGCTTTGTGCTCTTTGTACTCCCACACGAGATGAGCACGAGCGAGAGCATCAGAATTGTCAGTTGTCTTTTCATAGAGTACGTTGTGTTTGGTTTTGTTGGGTAGGAGGTTACAAATTACACGCCAAAAATAGGCTCACAAAATTTTTGCGATTTGGCTCGCCTCGTGTTATCTTTGTGGTCACAAAACCCAAGACAGTATGAAAAGACCTATTATATTTATAAGCAACGACGACGGATACCGCGCAAAGGGTTTCAACGAGATAGTGAACTGTGCGGCAAAATTTGGCGACGTCATAGCCCTTGCACCCGACGAGACACAATCGGGCAAGGCGCACGCCATAACGATGTACGACCCACTCTATCTGACCCTGCGTCGCCAAGAGCCACACATCCGAGTTTACTCGTGCAACGGCACACCCGTAGATTGTGTGAAGATGGCTTACGATTGGCTCCTGCCCGAGCTCGGTTTGCAGCCAGACCTCAACCTTAGCGGCATCAACCACGGCTCCAATGCCGCCATAAACGTGCTCTACTCGGGTACTATGGGTGCGGCAATAGAGGCGAGTTTCTATGGCGCCCCCTCGGTGGGTCTGTCGCTCGACGACCACGATCACGACGCCGACTTCGTCGCCACCATAGCCTTCGCCGAGCGTCTAATCCCTGCGCTGCTCGCCATCGACAAGCCCTCCGAGCCACTATGTCTTAATATAAATGTGCCCATAGCGCGCCCCGAGGAGATTAAGGGCTACCGCATCTGTCGTCAGACGCGCGGTTTCTGGAAAGAGGAGTTCTTCTGCCGTCAGGACCCCCGAGGTAGGGACTACTTTTGGCTCACGGGCAGTTTCTGCAACCACGAGCCCGAGGCGGAGGACACCGACGAGTGGGCACTCAAAAACCACTATATTGCAGTAGTCCCCATAAAGGTAGACCTAACCGACTACGCACGCATCGATATGCTCAAAGGGTTGAAAATAGAGTAGAAAGGTGGCAAAAAAGTAGGGTTCCACATCGGAACCCTACTTTTTTACATATATGACTTGTTTCGTGTCGAAGAACTCCTCTTCGTAGAGGTCGCTGATGCGGTGGACATCGCACCTAAGGCGTGCGGCGGCAATCTCCTCGGCAAGGTCGCCACCTTTGAGCACCAACATACCATTGGGCAGCGAGCCCCTCTGTCCAGCCCTCAGCTTGGGCAGCGCCCACCCTTTGAGGGTCTTCATATCCGTAACGGCGCGGCTCACAGCGTAGTCGAACTCGCCCTTCACAGCCTCTATACGTGCATTCACGGGGGTGACATTCCGCAACCCCAAAGCCGAGGCAATCTCCCTCACAACCGTAATCTTCTTACCAATGGAGTCCACAGCCGTAAACTCCACCTCGGGGAACATTATAGCCAGCGGAATGGTCGGGAAGCCTCCCCCGCAGCCAATATCGACAACCCTCGCACCCGCCTCAAAGGTGCATACCTTGGCGATGGCAAGCGAGTGCAGCACGTGGCGCACATAGAGCTCGCCTATGTCCTTGCGCGAGATGACATTTATCTTGGCATTCCACTCGGCATAGAGCCCGCCCAAAGCCTCCATACGGCGCTGCTGCTCCTTTTCGAGCGTGAAGTATTTTGCAATAATCTCTGGTTGCATATCTATTCTGTTTTTATGATCTTGTTCTTCCTGCGACTCCCCTCTCGGCAATCTTCTCTGCCACACGAGTGCCGTCGAGGGCTGCCGAGATGATACCTCCTGCGTAGCCCGCGCCCTCGCCCGTGGGGTACAAACCCTCCACAACGGGGTGCATAAGGCTCTCCTTGTCGCGAGGTATGCGCACGGGGGTTGAGGTGCGCGACTCCAAGCCGATGATTTGTGCCGCAGGGCTCACAAAACCCCTCATACGGGAGCCCCATTGTCTAAAACCTCCCCTCAGCGACTCGGCAATATAGTCGGGCAACCACTCCTCGCCACGCATAGCCACCGCCTTAGGCAGATAGGAGGTGCGTGGCAGGTCGAAAGATTGTCTGCCCGTCACAAAGTCCGAGAGCCTCTGTGCGGGTGCCGTACCACCGCCACCCACAATCTCCGCCGCCCTGCGTTCCAGCTGCTGGCGATACTTCAAGCCCGCCAACACGCCCCACTCTTCGTGGAGTTGGGGGAAGTCCTCGGGGCGTACCTCGGTGACAATACCCGCATTTGCCCAGCGCGAGGAGCGTGCCGAGGCACTCATACCATTCACCACACACTCTCGGTAGTCGGTCATTGCGGGAACTATCACACCACCCGGACACATACAGAACGAGTAGACGCCCCTGCCACCCACCTGTGCGGTGAGGGTGTAAGAGGCTGCGGGGAGCCACTCGCGCATATCCTCCGAGTGGTATTGTATGCGGTCTATGAGCTCCTGAGGGTGCTCGACCCTCACACCCATAGCCCACGCCTTCGACTCCAAGAGTACCCCTTTGTGGTGGAGCATTTCGTAGATATCGTCTGCCGAGTGCCCCGTTGCGAGCACCACAGCAGCACCCTCCACAAGAGTGTCGCCCACCCATACGCCCACTGCCTTATTGTCCTTTATTTCAATGTCCGTAACCTTCGAGCCGAAGTGTATCTCTCCGCCCGAGGAGAGTATGGTTTTGCGTACCTGCTCGATGATTTTGGGCAGTCGGTCGGTGCCTATGTGGGGGTGTGCCTCGTAGAGTATTTCGGGCGATGCTCCGTGGAACACAAGGGTTTGGAGTGCGCGGTTGTAGTCGCCACGTTTCTTGGAACGAGTGAAGAGCTTACCGTCCGAGAAGGTGCCCGCACCGCCCTCACCAAAGGCGTAATTCGACTCGGCATCGACTCCTGCACCGCGATGAATTTGCGCAATATCCCTGCGGCGCTCGGTCACATCCTTACCCCTCTCCAAAAGTATGGGGCGCAGTCCGAGCTCTATGAGCCTCAGTGCGGCAAACAATCCCGCAGGACCGCCTCCCACAATAACCACGGGCGTTTTGCCGTTTACATCGGGATAGTCGAAATGAATCTCTGCGGGCATCTGCTCGCCGTCAATGAAGACCTCGACCGTAAGCAGCACCTGAGGTGTGCGATGACGTGCATCGACAGAGCGTTTTACCACTCGCGCAAGAGCCACCTGCTCGCGGCGTATGCCGAGAGTGCGTACCACAATGGAGAGCCACCCCTCGGTTGAGGCAGCCTGCTTGGGCGAAAGAGTTAAATTTATTGTTTTAGGCACGATGTGTGTTCTTTTCGGCAAAAATAACTATTTTTGTGCAATATCCTACCGATAAAGATGCGTAAACTCATAATTATACCCACCTACAACGAGCGCGAGAACATCGAGGCGATGGTCGCCAAGGTCCTTTCGCTCTCCGGCGACTACTCACTGCTTGTGGTCGATGACGGCTCGCCCGACGGCACCGCCGCCATTGTCCGCAACCTTATGACCACCCACCCCGAGAGGCTCTTTATGATAGAGCGTGAAGGCAAACTCGGACTTGGCACCGCCTATCTTGCAGGCTTCCGCTGGGCTTTGGAGAGGGGCTATGAGGCTGTCTACGAGATGGATTGCGACTTCTCGCACGACCCCGACGACCTGCTGCGCCTTACGGCAGAGTTGGAGAGTGGTGCGGATGTGGCTGTTGGTTCGAGGTATGTCAGTGGTGTGAATGTAGTCAACTGGCCTATGCGCCGCCTGCTGCTCTCGTTCTGCGCATCGCGCTATGTGCACTCGGTTACCCGTATGCCCGTGAGGGACGCTACGGCGGGCTTTGTGGGCTACCGCGCAGAGGTGCTGCGCACCATCAACCTCGACGGGGTCAGGATGCACGGCTACGGCTTCCAGATAGAGATGAAATATACGGCTTGGCGCCTCGGCTTCAAGATTAAGGAGGTTTCTATCATCTTCCGCGACCGCACAGCCGGCACCTCCAAAATGAGCGGCAGCATCCTCGGCGAAGCCTTCTGGGGAGTCCTCGCCCTGCGCCTTAGGAGGTTCAAGAAAAAAGGTTCACTCTGAGTGCATCGTCTCACAAAAAATTGGGCGGGATTTTCACTTGAAAATTCCGCCCAATTTTTCGATACTTAGCATCAACTACACTACTGATCCTACTACGATCAACAAACAAATAGCAGTAACTACAAAACTCCATTCCACCTTACTTTCTAAAATGCGTGTCTGAAACTCGTCCTCGATAGTTGTAGTATATTCTATCTTTGTTCCGTTTACTTCGATGGGCAACAAAATCTTTAAGGTTGATTCTTTAATGCGAGCCTTAAATCTATCATAGAAAACGGACGCAGCTTTCGAATCGGGATACGTGGTTTCGCTAACATCTCCAAATCGCATTATTTGTGCATTATCAGCAGGAATTATAACCGTATTAACACGAGAACCAGCAGGTATTACTGTTGGGATTTGCACTTTGTTTTTATCAACAACAGTAGATGTGCCACCATATGTCGAAAGAGCAAGAGATTTACCAACGAGTGTTAAAGACTTGCCCTCTGATAACTTTTTACTTATTGCACTATTGTCGTGGTTGATCCTATGCGAATATCCATTATAATCAATAAATGCTGCTTCATCCCACAAAATGCGCATTGTAGAAGTGGAGTTATTTGTCAAAGTCAGATATATGTACTCCTTTGCGACTTCTTGAAGTTCTATTGTAAGATAGTCGTCTTGAAATTTTTGGTTGCTAATATCGGAGCCCTCGGGGACAAGGGTAGAGGTTGCGTGTTTGAACTTGTAGTTGTTGTCAATATAGTATGCAGTGTATGTGCAACTCGACAATGTTAGCAGCGCTACAACAATAAAACAAAGCCTCTTCATAGTGGTTGTGTTAGAATAAATAATAGAATTAGAATAAATAATAGAAACAGCTATCCGCTAGATGCTGGCAACAAAGATAAGTATTTTTTGTGTATAACTCATCCCTTCCACATCATAAATTCGCTGAATCAGCCTAATTACACATTATTCACGGGTAACATCTTCGCTACCCGAGGGTTGGTGCTTGGTGTTTTTGGTTAGAGGACAGGAAGGACAGGAAAAAACAGGGAAAACAGGAAGGGCTTTAAAGCCCCTAAACTCCCTAATTCCCAACACCCAAAGGCAAACCATAAGACACTCACCCTCCATCTGTTAAACAAAGGTGAAAAAAGTGTTATCCTACGCGGAAATATGTGACATTTGTGCGTTTTTATGTCTATTTATTTTGTTTTTCATACACCGATGTTTATATTTGCAGGGAGGGGTAAATACATAATAGACTTGATGTATTGTTTAACATATCCCAACAAGAAGAGACCCATTTTATTCACATAAATGTTTTGCGCTATGAAGCAGTTATCCAAAATTTTTGCTGCCGTGGTTATGGTTATGGCGATGGCAGCTTGTGATGGGCAAATTCCCGAAGTGCCCACACCAACCCCAACACCAAATGGCGGAATTCTGTTCTCGATTACTGCCACCCCTGCCGGTGGTTTCACAAAAGCCACAGATACCGCCTTCGAACAGGGCGACGCTGTGGGTGTTTTCGGATTCAAAGCAGACCTCTCGGTGTGGCTCGACAATGCAAAGTTCACAAAGGCTGAGAGCGGATTTAAGTCCGACAAGGAGTACTATTGGTACGAGGGTGATGAGGTTAGCAGAATTATCGGTATCTACCCCTACAATGCCGACTATTCGAGTGCCAAACTAAGCACCGAGGGTGTGGAGTTTTGTGTTAGGTCCGACCAGCGAACACACGCAGGTTATACCGCCTCCGACCTTATGGGTGCTGTTCGCGAGGTGGCGCCAACCAAAGAGAGTGTCGTGCTCGAATTCAACCACCTGCTCTCGAAAATCGTCATCGACATCAACAATCAGACCACCAAAGAGATTGCCGAGGTGATGGTTAGCGGTGTGAAAGGTAACTACAAATTCTCGCTCGCGGGCGACGAGGTGAGCGGTGGCGAGGGTACCATAAAGGCAGGTAAACTTGCTACTCCGTCCGAGGGTTATACAGATACCTATGTGCTCATCATCCCTCCCCAAACGGTTGCTCCTAAACTTGTGATGACTACCACCGACCAGAAGCAGTATACCTACAACGCTACCGAAGAGGTGGAGTTTGGTGTGGGTATGGTGCGCCACATTATGGCAACCATTTCGGAGGAGAGCATCTCAACGGAGTTTGACGCCATTGTGAACGATTGGAGTGCCGACGAGGATGTGGAGTTCTCGCAGTCGGGCGACAACGAAAATCCCGACCAACCCGAAGTACCCGGGGGCGTAACCCCCATTGCCGATGTTCTTGCCTTGGGTGTGGGTACAACCATCGAGTCGGCTGTGATCGAGGGCGTTGTTATCTCCAATATGGAGTTGAACAACCTCACCTCCAAAAAAGGTCTGTACATTCAGGATGCAAGTGCCGGTGTGCAGTTCTATTTGGCAAGCAACCACGAATTTGCCTTTGGCGACCAGGTGAAAATTGACCTCAGTGGTGCGGTGGTTGATGAGTACAATGACGCGGTGCAGATAAGCGGCGTTACTTTGGAGAAAATCACCAAATTGTCGAGTGGCAATGTTGTCGAGCCTCGACTCGTATCCATCGAAGACTTCCTCGCCAACAAGTACGAGAGTCAGTATGTTGCCATTGCGGGTGTTCAGGTTGCAGAGGCAGACCTCAGCAAAACTTGGGTAATGGATGGTAACCATACCTCCATCACAATTGAAGATGTAAATGGCAATAACTTTGTGGTGTTCTCCTCGAGGTATGCAACCTATGGCACCCAAACCGTAGCACAAGGCTCGGGTATGCTCAAAGGTATTGCAGGTTTGAATAAGGGTAACGTTCAGATTATTTTTGCACAAGAGAGCGACTTTGCGGGTTTGACAAATGCCCGCCTCGGCGAGGTCGAGCAGCCTGTGGTCGGAGATATGACCGTCAATCCCCTTTGGAGCGCAGTGTATGTCCCCGAGCTTTATGACGAGGAGAGCGGCGAGACCTACAAGGACCTCATTCATATGGTTTCGACCGATGAAAACAACGGATTCTTCATCGAATTCCTCCCCGAGGATTACTTTCAGTCAACTGTTGCCCCCGATGTCTATGGATATGTGAAGAATACGGCTGACTATCTCGCCCAAAACCTCGAAGAGGTTAATGCTACCAACGGCACCGACTGGGACTTTACGGCATATACATATTACAAGTATGGTCTTTATGATATGCACTGGATTATGAGCCCCGGCAAATGGAGGGCTGCGATGTGGGGTATGACCACCGAAGGCGAGGTGACGGGTCTGTACTACATCTCCGATATGGTGGAGGTTATCGACCCCGCAACTCCCGAATATAAGGCTTGGCTGGGAACATACAAAATTGTTAGCAGCGATGATCAGGGGCAGGCAGTGACATCGATGATTACTGTGTCCCAAAATGTGGTAAACGAAAGCTACTATATTGAGGGTTGGAATGGCATTGACGACGCCATTACAGCAGACTTCGAGCCCACAGGTGGCGAGTTTGGAAATGGTGCGATTGTGCTCTATCCTCAAACCATATTGGAAGATATCTACATTGGAGAGACACATCTTACAAAAATTTTCTTCGGCGGAATTGCGCTGTTAGAAGGCGGATATATGTTATTCGAGACAGAAGATATGCAGATCGGTCAGGCTCAGTGGTTGTTTGAGGATGATAATAGTTGGGCAGCAATCCTTTCCTATGCTTACCAAAATGCAGAGGGGGTAGTCATTAGGGCTTCGCAAGTGGGATTCTTTGGCGTGTTGGATAATGGTAATATTGTAGGTGTTACCAACGAGGTTCACACATTCCGCGAAGATGCTGGTCTTACGATGCTGCGCCAAAATCCCGAAAATCAGCCCTCGGCTGTGGCACGCAAGCACAACCCCTTCGAGTACGGCAACAATGGTGCTGCCAAGAGGCTCGACCAGGTGCGCCGAGTAAACCAACCCGTTGGTAACTATGTTGTTGGCGGCAGGAAATTCAACGCTATCAACTTCTAATAGCACACGGATACACTGAAAAAACTCTGGCGCGGAACTCTTTCCTTCCACGCCAGAGTTTTTTGTTGCCTACCGACCATCCTCCACCACCGAATTACTGCACCACAACATCTCTCCCCCTGAGTTAGGGGGAGATGTCGCATAGCGACAGAGGGGTCTGTCCTACACACGCCCCTTCCCTTCGGGTACTCACCCTAACTTTGAGGGGAATTACTTTAAAGGCAGGATGGACAGGAAGGGCAGGAAAGCCCTATTACTCCTGTCACTCCTATAAGCCTTAGGACTCTTGACGTTAGACGTTAGACAAAACAAAGTGCAAGTTCCGAGCGCATATGGCGAGGCGAGTACATGGCTTGCGAAAAGAAAATCCCCCGCAGTTTGCTTGACGCAAATGAGGGGGATTTTGTTGAGCGAAACGAAGTAATCGTCCGCCAGATGCGCTCGGAGATTATTTCTCTTTGGCAACGTAACGTTTCTCCTTAATACGAGCCTTCTTACCGGTGAGGTCACGGAGGTAGTAGATGCGTGCACGACGTACAACACCAACTTTGTTAACCTCGATAGACTCGATGTGGGGCGAGTAGAGGGGGAAGATACGCTCTACGCCAACACCGTTGGAGATTTTGCGGATGGTGAACATTTTGGTTACACCACGACCTTTGATCTGAATTACCACACCGCGGAAACTCTGGATACGCTCCTTGTTACCCTCTACGATTTTGTAGCTAACGGTGATGGTGTCGCCTGCTTTGAACGCGGGAACCTCCTTGGGTGCCCACATAGCATCTTCTGCGATTTTGATAAGTTTGTCCATCTTTTTTAATCGATTAAAATGTTAAGGTAGGGAATATTACGGACTCCTGCGTTCTCATAAGAGATTCCGCTACCGAGGCGCAAAGATACGGACAAAATTCAAAATTCAAAATTCAAAATTCAAAATTTCTCCAAATTTTGCGACTACAAAATCATTAAAGTATGCACTATCAACACTTTAACCCCTGAAAAATACACTCAATTTTTTGCACTACTTTTTTGTTTGGTGGAGCGAAAGTGGAGAAAACGGGGTGATATTCAGGGTATTTATTGCGGCGCAAAGCAATAATTTTGAACTTTGAATTTTGAATTTTGAATTTATTGTGTACCTTTGCAGTCCGAAAATTACGGAAAAACCGATAAACAAATATAAATAGCGCTATGAAAAGGACTTATCAACCCTCCAAGAGGAAAAGAATCAACAAACACGGCTTCCGTGCTCGTATGGCTACCGTAAACGGTCGCAAGGTACTTGCCGCTCGTCGCGCAAAAGGTCGTAAGAAACTCACCGTTTCGGACGAGTTGCGCAACAAATAGTCGAGAGGACTAAGAGGTTGATTCGCTGCCCCGAAGGTGACAAGGTCACCCGCTCGCAAGGGCAGACACAAAAAGAAAACCACATCGGACGCGATGTGGTTTTTTTGTATTTTCGGCTTTCGTCCATCTGTCCCCACATTCCTCGTGGGTATCTTTTTCAATACCCGATTTCTTATAAGGCTTATAAGGCATATAGGGCGTATAGGGGACAGAGCTCTCCCGCCCTTACGGGCACCCTCCCATAGCTTAGGGGGGGGTAAGTGTGCCGTTCCCCCATTTAGGTGAGAGTTCTCATTTCTCCCACAAAGCGACTCTTCGGTCGGTTGTTGTATCTTCGTTGTTCTTATTTCACAAACGTAATGCGTTCCCAGAGGGGGCGGGGAATAAGGCTCCAGCCTGCCACCAAGAGTCGAAAACGCCAATCGATGGTGCAGATGCGGCGGCGATGGTTGATGGCTCTTATGGCGTGGCGGGCAACTTTCTCGGGCGAGAGGACTGCGGGGTACTTCTTGCCGGGCGTGAGAATGTCTGTTTGGGCATAGCCGGGGCGTATGTCGGTAATATGGAGCCTCACGCCATCCATACGGGCGTGTTGTGCAAGTGCGCTCAGGTAGGTCGTCTGTAACCTCTTGGTAGCCGAGTATGCCGGTGCCAAGCCCATACCTTTGGTGCCCGCAATGGAGGTTACGGCAGCAATGTGTCCCTTGCCACCGTGGGTGCGAAACCAATGGTAGGCGTGGTCAATGATGGTCACAAAACCCACCGAATTCACATTGGTGATGTGGCGCTCCTTGCCCTCCTCCAACGCAGGGTTCTCAAAGCCTGCGCCAGCAACGTGGAGCAGCACATCCATACCTCCCATACGCTCAATCAACTCTTCGAGCGCAGCAGTGGCACTCGGAGAGGTTACATCCATCTCTTGCCACTCTATCGGCTCGGCACATAGGTCCTTATACTCCTCCACAAAGGAGCTGAGAAGTTCGCCCCTGCGACCTGCGATGCCCACCTTGTGACCAGCCCTGACAAGTTGGGCAGCCATTTCGCGACCTAAGCCCGATGTAGCACCTATAACAATAAATCTCTTTGCCATAAACATCTATTTTTATATCTATTCGGAGAGTAAATCCGCAACGACAAAGGTACTACCGCCGACAAAAACGAAATCGTCGTTCGCAGCCAACTCTATGGCTCGGCGGTAGGCGGTGTGGACATCCTTTGCAACCTCGCCCTCGAAGCCCTCGCGGCGGAACTTCTCGGCAAGACTCTCGGCAGCGAGCGAGCGTGCAACCGATGCCTCAGTGAAGATGTAATATGCCTCCTTTGGCATAAGGGGAATAACGGCATCGAAGTCTTTGTCGCTGACCATACCGATGACCATATAGAGTTTACGGTACTCCTGAGCGCGGATCTGAGCCACCACCTCGGCGAGTCCGTGAGCGTTGTGTCCCGTGTCGCAATATACCCTCGGGCTGTCGCCCAGCTTCTGCCACCTACCCATCAAGCCCGTAGAGGAGGTCACACACCTCACACCCTCGACCAATGCGCGAGTTGAGATGTTCAGTGGCGTATGGTGGCGCAGGATGCTAATGGCGGTGCGGACTGTGAGGATGTTTTTGCGTTGATAGGAGCCCATAAGGTCCAAATCGAGGTTTTGTGTCCTGCCATCGCGAGGACGCTGTATGTGATAGCGGATGTAGTCGCCCGACGGCTCACTCTCGACAATCTCCCACTCCCTATCGGCATAGACCAACATTGAACCTCGCTCGGCAGCCGTGCGATCGAAGACCTCGTTGCTCTCGGGGGCGCTCTCGCCCACTACAACGGGCACTTCGGGTTTGATAATTCCCGCCTTCTCGAAGGCTATCTCGCCAATCGTAGAGCCCAAAAGTGCCGTATGCTCCAAGCCTATGTTTGTGATGACCGAGAGGATGGGTTTGATGATATTTGTGGAGTCGAGCCTGCCACCCAAGCCCGTCTCGATAATCGCCACCTCCACATCGCTCTCCGAGAAGTGATGGAAAGCCAGGGCGGTGGTCATCTCGAAGAACGACAGCCCAAGAGCCACCATCTCCTCCTTGTGCTCCTTCACAAAGTTGACAACCTCCCTCTCGCTGATGGGCACACCGTTCACACGTATGCGCTCGCGGAAATCCACAAGGTGAGGCGAGGTGAACAACCCTACGCAGTAGCCCGCCTGCTGCAACACCGAGGCGAGAATGTGCGATGTGGAGCCTTTGCCGTTTGTGCCCGCAACGTGTATGGTGAAGTAGTTGCGCTGGGGGTTGTCCAAGCGGCGGCACATCTCCGTAATGTTCTGCAAGCCCTCCTTATAGGCGCCTGCACCCACATTCTGGTACGAGGGGAATGAGTTGAAAAGGAAATTGGTGGTCTGAGAGTAGTTCATTTTGATTTTTCAATTATCAATTATCAATTCACAAGGTGGCTGCGCTTGCGGAAACGGTAACTTACATAGTAGAGCAGCGAGAGCAGGAACAGGTAGCCTCCCAAGCGTCCCAAATAGTCGCCTGCCTTGGCATAAAATGTAACCTCGCGCGAGGGGGTAACCTCGGCATAGAGTGTGCCTCGCTCGTCCCAGCCGAGGGTGTCGCCCACCTTGCCCGTAGGCGAAATGAAGCCGCTGATGCCCGTGTTGGCTGCCCTGCACACCCACCTGCGACTCTCGATAGCCCTCAGGCGTGAGAAGGAGAAGTGCTGGCGATAGCCCTCCGTATCGTGCCACCAGCCGTCGTTGGTGATGACCATCATAAGTTCTGCACCATCTGCCGTAAAAGCACCAAAGTGCTCGCCATAGACCGACTCGTAGCAGATGGGGGCAGCAACCGAAATGCCGTAGGGGTAGTGGCTGTTGCGCTGATGGAGCAGATGGCGATACTTATCGGTGCCGAGTTGTCCGGTGGTGCCGCCCAAGTCGACAATGAGTTTTTCCAGCGGTCGTAGAATATCCATAAAGGGCATCTTCTCCACACCCACCACAAGCCTCGACTTGTGGCTTACTTTGAGCACCGAGTCCCCATCGAGCGCAATGGCGGCGTTGTAGCGGTCGTACCACATAGAACCGCTGTGGCGAGCCGTTGGCGAGGCATCCTTTGCGCCATTGTAGAGGTGGTAGGTCATCGCTCCCACAATGAGTTGCGCCTCGGGATATTTAGCCCTGCGCACCGCCTCCAAGCTCCTTATGGAGTGGCTGCGGTAGATATTATCTTCCCAAATGGGGTCGCCCGCATCGCCAATGACCGTCTCGGGCAGTACGATGTAGTCCACATCCTCGGGAGCCTCCTCAACCAGAGAGCCTATGATGGCGAGTTGTTCGTCTACGGGTAGGTTGTATTTCTCCTCGTAGGGGTCGAAGTTGGGCTGTACGAGTGTGACAGTAGCCTTCTGCGTGTTGGGGTTCTCGTGGTATGATGCGCCGATAATCAGCGAAGCCACCATAGGTGCAACAATAAAGAAGAGGGCACTAATACCCAACCCCTTGTTCTTGCGGTTGAGTAGCCACTCAAAGAGCAGCACATTCACAAGCAATACCCACAACGAGCCACCGAGTACGCCCGTCAGTTCATACCATTGTACCGCCCACACATCATTGGCAAAGCCGTTGCCCAGCAGCAGCCACGGGAACGACACCTCGCCACCCAGATAGAAGTGTTCTGCCCACAACCAACCCGCAATGAGGGTTGTGTAGGCGTGTGCGGGTCGAGCCCTCTTGGAGAAGGTGTGGAAGACCATAAAGACACCGCCAAAGAGCAATATCTGCACAATGGTTGCCGCAACAATGCCCACTGCCGCAGCGTAATATATCCACCAGCAGGTAGCCACGCACCACAGCCCCATAACCAGAGCCGTCCAGCCTGCCATCCGCCACCACTCGCGCCTTGAAGAGCCATAGGAAGCAGAGATTAACAACAATGGAACGAAGGCAATAAGCAACGTCAGACCACTCGCGCGGAGCCAGCCGAGCGATAGGAGCACCACGCTGAGCAGTGCCAAGAGTAGTCGTTGATATCCTTTAAGCGAGATTCTCATCTTTTGTGGGTTTATTTTTTACAAAAATAACTTTTTTGTAGAGATGTTTTCGCTTTTGGGGCAAATAATTTTCTTACGAGGTAACTTTTGGCGGCGAAAAGGAGATTAGGTCGCCAAAAATATCTATCTTTGTAGCTGGTGAATTTTGCCCCTAAACGAAAAGTAAATTTTTTATGTGGTTGATGACTTTTATCGGAGGTGTGATGGTAGGATGTATGGCATCTATGCCCCCCGGACCTACCGCCATACTCTGCCTGCAACGCAACCTGAGCAAGGGTATCCGCTCGGGCATAACTACGGGTCTGGGCATTGCTACGAGCGACACGTTCTATGCCTCGATTGCCTTCTTCTCGCTCTCGTTCGTGACGGGTTTCATTGAGAGCAATATGCTCCTCATAAAGTGTATCGCGGGCATCTTTATTGCCGCATTCGGTGTGAACATCTTTCTGAAAAAGCCCGATATGCAGCTCCGACGCAACCGCTCCGAGAGGGATAGGGCAAATTGGAGAGATTACGTTTCGGGCTTCCTGCTGAGCTTTGCCAACCCCGCCTACATCTTGGTGCACGTGGCGCTGATTGCTACCGTCAAGTCGCTCGGCTTCTACGACACCGACGGCAACGCCTTCTCGAACGCCTCAATGATATTGGGCATCTTCACGGGCTGTACGGGATGGTGGCTGATTTTGGCTTCCATAATGAAAGTTGTGAGAAAATATTTCCGCCCACGCCATATGCTGTGGATAAACCGCATCTCGGGCATCGTCATCACCCTGATTGGCGTATCGCTCCTTATTTCAATGATTTCAGACTTGCAAATAGACATACAATTCAATGAAATTTTCAAAACCAAATAAGAAAATCGTTATCGCTGTCGATGGTTTCTCTTCGTGCGGCAAGAGCACCTTTGCCAAGATGGTGGCAGCCCACCTCGGCTACATCTTCATCGACACGGGTGCAATGTATCGTGCCGTAACCCTGTGGGCTATCGAGAACGGGTGCGTCGAGAACGGTATCCTCAACGAGGAGCGACTCATTAAGGGACTCGACGTCATCCAGATAGACTTCCGCTTCAACCCCGAGCGCGGCGCGAGTGACATCTACCTCTGTGGCGAGTGGGCAGAGGGTAAAATTCGTACCATTACGGTCAGCAATCTTGTGAGTGCCGTGAGTGCCATTGGCGAGGTGCGCCGCCGACTCGTAAAGTTGCAGCAGCAGATGGGGCGCGAGAAGGGTGTAGTGATGGACGGTAGGGATATCGGAACGGTGGTATTCCCCGATGCGGAGCTGAAAATTTTTATGACTGCCGACCCCGAGGTGAGGGCAGAGCGCCGCTATCAAGAGCTCCTCGCCAAGGGCGAAGAGGTTAGCCGCCAGGAGATAGTCGAGAATATCCGCCAGCGCGACCACCTCGACCAAACTCGTGCAATAAGCCCTCTGAGGAAGGCAGACGATGCCATAGTACTCGACAATGGAGGTATGACCCTTGCCGAAGAGATGGAGTGGTTTGACGAGATATTCAAGTTGAGAGTAAAGGAATGAAAGTTACCATAGATGATAAATCGGGATTTTGCTACGGAGTGGTGAGTGCCATCTCAAAGGCGGAGGAGTTGGTTGCCGAGGGTAAGAGGGTGTATTCGCTGGGCGATATTGTGCACAACGACCTCGAAGTGGCTCGTTTGGAGGGTATGGGCGTAAGGACCATCTCGCACGCCGACTTGGCAGCCATAGAACCCTCCGATGAGAGCAAAATCCTCATTCGCGCACACGGCGAACCCAAGAGCACCTACCGACTCTTGGAGGGACTGTCGCTCGGCTATGCCGATGCCACCTGCCCTGTTGTGGCAAAACTCCAAAGACTTACCATTGAGGCTGATCGCCAGATGAGGGAGTTGGGAGGTACGGTAGTGATTTTGGGCAAGAAGGGTCACGCCGAGGTGGTGGGACTCAACGGTCAGATTGAGGATAGAGCTACGGTTATTGAGAAGGTGGAGGATTTGGATGATGTGGACTTCTCGCGCCCCATCTTCCTCCTCTCGCAGACCACCCAGAGTCTGTCGCTCTTCGAGCAAGTGAGGGACGAGGTTCTAAGGCGCTCGGCGGTGCCCGCAGAGGTTACCGTGAGGGACACCATCTGCCGCCAGGTGGCAGGCAGGGAGGGGCACCTGAGGGAGTTTGCCCGAGGTTGCGATATGGTGGTCTTTGTGTGTGGTGCCAAGAGTTCCAACGGCGAGGTGCTCTTCGAGGCGTGCCACAGCGCAAACCCCAATAGTGTGAAGATTGAGTCGCCCGAGGAACTCACGCGCGAGATGTTCGAGGGTGCGGAGAATGTGGGCATCTGCGGTGCTACCTCCACCCCGCATTGGCTTATGGAGCAGGTGAGGGATACAATTTTGAGCCTCTCGGAGCGTTAGAACAGAAGAAAACCAATCAAAAAAATATGAAACAGACTTTTAACCAATATATAGGGCGTGCTGCAAGGCACCTTGTGAGGCTTGCGGTGCTTGTGGGGTTGATTTTTGGAGTGATGTATGCCACCAATACCCTCGCCATTGAGCCTGCCGACCTCTTGGGCACAAGGGGTATAATCTTGTTGGTGGCGATAGTACTAATCTCTGCCGCCTATCCCCTCTATGGCTTTTCGACAGCCTCTGTGAGGGCTTCGATGACGGAGGATAGGGAGCAGATTGTGGAGGCACTTCTCAGGGGCGGCTATACGCTCTCCTTTGAGCGCGAGGGCGAGATGCTCTTTCGTGCTTCGAGTGGGCTCAAACGCCTTGTGCAGTTGGGCGATGATGCGGTTGTTGTAAGTCAGACCGATGACCACAACCTTACGGTTAGCGGTCTTAGGAAAGAGGTCGAGAATGCCCGCTTCCGCATAACAGGGTATATTAATGCCAAAAAATAGCAGACAGCAATGAGTGTGAAAAGAGTTTGGCGCAAGGTGGGAGTATGTGGCGCTGTGGCAGCGTGTATGTTGCTGGGTGCCGCAGCGAGCAGCAACACCCACAATCTGGGCAAGACGGTAGAGGTGCTTGTGAATATGCTCCGCACCATCAACCTCTTCTATGTGGATGACGTGCCCAGCCAGAAGATAATGAACGCCGCAGCCGAGGGTATGACCAAAATCCTCGACCCCTATACCGACTACATCCCTGCCGAAGAGATGGAGGCATTCACGACCCTCACAACGGGTAAGTATGGTGGTGTGGGCTCGCTCATACGCCTTGTGGGCGACTACGTGGAGTTCTCGGCGCCCTACAAGGGCTCGCCGGCAGACCGAGCAGGCATACGCCCCGGAGATAGGATTGTGGAGATTGACAGCAAGAGTGCCAAAGGTCTTAACACCCAGCAAGTTAGCGACTGTCTGAGGGGCGACGCGGGCACAAGCATAAAGGTCACCGTAGAGAAATTCCCCTCGCGCGAGCGTGTGACGCTGAAATTGGAGCGCGAGAGAATAGCCATTCCGGGCGTTCCCTACTACGGAATGTTAAACGACAGTGTGGGTTACATCTCCCATAGCGAGTTTACCGAGGGGTCGAGCAGCGACCTGCTGAGGGCCTACGAGAGCTTAAAGTCGCAGGGTATGCGCTCGCTGGTGCTCGACTATCGTGGCAACACGGGAGGTATTCTGCAAGAGGCTGTCAACATCCTCTCGTTCTTCCTGCCCGAGGGGTCGGAGGTTGTCAGCACCCGCTCGTCGAAGTTCCCCAAAGAGAACCACTCCATAAAGACCTCTTCGAGTCCCGTAGACCTCGATATGCCCATTGTTGTGATGACCGACAGCCGCTCGGCTTCGGCTGCCGAGATTGTGGCAGGAGCCTTGCAGGACTACGACAGGGCTGTTCTGGTTGGTCAGCGCACCTTCGGCAAGGGTTTAGTGCAGAGCAGCTACCCTCTGGGTTATGACGCTATGCTGAAAATTACAACCGCCAAATACTATCTGCCCAGCGGGCGCTGCATTCAGGCTATCGACTACGCCGCCCACAACGAGGACGGCAGCGTAGCTTTTGTTCCCGACTCGCTCGTTAGCGAATTCAAGACCCGCGCAGGACGCAAGGTCTACGATGGCGGCGGTGTGATGCCCGATGTAAAGTTGGAGCCCGAATATGTCAGCACCTTTGCGGTGGTGGTCTATGCTCAGGGATTTGTTGACGACTTCATTGCCGACTACTGCGCACGCCACTACGAGGAGTTGGAGGGAAATGTAATCCCCACCAAATATCGCTTCTCGGAGGAGGCATACGGCGAGTTTGTGGAGTTTATGAAGGATAAGGAGGTAGCCTGGGAGAGTGCCGCAAGTCGACTCTGGAAGGAGTTTAAGAAGGCTGCCGAGAAGGAGCGCTGGCAGGAGAGTATGTCGGAGCAGATGGCTCACATAGAGGCAAATATCACAAACTCCACCGAGGATAACCTATGGCTCTACAAGCAAGAGTTGCAGGATATTATCGAGGACCAAATCGTAGCTCGCTACTGCTACAACGAGGGCGGTGTGGAACACTCCCTGCCCGACGACAAAGAGCTCGCAAGGGCCTTGGAGATGCTGGACAACAAGGAGGAGTACAGACGCATACTCGCCGAGCAGGACACCGAACGTAAGTAGACAAGTAACTCCACAAAAAAGCAGACTACTATGAAGAGTATGTTGGATAGATTGTGGCACAGAATCAAGAGTGCTCCCTATAAACGTAGGGTGCTTCTGGTGGCTATTGCCCTTGTCATAGGCTCGCTGTCGATACTCTTCACGACCCGTATGTCGCGTATGCTCCAACACAAGGAGATGAACGAGATGGCACTGTGGTCGTATGCTATGGAGCGTATGGGCGAGAGCACCCACAACGACCCGCTCATCTTCCAAGTGGTGCACAACCAAAACATCCCCTATATAATGCTCGACGAGAGTGGGCGAGTGGAAAAATCGCACCTCATACCCGAGAGTATTGTCAACAATCCCGACCGCAGGATGAAGGCGATTATGAAGTTGTCCCGACAGAACACTCCCATAGAGATTACCACTCCTCGTGGCTCGCGCTACATACTCTTCTATGGCAACTCGGCACTTCTGGATTGGCTCATCCTGTTCCCCTACGTTCAGTTGGCAGTGGTTGCGATATTTGTCTTTTTTGCCTTTATGACCTTCCGCACCACCAAGCAAGACGAACAAAACCGAGTGTGGATAGGCTTAGCTAAGGAGACCGCACACCAACTCGGCACACCCATATCCTCGCTTATGGGCTGGCTCGAATACCTCCGCTCGCAGGGCGTGAGCGAAGATGCCATTGGTGAGATGAACAAAGACCTCCAAAGGCTCGTGAAGGTCGCCAACCGCTTTGGCAAAATCGGCTCCGAAACCGAACTCTCCGAAACCAATCTCGGCGAGGTTGTGGGCGACTGTGTCCTCTATTTTCGCACACGCATACCCCGCAAGGTGAGCCTCGACTACAACGGACTCGCCATAGCACCCATTGGTGTTATGATGAATGCCGCACTCTTTGAGTGGGTGGTCGAAAACCTGCTCAAAAACGCCCTCGACGCCTTGCAGGGCGTGGGAAATATCCGTGTAACCATCAGCCAGAGCGACGAGTGGGCATACATTGACGTGAGCGATACGGGTAAAGGTATCCCCAAGGGCAATTGGAAAAAGATTTTCGAGCCGGGCTTCACGACCAAAACTCGCGGCTGGGGCTTGGGCTTGTCGCTAAGCAAACGCATTATTGAGGAGTACCACAAAGGACACATCGCCGTTACCGAGAGCGAGGTCGGCAAAGGCACCACCATACGTATCTCGGTGCGCAAGAGCGACAACTGAGTGGAAAATTCAAAATTCAAAATTAGAAGTTGATAGATACAACAACATATACCCAAACTGCTGACTCGCTTGGCGTGAGCCTGAATGCTCTCTTTGGCGAGAGCGCACGGCTCTTGCCGCAACTCTCCGAGATACCCGAGGCAGACCCCTCGATTGCCGAGAATTGGGTCGTGTGGGGTATGGCGGTTGCGCTGTTTCTGCTCTACCTGTTTGTGATGTTTGCCTATGGCAGTCACGTCGGGCAGATGGGCAAAATAGCCTTCGGACGCAATCTTGGCATAAGAGTTGCGGACGAGATGAGTTATCTCTTTATGAGGGCTGTGCGCTATGCACTCCTCGTGGGAATTGTTATGTGGTCGCTGGTAGCGGTCGGGTGGCTCGAAGTGGCAGGCGTCAAGAGCCTCGGCACCAACCCGCTGTGGCTCGCTCCGCTATTTGTGGCAGTAGCACTTGCAGTGGGTCTGCTCCAAAGAGCACTCACCAACGGTATGTGCCTGCTGGTGCGCCGCAGAGATATTGCCGAAGGTCTTAACGTTCTTGCCGATACGCTTATGGCGCTGGCAGCAATAGTGACCACACCCGTTGCTCTGCTCTTTGTGGCAAACACGGGCACCTCGGCAGAGGTCTTGGGCTGTGTGGCAGCAGGAGTGGCTGTTTTGGCGCTCGCCGTTTTCTGCACAAAAAGTTTAATTTTCTTTATTGAACAAAAAGTTTCGATTTTACTTTTGATTTTGTACCTTTGCACCGCAATTTTGATTCCCATCGGTATTGTAGTCACCTTGGTGGTGAGGAACAGTGCCATTTAATGTCGAACCAAACAAACACAAAGAGTTGAAAATTAAGAACGTACTGATTTCGCAGCCCCAACCTGCGGTCATTGAAAAATCACCATTCTACGAGGTAGCAAAGAGCCAAAGCCTCAACCTCACTTTCAAGCCTTTTATGCGCATTGAGGGCGTGTCGCTGAAAGAATTTCGCAGCCAGAGAACCGAAATTTTGGACTACTCGGCAGTGATTTTCACCAGCCGCACCACCATCGACAACTTCTTCCGCATCGCCGAAGAGGCAAGGGTCAACATCCCCGAGTCGATGAAGTACTTCTGTATTACGGAGGCTGTGGCGCTCTACTTGCAGAAATATATCGTCTACCGCAAGCGCAAGATCTTCTTCGCAGATGGTAAGTTCGACAGCTTTATGGAGCTCATCCTCAAACACAAGGACGAGCGCTTTATCCTTGCCCTGGCAGAGCCTCACAATCCCGAGATTCCTCAGACGCTCGAAAAGTTGAAACTCAACTTCCGCAGCCTGATTTTTGCTCACACCGTAAGCGCCAACCTCGACGATGTAAACCTCGCCGACTACGACCTTATGGTCTTTTACAGCCCCAACGAAATCGCCTCACTTGTAGCTAAGTTCGGCACCGAGAACATCCCTATGATTGCTGTGCTGGGCGAGAATACCGCCAAGGCAGCCGTTGAGGCAGGTCTTAGTATCTATATGAAGGCTCCCGCACCCGGCATTCCCAACATCGTGAAGGCTGTGGAGATGCTGGTTGCCGACGCTAAGGCTGGCAAGGAACTCGCACCTATCGAGTTCAGCCACAGCCACAAGGCAGAGAACTTCATCAAGGCTCAGGAGGCAAAACCCGCCAAACGCTCGCGTGCAAAACGCAAGCCCGCCGAGGGAACTGCCGCCCCTAAGAGCGCAAAATAGCAACGATAGATTAGCAAGGGGTGTCGGAGGCGATACCCCTTTAATTATAGACCACGATGGTACTACCAACCCACAAAAATACGCTAAGGAAAGCCGAGCGACTGCACGGCGGGGCTGTTGATGCGCTCTTTGTGCGTAGCAAGGGCGGCGTTGTCCACCCCTACCGCTACGTCTTCAAGAAACGCGCAGCCACCCCCGAGGATGGCGCTGCGGTGTCGGTGCTGGTTGTAGTGCCCAAACGCAATATCAAACGTGCCGTGGGTCGCAACCTACTGAAAAGACGCACACGCGAAGCATACCGACTCTCGAAACACCCGCTCGTGGAGGCTGCCGCAGCAAAGGGAGTACACATAGATATGGGTCTAATCTACAACACCAAAGAGGTGCTGGATTACAAAGTCATTAAGAATGCAGTGGAGGAGATTTTGGGCAAAATTGTGGGGAGGCTGTAAGTGGCTGCTGAGTGCCCCCTTCGTGGCTCTTATCCGCTTCTACCAGATTTGCATCTCACCCCTCAAACCCCACGCCTCGTGTCGGTTTACCCCCACCTGCTCGCAATATGCCTTGGAGGCAATCCGCAAATACGGACCTTTTAAGGGCGGCTGGCTCGCCCTTAGACGCATCTTGCGCTGCCACCCTTGGGGCGGTAGCGGCTACGACCCCGTACCATAGAGGGAAGTTGAGAATTGAGAATTGAGAGTTGAGAGTTGAGAGTTGAAAATTGAAAATTGAAAATTCTCCCATAAGCCCTATAAGCCTTAGGTCTATTGACGTTAGACGTTAGACAAAAAAAACTCATAGAACGGAGGGATTTATGTGCCAAAAGAAGGAGCGGGCTCCGAATTTTACTAAGCGTAAATAAGGAGTCCGCTCTCTGAATTTTGGTGCAAAAAGCGCCCGTTATATGTGTTTTTTGAAAAAACTCATAGAAGCGAGCGAGTTATAGGCGCACAAGAAAATCCCCTCCGTAGTTTGCTAAGCGCAAATGAGGCGTCAGAGTGACGCTTTTGTGCTGGGATTTCTCCCAAACAGTAAAAACGCAGATAAAGCGATGGATGCAAGGCATACGAGAAAGCGGAGTCCGCAGTTTACTCTTCGTAAATGAGGAACTCCGCTTATCGAAGTATAACGCCGCAGACGCGCGTTAGATGTGTTTTTTGAAAAAACGCATAGAAGCGAGCGAGTTATAGGCGCACAAGAAAATCCCCTCCGTAGTTTGCTAAGCGCAAATGAGGAGGGGATTTATCGCAGTGCAACGACTAAATCGCCGCTTATATGCGTTTTTATACGGTCATAATCTCCTTCTCTTTGGCTGCCACCAACTCTTCGAGTTTCTTGGTGTAGCGGTCGATAAGTTTCTGAGCATCGCCCTCGCCATCTTTGGCTACATCTTCGGGCATACCATCTTTCTGAGCCTTCTTGAAGGCGTCCACAGCATCGCGCCTTGCGTTGCGGAGGCTCACCTTACCGGTCTCGGCATAGCCGCGCACCTGCTTCACGAGATCCTTACGACGCTCCTCGGTGAGGGCGGGGATTGTAAGGCGGATGTGCTCGCCGTTGTTCGAGGGGGTAAGACCGATGTTGCTCACAAGGATAGCCTTCTCGATAGGACCAATCATATTCCTATCCCAGGGCTGGATGAGGATAGTCTTAGCATCGGGTACGGTAACGCTCGACACCTGCTCGATGGGTGTTGCTGCGCCGTAGTACTCTACCATAATACCCTTCAAAACGTGCTGGCTGGCTTTACCTGCCCTAACACTCAGCAGGGCCTCTTCGAGGTGGTTGATGGCCTTGGACATCTTCTCCTCTGCCATTTCAAGAATCAATACGCTGTCGTCGTTCATTTTTCTATTTGGTTTTAGTTTAACAATTTCTCTACGGTTTCTATTACGCTTGCTATGGTCTTGCGCGAGCAGGCGCTACTGTGGAGCAATACTACACCATCTCTGCCAACGATGATGTTGCGAGGTATCTCCTGCTCGGCAAAGAGTTCATAGACTTTGCGGTCGGGATCCACCCCCGAAAGGATGTCGTAACCCTTCTTGCGGAGCCACGCTGTGACCGTTGCGCTGTTTTCCTCGCGGGCGATGGGGAGAAACACGAAGTCGCTTTGCTCCCCGAGGGCTGCAAATGCCTCGCTTTGGTGGAGCCATCTAAACTCCCTACGGCACGAGGGGCACCAACTTGCCCAGAGGCATATCCACACCACCTTACCCTCTAAGTTGGCAGTGCGGAGCGTTGTGCCGTCTGCCATCACAACCTCAAAATCGGGTAACCTCTCGCCCTCGTGGAGCCTTGCATAGGGATCCTCCTGCCCCCACACAAGGAGCGTGGAGAGTAATAGGGCAAAGAGTGCAAGGAAGCGTTTCATTGCTCGGTGGTGGGGCGATTAGTTGTGCACGAGTGTACCACAGTTGTCGCCTTCAAGCACCTTTTGGAGGTTGCCCTCGGTGTCCATATCGAAGACGATGATGGGAAGATGGTTCTCCTTGCAGAGTGTGAATGCCGTAAGGTCCATAATTCTGAGACCTCTGCCATAGACCTCATCGAAGGTTATCTCCTCGAACTTGGTGGCTGTGGGATCCTTCTCGGGGTCGGCAGTGTAGACGCCGTCCACGCGGGTGCCTTTGAGGAGTACCTCAGCCTCAATCTCCACACCTCGGAGTGCCGATGCACTATCGGTGGAGAAGTATGGGTTGGAGGTACCGCCACCGATGATTACCACATAGCCCGCTTCGAGATATTCGAGCGCTTTGGCTTTGGAGAAGTATTCGCCAATGGGCTCCATACGGATGGAGGTGAGAACTTTGGTCCTTACGCCAATACTCTCCAAGTGGCTCTGCAAGGCGAGCGAGTTGATGATTGTGGCGAGCATACCCATCTGGTCGCCCTTCACGCGGTCGAAGCCACGACCCACACCCTGCAAGCCACGGAAGATGTTGCCTCCGCCGATGACAATACCAATCTGCACACCTCTCTCGGTGGCTTTTTTGATTTGCTGAGCGTAACTGTCGAGCACCTCGGTCGAAAGACCACGTCCGCTCTCGCCTGCGAGCGACTCACCGCTGAGTTTAAGGAGAATTCGGTTGTATTTCATAATTTCTCTTGTTTTTATTTTTGCCTTTCGGGATTGCATCAGTCACGCCCACCTAACTCTTATCATCAGCCAAGCGCACCAATATCGGATACGAATATACAACATTTTTTGCAGATTTTTCCTATCCTATCCTTTTTTTCGGTATATTTGCGCTATTATAGCACGGATTGCAGTGGAACAACACGAATATAAATATCTCGACAATATCTCTTCGCCAGCCGATGTGAAAAAACTCGGGCTCTCGGAACTCCCAGCACTTTGTGAGGAGTTGCGCGACTACATTGTGCGCTCGTGTGCCGAAAACCCCGGACACCTCTCGTCGAGCCTGGGAGCTGTGGAGTTGGCTGTTGCCATACACTATGTCTTTGATTTCCCGACCGATAAGGTTGTGTGGGACGTGGGGCACCAAGCCTACGCACACAAAATTCTCACTGGCAGGCGTGAGGCATTTGCCTCACAGCGCAAGCTGGGCGGCATTGCGGGCTTTCCCCGTATGGAGGAGGGCGACTCGTTTGGTGCGGGTCACTCGTCGGTGTCGATTTCTGCCGCCTATGGTCTTGCCGAGGCTGCGGCGATGCAGGGACAAAGGGAGAGTGTTGTTGCTGTGATTGGCGACGGTGCAATGACGGGTGGCTTGGCGTTTGAGGGTCTCAACAATGCAGGAGCCTCCAAAGCCAACATCCTGGTTATTCTCAACGACAACCGCCAGAGTATAGATACCAACGTAGGAGCACTGCGTAAGCACCTTCTGCGCATAACCTCTTCGAGGAAATACAACGCAATGAAGCGCAAAGTGTGGGGCGGTTTGAGGTTCAGCCCCCGCCTGAGGACTCTCTTGCAGACCGCCGCACACGCCATAAAGAGAGGCTTGTTGCGCCAGAGCAACCTCTTCGAGAGTATGAACTTCCGCTACTTCGGTCCCACCAACGGGCACGATGTGAAGACACTCGTGCGCACACTCCGCGCTCTCAAAAACATTGACGGACCCAAGTTGCTTCACGCAATGACCATCAAGGGTAAGGGCTACGCCCCTGCCGAGCAAGGCGACCCGGCAGTATGGCACTCGCCGGGCAAGTTCGACCCCGCAACGGGCGAGCGCGAGCCTTCGGGCAAGGGGGCTGCGAAGTATCAGTACGTCTTTGGTCGTGCGCTGCTCGAACTTGCAAGGGAAGACAAGAGGGTTGTGGGCGTAACGCCTGCAATGGCTACGGGCTCTTCGATGAACATACTGCAAGGCGAGATGCCCGAGAGGGTGTTCGATGTGGGAATTGCCGAGGGACACGCTGTGACCTTCTCGGCAGGCTTGGCTGCGGGAGGTATGATACCCTTCTGCGCCATCTACTCCTCGTTTATGCAGAGGGCTTATGACAATGTAATTCACGATGTTGCGCTCCAAAACCTCCACGTTGTTTTCTGCTTGGACAGGGCAGGATTGGTGGGCGAGGATGGCGCAACGCACCACGGCGAATTTGACATCGCCTATATGCGCCCCATCCCCAACCTGCGCATACTCGCACCCCGCAATGAGCAGGAACTGAGGGATGCTATGTGGACCGCCTATAAGGGCGAGGGTCCCTATGTTATTCGCTACCCGCGCGGTAGGGCTGCGGGTGCCGAGGAGGGTCCTATGAAGATGCTCGAAGAGGGCAAGGCGGAGATTTTGCGCCAGGGTACAGATGTTGCGCTCCTCTCGCTCGGTCATACAGCGCAAGATGCGGCTACGGCGGCTGAGAGGGCTGCCGAAGAGGGCATTTCGGTGTGCCATATAGACCTCCGCTGGGCAAAACCTCTGGATGAGAAGATGCTCCGCTGGGTTGGCGAGAACTTTGGGAGAGTTGTGACGGTGGAGGATGGCGTGCTGAGTGGCGGCGTGGGTAGCGCTGTGGCAGATTGGCTGCTCGACAATGGCTTTGCGCCCCGCATTGTGCGCCTTGGCATAGATGATGAGTTTGTGGAGCACGGCACCGTTGCCCAACTCAAAAACCTCTGCGGCTACGATGCCGAGGGCATATTGGCAGCCTTAAAGAGATAATCGACAAAGTGATATAATAAGTGCGGGCGAGCCAGAGGGCTTGCCCGCACTTATTTGTCTTAGGACTTATTGACGTTAAACCAAAAAAACGCATAGAGCGGAGGGATTTTTGTGCCAAAAGAAGGAGCGGGCTCCGCAGTTTACTAAGCGTAAATGAGGAGTCCGCTCTCTGAATTTTGGTGCAAAAAGCACCTA
>JAZSAY010000019.1:0-12208 GCA_045602145.1 Tidjanibacter sp.
GGGAGGTGATTGTGGGACTCTCATATCTCTCAGTCCTCCCATATCTCCCATAAGCCCTATATCCCTTATACGCCCTATAAGCCTTAGGACTATTGACGTTAGACGTTAGACGTTAGACCCTATTTCGAGCACAAGCGTAACGCAGAAGTCGCCCCTAAAAACAAAAATTACTCGAATTCGGCGCGGAGTATACGCACAACCTCCTCAATAGTCTCCTCTTCGAGGTCGGTACGTTTAGCCAGCTCCTCGTTCGAGAGCTCCAAGACGCTCTTGGCAGTGTCGCAGCCGATACGTTTGAAAGTATCGATAATCCACTGCTCGATCTCGTCGTTGAACTCATCGAGGTCCACATCCTCCTCGTCTGCATCGCGGAATACGTCAATGTCGTAGCCCGTAAGCATCGTTGCCAAGCGGATATTCAGACCGCCCTTACCAATAGCAAGCGACACCTCGCTGGGTTTGAGGTAGACCGAAGCGGTCTTCTTTGCCTCGTCGAGCGAGATGGAGGTAATCTTTGCGGGGTTCAGAGCCCTCTGGATAAGCA
Source organism: Tidjanibacter sp. (assembly GCA_045602145.1). Classification (GTDB taxonomy): domain Bacteria; phylum Bacteroidota; class Bacteroidia; order Bacteroidales; family Rikenellaceae; genus Tidjanibacter. Next base: position 545 of record JAZSAY010000019.1, read on the forward strand.
GAGTGGTGTTCGACGTCCAGTTCACAACGTCGATATTCTCGTTCTTCAACTCCTTAACGATGGAGTAGATACGCGAGCCCTTAACGCCCACACAAGCACCTACGGGGTCGATGCGGTCGTCGTACGACTCAACAGCCACCTTAGCCCTCTCGCCGGGGATGCGGACAATCTTCTTGATGGTGATAAGACCGTCGAAAATCTCGGGCACCTCAGCCTCGAAGAGTCTCTGCAAGAACTCGGGAGCAGTACGCGAGAGAATAATCACAGGGTTGTTGTTGCGCATCTCAACCTTCGACACAATGGCTTTGATATTGTCGCCCTTGCGGAAGAAGTCGCTGGGAATCTGCTCGCCCTTGGGGAGGATCAGTTCGTTGCCCTCGTCGTCGAGCACCAAAATCTCCTTCTTCCACACCTGGTAAACCTCACCCGAGATAATATCGCCTACCCTCTCGCTATACTTCTCGAAGAGGTTTGCCTTCTCCAAGTCGAGGATACGCGAAGCCAAGTTCTGGCGGAGCGAAAGTACCGCACGACGACCAAACGATGCCATCTCAATCTGGTCGGCAACCTCCTCGCCTACCTCATAGGTGGGATCGAGCTGGCGTGCCTCACTGAGGGCAATCTGCTGGTTGGGGTTCTCCACAGCATCATCCTCAACAATCACACGGTTGCGCCAAATCTCCAAGTCGCCCTTCTCGGGGTTGATGATGACGTCGAAGTTTTCGTCGGTCTCGTAGGTCTTTTGGAGATAGTGACGGAATACGTCCTCCAAAACACCAATCATTGTACTCTTGTCAATGTTTTTCAGTTCCTTGAACTCAGCAAAATTGCTAATCAAATTCTCCATTTGTCGTTATATTTTATGTTTTTTGTTGTTTCTCTTTTTCTTCTCCGCTTTTTGTAAAAAGCGGAACCAAAAACTTTTATGCGATACTGCGTATCGCTTTACCTTTGCTACGCCTTATATTTAGTAATCCCATCACAAAAGCGTCATTCTGACGCCTTTTTATAAAAAGTCGCCCAAAAATTTTTAGTGCAGACTTTGCTCTACCCCAAATGGGAGTTCTGGGAGTTATGAGAGATATGGGATTGCCTCAACTTTCAACTCTCAACTTCCAATTTTCAATTCTCAATTCTCAATTCTCAATTCAGCGAGTGGGTTTTGTGGAGGGATTTTTGTGCCACGCAAGAGAGCAAGCCCGCAGTTTACTCTGCGTAAATGAGGAACTTGCGAGTCACAGCGTGGTGCAAAAAGCACCCACAAGGCACGCTCGCTACTTGAAGTCAAGATACTCCTTCACCCATTTAATCTCCGAGAAGGCGTGAAAATCCTCCACCTCAACCTCCACCTTGCGTTTCTTGCCCTCGACAAGTTTGCGCTCGGTGTAGGAGAGGGTGATACCTTCGGGTGACACCTCTTTGAGTGTTGCGAGCATCTTTGTGCCGCTTGTGAGCAACACCTCGACACTCTCACCCACGAGTTTGTAGTATTGGCGGAGCAGTTTGAGCGGCTGACCCACACCTGCCGAGAAGACCGAGAGTTCGTAGTCCTCCTGCTCCCTGTCGAAAGCCTCCTCAATTTTGCGGCTCAACTCCACGCAAGCGTCCAAATCGACGCTGCTATCGGCGTCAATCACTACCTCTATCTCGTTTGCGGGCGAGCACTTCACATCGACCACAAAGCGGTCGGTGCCCTCCAATGCTGCCTCGGCAACCTCTCGAATCTTTACTACGTCAATCATACTCAGCGAATTACTTAACACTATACTACGAAATTCGGGGACTCATCTGGTCCCCGAACATCGTTTCGTTGGTGCAAATATACAACTTTTTGCACAAACTGCAAATTTTCTTATATAAAAATATGTATTAGACTACTATTTTGTGCTGCCAAAGAGTGCGCCTATGCGATTGCAGATGACGGCTATGGCGTCGCTAAAACGTCTTTCGCCCGTCAGGGTGGTGGCATTTTCGAGGTAGCTCCAAAACTCCACACCACACACAAACCCCGTAAAGAGGTTTGCCAAGCGCAGGTTCACAAGAGGCAGCAGCAACGAGTCGAGCATCCAGGCGAGCATTATGCCCGCCATAACGAACGAGAGTTTGCGCACAGTACGCCAAGCCTTGCGGCTCTCGAAGTGCCACTTTGCACCCGAGGCACGCACCTTGTGGCGGTCGGCGAGGGTGCCGGTTAGAAAGTCTATGGTAATGAAAGCCAATGCAATAACGAGCAGTGGCTCTACCGGAGCAAAGAACGACAGCGCTCCGGCGATAAGTCCTGAGATGTACTTCATACGAATTGAAAATTGAGAATTGAGAATTGAGGCAAATGCGAGTAAGCGAGGGCAGAGGCTGCTTGCAGACTATGCCGAGCGGGAGCATTTTAGAGCACGCAAAGCGTGGTCAATTGAGGCAAATGCGAGTAAGCGAGGGCAGAGGCTGCTCGCAGACTATGCCGAGCGGGAGCATTTTAGAGCAGCCGAAGGCTGGTCAATTGAGACAATCTCATATCTCTCATAACTCCCATTGGGGTAGAGCAAGGATTACACTAAAAGTTTTTGGTTCCGCTTTTTACAAAAAGCGGAGAAAAGACAAAACACAAGATATGAAAGACGAGATACAGGAAGAGATTATTGCGGACTTTGGGATGTTTGACGATCCCGATGACAAGTTGCAGTATTTGATAGATATGGCGGAGGAGTGCAGGGAGATTGACCCGAGGCACAAGACCGAGGAGTATTTGATTGACGGCTGTCAGTCGAGGGTGTGGATAGATGCCGAACTGAGGGATGGCAAGGTCTATTTCTCGACCGATGCAGATGCTCTTATCGTAAAGGGCATTGCGGGCTTGCTCACAAGGGCTTTGGGTGGTCGCACACCCGAGGAGATACTCTCCACCGAACTCTACTTTATCGACCGCATAGGCATCCGCTCCTATCTCTCGCCCACGAGGGCTAACGGTTTGGGCGAGATGCTGAGCCAGATGAAGAGGTATGCGTTGGCTTTTTCAGTAAAAAAAGAAGAGTAGAAGAAGATGACACCCGAAGAGATACAGAGCGTAGAGAGCGATATTATCGATACGCTGAAAAATATATACGACCCCGAGATTCCGGTGAACATTTACGACCTCGGATTGGTTTATGATGTGGACTATACACCCGATAGAAAGGTGCATATCCGTATGACACTTACAGCCCCCAACTGCCCTATGGCAGACTTCCTTGTTGAGGAGGTGCATACGCAGGTGGCTAAGGTTAGGGGTGTAGATGAGGTGGTGGTGGAGATCGTTTTCGACCCGCCCTGGGATAAGAATATGATGAGCGAGGAGGCTCTGATGGAACTCGGAATGTTGTAGAAGAGAGGCTATGGAGCGTGGCGAGGCAGAGCAGATGATGTGTAGGGAGAATCTGGCAACGATGGAGCCCCTCAGGAGGACCAAACTTGTCGAGAGTCTTTTGGTGCAGAGGATTGTGCGCAAGAGCCAAAGGGTGTTGGAGATTTGGGAGGAGTGCCAGAGGGATTGGAACCAGACACTTCACATTATGACCGCCTACGCTATGGGAGCACCCCGCAACTCACGCCCTTTTGAGGAGTTGGCACGCAGAGTGCCCTACGTTGCCTGCCTGAAAGAGCGCAGTTCGCTGCTGAGGGTCGAGGCACTGCTGCTGGGCACCTCGGGATTGCTCCGTGGAGAGTACTACGACGACTATGTGGTGAGGTTGCAGAGGGAGTATGACTACCTCGAAGGGAAGTACCACCTTGCGGCAATGAGCGGCGGGGAGTGGTGTAGGATGGGCAATTTTCCTGCCGGCAACCCCGTTATGAGGATTGCGCAGATGGCTGCTCTGGTGGCTAAGGAGGAGTTCTCGATGGATGCACTGATGGGTGTTGGGAGTTTGGCAGATGTGGAACGAATGTTCAACATTACCACGAGCGACTATTGGCAAAAGAGGTTCAAGATGGACGGCAAGAGCGTGGGTAGAGCGGGGCATATCGGGCGCGATAAGGTCTATATGCTCGCCATAAACCTCGTGGTGCCGATGCAGTTTGCCTATGCGAAGGTTATGGGGCGCGAGGAACTGAAAATTCGGGCTCTTGATATGCTCGAAATGATACCCTCCGAGAAGAATAGACTTGTGAGCCGCTGGACGGGCGTAGGAGTACCCATAAGGTCGGCATACGATAGTCAGGCACTCATCGAACTCTCGCACTTGTGCGATGAGGGTAGATGCGAAGAGTGCCCGCTGGGAAGGATGATGAGGAGAATTGAGAATTGAGAGTTGAGAATTGAGAGTTGAGGCAAATGCGAGTAAGCGAGGGCAGAGGCTGCTTGCAGACTATGCCGAGCGGGAGCATTTTAGAGCAGCCGAAGGCTGGTCAATTGAAACAATCTCATATCTCTCATATCTCCCATAACTCCCATTAAGGCGTAGCAAAGTCTACACTAAAAGTTTTTGGTAGCACCTTTTTACAAAAAGGTGCGAAAAGAAGAAACAAAAAGGAAAACAAAAAATATAGAAGAAAAAGATGAATGTAGTACAGTCGGTTTTGAAACTCTTTTTTGGAACGAAGAGTGATAAGGACAAGAAGGAGATCCAGCCTTATGTGGATAAGATACTTGCGCTCTATCCCACGATAGACGCGCTGTCGAATGATGAACTGAGGGGACGCTCGGCGGCTCTGAGAGAGGGTATTGCGGAGTTTATTCGCCCCGAGGAGGAGCGTATCGCGAAGCTCAAAGTGGAGATTGAGGAGGATATCCCCATCGAGCGTAAGAGTGCCATCTCGAAGGAGATAGAACAGCTCACAGAGAAGATTGACGAGAAGATCGAAAAACGCCTCGACGAGATATTGCCCGAGGCCTTTGCCATTATGAAGTCTACTGCCCGCAGGTTTGCCGAGAATGACACTGTGGAGGTTACCGCCTCGCAGTTCGATAGGGACTTGGCTTCGGTGAGGGACTTTGTGAGTATCGAGGGCGATAAGGCTGTGTGGCAGACTACTTGGACCGCAGGAGGCAACGACATTAAGTGGGATATGGTCCACTACGATGTGCAGCTCTTTGGTGGTGTGGTGCTCCATAAGGGTAAAATTGCCGAGATGGCTACGGGTGAGGGTAAAACCCTTGTGGCTACACTGCCCGTATTCCTCAATGCGCTTGCCGGCAAGGGCGTGCACGTTGTGACCGTCAATGACTACCTCGCCAAACGTGACTGCGAGTGGATGGGTCCTATGTACCAATTCCACGGCTTGTCGGTGGAGTGTATCGACAACTACCGCCCCAACTCCGCAGAGCGTAGGAGGGCATACGAGGCTAACATCACTTTCGGTACGAATAACGAGTTCGGTTTCGACTACCTGAGGGATAATATGTCTATTCAGGCTAAGGAGTTGGTGCAGAAGAAACACCACTTTGCCATTGTCGATGAGGTGGACTCGGTGCTCATTGACGATGCCCGCACCCCTCTGATTATCTCGGGTCCTGTGCCTAAGGGCGATGACCAACTCTTTGACGAGTACCGCGATATTGTCGAGCGACTCTACAACCTGCAACGCAACTTTGCTGCCGACTGCCTTGTTAGGGCTCGCAAACTCATTGCCGAGGGTAAGACTGAGGAGGGTGGCATCTTGCTGCTACGCTCACATAAGGGTCTGCCCAAGAATAAGAACCTCATCAAGTTCCTCTCGGAGCAGGGTATGAAGGTGCTCTTGCAGAAGACCGAGGCAATCTATATGGCAAACAAGAACGAGCGTATGCCCGAGATTACCGACGAACTCTTCTTTGTGATTGACGAGAAACTCAACTCCATAGAACTTACCGACAAGGGACACGAGATGTTGGCTCGCTCGGTGGGCGATGATAGGTTCTTTGTGCTGCCCGATATCGGCTCGGAGGTTGCTGCGCTCGAAAAGAGCGATATGACACCCGAGGAGAAAGCCGCCAAGAAAGACGAGATACTTGCCGACTACGCCACCAAGAGCGAAAGGGTGCACACCGTAAACCAGCTCCTGAAAGCATACAGTATGTTCGAGAAGGATGTGGAGTATGTGCTGATGGACGGTAAGGTGAAGATTGTCGACGAGCAGACGGGACGTATTATGGAGGGTCGCCGCTACTCGGACGGTCTGCACCAGGCTATTGAGGCTAAGGAGCGAGTTAAGGTGGAGGCTGCAACGCAGACCTTTGCAACCATCACCTTGCAGAACTACTTCCGTATGTACCACAAACTTGCGGGTATGACCGGTACCGCCGAGACCGAGGCGAGCGAGTTTTGGAGCATCTATAAACTCGATGTTGTGGTTATCCCCACCAACCGCCCCATCGCGCGTGAGGATAAGGAGGACCTCCTCTATAAAACCAAGAGAGAGAAGTATAACGCTGTGGTTGAGGAGATTGCAAGACTTGTGGGCGAGGGACGTCCCGTATTGGTGGGTACTACCTCGGTGGAGGTGTCGGAACTGCTGAGCCGCATCTTGAAGATTCGCCATATTCCCCACAATGTCCTCAATGCTAAACAACACGCCCAGGAGGCACAGGTTGTTGCCGAGGCGGGTAGGGCAGGACAGGTTACCATCGCAACCAATATGGCGGGTCGTGGTACCGATATCAAACTCTCGCCCGAGGTGAAGGCTGCGGGTGGTCTTGCCATCATCGGTACCGAGCGCCACGAGAGTCGCCGCGTAGATAGGCAGCTCAGGGGTCGTTCGGGACGTCAGGGTGACCCCGGTTCGTCGCAGTTCTTCGTGTCGACCGAGGACGACCTGCTGCGTCTGTTTGGTGGTGACCGTCTGGCGTCGATGATGGATAAGATGGGCTTGCAGGAGGGCGAGGTTATCTCTGCCAAGATGATGAGTGGAGCTATTGAGAGGGCGCAGAAGAAGGTCGAGGAGAACAACTTCGGTATCCGTAAACGCCTCTTGGAGTACGACGATGTGATGAACAAGCAGCGTACGGCTATCTACACTATGCGCCGCCACGCACTCCACGGCGAGGGTGTGGATATCGACCTTAATAATATGATTCTCTCTTTTGCCGACACCTTTGCGGCAAACATCAAGGGAGCATCCTACGAGGAGATGTCCTACGAGCTTATTCGCCAGGTGGCTATCCAGCCCTCGTTCGACGAGGATGCCTACCAGAAAGCCTCCACAGCCGAGCTTGCCGACCTCATTACCGAGGATATCCGCGCAGCCTACGCTCGTAGGGCTCAGATTGTGGCGCAGACCGCTATGCCCGTCATTAAGAATGTTGTTGAGAGCAATGCACAAGCCGAGAATATGTATGTGCCCATCACCAACGGTACACTTGTCTATAACGTGCTCGTGAACCTCAAAAAGTGCGTGGAGAACGAGGGTGCAGAGATCTATAAGATGTTTACCAAGCTGGCAATGCTCACCACCATCGACGACAATTGGCGCGAGCACCTCAGGGAGATGGACGATCTGAAACAGAGCGTTCAGAACGCCACCTACGAGCAGAAAGATCCCCTCCTTATATATAAGGGCGAGTCGTACAACCTCTTCGAGGCGATGATAGACAAGGTAAATGCCGAGGTTATCTCCATACTTATGAAGGGCTTTATCCCCACCAAGGAGCAGGCTGAGAGCCGCCTCTCGCGCCGCCAGCAGGCACAGCAGAAGGTGGATGTCAACAAGTTGCAGGCTTCGCGTATGGCTGCCGCTGCTCAGGCCGGTCAGGGCGAGAAGAGCAAGCCTATGCCCGTACACGTCGAGAAGAAGGTGCGCCCCAACGACCCCTGTCCTTGTGGGTCGGGCAAGAAATACAAGCACTGCCACGGCGCGTAAAAAACGCAAATAAGCGGCGTCTTTGGCGTTGCACTGCGATAAACGACCTCCTCACATAGGTGACTATGCTCGGAGGTCGTTTTCTTGTGCGCCTAAAATCCGCTCGCTTATTTGCGTTTTTACCGCTTTGGAAGGTAAACTGCGGACTCGCCTTCTTGTTTGGCACAAAATTTCCTCCGCGAAAATCGTTTTTCGCCACTTTGCTTTGGTGAGAACCACCAGCACAAAAGCGTCACTCTGACGCCGCCTAAAATACGCTCGCTTATTTACGTTTTTGCCGCTTTGGAAGGTAAACTGCGGACTCGCCTTCTTGTTTGGCACAAAATTTCCTCCGCGAAAATCGTTTTTCACCGCAGAGGTTCTCCCATAACTCCCATAACTCCCATAACCCTTGGGGATTATAGGCGCACAATAAGAAGACCCCTGCTCATAGTCATCTATGAGCAGGGGTCGTTAATTGCTATCTGGCGGCAAGGGCGCCGCTTATGTTCTTTTCCTACAAGAAGGGCAGTTTCACTACCTCAGCCTTCAAAGCCCTATCGCGAACGATAACCGTGAGGATGTTGCCCACAACAGCGTACTCCTTAGGCACATAGCCCGTACCGATGCCGACCTTCAAGCAGGGCGACATAGTACCCGATACCATCTCGCCAATGGGGTTGCCGTTCTCGTCGCCAATCTGGTAGCCTGCGCGGGGCACACCTCGGTCGATGAGTTTCAGACCTACGAGTTTGCGTTTCAGACCGCCCGCTTTGAGGCTCTCCATATATTCGCGGTCGAGGAAGTCTTTGCCATCGACGAACTTGGTAATCCAGCCAAGACCTGCCTCGATAGGCGAAATCTCGTCGTTAATCTCGTGACCATAGAGGCAGAAACCTTTCTCCAAGCGGAGGGTGTCGCGTGCGCCCAGACCGATATTCTTCAATCCGAACTCCTCGCCGGCTTTCCACAGCTCAGCCCAGAGTTGGTCGGCATCCTTGGTGTTGATATATACCTCGCAGCCGCCCGAGCCGGTGTAGCCCGTAGTCGAGAGGATAGCCTCGCAGCCACCCACTTTGAGGGTCTTGAAGGTGTAGTAAACCATATCCTCTACGGGCTCGTCGCACATCATCTGCACGAGTTTCATAGCCAAAGGACCCTGAATGGCAAGTTGTGCGGTCTCGTCCGAAGCGTTGAATAGTTCCTTACCTGCCTCCATACCGAAAGCCTTGCCCTGCTCGCAAACAAATGCCCAGTCTTTGTCGATGTTGGCAGCGTTGATAGCCAGCAGGTAGCACTCCTCGCTGAAACGATACAGCAGGAAGTCGTCCACAATGCCGCCCTTGCCATTGGGGAAGCAGGTGTACTGCACCTTGCCATCGGTAAGTGCTGCTACGTTGTTGGTGGTGATGCGCTGCAAGAGAGCCGTTGCCTTGGGACCTTTAACCCACAGCTCGCCCATATGGCTCACGTCGAAAACGCCCACAGCCTCGCGAACCCAGAGGTGCTCGGCGTTGATGCCCGTAAACTCAATAGGCATATTGAATCCTGCAAAGGGAGCCATCTTGGCACCAGCCTCAATATGATACTTGGTGAAAGGGGTAATTTTAAGGTTTTCCATCGTCTTGAAAATAGTTTTAGTATTGTTATTTGTTTTTGGTTTTAGTTTCTACCCGGAGGGTTTTCCACTCCAAAGATAGTGATTTGTGAAAAAATAACGACTATTTTTCGCGGAAAGATGACTAATTAGAAGAAAAATAACTATTTTTGGGGGTGCAATTGGCACAATAGAGAGAAAGTTTTTCAAAACCTAATAACACAATTACAAACTTAAAACCTATTATCAATTATGAATGTTAAGAATTTGATGGCCGAATTGGAGCGCAAGCACCCCGGCGAAAACGAGTATTTGCAGGCAGTTAAAGAGGTGCTCGAATCTATCGAGGAGGTTTACAACCAGCACCCCGAGTTTGAGAAAGCAAAAATCGTTGAGCGCATGGTTGAGCCCGATCGTATCTTCACCTTCCGCGTAACTTGGATTGACGACAAGGGCGAAGTACAGACCAACCTCGGCTACCGCGTACAGTTCAACGCAGCCATCGGTCCCTACAAAGGCGGTCTTCGTTTCCACAAAGCAGTTAACCCCTCGATGCTGAAATTCCTCGGCTTCGAGCAGACTTTCAAAAACGCTCTGACTACCCTTCCTATGGGTGGCGGTAAAGGTGGCTCGGACTTCGACCCCGTTGGCAAATCGGATGCTGAGATTATGCGTTTCTGCCAGGCATTTATGCTCGAACTCTGGCACAACATCGGTGGCGATACCGACGTTCCCGCAGGTGACGTAGGTGTTGGCGGTCGTGAGATTGGCTACCTCTTCGGTATGTACACCAAACTTGCTCGCGAGTACAACGTAGGCGTACTGACCGGTAAAGGTCAGAACTGGGGTGGCTCGATTCTCCGTCCCGAGGCTACCGGTTTCGGTGCTCTCTACTTCACCGAGCACGTTCTTGCAAAAGCAGGCAAAGATATCAAAGGCAAAACTATCGCTCTCTCGGGCTTCGGTAACGTAGCTTGGGGCGCAGCTACTAAGGCTACTGAGCTCGGCGGTAAGGTTATCGCTATCTCGGGTCCCGACGGCGTTTGCGAGATTCCCGGCGGTATCACCAAAGAGATGATCGACTATATGCTCGTTATGCGTGCTTCCAACCGCAACAAAGTTGAGGATATGGCTACCAAGTTCCCCGAGGCTGCTAAGTTCACCGCAGGCAAGAAGGCTTGGAGCGTGAAGTGCGACATCGCCCTTCCTTGCGCATTCCAGAACGAGCTCAATGGCGACGATGCAAAAGAGCTTTTGGCTAACGGTACTTGGTGCTGCTGCGAGGTTTCGAATATGGGTTGCACCCCCGAGGCTATCGCTACCTTCCAGAACGCAGGTATCCTCTTCGCTCCCGGTAAGGCTGTAAACGCTGGTGGCGTTGCTACCTCGGGCTTGGAGATGACTCAGAACGCTGCCCACCTCAGCTGGTCGGCTCAGGAGGTTGATGACAAACTCCACTTCATTATGCAAAGCATCCACGAGCAGTGCGTACGCTTCGGTGAGAAAGCCGACGGCACTGTTGACTACGTTAAGGGCGCTAACATTGCAGGCTTTATGAAGGTGGCTCAGGCTATGTTGGAGCAGGGCGTCATCTAATAAAAAACGCATATAATCGGCGATTTCGTCGTTACACTTCGATAAGTGGGGTCCTCATTTGCGTGAGCAAACTGCGGCCCCACTTTCTTGTGTGCCTAGAACTCATCCGATTCTATGCGTTTTTACCTCTCTCGACTGTTTCGGGAGTACCACCCTCACAAGTCGGAGCTTGCTCCGTTTGGCACAAAACACAGCCTTTGGCTGTGTGTCTAACGTCTAAGGTCTAACGTCTAACGACCTAAGCCATTAAGGGCATTAAGGGCCTTAACGCCATAAGCCAAGACTTTTCAATAAAAAAACTCGGGTATCTTTTTTAATACCCGAGTTTTTTTACAGGGGTCACAGGGGTTACAAGGGTCGCAAGGGTCACAAGGGATACAAGGGCGTCTTTCGCCCCACAACCACACCTCCCCTATGCCAGGGGAGGTGTCGCGCAAGCGACGGAGAGGTTAGTCCTGCGCCAAAGGCGCAGAGCTGACTGCTGACTGCTGATTGCTCAGAGCGGTAGATGCCACCCGCCTGCCTACGGCAGTCGTGGCAAGACGAGTTGGCCTTATAGGGCTTATAGGGCTTATAGGCCCTATTCCCTAAACTCCCTAAATTCCTTACACTCCCTAAGTTCCCTAACCTCCCACAAAAAGCTACCAGCTAACGTCTAACCGCTCTTTTACAGCAATCGTTTAATC
>JAZSAY010000020.1:0-22002 GCA_045602145.1 Tidjanibacter sp.
AAGGTGCTACCAACAGACCTCTCCCCCGCTTCGCCGACTGCTCGGCGAGGACGCCGAGCGCAATTTCGACCACCCCTCCTATCCTCCCCTTGCGTAGGGGAGGAACTGCTTTAACTTAGGGGAGGGAGGTGGTTGTGGGGCTCCCATATCTCTCAGTCCTCACATATCTCTCATAAGCCCTATATGCCCTATAAGCCTTATAAGCCCTATAAGCCTTAGGATGTTAGACATTTTCAAAAAAGACAAAAAATTACTTTTTGTCTTTTTTGAAAATAGAGTACCCCACCACTCCAAATCCTGCCAGCACCACAATAGGAGCTAAGCCTATCCTGCGCCACGAGAAGATCTCTTCGGCATTGAAGACCTCGGGGTTGTTGCTACCTCCGCCCGCCATCAGCACAAAGCCCACAACAAGCAGCGCCACACCCACGAGCATCCACTTATAGTTAGCCCACGAAAAGACCATCTCCTCTGGGGCTTTTTTCTCTTTTGTTTTAGTCTGTTTTGCCATATCTTTCACCAATCAATAAATATGTACTTTTGCGCTATTCATCCTTATGAATTTGCCGAGGGCGAGTGACGTAAAGAACATCGAGAGCACCACACCGCCGACATATATACCGCCGAAAATCATAACCATAACTTTGCCGCCCGACACGAGCACCAAATAGGGCATACCCTCCGAGAGAGCCACCAGCATACCCCAGAACATCAGCGAGGCGAGGGTTGCAGCCGCCAAGCCCATCCAGAGGCTATCCCACATAAAGGGACGGCGAATAAAGCTCTTGCTTGCGCCCACAAGTTTCATTGTGGAGATAATCTCTCGGCGCGAGAAGACGCTCATACGGATGGTATTTTTGAGCAGAATGAGCGAGATGAGCAGCAGCACACCGCCAAAGAGCACCAACAGCAGTTTGAACTTGCCGAGGTTGGAGTCCATACTCTCCACCATACCCTGCTGATAGATAACCTCATCGACACCCTTCCAAGTGAGGGCTTGTGTCTCGATGGTTGCCACCAACTCCTTGGGACTCTCGCTTGCCGCCAGGCGCACCTCGAAGGATGCGGGCAGGGGGTTATACTCCAAAAACTCCTCGAAGTTACCACCCGCAAAACCCTTGAAGTCGGCTGCGGCATCGCTCTTGGAGATGAACCTTACATCTCTCACACCCTCTGTGGAGCGCAACTTGAAGCCTACCTCTTCGGTCACTTGGTCGGCAGCCCCCTCCTCCATCATCACATAGAGGGTCATACGCTCCTTGATGTTGTCCGTAGCCTTCGAGAGGTTCCAGATGATGTAGCCCACGCTCGCCAAGAGAAACAGCACCATAGCCACACTCACCGTAGATATGGCATAGGAGCCTCGCACTTTCCTGCGTAATTGCTTGTTACTACTCATAGTTATTGTGTTTTTACTTTCTTACGTTTTTTGAACACCTCAGCCATCACCCATATTGCGATGCCACCCAGAATGACCACCGAGAAGGCGAGGGTCACACCCTCCACAAGGTCGAAGGCGGGAGCCCTGAAACGCCACTCTATGGTGTGGTCGCCTGCGGGCACCACCATAGCCCTCAGCAGCCAATCGGCACGCATATAGTCCGCCTCTCTGCCGTCTATGTATGCCGTCCAGCCCTTGTCGTAGTAGACCTCCGAGAAGATGCACAATCCGCCCTCCTCAGACGAATAACGATAAACAAGGTTATTTGGTCTGTATTTAAGAAGTTCTATTTCGCCCGTACCCAGCCTTACATCCTCCAACTGTTGGGCATACTCATTGCTAAGGATTGCGGTGTGTTTCGTAGGGGTAGTATCCAAAAGCGACATCTCCTCCTTTGCCGAGGAGGCAAAGACCACATCCTCCACAAACCACGCAGCACCATTGGCACCCTCGTTGAGCAGAGCCTCGGGCGCACCCGTCTGCTCGTCGGCAACGATGAAGTATTTGGTGTTGAGCATATCGTAGACCTCGGGGTTGCCACGCAGTAGTTGGTGGTCTATGAGGTCCTGATAGCGCGAGAGTTTCGCACCGTGGTAGCCACCCACCGAGCGGTGGAAGTAGCTTGTAGTGGCGTCGTTGAAGGTGCTAACGGCAAAGTTTGCCACTCGGTAGCCGAGCGACTCATCCTTCATAATTTGGAGATTAGCCTCGCTGGGCACGATGGAGGTCTTAGCGGGCTCTACAAAGTCGTCCCAAAAGAGGTAGCGGCTATCCACGCCCACCATATCTATCGCAACCATTGCGCCCAGGAGCAGCACCAACACCCCGCGCCTTATCTTCTCCCACGCAAAGAGCAACACTGCACCTGCCGCAAGAGCCACAAACAGCCCCGAGCGCAGTGCATCAGCCCCAAGCATCGAAGCCCTCTCTGCCTCCATAGCCACAACAATATCGGCGGGCAGTCCCAACTGTGCATCATAGGGCGACGAGAATGAGAACATACCCTCGCCCAGCAGCCACAGCACAAGAGCCACGCCACCGGCAATACCTGCCGACCACGCAACACCACGCACCAAGGTCTGCCTATCGTACTCGCCCTTCCAGATGCGCCACAGCACCAAAGCTGCAAGCAGAGGCACACTCCACTGCACCACCACAAGGGCGGTCGAAACAGCCCTAAACTTGTCGTAGGCGGGAAGGATATCGAACATCAGCTCCGTAAACCACATAAGATTACTACCCCAAGAGAGTAGTATGGCGAAGATACTCACAGCCAACAGCCACCACTTCTCCCTACCCTGCAAGAGGAACATCGCCAGCAGTGCCAGGAAGAGAGCCACCGCACCGAGGTATGTGGGACCTGCGGTGCCTGGTTGGTCGCCCCAATAGGCGGGCAGGCTACCCGCCAACGAGCGTGCGCCGTAGGGTCTGAGGGCGTCTGCCACCTCGCCATCCGATGCAAAACCGCCCGATGAGGAGCCGCCCATAAGGTTGGGAATGAACATATTGAGGCTCTCGGTACGCCCATAACTCCACGCCGTGGCGTAGGCAATATCGAGTCCGCTATCGTTATTCTTCGAGGAGTCGTTCTCGGAAGCCAACACACTGCCGCCACGAGTGGTGTCGGGCTGATGCTGAGCCGTATAGTAGAGCGACGAGAGGTTGGCACCCACCGCCAGAACTGCCGCAAGGGCAAGCACTGCCGTAGCCTTTGCAAAATGAGCCAACGCTTTTGTCCTCACAGCCACCACCAGCTGATTAATCCACACAGCCGCAATCACAATGGCGAAGTAGTAGGTAATCTGCGGGTGGTTGGCACCAATCTGCAATGCCGCAAAGAGAGCCGTAAGCAGTCCACCAAGCACCAATCGCCCTCCTCGGAGGGTATATACCACTCCGCCCACAAGCAGTGGCGCATAGGCAAAGGCAAACATCTTGGTAATGTGTCCTGCACCAATAATAAGTATCGAATAGGTCGAAAAGCCGTAGGCTATGGCGGGGACTATCGCCACCAGAGGATTCACGCCCCACATCAGGAGCATAACCCAGAAGCCCACCAGAGCAAGAAAAATAAGCACCGCAGGGCGCCCGAAGGCGTTTGCAAGGTCGGTGCTCCAATTCTTTATGAGCATCGAGGGGTACTCGATGTTAATCATATAGGCGGGCATACCTGCAAAGGCGTTGCCCGTCCACTGCGGGTCTTCGCCCTCAGTCTGCATCTGCTTAATGTCGCGACTCATACCCTCGTATTGGGTGATGTCGCCCATCGAGAGCTCTTTGCCCTCCATCTGGGGCGCAAAATAGAAGAGCGAGAGTGCCAAAAAGAGCACCACAGCCCCCACACAGGGGAGCCACGAGGGTATATTTTTTCCGTTTTTCATACTTTCGGGGTCAAATTATGCCAATATAACCCACAAAGATACAACCGAGAATTGAGAATTGACGAAAAAAAGATGATTTTTTGTCTAAAATGCTCCCAGGCGGGGCAATTGAGAGTTGAGAATTGAGGCAAATGCGAGTAAGCGAGAGCCGAGGCTGCTTGCAGACTTTGCCGAGCGAGAGCATTTTAGAGCAGCCGAAGGCTGGTCAATTGAGAGTTGAGGCAAATGCGAGTAAGCGAGGGCAGAGGCTGCTTGCAGACTTTGCCGAGCGGGAGCATTTTAGAGCAGCCGAAGGCTGATCAATTGAGAATTGAAGGTTCTCCCATATCTCTCAGTTCTCCCATATCTCCTATAATCCTTTGTGCGCCAAACGCCACGCCAAGCGGTTGTAGAGGGCGTGAACTTGTGGGCGTAACCTGCGGGGCACAATCAGCAGCAGGCGCAGTTTCCAAAGTCCTCGGCGGTAGTGACGAGTATAGCCAAAGTCGCGTATCGTTCTACGCCCAAACTCCGTATCGCCCTTTGCAGTGAGTGTCAGTGCCTTACCTATGGCGCATTTGGCAACAAACTCTGCCCTCCAAAAGTCCTCCTCGCGAGAGGGATAAGGTGGCTCGAAAAAGGCGGTAAGGTCGTTAGGGCACCTCTCGGGCGTGTAGATAGCCCCCGAGCGGTTAGACGCCACCATAGAGTAGTTGCACAGCGCACGAGGCGAGAAGCAGACCTTGTGGCGGCTCGCCACTTTGAGCCACATCCATTGGTCGCCTCCCATCTTCATACCCTCGGGGAAGCCTCCCACCTCATCCACAATGTGGCGAGGCAGTACGGTTGCCGAGGGAATGGTAACATAATGAGTCATACTCTCCTTCCAGAAGTTCTCTACAATACCCCTCTCTTTTGGGCAGTTGCCACGCACCGTGCCCGTAGGGCTCACAATATCGAAAGCCGTAGAGTAGATGCCGCAGTCGGGAAACTCCTCAATCATTGCTGCCATCTCCTCCAAAAATTCGGGCTTCCACTCGTCATCGGCATCTATGAGGGCAAACCACTCGCCACGAGCCTCACTCATAGCCCTATTGCGTGCCGCGCACTCGCCCGCATTGGGCTGGCGGATGAGCCTTACAAGCGGCGAGCCCAACTGCTCGACAATCTCAGCACTGCGGTCTGTGGAGCCATCATCGACCACCACAATTTCCAAAGGCTGGTAGGTTTGAGCCAACACCGAACGCAGTGTTGCCCCAACCTCGTGCTCCTTGTTGTAGAGCGGCACGATGACCGAAAATGTGGGTTGCGGATTACTCATAGGTCTTGCCGTTTAGGGTGTCGAACGATAGTTTCAGAGGGGCGTGATTGACTCGCTGCTCCTCGGGAATATCTTTTATCAAGACGGGATAGTGATGGTGCAGGTAGCCCTCCAAGTCGCGCGGAACATTTACACTAAGTCTGCCAAAAGGCATCCTTCGAGGATTGCGCAGCGACTCATACTCCGCCACATCCAATGGCAGGCGCACCACATTTGCCCTTCGGCACCTCTTGTCGCCATTGAACCACCCCATCTCCTTGCACATCTTGCCATAGAGCCACTCGCGGCTCACAAGACGGTAGAGCACGCCCAGCACAAGGCGACTCAGGAGGCTCTTCTGGTAGTAGAGCGACTCTCGGCGTGGTATCTCGCCCCTTTTTTGCCAATAGGGATAGAGGCTGAAAGCACTTATAAACCACGCGCTCTCGGCTCGGTGGAAACGCTCCAAGAGGCGGTTGTTGGGTATGCGGTCGAAGGGGAAGATGTCCACAAAGAAGCCGTGCGAGATGTCGAACCACTCAACACCCTTCTCCAAGAAGAGGGTATTGCGCTTGCGCACCTTTGCCCAATAGAACGGGGTGTTGGGGTCGGTCGTAAACTCCTGCAACTCGAACTCTTCGCCCAGCAGTGCGGGAGCCTCGCGCAGGAACTTGTTGTAGTCCTCGCGGAGCATACCGAAGTCCACATCGTCATCCCAGGGCAGTATATTCTGCCAAAAGTGCACGCCAATAGCCGTACCACCAATGGCAAATGTATTTACCCCCAAAATGCAGCATACACGCTCGATCTCTTCGATTATCTCGAAAAGTTCGTCGTGTATGCCACTAAGTATTTCGGGTGTGTAGCGCACTCAATATGGATTTATGCGCCAAACAACTATTTCTGAGCCAAGAGGAAACGCTCGCAGTCCATAGCGGCAATAGCACCGCTACCTGCTGCCACGATACCCTGACGGTAGTGGGGGTCTTTAACATCGCCGGCAGCGAAGACACCCTCCACCGAGGTCTTGCTCGAAGCACCCTGGGTAACAATATAACCCTCCTCGTTCAGTTCCAACTGACCCGTAAAGAGTTTGGTCTGAGGAGCGTGACCGATGCCAAGGAAGAAGCCGTCGATGGCGATATCCTCGGTGTGACCATCGGCGTGGATAAGCCTTACGCCCGTAACGCCATTCTCATCGCCCAAAATCTCCTGAGTGTTGCAGAGGTAGTGCACCTCGATGTTGGGAGTAGCCTCAACCCTCGCCTGCATAACCTTCGAGGCACGCATATAGTCCTTGCGGATAATCATATGCACCTTGTTGCAGATGGATGCCAAGTAGGTAGCCTCCTCGCAAGCAGTGTCGCCAGCACCCACAACAGCCACATCTTTGCGGCGGTAGAAGAAGCCGTCACAAGTAGCACAAGCACTCACGCCCATACCGCGGAACTTAGCCTCGCTGGGCAGACCGAGGTATTTGGCAGTAGCACCCGTAGCCACGATAACAGCCTCTGCCTCAATCTCGTCGGAGTCGTTAACAATCACCTTGAAGGGACGCTCCGAGAGGTCGATTTTGGTTACCACGCCACCCCTGATGTCGGCACCAAAGCGCAGAGCCTGACGGCGAATATCGTCCATCATCTGGGGACCCTGAACGCCCTCGGGATAGCCGGGGAAGTTCTCCACCTCGGTAGTGGTGGTGAGCTGTCCACCGGGTTCAAAACCCTCATAGAGTACGGGAGCGAGGTTAGCACGCGAAGCGTAGATTGCAGCAGTGTATCCGGCAGGACCACCACCAATAATAAGGCATCTTACTTTTTCCATTTCGATTACAATTTATATAGTTTTAAGTTTTGTCGTTGCTTTTAGCCTACAAATATAAGTATTATTTATGAAAGTAGGAGTATACTTTCGTGGCTTTTGATTTGCCGATAGCTTCTTCCAGAGCTCCGAGGTCGGCGCGAGCAACCCCTGCAACGCTACCAAACTTGCCCAAGAGCGCATCGGCAGTGGTTTTGCCGATTCCCTCAATGCGCGTCAGTTCGGTCACCGTGAAGGCTGCCGAGCGTTTGTTGCGGTGGAAGGTAATGCCGAAGCGGTGTGCCTCGTCCCTAATGTGGCGCACAACTTTCAGCGGCTCGCCATTTCTATCCAAATTGTAGGGCAGCGGGTCGCCGGGGAAGTATATCTCCTCCAACCTCTCTGCCAAGCCTACAATGGGCACCTTGTCGTAAATCCCCAACTCCTGCAATACCGCCACAGCCGACGAGAGTTGTCCCTTACCGCCATCCACAACAATAAGGTCGGGCAACTCGCCACCCTCGCTGAGCACTCTCTTATAGCGTCTTGTGATAATCTCCCTCATAGTGGCAAAGTCGTCGGGACCCACCACGGTCTTGACATTGAAGTGTCGATACTCCTTGCGCGATGGTTTGCCGTCACGAAAAACCACACACGCCGCAACGGGGAATTGTCCCTGAATGTTGGAGTTGTCGAAGCACTCTATGTGACGTGGCTCGTGGTCGAGGTGCAACTCCCTCATAAGCGAAGCCATAAGACGCTCGGTGTGCCTCTCGGGGTTCTTAATCTCCATATTTTTGAGCCTCTCGGCACGGAACATCACTGCACCTTTGCGGGCAAACTCCAAGAGGGATAGTTTGTCGCCCCTCTGGGGTACGGTAAACTTCACCCCCTCGAACTCCCCTTCGGGCTCTACGGGCACAATGACCTCCCTTGCCAACCTGCCTTCGGCAACCTCGGGCACCATTTGTCGTATGGCGTAGGCGAGGATTTTTGCTCTGTCGCTCTCGGCACCCAGCGAGAGGAGTGCTGTGCGCGAGGCGATGACCACTCCGCGCGACACCCTTACAAACGAGCAGTATGCCTCCAACTCCTCCGTAAGAATATAAAAGACATCTACATCGCCCAGCGTGGGGCTGACAATCACACTCTTAGCCTCGTACTTGGCGAGCGCATCGAGGCGCGATTTGTAGAGTGATGCTTTCTCGAAGTTGAGCACCGAGGCAGCAGCCTGCATCTGCTCTGTGAGATACTCTCGGGTAGGTCGCACATCGCCCCTGAGGTGACGACGCACAAGCTCCACCATCTTGCCATACTCCTCCTCGCTCTGCCTGCCCTCGCACGCACCTGCACAGTTGCCAATGTGATACTCCAAGCATACTCTATATCTCCCCTTTGCTATCTGCTCGGGAGAGAGGTTGAGGGCGCAGGTGCGGATTTGGTAAATCTCCCTAAGACTTTCGAGCATAGCCCTCTGCGCCACCACCGACGAGTAGGGACCATAGTATTGCGACCCGTCCTTGACCATTCGGCGGGTAGATTCCACCCTCGGGAACGGCTCGTTGCGCACCACAATCCAGGGGTAGGTTTTGTCGTCTTTGAGCAGTATGTTGTAGCGTGGTTTGAGGGTCTTGATGAGGGAGTTTTCCAAGAGCAGCGCATCGTGTTCCGAGGGGGTGTCTATATGTTTGATTTCCACCACCTTCGACACCAACACTTTGACCTTCGCACTGTGCTTTTTGGAGTCCACAAAATAGGAGCCTACCCTACGGCGCAAATTGACCGCCTTACCGACATAGATAACCTTGCCCGAGGAGTCCAAAAATTGGTAGACTCCCGGGGTTGTGGGCAGCAGCGAAACCTGCTCTTTGAGGTGCTCTATGTAGCGGTTACTTATCATCCTTGGTGGCTTTTGTGGGCACTTGGCGCACATCGCACTACAAATTAACGACTTTTTGTTGAAATTACGAAAAATTACTCTATTTTTGTGGTTTATTAGCACTGCTCTGTTCTACGAACAGAAACGAGCGCAAAAGGGAGAAATTGACTTTTTATGAGCAACAAACTACTTAACACCGATGAATTTATGTTTGGTCATAAGGGCTTCTTTGCCCGCATTGTGGCTAAATTTATTCTGTGGGCATTTGGTGGAAATAAGGCAAATAGGGCTTACGAAGAGATTATGAGTCAGCCTGACCAGAGCCTTAGTACCATCTTGCGAGTGATTGGCGTCAGCACCAATGTTGACCAAAAGAGTATCTCAAACATTCCTGCAAGCGGTCCTGCAATCATCATCTGCAACCACCCAACGGGCATTGTGGATGGTATCATTATGCTACACACCATCACACAAGTGCGCCAAGATGTGAAAGTCTTGGGCAACTTCCTGCTCAACCGCGTGGAGCCCATCACCCCCTACCTCTTCCCCGTAAACCCCTTTGAGGAGAAACAGGGAGGCTCTTTGGCGGGCTTGAAACTCGGTCTAAAACACCTCAGCGAGGGAGGCTGTCTGCTGCTCTGCCCTGCGGGCGAGGTATCGACTTGGCATGGAGGCTGGGGCAAAAAGTATGTGAGCGACAAGGAGTGGCACTCCTCCGCACTGAAATTGATGCGCAAGAGTGGCGCAACAATCACTCCTGCGTGGATTAGCGCACACAACAGCACCCTCTTCCATCTTTTGGGCAAAATCCACCCCCGCTTGCGCACCGCAATGCTCCTGAGGGAGATTTTCAACAAGAAGGGGCAGACTATTCCTATCGTCATAGGTTCGTCACTCTCCTCTTCGCGCCTTAGCGAGATTGAGAGTTTGAAGGACTATAACCACTACCTCCGTGCTACGGTAGATTATCTGAGGAATTGCCGCGAGAGACCCGTTCGCTCGCTCGAAGATATAGCCAAGGAGCAGGGCGATATGAGCGACATCATCCCCGCCACAGACAAAGAGGTCTTGCGCAGGGAGGTGGAGGCACTCGCCCCCGAGCGCAAACTCTTCGACCACGGCGACCACTTTGCCGTATATCTTGCGCCCACAGAGGAAATTCCCAATATGATGCAGGAGATTGGTCGTATGCGCGAGATTACCTTCCGCAGCATTGGCGAGGGCTCTATGAAGAGTGTTGATATCGACCAATACGACTCCTACTATCGCCAACTCTTCATCTGGGACAAGGAGGCTTTGGCACTCGTAGGAGCCTACCGTATGGGATTTGGTGGTGAGATTATGGATAAGTATGGCTTGGATGGCTTCTATACTCACTCGCTCTTCCGCTATGATAGCGAGTTGGAGGGAGTGTTGCGCAGGTCGCTCGAACTCGGCAGGTCGTTTATCTCGGCTGACTACCAGCGCAAGCCCACCTCACTCCTGATGCTTTGGAGGGGTATCTTCCACACCCTGCTAACCAACAGCGACTACCGCTATATGATTGGTCCTGTGACCATTTCGGGCGAGTTCCAACGCTCTTCGAAGACCATCATTATGGAGTGGCTCAAAGCGAAACACTACAACCACGATATTGCCTCGCGCGTTCATCCTCGCACAGGTGCCGAGGGTATTGACGCTCCTATTGATGCCTCGTTGATGGAGGGTGTGAGCAATATCGCCCTTATTGATAAAATTGTCTGCGACATCGAGAAGGACGAGAGGGCTATCCCCGTACTTGTCAAAAAATACCTCCAACTCGGCAGTCAGGTTGTGGGCTTCAACGTGGACCACGACTTCTGCGATGCTCTGGATGCCCTGATGCTCCTCGACTTGGAGCAGGTGCCCGAGAATAAGTTGCAGATGCTTGTCAAGGAGGTCAACGAGGCGGTTGTTGCCCAACGCTTCGCCAAAACTGAGGAGCAGTAATCGCGTTTTCTCGCCTTACCACTTATAATAATGCGGTTATAATAATATGGCTGACCCCAAAATTTGAGGTCAGCCATTTTTTTCGGCAAAGTGGACATTCTCATCTTGCTCGCGGGTATCAAAAAAGATTCCCGAGAGTTTTTTGTGGGGGCTTGTCTTTCCTGTTCTTCCTGTCTTTCCTGTCTTTCCTGTATTTCTTGCAGGAATGACAGGAGTGACAGGAGTGACAGGAGTGACAGGGAAAATAGGAGTTGCAAAACTCCGTCTTGCCACGACCACCGAAGGTGGGCGGTTGGCATCTACCGCTCTTTTACAGACCTCTCCCGCCTTCGGCACCCTCCCCTAACTTAGGGGAGGGGAAATTCATAAAACTCTCCCCCTAAGTTAGGGGGAGTCCGCGAAGCGGGAGGGGGTCTGTAACAAAAACGCACTTGCATCGTCGGAAGAGAAGCGACTGCCTTGGCGGTCGTGGCGAGCAAGAGTCGCAAAAGCGTTAAAAAACGAAGACGGCAAACGCTTTGACCGCGTAGCGTTCGTTTTAGATTTTGCGAGTCTTGCTCCTGCCAGAGATGCGGTGCGTGGCTTTTGCGCCACTTTTGCCACCAAAAGTGGCAAAGAAAAAGGGCGACTTGGTCGCCCGCTAAAACAAGATAGATTGATGCCAACCGCCTTTGAAATTGAAAATTGAAAATTGAAAATTATAGTGCGTCTTATAGACGCGGGTATCTTTTTTAATACCCGTGAGTGTTTTGTAGAGCGTATAGGGCTTATAAGGCTAATAGGGCATATAGGGCATATAGGCGACAGACCTCTCCCGCTGCTGCGCAGCACCCTCCCTGCTCGGCGGGGACGCCGAGCGCAATTTCGACCACCCCTCCTAACCTCCCCTTTCGTAGGGGAGGAACCCCTATAACTTAGGGGAGGATTTTTAAGGGCATTAAACTCCTTAAAGCCCTTCAACTCCTTAAACATCACGTTATTTCAGTTTCGCTATGGGGAGGTCTTCCCAGCGGGTGGTGTAGTGTGGCGAGCGGTTGTCGCTCAGCGAGAAGACGTCGTTACTCTGCACGCCGAGTTTCACTGCCCCACGCCCAAAGGTATTATTGATGGCATCTATTGCCGTCGAGAGGCGTTGTTCGCGCTCTGCCGCACCGCGGTCGCCAAAGAGCGATTGCGACACCGCATTGCGGGGCACAACACCCGTAATCACAACTCCCGCCTTCTTATATCCGTAGCCACTCTTATAGAGGTCGCGCGTGGCAGCAGCCGACGACGCCACTATCACGCGGTGGTCGTCGGTTGGCTCCACAAAGGGTATGTGCACACTGCCATAACTCTGTGGAGCATCCTCCCTAAAACGATTTGTAAAGGCAAATACCACCAACTCGGTGGCGAGAGAGTTCTGCGAGCGCAACTTCTCGGCTGCCGCGGCAGCAAAGCCCGCCACCTGCTCGACCAGGTGTGCAGGCGAGGTTATCTCGTGGGCAAAACTGCGCGAAACGCAAATAGACTGCTTAGCATCTATGGTATCCTCGAACTCTATGCAGGGCTCACCTCTCAGCTCCCTCCAAGTACGCGCACCGCCCACGCCAAGTAGTTGTCGCACAATGGCTTCGGGTTGCTGTGTAAACTCCCACGCCGTATAGATATACCTCTCGCGGAGTTTGCGTGCCGACTTGCGCCCTATGCCCCACACATCCTCTATTGGGAATTTGCGGAGCACCTTTTCGATATCCTCGGGGCGGTGCATATAGCACCCTCCGCGGAGTGCGGGGTATTGTTTGCAGAGTTTCGAGGCAATCTTCGCCAAGGTCTTGGTGGGTGCCACACCCACCGACACGGGAATACCCGTACAGCGGCGACAGCGAGCCGAGATTTGCTTAGCGTAGGAGTCAAGGTCGAGGTGCTCCATACCTCTTAGGTCGAGGAAAGCCTCGTCTATGGAATAGACTTCCACCGAGGGCGCAAACTCCTCCAAAATCAGCCTCACCCTACGCGAGAAGTCGCCATAGAGAGCCATATTGCCCGAGAAGACCGCCACACCCTCGCGCTCGACAATGTGGCGTATCTTGAAGAGCGGGTCGCCCATCTTGATACCCAGAGCCTTAGCCTCGTTGGAGCGTGCAATAGCGCAGCCGTCGTTGTTGGAGAGGACAATGACGGGTTTGCCTTCGAGATCGGGGCGGAAAACCCTCTCGCAGGAGGCAAAAAAGTTATTGCAATCGGCAAGCGCAAACATATGGTGTAGGATGTGTGCTACTTATTAAAAACACCAGCCCAAGCGGATGCTGAACGAGAAAGCCACATTGTCGTTCTTCAAGCCAAAGTGGTCGAGCAGTGCAAAGCCGTGGTGGTAGCCCGTCTCGGCAGGCTCTCCGAAGGCATAGCCCCCACCAAACCACGCATCCACCAAAAAACGTCCAAAGGTTCTCTGGTAACCCGCCGTAGCAAGTAACGCACCCATTTGTGCAAGGGTGCGTGTTCCCGTAGTCCGGGCATCGTAGTGGTATCGCGAGAAGATAGCCTCGGGGCACACATAGAAGCCGTCCAGAGGTCGCTCGGCAGAGTAGTCGCCCACGAAAAATTTATGCCCATAGCGCAGAGTGAAGCCCAATGGTCTATTGTGGTACTTGTCGTAGCCCGCACCAATAAGGCTGGCACATATCTCGGCACTCTGCTTATGTTCCACAAGGGCGTGCTCCCACGATAGTTTCGTACTGCCCGTAGCCCACGAAAGGAAGGTGATTTTCAGCGCGTCTGTATGCACCCTACTCTGTGCGTAGCAGCCCATAGCACCGACCGCACACACCAAGCAAAACGTAGCAACAATTCTCTTTACAACTCCAAACATCTCTCTTCTACATCTTTTTTATCACATAGGTAACAACGCCCCAAACGAGGAAATTGTTGTCGGCAGTGACATTTATGGGCTTATACTTTTTCGAATCGCCATTTGCAGGCAGCAGTCTGACGCCCGAGGTGGAGATTTCCACCCTCTTGACGGTATATTCGCCATCTATATAACACACCGCCTTGCAGCCGTCGTAGGGGTCTAGCGACCTATCGACAATGATAATATCGCCATCGTCCAACGACTCATCGACCATCGAGACTCCGTCTATGCGAAAGAAGAATGTCGATGCCTTGTGGCGTACCAACAATTTGCCCAAATCGAGGCTCTCTCGCACCCCCTCGGCAGGCGAGGGAAATCCCGCCTTGACTTCGCCCACAAACTCACCTTCTATGTTTTGGTCGGCTATTGCGTATGGCTCAAACTTTTCCATAGGTTTTCTCTTTCGTAAGATTTTGGTAAGGTACAACTCGGGGCACCCCACATCAGAGGAGCGCCCCGCCTTGTTGTTATCTATAATATCGGGCACGAAGCCCCGCCAAATGGCAATTTATCGCAAGTGTCGCGAAACTGACATTATTTAGCAGCCTCTTTCTCGGCTTTGATGAATGCTACGAGTTCGGCAGCACGAGCCTTTGCGGGTTCGAGTTTGTCGCCTGCGGTTACCAAGTTGTAGTTATCAACTGCGAGCTGGTTCTCGTTCTTGCTGTCGTAAGCCACTGCCAAGAGGTAGTAAACATCACTCTGCTGCTCGGGGGTGGTCATTACCGCACCTGCAAGCTCGCTCCAAGCAATAACATTGTCCCAATCCTGCATCTCGGCTGCTTTCTGCAAGCGGTACATCTGGTTGGTAGCGTTCATAGGATCGGCAGCAATAAGGGTTTCGAGAGTTGCATAAGCAGCCTCCTTGTTGGCAGCAGCAAACTCCTCCTGAGCCTTAACCAAAAGGTAGTTCGAGAGCTCTGCCTTTGCCTTTGCGGCGGGCTCAGCAAATTTGCTGTGGCGCTTCTCCAAGGCGATAATGTCGGTATAAACCCTCACACCATTCTCAAAGTCCTTCAACTCGCAGTAGCTGGTAGCCAAATAGAGTGCCAACTCGGTATCCTGAGGGTTAGCCTCGTAACCTTTTGCGAAGACCTCAACAGCGGCAGCATAGTCTTTGCTGTTGTAGGACTTAGCACCCAGCATCTTATAAACCTTCGAAATTGCAGCTTTGGCATTACGCGAGGTTTTGGCGTCGTTGTAGAGCATAGCCATCTCGTCAGCCTTTGTGAGGTCTGCGATTGCAGCATTGGGGTCGGCATTAACTTTCGACAGACCAACACGGAAGTAGCAGTTGGGGATGAGTTTTTGAACTTTCTCCACCATCTCAAAGTTGTCGGCTGTATATGCAGCCTCGAGGGTCGCTTCGAGGGCAACAACTGCCTCAGCGTAGTTCTTGGCATTTACCAAGCCTGCTGCTTTATTCCAAAGGGTTGTAACATCGTCTTGTGCGAAGGTTGCAGAACTTGCCAAGAGTGCTGCGAGAGCAACGATAAGCGATTTGATTTTCATTGTTTCTATGAAGTTTATGTGTTAGTTATTTTGTTTGTTCCTATAAGTAACGGATTAATATCCCACAAAAGTATAAATTCCCACGAGGAAAACAAACTTACCTGCGCAGTTTTTTGAAAAAATCCTCCATCAGAGTCCTACATTCCTCCTCCATAAAGCCAGCCACAACCTCCGTCTTGGGGTGCAGAATGTTGTTTGAGTATGTCGAGTAGCCCTTTTTGGGGTCGGATGCGCCAAAGACCACGCGCCCTATTTGGCTCCACGCCAATGCCCCAGCGCACATCACACAAGGCTCCACCGTGACGTAGAGCGTACACTCGGGCAGGTACTTGCTACCCAGCGCACTTGCCGCCGCAGTGATAGCCTGCATCTCGGCGTGAGCCGTAGCATCGCCCAAAGCCTCCACCCTATTATGCCCCTTGCCGACTATCCTGTCGCCACATACAACTACCGCTCCGATGGGTATTTCGCCCTCCGAAGCCGCCTCGCGAGCCTCTCTGAGTGCCGCCTGCATAAAAAAATGCTCCATTGTGTACTCCTTTTCCATCTTTTTGTGTACCTTTGACAGATTTTCCGATAGTGCAAAAATACGAAAATAAATAAATACTAACAACAGACCAAATGTATAGAACACACACTTGCGGCGAACTTCGCCTTGCGAACCTCTCCCAGGAGGTAACCCTTGCAGGTTGGGTACAGCGTGTACGCAACTTGGGCGGTATGACTTTCATCGACCTTCGTGACCGCTACGGCATCACCCAGCTTGTGGTGGATGATTCGTGCTCGGCAGAGGTCAAAGAGGCTGCCTCTTCCCTCGGACGCGAATTTGTCATTCAGGCAAAAGGTCGCGTTTTGGAGCGTTCGAGCAAAAACAATAAGATTCCCACAGGCGAGATTGAGATTGCTGTATCCTCTCTGAATATCCTCAACGCTGCCGACACCCCTCCCTTTACCATCGAGGACAACACCGATGGCGGCGACGACCTCCGTATGCGCTACCGCTACCTCGACCTGAGGCGTAACCCCCTGAAAGAGGCTCTTATGCTCCGCCACCGTATGGCGCAGGTTACACGCAACTTCCTCTCGGACGAGAACTTTATGGAGATTGAGACTCCCTATATGATTAACTCCACCCCCGAGGGTGCACGCGACTTCCTTGTACCTTCGAGGCTCAACCCCGGCAAGTTCTACGCTCTGCCCCAATCGCCCCAGACCTTCAAACAACTGCTGATGGTGGCTGGCTACGACCGCTACTTCCAGATTGTACGTTGCTTCCGCGATGAGGACCTCAGGGCAGACCGTCAGCCCGAGTTCACACAGATAGACTGCGAGATGTCGTTTGTGGAGCAGGAGGATGTTCTGAACATCTTTGAGCGTTTCGCCAAAACCCTCTTCAAAGAGGTGCTTGGCGTAGAGTTCGACTACTCGTTCCCCCGTATGTCGTGGCACGAGGCTATGGAGAAATATGGCTCCGACAAACCCGACCTTCGTTTCGGTATGGAATTCAACAACATTACCGAGGATGTCAAGGGCAAAGATTTCGTGGTTTTCGATTCGGCAGAGTATGTAGGTGCTATTGTGGCTGAGGGCTGCGCAGGCTACACCCGCAAGCAGATTGACTCCCTCACCGACTTCGTAAAACGTCCCCAGGTGGGTGCCAAAGGCTTGGTATGGATTAGATTGGACGAGAACGGCATCAAGTCGAGCATCGACAAGTTCTACACCCCCGAGGAACTCTCGGCTATCGCCACCAAGTGCGGTGCCAAGTCGGGCGATCTGATCCTCATCCTTGCAGGCGACAGGAAACATACCCTTTCGGCACTCAATGTGCTCCGTTTGGAGATGGGCGACCGCCTTGGTCTGCGCGATTCCAAGAAGTTTGCTCCCCTCTGGGTTGTGGACTTCCCCTTGTTGGAGTGGGACGAGGAGACCCAGCGTTTCTACGCTATGCACCACCCCTTCACTTCGCCCAAGCCCGAAGATATTGAGTATATGGACAGCGACCCGGGCAGGGTGCGTGCCAATGCCTACGACTTCTGCTGCAACGGCGTAGAGGTCGGCGGTGGCTCGGTGCGTATTTTCGATAGCGCATTGCAGCAGAAGATGTTCAAGTTGCTCGGCTTCACCCCCGAGCAGGCTGAGGCTCAGTTCGGCTTCCTGATGAACGCCTTTAAGTTTGGTGCACCTCCCCACGCAGGTATCGCCTTCGGTTTCGATAGGTTCTGCTCGCTCTTTGGTGGCTCCGACTCCATCCGCGACTACATCGCCTTCCCCAAGAACAACCAGGGACGCGACGTTATGGTGGACTCGCCTACCACCATCGACCCCGCACAGCTTGTGGACTTGAAGATTAAACTCGTAGAGGAGTAATCACACTTCACAATGATTATAGATAGACTACGGGCGCGGAACTATTCCGCGCCCGTAGTGCTTTTATGGTATGTGAACGGAGTGTTCGATATAAACTTATAACCAACATCAACTCCGCACCTCGCAGCGAAACACCGCGGTGGCTCACAAGATAATGCAAAAAAATAAAGGGTCACATCTCTGTGACCCTTGCTCCTCAGCTAGGACTTGAACCTAGGACCCCCTGATTAACAGTCAGGTGCTCTAACCAACTGAGCTACTGAGGAATTTTTACCGCTCCACGAGTTATTCCCGTTTTGCGAGTGCAAATATACGCCAAAAAACGATACCTCCAAACATTTTTGCGATATTTTTTATAAAAATTTTCATCTTGGGCAATTATTATCACTCGGGAGGGTTGATTTCTCAAAGTAAATAGGTATCTTTGTATGTTATGCGTAGAGTATCCATATTGTTGGTGGCGGTGTTGGCTTGCGCGGCACTCTTTGCCCAGGAGCCCGAGGAGAGTTCTGCACTCCTCTTCGAGCAAACCGAGTGGGACTTTGGTACCATCAATGAGGAGGATGGCAAAGTTAGCCACACCTTCCACTACCGCAACATCTCGGATGGCTTTGTGACCATCGAGAGGGTGTACTCTTCGTGCGGTTGCACCACGGGCGAGTATTCGCGCCGAGCGTTGAAGGCTGGTGGAGAGGGCGAGTTCACGGTGGTGTTCGACCCTACGGAGAGGGGTGGCAGGGTTGCCAAGAGCATAACGATAGTTTGCGCCGACGATAAGGGTCGCAACACTCTATATATAAAAGGTAGGGTCAAAGCCCGCCCGCGCTCGGTGGAGGATAGCCACCCCTACGAGTTGGGAGGTGGTGTGAGGAGCGATTCGAGTTTCAAACCCTTCGGTAAGGTTGCTGCGGGTAAGACAAAGAGTATGACCATAGCCCTTGCCAACACCTCCGAGAGTAGTGTAATGCTCGGCGTGGAGTGGGTGAAGAGTAGCGGAGTGCTCGAAATAAATCTTCCCACAGACCTAGCGGCAGGAGAAAAGGCTTTGGTAACGCTTACCTACGCTCCTACGGCAGAGAGCCCCGAATTGATTATTGACGAATTTCGCTTTGTGATAGACGGCAAGCCCTCGGAGGAGTTGTTTCGCACGAGTGCAGTGAAAATTGAGAGCTGAGCGAGCACATTTCGTGGGCGATTTCGGCGTTATGCTTTTGATTTTGCTTCCTCATTTACGCAGAGTAAACTGCGGAGCAAAATCAAAACCAAGCCTTGAACTCGCCACACGATATGCACTCGCTGAGAATTGAGGCAAATGCGAGTAAGCGAGGGCAGAGGCTGCACGCAGACTATGCCGAGCGGGAGCATTTTAGAGCAGCCGAAGGCTGGTCAATTGAGAGTTGAGAGTTTTCCCATATCTCTCATAACTCCCATTACTCCCATTAGGGTAGTGCAAAGGCCACACGAAAAGTTTTTGGTAGCACCTTTTTACAAAAAGGTGCGAAAAGAAAAGAAACACGACAAACTAACATATAAAAACTACTTCAAAAAACGAGAAGAACTATGTACGAAATTCTCAGGAAAGAAAAGTTGGCAGAGAATATCTACTTGATGGATATTCACGCCCCCAGGGTTGCTGCTTCGGCTCATCCCGGACAATTCATCATTCTTCGCTCCACCCCCGAGGGAGAGCGTATTCCTTTGACCATCTCGGACTACGATATAGAGCGTGGTACGGTGCAGATTGTGGTGCAGACTCTTGGTGTGTCGACCCTCAAACTTGCCGAAAAAGAGGTGGGTGAGTGTGTTGAAGACTTTGCGGGTCCTCTGGGGCGCCCCTCGGACTTCATCTACGAGAACATCGAGGAACTCAAAGGCAAAAAACTCCTCTTCATTGCGGGTGGTGTAGGTACCGCTCCTGTCTATCCTCAGGTCAAGTGGCTCAAAGAGCACGGTGTGGATGCCGATGTTATCATCGGTGCCAAGACTAAGAGCCTTCTGATTTTGACCGACGAGATGAGGGCTGTTGCAGGCAACCTCTACATCGCTACCGACGACGGCTCGGAGGGCTTCCACGGTATGGTTACGGGGTGTCTTAAAAAACTCGTTGAGGAGGATGGCAAGAAGTACGACACCGTCATCACCATCGGTCCTATGATTATGATGAAGTTTGTGTCGCTCACAACCAAGGAGCTCGGCATTCCCACCATCGCCTCTCTGAACTCGCTGATGGTCGATGGTACGGGTATGTGCGGTGCTTGTAGGATGAGCGTTGGTGGTAAGACCAAGTTCACTTGCGTAGATGGTCCCGAGTTCGATGCGCATGAGGTGGACTTCGACGAGGCTATGCGCCGTAGTGGTCAGTACCGCGATGAGGAGCAGCGCAGACTCGAAAAATACAAAGACCACAAATGCCGCATCGGCTTGGATAAATAGACCGTAGATGTAGAACCTTAAAGAGAAAGTAAGAGAATTATGGCAAATATAATTTCGCGTACTCCCGTCAGGGAGCAAGACCCCACCAAACGTGCAGCCAACTTCGAGGAGGTATGCTACGGTTTCAATGTTGAGGAGGCACAGAGGGAGGCATCCAGATGCCTCAACTGCCGCAACCCTCGCTGTGTTCAGGCTTGCCCTGTGAACATCCAAATTCCAAACTTCATTGCCGAGGTTGTTGCAGGCAACTACCAGCAGGCTGCCGACATCATCGCCGAGGACTCCTTGCTGCCCTCGATTTGCGGTCGCGTATGCCCCCAGGAGAGCCAGTGCGAAGGCTCGTGTATCTTGGGCATCAAACACGAACCCGTTGCTATCGGTAAGTTGGAGAGATTTGTGGGCGATTGGCAGTTGGAGAACGGCAAGAAGGAGGCTGCCCAGATTGAGCCTAATGGTAAGAAGGTTGCAGTTGTGGGTAGTGGTCCCGCAGGCTTGGCTTGTGCTGCCGACTTGGCTAAGTTGGGCTATGAGGTAACCGTTTTCGAGGCTCTCCACCGCCTGGGTGGCGTGCTGAGCTACGGTATTCCCGAATTCCGCCTGCCCAAAGAGCGCATCGTTGCAGGAGAGATTGAGAAGGTGTCGAGGCTCGGCGTTAAGTTCGAGAAGAACATCATTGTAGGTCGCACCGTAACTATCGACAGCCTCACCGAAGAGGGCTTCGATGCAGTATTTGTTGGTTCGGGTGCAGGTCTGCCTAAGTTTATGGGCATCCCCGGCGAGAACCTCAATGGCGTATTCTCGGCAAACGAGTTCCTCACCCGTATCAACCTTATGGGTGCTTTCGCTCCCGAGGAGAACGATACTCCTGTTCGTAGGGGTAAGAAAGTTGCTGTCGTAGGTGGCGGTAACGTGGCTATGGATGCAGTGAGGAGCGCAAAACGACTTGGCGCAGAGGCTTATATCGTCTATCGCCGCTCGGAGGCTGAGCTTCCTGCTCGTGTTGAGGAGGTTCACCACGCCAAAGAGGAGGGTATTGAGTTTGCAATGCTCACCAACCCCGTTTCGATTGAGGCTGACGAGAAGGGCTGGGTAAGGGCTCTGAAATGCGTTAAGATGGAACTTGGCGAGCCCGATGAGAGCGGTCGTCGTTCGCCCGTAGAGGTTGCAGGCTCGGAGTTCGAGATTGAGTGCGACACCGTTATTATGGCACTTGGCACCTCGCCTAACCCACTGATTGCTTCGACCACCGAGGGCTTGGAGCGCAACCGTAGGGGCTGCCTTGTTGCTACCGAGGAGGGTGCAACAACTCGCGAGGGTGTCTTCGCAGGTGGCGACGCCGTAACGGGTGCCGCAACCGTAATCCTCGCTATGGGCGCAGGTCGTAAGGCTGCCAAGGCTATTCACGAATATCTCCAAAACAAATAGACTCTCTATGGTACTTTCGAATTTGAATAATAGGGAGAGGCTCGAATCTCTCCACCCACTGATGCCCCGCCTCTTTGAGTGGTTGGAGCAGAACAACCCTCTCGAACTGCCACTCGGCATCCACGAGATTGAGGGTAAAGACCTATTTATCAACAATCAGGCACCCGAGGAGCTCTTCACTGCCGAGAACGCCCCCATCGAGGTACACCGCAAGTATATCGACGTACAGGTAGTATTGCAGGGCTCGGAGTGTATGGGTTGGAAGCCTATGGAGGAGGTCGAGGAGTGGCGTGGCGAGTACGACGAGCAGAAGGATGTACGCTTCTCCGACGAGCGCTGCGAGCACTTTGTAACCCTCAAAGCGGGCGAGCTTGTGGTATTCTTCCCCGAGGATGGTCACGCACCCCTCATCGGTGCGGGCGATGCTCCCTTGAAGAAGTTTATCGCTAAGGTGCGCTGCATATAGGCACTCCCGAGAGCCTATGGGCTCCACAACAAAAGCCTGCCAACCCGTTGGGGTTGGCAGGCTTTTCTGTTAAATATACGGTTCCTTAACGTGAGATTGGCGCCTTCTGAGAGTCAGAACAACGACAGTTGGTCCTTGTCGTGGATGAAGGTCAG
>JAZSAY010000021.1:0-55545 GCA_045602145.1 Tidjanibacter sp.
GTACCCCACTCCTGAGGAATGTTGTTGAGTTTGCGGTAGAGGATAGCCCTCTCGTTCATCCAGCTGCGGAATACAGCGCAGATAGCACCCCACAACTGCTCCCAAGGATCAACGGGGAAGTCCTTGCCGGTCTGCTCCTTAACTGCTTTCTTGAAACGAACAACGAGTTCTTTGAAGTCCTCAGCGGTCAGCTCGGCGTCGTTCTTAACGCCTTTCTCCTCCTTAACCTCCTCGATGATAGCCTCGAAGGGGTCGATATCCTGTTTCGACGCGGGTTTCATCTCCAAAACTACGTCACCGTACATCTGTACGAAACGACGGTAGGAGTCCCAAGCGAAGCGGTCGTTGCCCGAGCGAGCAGCCACAGCCTCAACAGCCTTATCGTTCATACCAAGGTTGAGGATGGTATCCATCATACCGGGCATCGAAGCGCGTGCACCCGAACGAACCGAGAGCAAGAGGGGCGATGCCTCGCCACCGAACTTCATACCGGTAGACTCTTCGATCATCTTGATAGCGGCCTCTACCTCGTCCTTAATCAGCTCGATTACCTTAGCCTCACCCTCTTTGTAGTACTCGGTACATACCTCGGTGGTGATGGTAAATCCGGGAGGCACGGGCATACCCAGCAGGTTCATCTCTGCAAGGTTGGCACCTTTACCGCCAAGCAACTCTCTCATCTTACCGTTACCCTCGGCTTTCCTATCGCCAAAGGTGTAAACTCTTTTTACGTTTGCCATAAGTAAATGTAAATTGTGTTAATGTTATGTGTGTATAAGTTTGTTATCTTATTTATTTTCAGCCACTTGGGGCATATTAGCCCCATTATAGCCTACAAATATAGGTATTTTTCCCGAAAAACCAAAAAATATGGCAACGACCAACGACTAACATCCGATGGCTTCTAAGACTCCTGTTTCTCCTGTCTTTCCTCAAATAAAAACTCCTTTTTGCACACAAAAATGTTCTTTTAGGCGCATCGGGGCAATAAAAAGTGCACCCAAAGAGTTACTTTTGAACATTACGCAATGCGACAAAAAGAACATAAACCGCAAACTTACATTATCTGCTATGAAATCATACACCCTACCTACCATCTCAGCCGACTCGCTTGGCAACTCGCTCTTCGAGTGCATAGCCATCGACACCCAGCGTGGATTGAAACCTCTCTCGGTGCAAGAGCCCGTCATAGTGCAGGCAGGTATCATCTGTGTCTGTCTGCGTGGCAGTGGTACCATTGCCATCAACGATAAGCCCTACGAAATCGCGTCAGGAACGCTATTGACCATATTGCCCAATGCGGTGGTGAGGTCGCTCCGCTCGTCCGACGATTTCTTGGGTTACGCCATTGCTGCCGACACCAAATTTATGGCGAGCATACAGCTAAGCGACGTTGTGAAGAGTTATCTCTATATCTCTGAAAATCCGCTACTTAAAATCAATCAAGAGCAGACCGATACGATTATCGAGCTGTGTGAGATGTTGCGCCGTCGCAGAGAGAATACCGAGCACGCCTTCGGTAAGGAAATTTGCCGCCATTTGCTGACCATTTTGTGCTACGAGATATACGGTTTCTACCAGAGCCAGGACAGAAAAGTTCCCGACTTCGAGAGTCGCTCACGACAGGGGAGTCTCTGCAAAGATTTCCTGAAACTTGTGGAGCAACACGCCACCCAGCACCGCGACCTTAGTTTCTATGCCGACAAACTGTGTATAACCTCCAAATACCTCTCGGTGGTGGTGCGCAAGGCGTCGGGGCGCTCGCCTGTGGAGTGGATAGATGGTGCCATTATGCGCTATGCCCGCACCTTGCTATCCTCGTCGGATATGACCGTGCAGCAGATCTCTGCCGAGCTCGGCTTCCCCAACCCCTCGTTCTTCGGGCAGTTCTTCAAGCGCCACGAGGGCACAACCCCCAAGCACTACCGCTCACAACGGATGACGTCTAACGTCTAATGTCCAATGTCTAACCGACCTAAGGCTTATGTAAGGAATGAGATAGTTTCCACATCTCTCATAAAAATGTCGGGCGCACCCTGCAAGGTGCGCCCGCGACTTTTGACGTTAGACCTTTGACGTTAGACCTTCAATAGCTCTAATCGTAACATATTGATTGCCTGCGTGGCGGAGCGTTCAATGTTCACTGCCCTTACGGTGCCGTTCACAAAGCGTTGGGCGATGGTGCGTGTGGGGGTTGCAACGGCAATCCACACCGTGCCGACGGGTTTGTCGGGGGTACCTCCCGTAGGTCCGGCAATGCCCGTTGTGGCAACGCCGTAGGTGGTGCCGCAGAGTCGTCTTACGCCCTCTGCCATCTCGCGTGCCACTTGTTCGCTCACTGCGCCGTAGGTGTCGAGGTTGGAGCGGCTGACACCCAGCACACCCTCCTTAACGCTATTGTCATACGACACCACGCCACCCATAAAGTATGCCGAGGCTCCGCTCATAGCCGTAAATTTGGACGCCACAACGCCTCCCGTGCAGCTCTCTGCCGAGGAGAGTGTCTCGCCCCTTTGGAGCAATATATCGGCAACGGCACTCTGCACCGTTGCATCTCCCCAACCTACAAAGAGGTCGCCCAGCAGGGGAATCAATCGGTCGAACTGCTCGTCTATCTCGCGCCCAGCCTGCTCCTTGTCGATATCGTATGCCGAAAGCCTCAGTCGCAGTTGCGACGCCGAGGGGAGGTAGGCAAGGTGGAGGTGCGGGGGCAGAGCATCTTCCCACTCGGCAATGCGCTCTGCCATCATACTCTCTGCCAAGCCGAAGGTTATGGCTGTGCGGTGTACCACCGACGAGAGCGAGAAAAATTCTTTCACTTTGGGCAGCACACTCTCCGTCATAAGCGCCTCCATCTCGAAGGGAACACCGGGGAGCGACACCAAAACTCTGCCGTCGCGCTCGAACCACATACCCGGGGCTGTGCCCTTGTGGTTGGCGAGTACGGTGCAACACTCGGGGACCATAGCCTGCCCCTTATTGAGCTCGTTGAAGGCTATTCCGCGCCTTGCCATCATACGCTCCACGCGCTCGTAAGTCTCTGCGTGGCAAACGAGTGACGAGTCGAAGACCTCTGCCAGCACTCGTTTTGTAATGTCGTCTTTTGTGGGACCCAAGCCACCCGTAACGATTGTGAGTTCGCTCCTTTGCATCGACTCCCCAACAGCCTCGGCAATCTCCTCCCTGCGGTCGCCAATGGAGTATTTGCGCCTTATGCTTACGCCTATTTCGCCCAGACGGGCTGCAATCCACGCCGAATTTGTATCGACAATCTGACCGATGAGTATTTCATCGCCTATGGTTATGATATCTGCTCTCATTTTTTAGCTGCTTTTTTACGCTCTTTTTCGGCTATTCGTGCAGGTTCGGAGAGTTGTCGACAGATGCGTCCGGGCAGTGCAGGACCCTCATAGACCATCGCCGAGTAGCACTGCACAAGGCTTGCGCCCGCATCGAGCATACGTTGTGCATCCTCGCCACTCATCATACCGCCCACACCAATGACGGGGTAGCTGTAATCCATCTTGCTACATACATATTTTATTAGTTCGATGGTGCGCTCCAAAAGGGGTGCACCACCCAGCACACAACCCGCCGCACGACCCATCTCGCGAGGAGTGAGTGCCCCCATAAATTGGCGCGAGCAGTCGCTCACCACAAGACCATCCAAGGGGGTGTCTATGAGGATTTTGACCATATCGTCTATCTGCTCATAGCTCCAATCGGGCGAGATTTTCAGAAGTATGGGACGGTAGTCGTTCTGCCCTCGGCGGAAGTCAAAGAGCGAGTCGAGAATCTCGTCCACAAGAGCCCTATCCTCGGGCGTATAGTCCTCGCCCGAGCCTATGAGGTTGGTGACGTTGATTGTGAAGTAGTCGACATATTGATAGAGGCTCCTGAAAGGGCGGAGATACTCTTTGAGGGCGTTCTCGCTCGAGGTAAGCGAACTAGCCGCGAGGTTTGCACCCACAACGACCTTGCGCCCGTGTGCCCTGCGGCGCAGTCGCTCCACAGCCTTTTCGAGTCCGCAGTTGGGCTCGCCCATACGGTGCAGCAGAGCCTTCGCACGGCGCATACGCATCAGTCGGGGGCGGGGGTTGCCGTTCCGGGGTTTGGGCGTGAGGGAGCCAATCTCCACAAAGCCAAAGCCTAAGGCTCCGAGCGGGCGGTAGAGGTTGGCGTCGCGGTCGATACCTGCCGCTGCGCCTATCGGGTTGCGAAACCTGATGCCGAAGACCTCTCGTTCGAGCGAGGGGTGGCGGTAGCCATAGAGGCGCGAGAGGAGCCACTCGCCAAAGCGGTTGCCACCAACAATGCGGAGCAGTGCGAGCGAAAAGTTCCTCACCCTATCGGCAGGGAACAAAAAGAGTATGGGGCGTACTATGCGACTGTAAAAGGACATATCGTTGAGTAATTGAAAATTGAAAATTGAGAATTGAGAATTATGGTGCGCCTTGTGGCGCGAAGCAAATTTCAAATCCCTCTTCAATAAATCTTCTATGCAACCACAAAAGTAAGCAAACATTTCGATAGTTGTTGCGGTGGGTAACTTTTTTCTTGTGCTAATAGTGCGCAAATCCTTTGATTTTTAATACATAATCATTATATTTGCACAAAACCAACTATTTTTGCTTATGACAATCGTCAAATAATGCGGTGGGCTGAAAGTGCACGTTCCGCTTCCCCACCCGTGGTTGCCCCTGCCACGACACCTCTTGGGGACAGCAACCAAACACTTCAACAGCTTTAATTCCATTACATTATGAACCGAGTATTTTCTTCAAGAAGATATGGGAGTTCTTAGGGGTTATCTGAGAGAATGGTACACTGTTTATGTCTTTTAACTATAAATTATTACGACTATGAAGCGATTTACAACTATTATAATTACTGTTGTTATGGCGGTAGTTTTGTCGGGATGTTCGCTATTTGACGACACCAAGACATACATTATAGCGTCAGAAATGGGTGCATATAATGGTGCGTGGGATCACTACGAAACGTGCCATTTTGCAAAAGAGAAATATGGCGGCGATTGGTTTTCCGTTGACTACTTAGTTGGTATGGAGTTCGAAGAGGGGTATGAATATGTGATAGAGGGCGTGCTAACTACCTCACGAGAGCAACACGAGCAAGGTATTGCAGATGCTGGGAGTTTTATAACCGTAGAGCACGTTATCTCCAAAACCGCCAAAACAACCGTACTGCCCGAAGAAATGCAATATAAACTTGACCTCTACCAAGAGTGCATCAAAAATGGCTCATTCAACCCGGACGAGTGGGAGTAGGTTGCGTTACTACATAAAGATGCGATCCATTTATTCGGCTCATTCGTATAGTAATGAGCCGTTTTTCTTGTACTAAAAGTGCGCCCCGTGTGGCAAAATCCCACAAGAAATTTGTATATTTGCCGATTATGAAGATACTTATTGACCAATTTGTGCCATATATGGCGGAGGCTCTTGCCCCCTATGCCGAAGTTGTGAGTGTGGACGGACGCTCGCTAACACCCGAAAGTGTTGCGGATGCCGATGCTCTTGTGGTGCGTACTCGCACACGCTGCAACGAGGCTCTACTCTCGGGGGCACACGCTCTGAAATTTGTCGGTACAGCCACCATAGGCTACGACCACATAGACCAGCCCTACCTCGCCAGCCGAGGTGTAACATTCACAAGTGCCGCAGGTTGCAACGCCCGAGGGGTGTTGCAGTGGGTGGCAGCCGCACTTGCCCACCTTGCCCAGAAGCAGTGGTGGAAGCCCGAGGAGAGGACTCTGGGTGTTGTGGGCGTGGGACACGTCGGCAGCCTTGTGGCGGAGTATGGCAAGGCGTGGGGTTTCAGGGTGTTGTGTAGCGACCCTCCACGCGAGAGGGCTGAGGGCTTGGGCGAGAGTGACGGTTTTGTGCCGCTCGAAAGGCTACTCAAAGAGAGTGACATTGTAACACTCCACACCCCGCTGCTTCGCGAGGGCGAGCATCCCACCTATCATCTTGCCGACAACGATTTCCTCGCAAAGATGCACACAGGAGCCACACTTCTGAACGCCTCGCGTGGCGAGGTTGCCGACACTGAGGCTCTGCTGGCTCATTCCGCGCGACTTACGCTCTGCTTAGACGTGTGGGAGGGCGAGCCCGACAACATAAACCTCGGGCTCTTGGAGGTTGCCGAGATCGCCACGCCCCACATTGCGGGCTACTCCTTGCAGGGCAAAGCGAACGCCTCGGCGATAGTACTCCGCTCACTTGCCCGCAGGCTCGGCATTGGCGAATTGGAGGAGTGGTACCCAGAGGGTATCCGCCCCAGCACTCCTCAACCTATCGGTTGGGAAGAGATGTGCAGCCGCATAGACGACCACTGCCACCTCTTGGAAGAAACGGCAAGGATGAAACGCCATCCCCACGATTTGGAAGATAGACGAAACACATACCCCCTAAGGGAAGAGTTTTTTTAGAATTGAGAATTGAAAATTGAGAGTTGAGAATTTAGGCGCGCCGTTGGCGCAGAGTTTTGAATTTTGAATCCAAAGCCGAACATACTCGAAACACTCCGTAAGTGGTGGGGCTACACAGGGTTCCGCGAGGGACAGCGTGAGGTCATCGAACGAGTCCTGGCGGGCGAGGACACCCTCGCATTGATGCCTACGGGTGCGGGCAAGTCGCTCCTCTATCAGGTGCCAACAATGGCGCGAGAGGGTATCTGTGTGGTTGTTACTCCGCTTGTGGCACTGATGAAGGACCAGGTGGACAACCTGCAAAAGCGAGGCATAAAGGCGGTGGCTCTCCACAGCGGTATGACACGCCGCAGTATAGACATCGCTCTGGACAACTGCGTCTATGGCGATGTGAAGTTTCTCTACATTGCCCCCGAGAGGATACACAACGAGATGTTGGTGGCAAGGCTCCGCAAGATGAATGTGTCGCTCTTGGCAATTGACGAGGCACACTGCATCTCGCAGTGGGGCTACGACTTCCGCCCCTCCTACTTGGAGGTGGGCTACCTTAGGCGTATAGTGCCCGATGCTCCCATACTTGCACTCACTGCCTCGGCGACCGATGCTGTGGCACAAGATATTATGCGTCTGCTGCAATTCCGCGATGGCAAGATAGTAAGAAGTAGCTACGCACGCCCCAATGTGTCGTTTGTGGTGCGTAGGTGCGACGACAAGAGGGAACAACTTGTCAGGGTGCTCTCGAATGTCGAGGGCTCGGCAATTGTCTATGTCCGCACGAGGGAGCGCAGTGCCAAGGTCTGCGAGTGGCTCACCGAGGAGGGATTCTCGGCGCAATTCTACCACGCAGGACTGCCCCACGAGGAGCGTGCTCTGCGTCAGGAGGAGTGGCAGCAGGGTAAGTGCCGCATTATGGTCGCCACCAACGCCTTTGGTATGGGCATCGACAAGAGCGACGTAAGGGCGGTGGTGCACTACGATATGTGCTCCTCGCTCGAAGCCTACTACCAAGAGGCAGGTAGGGCAGGCAGGGATGGCAAGCGTAGCTTTGCGGTGCTGCTGGTGGACGACGACGAACAGGCGTCAGCCACTCTGAGGGTCGAGAACGACTTTCCGCCGCTACCATTAATAAAGAGTATATACTCCAAAATATGCACCCGACTGATGATTGCCTATGGCGAGGGTGCAGGCATCAGCCGAGAGTTCAACCCCTACGAGTTTGCGCACAGCGAGGGACTTACGATAGACACTATTTTCAACGCCACAAAGATACTCGCCCAAAATGGCTACCTCTCGCTCAGCGACGAGCGGGAGAACTCCGCCCGATTGATGTTCTGTGTGAGCCGTGAGGAGCTCTACGACTACCGCATACGTAGGGGCGAAATGGAAGGTGTGCTGCTCGCCATTATGAGGCTCTATGAGGGTGTCTTTACGGAGTTCCGACCCATTGATGTTCAGGAGATTGCACTTTATAGCGGCTATGGGGTGGAAAAAGTGAGGGAGGAGCTGAAACACCTTTGGCGACAGCATATCATCCGCTATGTTCCGAGCAGCTATTCGCCCATTGTATCGTTGCTGTGCGACAGGGTGCCCGAGGAGGATATATATATAGCTCCCGAGAGCTACCTTGTGCGCAAGCAGTTCGCCGTGGAGCGTGCTGAGGCTATTGTGAACTACTCTCTTATGATGGAGGGCTGCCGCAGTCGCACCATACAGGAGTACTTTGGCGAGAAGGGTGCCGTAGAGTGCGGAGTGTGCGACCTCTGTCTTGCTCGACGCAAGCGCAAGGAGCCCACACCCCACACTGTAACTCCCGAGGAAGTATTAGCCATCATAGCCCAAAACGATGGAATATCACCTCGCGACCTTGCCCGAAAGTTCGCTGCCGAGCCCGAGAGCATAGCCCGTGCGGTGGAAATTCTCTTCGAGAGTGAGAAAATTTATACCGACAAAGGCGGTATTCTCAGGATAAAGCGATAATTTTGCGCCCGAAATGACAAAAGAACTATTCCAACATAGCATCACACCCGAAGAGATTAAGGAGTTGCCCGTGGCTGGCTTCGAGGGAGAGATAGTCATTGTGGACTCCTCCGAGAAGTTGGAGTCTGCGTGCCGTTACCTCTCGGAGTACCCCGTCATCGGCTTCGACACCGAGACGCGCCCCTCGTTCAAGGCTGGCGTGACCTACAACGTGTCGCTCATACAGCTCTCCACAGCCGACGTCTGCTACCTCATAAGGCTCGGCTCGGTGAGGATGGAGCGTTGCTTGATGCACCTCTTGGAGAGCCGCAAGACGCTGAAAGTGGGCGTGGATGTGGCAGGCGACATTCGCAATCTCAACAAGGTACGCCACTTCCGAGCCGCCGGATTTGTGGAGTTGCAGAAAGAGGTGGAGGCTTTCGGCATTGAGGATAAGAGCCTCAAAAAGATGGCTGCGATAATTTTGGGCGTGGGTGTGTCGAAGGCGCAGAGGCTTAGCAATTGGGAGGCACGCGAACTTACCGCAGCACAGATGCGCTACGCCGCTACGGATGCGTGGATATGCTTGGAGATGTACAACAAACTGCAAGGAGTATAATAGAGATAAGTCGATGAGTAACAATAAGAAGATATATCTGAAAAAAGGCAAAGAGGAGTCGCTCTTGCGCCGCCACCCCTGGGTTTTCTCGGGTGCCATTGGGCGTGTGAGTGAACAGGTTGAGGAGGGCGAGATTGTAGACGTACTCTCCTCGGCGGGCGAGTTCATTGCTCGTGGTCATTCGCAGGTTGGCTCCATTGCCGTAAGGGTGCTCAGTTTTGAGCAGGAGGAGATAGACCAGCAGTGGTGGAACGCCCGCATCGGCTCGGCACTTGCAGTAAGGCGCACGCTCGGACTTACCGATGACCCCCAGACCACCTGCTACCGCCTTGTGCACGGAGAGGGCGACAATCTCCCTGGACTTGTCATCGACATCTATGGCTCTACGGCAGTCGTTCAGTGCCACAGCGTGGGTATGTATCTCTCGCTCGATAGTATTGTAGTGGCTCTGAGGGAGAACTACGGCGACTCGCTCGGTGCAATATATAACAAGAGTAGCCAGACTATGCCCTACAAGGCAGAAGTTGAGGTTGAGGATGGTTACCTCTGGGGTTCGGGCGAGGGCGAAGAGGTCGTCTTGGAGGGCGGTCACAAGTTCGCAGTCAATTTGGCTAAGGGACAAAAGACGGGTTTCTTCATAGACCAAAGGGCAAACCGAGCACTCGTGGCGAAGTATGCCAAGGGGCGCAATCTGCTCAATACATTCTGCTATACGGGTGGCTTTTCGATATATGCTCTTGCGGGTGGCGCAAAGAGCGTTACAAGCGTGGATAGTAGTGGCTTGGCAGTGGAACTTGTGGATAGGAATGTGGCTCTCAACTTCCCCGAGGGCGCACCCCACCGCAGCGCAGCAATGGACACCTTCGATTTCCTGCGCACAACCGAGGATGGCGAGTACGACCTTATAATCCTCGACCCACCCGCCTTTGCCAAACACCACAAGGTGCTGGGCAACGCACTGCAAGGCTATAAGAGACTCAATGCGAGGGCTATGGAGAAGATTGCCAAAGGGGGTATCCTCTTCACGTTTAGTTGCTCGCAGGCGGTCAGCAAGGAGCAGTTCCGCTTGGCGGTATTCTCGGCAGCGGCTATTGCAGGTCGCAAGGTGCGCATCCTCCACCAAATGACCCAACCCACCGACCACCCAATCAACATCTACCACCCCGAGGGCGAGTACCTCAAAGGCTTGGTGC
This sequence comes from Tidjanibacter sp., assembly GCA_045602145.1. Taxonomy (GTDB): domain Bacteria; phylum Bacteroidota; class Bacteroidia; order Bacteroidales; family Rikenellaceae; genus Tidjanibacter. The sequence continues at coordinate 10,220 of JAZSAY010000021.1, forward strand.
TGTATGTAGAATAAAAAAACTAAGGGACTCAACCAGATTGAGTCCCTTAGTTTTTGCAGGGTGTTATGGTGTGGATTAGTTGATTGTCATCTCGTCGAGCAGGTAGCCTGCGCCGCCAATCTTATCAATCACAAAGAGGACATAGCGGATATCCACCGAGATGTTGCGGCAGATGTCGGGGTCGTAGTCGAGGTCGCTCATTGTGCTGAGCCACGTGCGGTCGAAGTTAATACCCAGCAGCTCGCCCTTACCATTAATAATAGGGCTACCACTATTGCCACCCGTGGTGTGGTTCTTGGCGAGGAACGCTACGGGGATGGTATAGTGACCATTCATCTCAACTCCCCACCTACCATACTCCTTCGAGGCGTATAGGTCGCGCAGGCTTTGGGGAATATCGTAGTCGTAGATTTCGGGGTTGTCCTTCTCGATGATGCCATCGAGAGTGGTGTAGGGTAGATGGTAGACACCATCGGCAGCCTCGTAGCCCGCCACCGAGCCGTAAGCCACCCTCAGCGTGAGGTTTGCATCGGGATAGAACGTGCGCTCGGGCTCGAAAGCCATCTGACCGCGCATATAGGTCTTGTAGAGCTCGGTAATCTCGCGGTTGAGGGCGATGTAGGGGGTGTTGATTTTCTCTTTGTAGAGGTTGTCGAACTCACGGCGCATAATCACTGCGGGGTCGCTCTCGAAGTCGTAACCCTCTGTCTTGGCACTCTCGTAGCCCTCCAACGAGGTAAGGCGCGAGGTGCCGTACAGCCACTCCACAAAAGCCTCCACTGAGCCACACTCCGTAAGCCTTGCGGTGTACCACTCGGGCACAAACTCGGCGGCTACATTCTCGCCAAACTCTTTGAGCATCTCGATGGCAATTTGGCGGTCGATGGTAGTGAGGTAGTCCTTATAGTTGGCTGCTGAAAGACCCCTTTCGAGATTGCGGGGCGAGGCAAAGCCCAAAAGTTCAATGGCATAGGCAGCCTCGTTGTAGTAGTCGCGAGTGATGGCGTAGGGGAGTAGTTCGGCATATTTTGCGTGAAGCGAGGCGAGCACACCCTCGTATTCGGTGCCCGCAGCCCACTGCTCGAAGCGAGCCTCGTAAGCCTGCTTTTTGCCCACCGTGTTGCGCCTTGCAAGTCCCAGACTCTCGCCCTGCCACTTCTTCCAAGCGTTGGCTATGCCGGCGTGCTTCGAGGCGTACATAATGCGTGTTGCAACATCTTTGCTCTGAGCCTCCGAGATGATGTCCAGACGTTTGGTACGCAGGCGAATTTTTGCGGGATTGGAGTGGTTGAGAGTGTAGTCCACGAAGTCGCTCGTTACGTACTCGCGGGTGCTGCCCGGGAAGCCATACACGAAGGTAAAGTCGCCCTCCTCGGCGCCCTTAGTAGAGATTGCAAAGTGACGTTTGGGCTGGTAGGGCACATTTTCGGGCGAGTAGTCGGCTGGCTCGTTGTCCTTACCCGCATAGATGCGGAAGATGGAGAAATCGCCCGTATGGCGAGGCCACATCCAGTTGTCCGTGTCGCCACCAAACTTGCCGATGCTCGAAGGTGGAGCACCTACAAGGCGAATGTCCCTATACACTTGATACACAAAAAGGTAGAATTTGTTGTTGTAGTAAAGGCTCTCCACCGATGCGGAGTATTTGCCACCCTCTTCGGCTGCTGCAACAACTTCGGCTGCGGTTGTGCCACCCTCAATTTGTGCTGTTACGTCCTCCATTCTCACGAGGAACGAAACGGTCAGTCCCGGGTTGGGTAACTCTTCCGAGCGATTCATAGCCCAAAAACCGTTTGTGAGGTAGTCGTGCTCCACACTGCTATGCGACTGGATCTGTCCGTAGCCGCAGTGGTGGTTGGTGAATAGTAGTCCCTCTGCCGACACCAACTCACCCGTACAACCTCTGCCGAAGAGTACGATGGCGTCTTTTAGGGCTGCTTGGTTTACGCTGTAAATATCCTCTGCCGAGAGTTCAAACCCCTTGGCTTTCATATCCTCTATGCGCTCGCCAATCAGAAGTGGGAGCCACATACCTTCGTCTGCACGAATGCCCGAAAGGGTGAGAAGTGCGATACTTAGCGTTAAAAATAGTTTCTTCATAACGTGCTGATATGTTTTAGGTTATACAAAATTTTCCAACTCCACATAGAGCCTCTGCACGGGTAGTCCCATAACATTGTAGAACGAGCCCTCGATGCCGCTGATTGCCACATAGCCAATCCACTCCTGAATTCCGTAAGCACCCGCCTTGTCGTAGGGGCGGAAGGTGTCGATGTAGTGCTCAATCTCCTCGCTCGTAAGGTCGCGAAAAGTCACTTTGCTGTGGCACGAAAAACTTTGTGCCTTATCCGTTGAGCGGAGCGTAACACCCGTCACAACCTCGTGTGTTGCGCCCGAGAGGGTGGAGAGCATACGCACAGCATCTTCTCTGTCGTGGGGCTTGCCGAGTATCTCGCCGCTTGCAATCACTACGGTGTCGGCAGTGATGAGAATGTCGCCCACGCTGAGCGTGTCGGCATAGGCGTCGCTCTTCAATTTCGAGAGGTATTCGGCAACCTCGCTGAGCGGCATATCTGCTGGAAAAACCTCTTCGGCATCCCTGCCATCGGCAATCTCGAACTCCAAGCCACAACCCGCCAAAAGTTCCCTCCTGCGGGGCGACTTACTCGCCAAGAGCAGACGGTAATTATTTAATCTATCTTTCAGTAACATAAAATTCTATTTTCGGGCACAAGGTGCCCGCGACTTTTGACGTTAGACGTTGGACGTTTGACCCTATTTAATGTCAAAATTCAGGAGTTCTTCGCCCTCCAACGAGGCTCTCAGCACATCGCCTTTTTTCACAGGACCAACGCCCGCGGGAGTGCCCGTAAAGATGTAGTCCCCCATACGGAGAGTCATATAACGCGAAACGTAGGCAATGATTTTGTCAACCGAGAAAATCATCTTCTTAGGCTCTCCCACTTGTCGTACTTCGCCATTGAGAGTCATCTGGAACCTCAAATCCTCCACCTTTTTGCCCAACTCCGAGAGCGAGAGGAAACGAGGCGAGATGGCTGCCGAGCGGTCGAAACCCTTAGCCTTCTCCCAGGGGTGTCCTGCCGCCATAGCCTCCCTTTGCAGGTCGCGTGCTGTGAAGTCTATGCCCAAACCCACCTCGTCGTAGTAGCGGTGTGCAAAACGCTCTTCGATGCACTTGCCCACGCGGTTTATCTTCACAACGAGTTCTGTTTCGTAGTCCACCTGCTTCGAGAAGGAGGGGATGAAGAATGGGTCGTTGTTCCTCAGTAGTGAGGTGTCGGGCTTGATAAAGTAGAGCGGCTCGGTGGGGGCTGCTCCGTTGTCAAACTCCTTTATATGGTCGGCGTAGTTGCGCCCAATGCAGATAATCTTCATTTTTAAATTATTTTAATAATTCCACCATTCGTGCAGCAAAGCGGTCGGATGCGCCCTCGCCACCTACAATAACACCAAGAGAGGCATAATCTGCCATCATCTTCGAGTGTTTTGAGCCGCCCTCCATTATGGCTTGGAGTTCCTCGGAGGCGTTCTCGACGGTCATATCGTGCTGAATGAGCTCCCTTACGACCTCCCTGCCCATAATGATATTGACGAGCGAAATGAAGCCTATTTTGACAAACGCACGAGCCACGCGGTAGGAGAACTCGTCCATACGATAGCAGACAACCTCTGGCGTTCCGATGAGTGCCGTTTCGAGAGTTGCCGTGCCAGAACAAACCACCGCTGCATCGGCATATTTGAGCAGTTCGTAGGTCTTGTCTGTGAGGACTTTAACGTCGCTACCTGCGGTTGCGGCGTGGTAGAGCTCTGGGGCTATCCACGACACTCCTGCAACGGCAAATTGCCACTCGGGGTGCGCCTTTGACAGGGCGACCATAAAGCCCATATTGCGCTCAATTTCGCTCTTGCGCGAGCCCGCCAGGAGTGCCACCACGGGGCGAGAGTCCAAGCCATTCTCCGCCAAGAACTCCTCGCGTGGGACGATGGTGCGGAGCTTTTGGGCTATGGAGTCCACAAGCGGATTGCCCTCGTATATCGCCTCGATGCCCTTGCCTTTGAAATACTCCACCTCGAAGGGGAAGATGATGAAGAGCCTGTCGACATATTTGCGTATGCGCTCCACCCTGCGCTCCTTCCACGCCCACACCTTGGGCGAGATGTAGTAGAAAGTGCGGATGCCCTGCGAGTGGGCAAACTTTGCCATCTTGAAGTTGAATCCGGGGTAGTCGATGCTTATCAGTACGTCGGGCTCGAAAGCCATCAAATCGCGCTTACACTCCGAGAGTTGCGAGAAGATGGTGCGGAGATTACGGAGCACCTCCGACACCCCAAAAAAGGAGGTGTCCTTGTAGTGCTTGGCGAGGTTCTCCCTGCCGCCTATCTCAGCCATCTTGTCGCCGCCCCAAAAACGAAACTTTGCCTCGGGGTCGGCTTTGAGTATGCCCTTCATCAGGTTCGAGCCGTGCAAATCGCCACTTGCCTCACCTGCAATTATATAATACTTCATTTTTTAGCCTTTTACCGTTTGCGAGCGTATCTCGCGGGCGTCTGATGCGTTTCCGCGATATTCACTCGCTCTTAATATCCTGAAAGTTTGCGCCGCGCCATAGGCGAACCAAAATTTTCAACTTTCAATTCTCCAAAAGGTCCGGTCGCAGTTGTTTTGTGCGCTCGTAGGCTTGTTCCTCCCTCCACGCCTCAATCTTTGCGAAGTTGCCGCTTGTGAGCACTTCGGGGACCTTCCAACCGTTGAACTCCGCAGGACGGGTATAGATGGGTGGTGCCAAGAGGTTGTCTTGGAATGAGTCGGTCAGTGCCGACTCTTCATCGCCAATAGCACCCGGTAGGAGCCTTACTACGCTGTCGGCAATGATTGCTGCTGCCAACTCGCCACCCGTCAGCACATAGTCGCCTACGGAAATCTCGCGGGTTATAAGGTGTTCGCGGATGCGGTGGTCGATGCCCTTGTAGTGTCCGCAGAGGATGATGATGTTGCCGAGCGTCGAGAGGCGGTTTGCCTCCTGTTGGTTGTAGGTAATGCCATCGGGCGAAGTGAAGATTATCTCGTCATACTCCCTCTCGCTTTTAAGTTTCTCTATAAGACGGAATACGGGCTCGATCATCATGACCATTCCCGCCTCGCCACCAAAGGGGTAGTCGTCCACCTGACCGTGCTTGTAGGGGGTGTAGTCGCGTATGTTGTGCACCACAATCTCTGCCAAGCCTTTCTCTTGTGCTCGGCGCAGGATGGACTCGTTGAGGGGCGAAGTTAGCAGGTCGGGAACGACCGTAAGGATATCTATTCTCATAGCGTTGTGTCTTTGTTAAATCCTCCATCGAGCACCTCGCCAATGAAAGGATTGGTGCCCATCTCTTGTCCTATTGTGGTGTCGCCGCCGTGACCGGGGTAGACCTTCACGCCACCGCCCAGAGGCAACAGTTTTTCAATAATGCTATGCATCAGCTCATCGTAGTCGCCACCCGGCAGGTCGCTACGACCTATGCTGCCTGCAAAGAGGGTGTCGCCCGATAGGAGAATACCGCCCTCGGGCTCGTAGAAACACACTCCACCCTTGGAGTGCCCGGGGGTGTGGAGCACCTCTATGCGCAGTGTGCCAACCTCCAAAGTCCTCTTCTCGGCAAGGTCAATTTCTGCCACCAAAGGCTCAATGTTGAAGCCCATTGAGGCTCCATAGGCGGGTGCTATGGCAAGCAACTCGCCATCGGCAGAGTGCATTGCAAGTGGAATGTTGTAGAGCCTTTTTGCGAAAGCCACGCCACCGATATGGTCGGGGTGGGGGTGGGTGAGTGCAACCATCTTGGGCTCCAAGTGGTTCGTGGCTATGAAATCCGTGAGTTTAGATGCCTCCGCCTCGGATGTAAAGCAGGGGTCTATAATGACGGCTGCGCCCTGCTCATCGGAGAGAATGTAGCAGTTTGTGCCGAAATGATTGAACGTAAAACGTGCTAATTTGGTCATAATAGCCTATTGTTGATTTTATTTTGTACAAATGTAGGGAGTTTTTTTGAGAAAATTCCTATCTTTGTTTGTTAAACTATCGAAATAATATGGCAAGAAACCGACATCCTCGTTTGGAGGGACTCGAAATAACCGCTCTGGCAGCCGAAGGTAATGCTATGGGCAAGTGGAACGACATTGTGGTCTTTGTGCCGCTGACCGTTCCGGGCGATGTTGTGAATGTGCAGATTCGTACCAAACGTCGCCGCTATATGGAGGGCTACGTCACCGAATACGTCAAGCGCTCCGAGAAGCGTGTGGAGCCTTTCTGTGCTCACTTTGGCGTTTGTGGCGGCTGCAAGTGGCAGAATATCCCTTACAGCGAGCAGATAGCCTTCAAGCAGCAGCAGGTGGTGGACCAGCTCACACGCATCGGACACCTCTCGTTGCCCGAGATTAGCCCTATTCTCGGCTCGAAGAAGACCGACCACTACCGCAATAAACTCGAATTTACCTTCGCCCCCAAGCGTTGGAAGACCTATGAAGAGGTGTCGCGTGGCGAGGAGATTGCCGATACCCCCGCTCTGGGCTTTCATATTCCCTCGATGTTCGACAAGATTCTCGACATCGACTACTGCCACCTGCAACCCTCGCCCTCGAACGAGATACGCCGCGAGGTTAAGCGTTTCTGCGTGGAGAAGGGCTACCCCTTCTACGACATCCGCCAGCACTCGGGCTTGATGCGCAACATCATCATCCGCACAGCCTCTACGGGCGAAGTGATGGTTATTGTAGTCTTTGCGGTGGAGGACAGGGAACGCATAGAGGCTCTTATGGAGCACCTGAGGGTTACTTTCCCCCAGATTACCTCGCTGGTCTATATGATAAACGACAAACTCAACGACTCACTCGGCGATAGGGAGCCAATCCTCTATGCCGGTCGTGACCATATCTTCGAAGAGATGGAGGGCTTGCGCTTTAAGGTGGGTCCCAAGTCGTTCTACCAGACCAACTCCGAGCAGGCTTACGAACTCTACAAGGTGGCACGCGAGTTTGCCGACCTTACAGGCTCGGAGGTTGTCTACGACCTCTATACGGGTACGGGTACCATCGCCAACTTCGTGGCATCGAAAGCGAAGAAGGTTGTGGGCGTGGAGTATGTAGAGGAGGCTATTGAGGACGCAAAGGTCAATTCGGCAATCAACGGCATTGAGAATACCTCGTTCTATGCGGGCGATATGAAGGATGTGATGAACGATGAGTTTGTGGAGCGCAATGGACGCCCCGATGTTGTAATTCTCGACCCACCTCGTGCGGGTGTCCACGAAGATGTTATCGCCACAATCCTCAGGGCAGCGCCCGAGCGCATCGTCTATGTTAGCTGCAACCCCGCAACGCAGGCTCGCGATTTGGCACTGATGAACGAGCAGTACGAGATTGTTGCCGTGCAGCCCGTAGATATGTTCCCCCACACCCATCACGTTGAAAATGTAGTAAAACTTATAAAACGATGAAACGAGTACTCATTATGGTTGCAGCAATGGTGTGTAGCCTTACGATGTTTGCGCAGAGCGAGGTGGCATCCTCGCCCCAGACCGACGCCCTCTACCGCCTGCCCTTCGAGAAGGGGGTGGGCTGTGTGGCACATAAACTCACGCCCGTGAGAATGAACTTGGCACGCCACTACAATATGGTCGATTTTTGCGCTTGGGAGCTTGTGCCCGCCGAGCCCACAAAGATTGTTGCTCCCCGCGACGGAGTGGTGGAGTGCATAGACGAGAGAGGTGTGCTCATTCGCCACGAGGAGAATGTCTATTCGCGCCTGAGAGGTTTCGATGGCGTTACGGTTAGTGTCGGCGCCGAGGTTGCAAGGGGCGATGTTATCGCCACCCCAATAGAGAGGGCGAGCGTGTGGATGGAGGTATTCTACCAGACTCCCAACCCCGAGTACGGCAAGACGGCACTCAGTGGCAATAACGAGTTTCTGACCCACTATGTCAATCCCATCTTTGCGACCAGAGGAAAGTGTAAGGTGCAGCTCACAGACGGCAATCCCTACACCGTGAAGGCTCGCACTTGGTGCTGGCCCTGGGAATAGATGAGAATTGAGAATTGAGAATTGAGAATTGAGAATTCCCTTCTCTAAGTTAGAAGGGGTGCCCGTTGGGGCGGGGCGTGTGTATTAGGGCGCAAAATGTATGGGCATAGATTTTGCTCGGGACGGTGAAAAGTTTTAATAGATGCATTTATGGAAAAGAAGATGACATTGGAGTACGAACACTACGACTCCATAGCGGATATGATGGGCGAGGATAAAGAACTCGTAGAGGCAGCCCAGAGGGCTTGTAAGGGGGCTATTGCCGACTACTCGCACTTCCACGTTGGTGCGGCGGCAAGGCTCGAAAGTGGCAAAATTGTGACGGGTAGCAACATCGAGAGCGAGGTCTATCCGGCTGGCTTATGTGCCGAGCGCACACTGCTCTACCATCATCAGGCAACCTCGCCCGAGGATCGCATTGTGGCTCTGGCTATCGCCTCCGAGCCCAGCCATAGGGAGTGTTACCCTTGTGGTCAGTGTCGCCAGGTGCTGCACGATGTAGAGAAACGTCAAGGCTCTGACTTTAAGGTTATTATGAGTGGTGCAGGCTCGGCTTCGGTTGTGAAGAGGGCGAGCGACCTATTGCCTTTTACCTTCGAACTTTAATAGCAACTAAAAACCCAAACACACAATGTTTAAGAAACAAGATATACTCTACGAGGATAACCACATCCTCGCCATCAATAAACACTCGGGCGACTTGGTGCAGTCAGACGCTGAGGGCACGCTCGGCTTGGAGGATGAGATTAAGGAGTTCATTAAGGTGCGTGACGAGAAACCCGGCGAGGTATTCCTCGGCGTTGTGCATCGCATAGACCGCCCCGTGAGTGGCGTTGTGCTCTTTGCCAAGACCAGCAAGGCACTTGTGAGGCTCAACGAGATGGTGCGCGACAGAAAAATAGATAAACGCTATTGGGCTGTGTGCGAGGAGGCTCCCGAGGAGTTGGAGGGTACGCTTGTGCACTTCATCACTCGCGATGGCAAGACCAATAAGGCAGTGGCTTATAACTCCCAGAAGGGCGATGCCAAACGTGCCGAACTGCGCTATAAAATGCTGGGTGGCAGCAAGAACTATAAACTCTTGGAGGTGCAGCTCATCACGGGTCGCCACCACCAAATACGCTGCCAACTCTCGAAGGTGGGCTGCCCCATTAAGGGCGACCTTAAATATGGCGCCAAACGCTCCAACGAGGGCGGAGGTATATCGCTCCACTCGCGTAGCGTGGAGTTCATCCACCCCGTAAGAAAAGAACCCCTTAGAATCACCGCCCCCGTCCCCACGGGCGATGCTCTCTGGGCATTCTTCGAGGAGAGCCAGTCGTAGAGAGGAGAAAAGTGATTTTGATTATTGAACAACAGATGCTAATTTTGCGGAAATTATAGCAAGTCATATGATACATTTTAAATTAAATAATTTTAGAGCTATCGGCTCGGCAGAAATTGATATTAAAGGTATTACAGTTGTATCTGGCGAAAATGGTTGCGGTAAGAGCACCATATCTCGACTGTTGTACAACACGTTTAATATGTCTAATACTTATGATGTTATCATTAAACGTTTATTGCGTATTAAACTACACGAAGCAATGAATATATTGCACTCTTTTTTGAGGGCTTTGAAAGATGTAGATAGTAATATTAATGGTGGTATTGATGCAACCAATCTATGGATGAGGCGTTCTAGCCAAGCCTTGTTGTGGATTAGAAGCGATGAGGATATTCATGTCTATCAAGATAAAATATTAGGTGCTATCGAGCAAGCACAACATAGGACTACATCATTGTACGAAATGGGTGCTTGGTATGATGATAGAGTAGAACAAATTCGAGATATCGAAATGTCTTTATCACGTATGGCAGATTTTATTTATCAACAAAAGAATATTCAGGTTGGAAAAGATAATGTCAATGCGCTTTTCGAAACTTTTAAGGAATATGTATTAGATGAGATTAATAGGGCTGTAGAGCAGATTGAGTATCGTCCGATCGATATTTTTGCTAAGGAACTCTCTTCTCTTTTTTCACAAAGAATAGATACTATTGATTTTGATTTATATGAGTCGGGGCGTTATGTGACCAACTGGCAAGATCAGACTCTTGGTGTTTGTAACGATATATACAATTGTATCTACATAGACACCCCTATGGCTATTGGTCACACTACATTTGATGATAGTTATTGGGATGGTTTGACCGATTTGTTGAAAAAGAAAAGAATTGATGTGTTAGGAGATTCCTCAGAGAGAGATTTAATAGCATCTATCCTCTCTGGAGATGCTGTGCTGAATGGACAGACATACTATGATGATTCGAGTATTGACGATATGTTTGTTTATAGACGCAATGATGGTTCTACTTTTGAATTGACAGAATGTGCTACTGGAATAAAAGCATTTAGTATTATCCAGATGTTATTACAGAACGGTTATATTGATAAAAATGCACTACTTATTGTAGATGAACCCGAGGTACATCTTCATCCACAGTGGATTGTGGAATATGCTCGCCTAATTGTTTTGCTCAATAAAATTTTGGGTGTAAAGGTGTTTATTGCAAGTCATAATCCAGATATGGTAAGTGCAATAAGGTATATTTCAGAAAAAGAGGGTATTCTTGATCAAGTAGGCTTCTATTTGGCGGAGCAAAATGAGAATACTTATACTTATAGTTATAAGTATTTAGAAACCGATATTGAGCCCATTTTTGCCTCTTTCAATATTGCTCTTGATCGCATTAACCAATACGGAACACTTGAACAGGAATAGATATGGCGTATAAATACTGCGGACAGACTACCAAAAATCATCCAAAATACAATAAAAAATTCGCTAAGCCCCTATCTAAGGTCATAAAGGACGAGGGTGGTCCAAGTGTTGGTTGCCATAGTACTGTTGTCAATTTGGATGCGATGGAGGCAGATAGTGCTTTAAGGCAAAAGAGAAACAAAATGTCTACAATGGATATATTTTTTGGAGTATCACAAGAGATTTCACATAAAAGTCCCCATATATGTTTAGTAGATTTCAAATACAAAGTAAAGGGAAAGAGTGAATTTGATATAAACGATTGTAAAAAGAAGGTAAACGATTCAATAGTAGTAATAGGAAGAGATGTGATGATTTATCCAAACTATTATTTTGTCTTTTCAGAGAACAATCAAGTGAAACGAAGTATTTTATCTAGAAAGAATATGTCAAATCCAAATTCACCGATGAAATTCATTAATACAGATTCTTTTATCGGTTTATTTTGGTAATATAAAGCGGCTCGGATTTTTCCGAGCCGTTTGTGGTAAATGATTAGAGAGTTGCCATTGCTATTACATATGTCAGAATAACGGATATTCCGCCAATTGCATATGCAGTGTACATTGTTCTAATGCATACTATTCAACTATGCTTAGTATCTTAAACTCACTTCCAATAAAAGTCAGAGTATATTCTATCTTCGTACCGTCAACTTCGATAGGAAGCATGAGTTTTGTTTCTGTGTAATGTGGGTTGGTCTTGTATAAGTGCAAGGTGTTTGCAGCTGCATTTATGCTGTCGAATTTATTGTAATTAGGCAAAGCGATAGACCAATGACCATCTACGAATGTTAAACCATCTACGGGTGCAATTGTGTCTTCTAATCTTGCACCAACTGGGATTACTGATGGTACTTGTGCCTTCTCCTTGTCCACTAGTTTTATTCCCATATGGATTATTCGGTGGGAAGAGCCTTCATTATCAATAAATGCTGCATCATCCCATAAGATGCGGATAGAAGAGGAATGACAATTTATTATTGTCAAATCGATTTGGCTTCCCGATACTGATGCGGAAGGGCAGAGTGTGACATATTCATCCGAGTATGTGTTGTTAGCATTTACTCCAAGTGAATCGTGATTAGAATTTGCTTCTTTTAGTTTGTACTTGCCACCAATAAAATAAGTGGTTGTGTGACAGCTTGACAAGGTCGCCATTGCTAAAATAATTAGTAGTACTTTTTTCATAGTTTTATTTGTGTTAGTTAAACAATGGTATTCTGCCTATTCTGCTATTGTGTAACCAACTGCACGAAAAAGCGCAGGAGGACTTATGTGATTCAGAGGTACTGGCATACCTATACTACAACATAAGCACCACCCACGCTTTGGCGTAGGCGTTCAGTGCCTATTGTTCTTGTAGTATTAAGAAAAGTGCCAGTTTTCTGAATCAGAACAATAGTAAACGCTACAAAATATGTTTATTGAGATGTCAATATCTTCTCAATGCTACAGATATAGTGAATAAATAGTGATTCTAAACAATTTTTTTGTATTTTTGTATGGATAACTTGAAGGGCGATGCAACATTTTGCCCCCTTTGTGCATCTATAAAAGAGAGAGTTATTAACCCCCAATATCAATGCGCCTATGAAACGTGGTATTAAAAACATTCTTCTGAGCCTTGTGGGCTTTTCGGCAGCACCAATGCTGACCGCCTGCTACGGTACCCCCTACGACGATATGTACGTCGACGATAACTATGATGCCATAGGGATAGAGGGCTATGTGGTCGATACCCAGATGCAACCCATCAAAAACATCGAGGTGGCTGCGAATGGAGTCTATGACCACACCGACGCGAATGGTCATTTTATCCTCCCTATCTCCTTTTGGAGCAACCAGGTGGTGGTGGCTACCGATAGGGACGGCGAGGCTAATGGTGGCGAGTTCGGCACTCAGAGCGTGACGGTTACGCCCCAGACGAGCAAGATAGTCAGTATTGTGATGTCCAAGCAAGAGTAGATCAGCGCGGCTATGACCAAGGTGGATAAAATAGGACTGCGCAAACGCTTGGCGCTAAGGCTCTTTGCGGGTATAAGACACGAGCTGGCGGAGAAGCACGAGTTGAGGGAAATTTTCTGGGAGAGTACGCTGCGCTGCAATCTGAGTTGCCGCCACTGCGGTAGCGACTGCCGCTCTTCATCTGCGGTGCCTGATATGCCTGCTGCGGATTTTCTTGCAGCGGTAGATAAAATTACCCCGCACGTCAATCCCAATAAGGTGATGGTCGTCATTACGGGTGGCGAGGCTCTGTGTAGGCGCGACTTGGAGGATGTCGGCAGAGAACTATATAAGCGAGGCTATCCGTGGGGCATTGTGACAAATGGTATGCTGCTTACGGCAGAACGTATGCGCTCGCTCGTAAGGGCGGGCTTGCGCTCCATAACCCTCTCGCTTGACGGCTTCGAGGAGCAACACAACGCCATAAGACGCAACCCCGCGAGCTGGCGCAATGCCGTGAGGGCGCTCGAAGTCATCACATCCACAAAGGGTATCAATTATGACGTAGTGACCTGCGTTAGCCGCGAAAATTACTCTCAACTTGCCGATTTTAAGGAGTTTCTGATTGGAAAAGGGTGCAAGGCGTGGCGTCTGTTTACGATATTTCCCGTGGGCAGGGCTGCCGAGGATGAGGCGCTGCAACTGCCACCCGAGGATTATAGGGGACTTATGGATTTTATCGCCTCCACCCGCAAGGAGGGACGCATCAAGTGCAACTACGCCTGCGAGGGCTTCCTCGGGGACTACGAGGCAGAGGTTCGGGATAACTTCTTTGGCTGCCAGGCGGGCGTTGGTATTGTGGGCATAAAGGTCGATGGTGCCATCTCGGGCTGTACGAGTATCCGAGCAGGCTTCGACCAGGGTAATATATATAAAGATGATATTTGGGAGGTGTGGCAAAACCGCTTCGAACCCTTCCGCAACCGCGAGTGGGCGCATAAGGGCGAGTGCGCGGATTGCAAGATGTGGCGCTACTGCGAGGGAAATGGTATGCACCTCTACGATGACAACCACGAACTGCTCCACTGCAACTATAAACGACTGTGCAGATAGTCGTAGTTGGCTTGCATCTAACAACCCTCCCCCTAACTTAGGGGGAGAGTTTTTTTACCCTCCCCTAAGTTAGGGGAGGGTGCCCGTTAGGGCGGGAGAGGTCTGTAAAAGAAGCGGTAGATGCCAACCGCCTGCCTACGGCAGTCGTGGCAAGACGGAGTTTTACAACCCCTGTTACCCCTGTTACTCCTGTCATTCCTGTCACTCTTGCAAGAAGAACAAGAAAAACAAGAAGAACAGGAAAAACAAGAACACCCCCACAAAAACACTCGCGGGTATCTTTTTTGATACCCGCGAGCACAATGGCGAAATTCCGTTAAAGACCTTAATGACATTAACGACCTTAACTCCTACTCAAAGTCGTAGCCCTAATAATAGGCTCTTCGTTTATGTTTGTGGTTGTTGCCGACTATTTGAAATAGCGGTTATAGAGACCCTCGAAGCCCTTGCCGTGGCGAGCCTCGTCTTTTGCCATCTCGTGAACGGTGTCGTGGATAGCGTCGAGGTTGTGCTGTTTAGCCAGCGTGGCGATGTGTTTCTTGCCGTCGCAAGCGCCGTGCTCAGCCATCATACGTTTATAGACGTTGGTCTTGGTATCCCAAACTACCTCGCCAATGAGCTCTGCGAACTTAGCAGCGTGCTCTGCCTCCTCCCAAGCGTAGCGCTTGAAAGCTTCGGCAATCTCGGGATAGCCCTCGCGGTCTGCCTGGCGCGACATAGCCAAGTACATACCTACCTCGGTGCACTCGCCCATAAAGTGGTCCTGCAAGCCTTTCCAAATCTCCTCGGGGCAACCCTGAGCCACGCCCAGGCGGTGCTCGTCGGCGAAGGTCAGAGCCTCGTCGCTCTCTACGATTTCCTCGAATTTATCTGCTCCTACTTTGCAAAGTGGGCACTGCTCGGGAGCAGTCTCGCCCTCGTGGATATAACCACATACTGTACAGCGAAATTTTTTCATAGTCAATGTGTCGTGTTTGATTTGTGATTGTTTTATGGTTTAGTTTACTGTTTGCTTCTCGCAGTCGTTACAAATGCCTTTGTAGTAGAGCTGTGCGTCGGTTATGCGGGCTGCAAAGTCGGGGCTGTTGCGCTTTACAAACGCCACATCGTCGAGCTCCACGTCGTGCACCTTGCCGCACTTGGTGCACATAAAGTGTGCGTGAGGGTGCGTGCAGCCGTCGAAGTGGGCATTGATGCCGTCGATGCACAAGGCGAGCACTGCGCCGTGCTCGTAGAGCAGGTGGAGTGTGTTGTAGACCGTTGTGCGCGAGAGGGTAGGAATGTTCTCTACCAGTGCGTGGTAAATTTCGTCCACTGTTGGGTGTGTGCAGTGTGTGAGCAAGTAGTGCATCACTGCAACTCGTTGCACCGAGGGGCGTATCCCAAAGCGCATCAGATGTTCTTTTGCTGCTTTCATAGTACTCTGTTTTAGGTGAGATTGTAACTGTTACAATTGTGTTACACCTACAAAGGTACTCTCTTTTTAGAAATTTGCAAATTATTTTCTTGATTTTTTTCGCGATTATCTATTATCTTTGCACCGCCCAAGGGTCGAGGGGTGTAGTGGTAAGCTCTTTTGACCGTGGGTTTCGGGGTGTAGCGCAGTCCGGTTAGCGCGCCAGCTTCGGGAGTTGGAGGCCGAGAGTTCGAATCTCTTCACCCCGACAGATAATAGAAGAACAAGCACCCGCACAGCAGGTGTAAGAAAAGAGCAGAGTAGGCTTGGGAGTTCACTCACAAAAGCCTGCTCTGCTCTTTTCTTGTAGCCACTTCGTGGCTTGTTCTTTTATTCGCCTCTGCGGGACAAAGAGATCACGGAGCGAAACAACGTAATCTCTTCACCCCTTAAATCCCTACCATCAAATCTGCAACAAGCCCAGCTTTCGCACAATGTCCCACTTCTTCGAGGAGTAGAACTCTATGAAGGGGCGGTCGAAGTGCTCTTCCCACAGGGTGCGTATCTGCTCAAAAGTGTACTCCTCCGAAAGGTCGGAGGTCTGCTCCAAGACGGCAAACATAAACTCCGCCTCCGCTTCGGGGAACTTGACCTCCTTAGTGGTCGAGGGGGTATGGATGATGATGCCCTCCTCGGAGAGTTCGGGCGTGCCACCAACCCACACAATGCGTGCCTTGTCGTTGTAGATGCGGCACGAGTCGGGTTTTATAAGGTGGTCGGTAATGAGCGAGGGAATGACGGTTGTGGCGGGGACTTTTGTCGCAAACCACTTGTGTACGGGCTTGTCCAAGCCGCAGCCCACAAGCCAATTGGCGAGCGAGAGGTTGAGAGCCTCGCCCACCATATCGAGCGAGTAGCCCCTATTCTCGGCAAATGGTACTTCGTTGTTGGCAAAGGGATTGGGTAGTCTGTCCTTGCGCCTTACGCCAAAGGCTTCCGGCTCGTGTCCCGAGCGAGAGTGTACGGTCATAGCATAGCGGTGCCAGAAGGCGGAGCCAATGAGCTCGGCACGGAACATTTGGCGCACCACCTCCGCAGCATCGACACTCTCTTGGAGCGTCTCGGTGGGCAGTCCATACATCAAATAGGTGTGGACCATAATGCCCGCATAGTAGAAGTTGCGCATCGCCAGGGTTGCCTGCTCTATGGTAATACCCTTGCCAATCATCTCCAAGAGCCTATCACTGGCAACCTCCAAGCCGCCACTCACTGCCACACATCCTGCCCTTGCCAAGAGTGCGCAGAGGTCGCCCGTATAGCTCTTCTCGAAGCGTATGTTGGTCCACCAACTATACCTTGCTCCTCGGCGGAGGAGTTCGAGCGAGAGTTCTTTCAGCAGGCGTGGGGGTGCTGCCTCATCGACAAAGTGAAAACCTCGTGAGCCCGTCTGGCGTGCCACCTCGTCCATCCAATCGGCAATCTCTGCGGCGCTAACCGCATCGTAGCAACCAATATAGTCGAGCGTGGTGTCGCAGAAGGCGCACTTTGCCCAATAGCAGCCGTGCGCAAGCATCATCTTGTTCCACCTGCCATCGCTCCACAAGCGGTGCATAGGATTTGTCACCTCCGTCAGCGAGAAGTAGAGCGAGTGGGGCAGACCGCCAAAGTCGGGACACCCACGCTCGCGGTGGCTTATGCGCCCGCTACCCTCATAGTAGCCCTCCGAGGTGTATGTATGGAGCAGCTTGCCACCCTCTAATATGCGCTCCAAGGCGAGTTCGCCATCATCGAGGACAATGTAGTCCATATAGCGGAAAATCTCCCTGTCGCTCATCGTGCGGAGTTCGGTAGTGGGGTAGCCGCCGCCCATTACGACCTCAATCGAGGGGTAGTTTGCCTTGATATACTGACCGATACGCAGTGCGCCCAAAAGGTTGCCGGGGAAGGGTACCGAAATGCCCACTCGGCGGGGCTGTGTGCGCTCGATGTGTCCCCTTACAACCTCGCACATAAGGTTTTCGATGGCATTGAGGGGCTTTTGCAACTCCTGCTCTATGGTCGAGAACTCGGCAATGGCCACCGCAAGGCTCTCGCCATACTTCACAACCTCAAAGTGGGGTGTGACGGTAGCCCTTATGAAGTCGCTCAGGTCCTGCAAATAGAGCGTAGCCAAATACTCGGCGCAATCCTTCTGACCGAGCGAGCCAAAGACCTCCTCCACCTCTGCCATCTGCTCAAACCTGCCTGCTTGGGGTAGATACTCGGGCGAGCAGATAAGGCTGGCTATGGTGTTGTCCTTGCCCTGCAAAAAGCGGATGACGCTCTCTATGGTAGCCACATAGTCCTCCCTGAGTGCCCACATACGGTTGCAATTCTCGTCGCCCTCGCCGTCGTAGTTCTCGAAGAGCGAGGAGATGAACTCTCGGCTGAAAACTTTTACGAGGGTTTCGATGGAGATGTCGGCTTGCTCCACGATGTAGCCCTTGCGCCTTAGGTAGCCCGTAAGGTAGGCTGTGGCGGGGTAGGGGCAGTTGGGTTGGAGGAAAGGAGGCGTTAAAAGTAATATATCGGTCATAGTTGATTATGGTATTTCTATCGTTAGCATATCGTAGGCAAAGTGCATACCGTGGGGCAGGAGTGGCTCCTCGGTGGCGTAAAGTCCCATCTGGTGGGATATGTGGGTGAAATAGGTACTCTTGGCGCCCACCTTGCGTGCAATCTCTATGGCGTCGGGGAGCGCGAAGTGCGAGAGGTGGCGTGTGTGCCTTAGGGCATTGATAACCAAAACGTCCAAACCCTGCAACTTCTCCAATTCGCTCTCTTCGATGTGGTTGAAGTCCGTGAGGTAGGCAACCTCGCCAATGCGGTAGCCCGTAACGGGCAGCGTGAAGTGCCTACCGCAGATGGGCACAACCCTCACACCCTCCACCTCGAAGGGGTCGCTTCCAATGGTGCGTAGCGTCATCCATGGTGCTCCGGGGTAGGGCTTCTCGGCAAAGGCGTAGTCGAAAACCTTGCGCACAGCGCCCTGCACCGCCTCGGTGGCGTAGATCTCCACACTCTTCTGGCAGAAGTAGTTGAAAGCCCTCACATCGTCGAGCCCTATGATGTGGTCGGTGTGCTGGTGTGTGAGGAGTATGGCGCTGAGGTCCTTTACCCCCGCACGCAACATCTGGTAGCGGAAGTCGGGACCTGCATCAATCACTATGCACACCCCTCCGACCTCGACCATCGCCGACGAGCGCAGACGCCTATCGCGCGGGTCTGCCGAGCGGCACACCTGGCAGTCGCACCCAATCATCGGCACCCCCTGCGAAGTACCCGTACCCAAAAAAGTAAGTTTCAACATATCCCCAAAAATGATTTCTTCCCACAAATGTACCTAAATATGGGCGAAAATCAAAACGATAGGGAAATAAAAAGGGTAGGAGAGTCTTTCCCCTGCCCTTTTGAACTTGTCTGATAAAGAAAACCTACTCCAATTCGAGAGGTGCGTAGCGGACGGTCCATTTCTCTTCGAGGGGCTCGCCGTTGATACTCATAGCACTTATGGTGTTGCCCTGAGAGAAATAGTCCGCAGGGTTGGCGTACATCTCTCGTTCGGTGGCAAGCCATTTCTCGCGGCTCGTCTTCGTTGGGAGCCAGCGATAGTGGCAAATAGGTTCCACGACCTGTCGCAGACTATAACAATCGAACAAGAAGTTGCCATCTGTACTCTCTGCCCTCAACACCAAACCGGGAAGGTTGCCGAAGAGCCATAGGTTGGCGCGGACAGGAATCTCGAAGGTGAACCACACGCGCCACTCGCGACCTGCCACTCTGCCGACGGCGCTCATACACTTATAGCCGAGCAAGGTGTCGATCTGTGGGTCGATAGCCCATTCAATGGGTTCTGCCTTTGCCTTATACTCTACAACTTGGGTGTTGCCATACAGTATACGCGAGTAGGGGATGCGTCTATCTACCTCGTAACATCCCTCCTCGGAGTCGTAGAAGTACTCGAAATCGTTGTAGTCTAAGCGGAATCGTACATTGTTCTTCTCGCCGTAGGAGATGTTCCTATCCATGAGATGGAGGTTGTGAGAGTAGGTTTTGCTCTTGGTTGGCGAGATTTGCACTGCTATATCGTCCTCAACGCGCACAAAACCATCCTTGAAGTTGTCCGTAGGATAGAAGTAGCGGTAGTGGACTACCAGGAGTGTGCTGTCTACGACCTCGTATTTGGGTAGTTCGGATGCCATATATTGGAATTTCTGACTAACTCCCATCACAGATACCTGACCCCACGAGAGAAAAGGAACGGTGGCGAGTGTATATAGCAGAATGAGTTTTACGATGCGTTTCATAGAGGCTGATGTGTTGTATTCTAAAAATATCTCTAAAACTTCACTATAATCTCCCCAATTAGTGCCGAGGGACGCAATTGATAGGTGTAGGTATAGTCGAGGTTGTTGTCTATGTTGGAAGTACTATACTGATTGTTACCGAGTATATTCTGTGCTCTCAGGAGCACTTCTAACATTTTGTTCTTCCATCCAATGCCTGCATCCACAAATACAAGGTTGCGCACCGACTCTGCCAGTGCACTATTGTAGAGGTGTTGGGCTGCAACAAAGCAAGTGGTGTTGCTCTGACGGTTTGTTGTCCCTTGGTTGTTACTCGGGTTGCTTAAAATCACCGTCATCTCCACCTGCTGCCCAAGGGTGTTTATTGGGCTGTACTGCATAGTGCCAAATATGCTGTTGTGGTTGCCCCAGCCGCCCGAATAGTAGACCTCCAACCAGCTCGCAGGGGTGGAGGTGATGTTCACGCCTGCCGAGATTTGGTAACTCCGATTAGCCATCAAGACGTTCTCGAACATCGCATCGCTCATCGTTTGGCTGATGCTCAGAGAAGCGTTGATGGTGGTGCGCCACTCCTTGATGCGTTTGCTCAGCGTGGCGGTGGCGTACCACTGCTCGGTGGCGTTGTCGAACAACACTCCCTCTGTGGTCATCATTGCCCCTTCGTAGAGGGTGTTGTAGATAATGTTGCTCTTTGTTCGCATATATCCACCCCTCAGCGTTGCGAACACCACAGAGAGTATATCATCGTATAGGAGTGCCACGTTGTAGTTGTCGGTGGAACGATGTGGTGTCTCGCCACCCATAGAGCCTATGGTGCGGTAGTTGTACATTATATATCCCGCGTAGGAGTCATACAACGAGCCATAGTTCTCGGCGTGTGATGCCTGTGCGGTGATTTTTAGATTTCTTAGCGGTCTGTACTGCACAAAGAGTGAGGGCGAGGCGTTAATGGTGTTTATCTCCTTGTAGGTATTGCGTAGTAGGTCGTGGTTGTCGATATTGACCAAACAGACGGGCATTCCCAGCGTTGCCAAAAAGTTGTTGCCCGAGGCGTAGTGGATAGATGGATGGATTTTTACCTCCGCAAGGTTGTACTCTATCTCATTGCGCGACTCTTCGGGTGCGAACGACTCCTCGCTGCTATGATTGTTCAGCTGTGACGATAGGGTGTTGTGCGAAGTGTTCAGCTCGCACAATACGTTGAGGTTTAGCCTGCTCAACTGCACTCCCGTAGAGAGTGTGTTGTGGCTTGTGAGGCTATTTGTAGCAATACTCTGCTCGGTGGAGGGGGGTGGCTGATTGTCGAGCAGTTGTGTCACCATAAGACTCTCATCCGACTGGTTGTAGGTCACAACGGAACTGGCTGAGAGTGTCAGCTTGCCCACAGAGCCCACAACGTGCAGGTTGTTGGCAATCCTTAGAGCGGGCTTGTCGAGCCACTGACCTATGTCGTTGTTGTTCTCCTCCGCAAAGCCCTCGACCTCTTCGCTCTTGATGCCGAAGTCGGTGCTGTTGTTTATGTAGAATCGTTCGCCGTTGGAGCGAAGGCTAATTGTAGCGTTGGTGTGCGTTGTTGAGTTTGTTGCGGATGTCTGCTCGTCCACCACCAACCTCTCGCCGCTGGGCATAAAGTAGATATATCGTTGCTCGCTCTCGAAGAGCCGCTCATCGCTCAGATGCGACACCTTTGCTGTTAGGTCTGTATTCTTACCAATGCGCACCATGGAGTTGATGGTTGCAGCGTGCGATATGTTGTCGAGATAACGCTCTTGCGATACGGGAGGCGTGGTAGGCATTGACACGTTGAGCAGCGGTGAGGATGTCGCAGTACCCGAGTGTAGGGTTGTCAATTCGGCGGTCACATCTTCGCCCATATTGTTGGTTTTGTATGTGGCAATGCTCTGCACCTTGTCACTGAAATAGAGCCCTGTCAGACCACCTTTCCATAGCGCACCATCACTATCTATGCCCGCACCGAGCAGGGCGTTGCCGTTGAAAATTCCCTTTGCACTCTCTTTGAACTTGATGTTTACTGCTGCTTTGTGTGAGTCGGATAGACCCCTGAGGGCTGCAATGGGTTGGTGTTGCTCGTAGACCTCTATGCTTGCAATGTTCTCTACGTCAACATTATTTACTGCTATGTTGTAACCGCCTCCCAGCAGGTCCATATCCTCAATGTAGAACTTGCTTATCTCCTCGCCCTGATAGCGCACCACGCCACTTTGCGCTACTTCCAGACCAGGTATTTTGCGCATCAGGTCGCCGAGGTTCTTGTCGCTTATACTCTTGTAGGATGATGCTATGTATGAGAGCGTGTCACCTCGCCTTACCTCCGACTCGGCTTTTACGGTAATCTCCCTTATTACGAGGTTTTTGCTTTGTACCACAACGCGCAACGGTTTGCTGTCGTTGCTACCTACCGGCACCATTACCTCTTGGATGTTGAACCCCGTGATGTACAGCACCAACTCTTTGCCTTGTGCGCTCTTGGGAGTCTCGAAACAGAACTCGCCGTTGCTGTCGGTGATACGAAATCCGTACGAGGTTGCGAGCGCCTCATCCATCAA
The DNA here is from genome assembly GCA_045602145.1 of Tidjanibacter sp. Taxonomy (GTDB): domain Bacteria; phylum Bacteroidota; class Bacteroidia; order Bacteroidales; family Rikenellaceae; genus Tidjanibacter. The sequence continues at coordinate 32,470 of JAZSAY010000021.1, forward strand.
CATTACGTTCACCGACTCCAAACCTTTGCTTTTATCGTCTGCCGATACCACCACACCACAAATTTCCCTATCCTGCCCCCTGAGGCTCAGTGCGGGCAGGATAAAGATGGCTATAAGGAGTATGCGCTCAATAACTTTCACTTAATCTAAAAGATATAACGATATTACAGAGATGGAATGAGTGAGTTATGAAGTCTGGCATATGCGGAAGGTCCGTAATTTTGCTTTGCCCAAGTATCTGCGTCTGTAAGTGAATCGGCTTTTACCCAACATACTAACATTCCATCGCAGTAAATAGCATAAGTATATCGCCCAAACCCGATAACAACTTCGGTTCTGTCATCCATCTCTACTTGCTCATACAGAGTTGTTGCATTAATATCCAGTGTAAACAATACGGAGGTCAAAATTAATAAAATCTTTTTCATAATACAATGGTTTTAGTGTTAATTGAAAAGTTAATGTCCGAATGATTTACACAGTACGGAGATCACTGTGCGACAATACATTCAATCTGATTGTTTTGTCGGAAATCTATCTCAGCCCATTGGAGTAATATTTTTGGTTATGTAGCATGTGATAACATGGGTATCAGTTTTATAAAATAAAGTTGCCCGTGTAGAGGATGTCATTGTCGCAGTATATGAGCAGGGAGTACTCTCCACAGCCCATATCGTTGATATCTACCACAGAACAGAAACCCTCTGCGGGTATAACAAGGCAGTTGCCATTGGTGTTGTTGCGTACCTCAACCTCCACCAACTTACCCTCGCCCCACATAGTGATATAGACACTTCCATCCTCGTAGAAGACATCGATGTGGTCGGTTATACCTCTATGTGGGGTAGTGGTTTGTTTTATGGGTTTTACAATGATTTGCGAGTGTCGTTTGGGCATATCATCAATATAGTTACTTGGTGCAGTCGCCGTAGTCGCTGCTGATAAACAGTTAAGTGATAATAAAGTAAAAAGGATCGTTGTAATTTTTTTCATAGTTATCTTGAGTTTGATTTTTTGCAAAATTACCGCGATACACACCGATTGACCAAATTTTTGCCCCACAAATCATCTAACAAATTACAAGGCTAATGTATTGATAGTCAGTAAAATAGTAGGGGTGTTAGACTGTCAAAATCTAACACCCCGAAGGCATTTTGCTATATTATTGAAAATTAACTATTTAGAAACATTGACTGTTTTATGCTGCTGGGCTATGATTTGTGGCTAATTTAAGGCAGTAAGTTGATCATAACATCTTTATGTGGGGCATTGGATTGCATTATTTTTGTTTTAAGGCGAGATTTCTTCATATATATGTTAGCTACCGAATCATTCGTAAAGATACTTATCGTCTTGGCAGAAAAACCTGCATAACAAAAACACAACAGCCTATATTCCATCTCTCTGAACTCGGGAATCTCAGAACGCATCAGCGTCATAACATTACACTTGTACTGGTCTATGATCTGCTCTAACTGTTGGATGGATTTTCGGCTGTTTTGCAGTTTAGATATCTCTCGTTTTACGCAATTGTAGATTGCGTTTTGCTCTTGTTTTGTGCCATGGGTTTCGTAGTAGGTCGAACTCAGAGTGTCCAAAAGCTCAAATTGTTTGACAAAGAGGGCTTGAATTTGCAGCTCCATGTGACTCATCTCTGCACTCTTGTCAAAAAGCGTATCTTTTAGATTGTGACTCAACTCTATATGGCGATTGATCTCCATTTCTTTCACCTTTGTATAGTGTCTAAAATAGAGGTAAATCAGGCTAAGAATGAGAATGAAGACAATAACTGTATATATTTGAACCATTTTCTGTCCGGTTAGTCTTAGTTCTTTCTCCTTTGCTTGTGCCTGGAAATACTCTTTTTGTACCGACGATAATGGTTGTTGAAGTGTGTGGCGAAGTATGGAGTCTTGCAAGAAGAATAACTCTTCATATAACTCTAAGGCTTGCGTATGGTTGCCCAAAGCCTTTTGAATGTGAAAATTTTCGTATATTAATGTTATGCTATCTTGTTGGTTTGTCGTGAGTTGTTGTGCTATGTAGAGGTGTTTTTCTGCCATCGAACGGTTGTGGTCAAGAGCGTATAGATATGCTTTTGTTAAGTTTGTACAAAGAGTGTTATCACCTCCTTCGGCGTATTTGGATGTGTGAAGTGAGTTCAGTTTCTCTTGGGCTCCTATCTCTTTATACAAAAAAACTAAGGTTTGCATGCAATTTTGGCAGGCACTGTCGTGGTTGTTGTCATAAAACCATTCCATTGCCTCGACAATCAATCGTTCTGCATCATCGTATTGCTGCATTTTGATAAGCGCCTGGCCCATATCAACTTTGGTGTATTGTTGCAATATGGTTTGCCCCGCTTGTCTGTAAAAGTCATATGCCTTTTGGTAGTAGATGAAACTTTTAGAAAAATCATAGGTGTCGTAATGCAATAGCCCTAAATGTGCGTAGAGCAGCCCTTTTGCGTAATTGTCACTGCTATAATCGGCGAGTTCCTCTGCTTGGGTGTAGGCAAGCATTGCATTGATGTAGTCTTTGCTGTTGGAGTGGATGCGCCCTTTGTAGTAAAGAGCCAAAAATAGGCTGGCGTAGTCCTCCTTCCAGGAGTAGTAGTCTACGGCTATGCTAATTAGACTATCATCAGTTTTGTCAATGTAATTCTTGTCCTGCGCCTGAGTCAGTAGCAGTGCATAGCGAGCCCTATTCTTGCGCTTGCAGAGATTCTCGGGATTGATGGAACTCAGAATGGTCAGCGAAGAGTCGGGGTATTCTTTCATCTGCTCCTCGGCAATATCCAGTTTCGCAACAGCCTTTCTGTCGAGCCACGAACACGATTGCAGAGCTAACGACAGCACAAAGACTACGAATATGTATATACTTTTCAACTTCATAAGGGGATGTGCAAAACTTGCGGTTGGTTAGTGCAAATATAATAATTCTGTGTTAGAAATCAAAGGGTTGGAGTATAAAAAACGGCTCATTCGCAAAGGAATGAGCCGAAACATATTGGGTTTATGAGTTTGCTGTCTTATGCAGTAACTTTTTCGAGCCACTTAACCATACCGAGCATCACACCCATCGAGATGAGGCAGAAGCCTGCAAATACTGCCCAGCACATCCACTGTGCGGGGAAGGTGTTGAGCATCGTTACGCCAATAGCGATGAAGAGGTTACCGATAGCCGTAGCGGTAAGCCACAAGCCCTGGCAGATACCCTGCAAGTGGCGAGGAGCAATCTTCGATACGAACGACAAGCCCAGAGGCGAGATGAACAACTCTGCAACGGTGAGGAAGAAGTAGGTTGCAATCAGCACCATAGGACTACACTTCATCGACTCCTTGATAGCCTCAGCCAAGCCCTTGAACGCGTTGCCCGAAGGATAGCTGTTGGCAACAGCGATAATCATAAGGAAGATGTAAGCACAAGCGGCGATGAACATACCCAGAGCAATCTTACGAGGAGTCGAAACCTCTTTGCCCTTACGTGCCAAAGCAGCAAATACATACATAATGATAGGAGTGAGGATAATCACAAACAAGGGGTTGATGCACTGCCAAATTTCGGGAGGAATGGTACCGGTCGAAACGAAGTCACGAGCAAATACCGACAGCGACTGACCATTCTGGTGGAACGAGAACCAGAAGAATACGGCAACGCCAAGCACTGCAAACAGAGCGTAGAGGCGCTGTTTGATCTCCTTTGCGTTAGCAGCCTTCTCCTCGGCGGTATATTGTACCTCAGCTTTTTTCTCTTTCTTTGCGGGGTTGGGCAGTTTGCCTTTAACGCAGAGGAAGATGGTGAGCGAGATGAGCATAGCAACAACCGAAGCGATGAACGAGAAGTGAACACCGGTGTTGAAGATTTCCAAATAGGAGTTGCAGAATGCTGCATCAACCACACCATTGTGACCAACTGCTAATGCCAAGTTGTTGAGGTTCTCGGTAGCAACCTCGCTCATATTGCCCGAAGTGTTGATGAACTCGTGGCACAAGCGGGGAAGGTCGGCGTTGTATGCCAAGTCGTGCATTTTGAGCCAGAAACTCCTCAGCAGGGGAGCGATGAAGGGGGCGATAACGCCACCAATGTTGATGAATACGTAGAAAATCTGGAAACCAGAGTCGCGTTTCTCTTTTGCTTTTGCCAACTCCTCGGGACCCTTCTTTGCAGCCTCAGCCTCGAAGTTGTCGTACATCTGACCTACGATTGCCTGCAAGTTGCCTTTGAACAAACCGTTACCAAAGGCGATGATGAACAGAGCAACGCAAGTGAGAACAAGCACCCACGAGAAACCTGCTGTCTCGGCAAATACGGGAATCGAGAGGATGCCGTAGCCAAGAGCCATTACCAAAAGACCTGCGATGATGGTGCCTTTGAATTTCTGTGTGCGGTCGGCGATGATACCACCGGGCAGACTAAGCACATAAATAAGGAAATAGAACACTGCGTAGATCCAGCCGGCAGCAGCGTCGCTAATACCGAACTTCGAGCAGATGAAAAGGAGCAATACGGCGTTCATAATGTAGTAGCCGAAACGCTCGCCCATATTACTCAGAGCGGCAGCAATCAGACCCCTTGGGTGCTCCTTCTTGGCTTTGCGGATGTAGAATACCAAGAAAGGTATAACCACTACCAAGATAGCCATAAGAATCAGCATAGGGCGGTTGTTCTCCCAGAGATTTGCAAAAAATCTTAGCATAATAGTTTTAGTTAAAAATTAGTGTTAAAAAATAAAATGTGTTTCGTTGTGTGTTGCATTTCGTCGGGCAAATATGCCCATAAAACATACAAAAGTAACAATTTTTGGGAATAAATTTGCTCTTTCGCTCAAAAAAGAGTATTTTTATTGTCGCAAAATTTTAATCATTATGTCTAAACGTCTGGCAATCATCGAACAAGATAGTTGGCTCGAACCTGTTGAGGGAGAACTAAACTATCGACATAAACTCTATACAGACCGCCTTGCGGACATTGTTGCATCCTCGGGTTCGTTGGTCGATTTCGCCAATGGCTACCGCTATTTCGGCTTCCAGAGGGACGAGCGCAACAAGGGATGGTGGTTCCGCGAGTGGCTCCCCGCCGCAGAGAGTGTCTACCTCTTTGGTGACTTCAACGGCTGGGATAGGCAGTCGCTGCCGCTGTTCAAAAATCAGCAGACGGGCGTGTGGAGCATCTTCCTCTCGGATAGGGAGTACTACTTGGGGCACGGTATGCTCTACAAAATTCTCGTTACGGGCGCAAATGGCACCCACGAACGTATCCCTGCGTGGGTTACCCGAGCTGTGCAAGACGATACGACAAAGAACTTTACGGCTCAATTTTGGAACCCCTCGGAGCCTTTCGATTGGGGTAATGACGGCTTTCGCATAAACAAAGACGATGGACTCTTCATCTACGAGTGCCACATCGGTATGGCTCAGGAGAAGAGGGGCGTTGGTACCTACACCGAGTTTGCCGAAAATGTGCTGCCACGCATCAAAGAGGCGGGCTACAATGCCATCCAGATTATGGGCTTGGCGGAGCACCCCTACTACGGCAGCTACGGCTACCACGTTTCCAACTTTTTTGCTCCCTCTTCGCGCTTTGGCACCCCCGAAGAGCTTAAAGCACTTGTCCGCAAGGCTCACGATATGAACATAGCGGTCATTATGGATATTGTCCACGCTCACTATGTCAAAAACTTTGCCGAAGGAATCAACGAACTCGACGGCTCGCCCAACCTCTACTCTCTGGCGGGCGATGCGGGATATCAAAAGTATTGGGACTCAAAGATTTTCGACTTCGGCAAGAGGGAGGTTATGCACTTCCTGCTCTCGAACGTGAAGTATTGGATTGAGGAGTTCCACATAGACGGTTACCGCTTCGATGGAGTTACCTCAATGCTCTACTACCACCACGGCTACACCGAGTTTGGCGAGAGAGAAAAATACTTCGATGCGGGGGTTAATCGAGATGCCATCACCTACCTCAGCCTCGCCAACCGCCTTGTGCACGACTTGCGCCCCGATGGCGTTACTATTGCCGAGGATGTGAGCGGTATGCCAGGTATCGCCAGCCCCGTTGAGGAGGGCGGTATAGGCTTCGACTACCGCTTGGCGATGGGTGTGCCCGACTTTTGGATTAAGATGCTCAAAGAGGTGCCCGACGAGAAGTGGAATGTGTGGGATATTTGGAATGTGCTCAGTAATAGGGGTAATGACACGGGTACTATTGCCTACTGCGAGTCGCACGACCAGGCGATGCAGGGTGACCAGACCATAGCCTTCCGTCTCTTGCAGACGGCAATGTACGATGCAATGCACACCGAGAGTCAAAACCTTATGGTCGATAGGGGTATGGCTCTGCACAAGATGATAAGGCTTGTCACAGCATCGATGGGAGGTCAGGGCTACCTCAATTTTATGGGTAATGAGTTCGGACACCCCGAGTGGATAGACTTCCCACGTGTGGGCAACAATTGGAGTTACGACCACGCACGCCGCCAATGGTCGCTCGTGGATGACAAAAACTTGCGCTACCACGCTTTGGGCGAGTTCGATAAGGCTATGCTTAAAGTGCTGCGCAAATATAGGCAACTGTCGCTCGGTTATGCGTGGAACCTTGCGATGTTCGATGGCGACCAAGTGATGGTCTACAATAAGGGACCGCTGGTCTATGTATTCAATTGGAATCCTTCGCGCAGTGTGCCCGACTATATGATTCCCGTTCCCGAGGCGGGTAAGTACCGCATCATTCTCTCTACTGACGAGGAACGCTTTGGTGGTTTCGAGCGCAATGAGTTGGGTGGCGAGTTCTTCTCCTTCTCGCGCAAGTGTGATGACGGAGTGGTGCGCCACTATCTGAAAATTTATAACGTCGCCCGCACGGCAACAATCTACAAAAAAGTCGAGGAATAATCCTCGACTTTTTTCTTACCATTTATTCGGTTGCATTGGGGACCTTGAAGATGACCACAAAGCACCCGATGAGTCCCGCAATGCCCACAATCCAATCCACCGCGGCGTTGTGAATGAAGAGGATGATGGAGCAGCATACCATTGTGCACATTAGCGATACGACCCACACTTTCGTCTTGCGGCGCATACCCCCGAGTCGCTCGTAGTCGCGAATGTAGACGCCGAGTTTGGAGCCGAGCAGTAGCTCTTGCAGATGTGGCGAGGAACGGTAGAAAAACCACGAGGCGGCAAGCAGTAGAGGGGTGGTTGGTAGCCCAGGGATAACCACGCCAATGGCTCCGAGAGAGGTGCATACCACGCCGAGGAGTATGTACGTCCATCGCTTTGCTCTGTTGTTCCTCATAATACTTTATCCACTCTTTCCATAGTTATGTACCATAGGTAGCCGCTCACCTGCTTGTAACCCATACGACGCAACAGCTCGGCGTAGCGTTCAATTTGTCGGCGGTGCGAGTCGGGAGTTCCCATACCAAACTTGTAGTCCACAACTACCGCCCTCTCGCCCTTAGTCATAACTCTGTCGGGACGCCACGAGCGACCGTTGTAGATTATCTCGTGCTCGCTGCTGATTCGCTCCCACGAGCCGTCGAACCACTCGGCAACCACCTCCTCTAAGAGCGCTCTGTCTATCTGCTCGCGGAGCCTTTGGGCATCCTCGGCGGTGAGCACTCCCTCCTTTATGAGCAGCTCTATGCTGTGCTCTATATCCTCCCTTGTGGCAGCACCTTCCATTGCTCGGTGCATCATTATACCGTAGTCGCGAGGGTCTATGCGCTCGCCCTTGCTCTCTTCGTCGTAGCGTTGGTGAGTGTAGCGCACGGCTATCTTTCTGGATGGCGAGTAGGTGGCAAAGTGACTTGGCGAGGGGCTCTTCTTGGGCTTACTCTCGAAACGTAGGGGCTCTCCTTGCTCGTAGAGGTCACCCGCCTGATTGAGACCTGCCATCTGGCGCACAATAGCACCTACGGTAGAGGAGTTTGCATCGCTCGGTACCATAAGGTGTAGCTCCTCTTTGGCTCGGGTGACGGCAACGTAGAGGGTGTTGAGCGAGTCGATAGCCGCAAGGGTCATCTCGGTATAGTAACTGTGCGAGAAAGAGCTCGTAGCCATTGCTTTGCCATACGAAATCGGGAACCGCTTAATGTTGTCCGAGAATGGCACATTGGGCTCTGCCCAGATTGTCGAACCCGTCTTTGGGCGCAGACTCCAACTACAATAGGGTACAATCACCGCATTGTAACCCAAACCCTTGGCTTTGTGGATGGTTATGATGGTTATGGCATCTGCCTCTTGGGGTAGAGCTACCGACTCCGCAGAGCCCTTCTCGTTCCACCATTTGAGGAAAAGGGCGGTGTCGGCAATGTTGCGGTTGCAGAACTCTATTATCTGGTTGTGCAGAGCCTGCAAATAGGGCACCTCGCTCTTTGAGGAGCAGGTGGGGAAGTGTAGCAATATCTCGTTGAACGCCTCTTCAGGCTGCAAGAGCGAGAGCGAGAAGACAAACTCCTCCTCTTCTGCCGAAAGCGGCTCTTCGAAGGGGCGCGAGAAATAGTCGTTGTAGAGTGCTCGTGCCAAGCGGTCGGCAGGGTTGGCAGCCACCGATAGGGTGGCAATGACAAACCTTACGGCAGGCGACGAGTTTATTGCCAGCGCCTCCTGCGTCACTACATCGAAGACGTAGCGAGGATCGCGCTCGGGCGAGTTCTTGTAGGCGAGTATCTCGGCAGCTATCTGGCGAGCCTCGCGGTTGGTGCGCACCAGAACGGCAATATCGCTCGCCCTATAACCCCTCTGCTGCAACTCCTCGATGCGGGCTATGGCTGGGTGGGTAGTGCACTTCTTGTCGTAGGAGAGCACCGTAACATAACCCTCGGTGGCGTTGGGCTTTACCTCTTGCTTGTAGTCGGTGTATGCCTCACGCACCATACCTTTTAGGTTGGTAGCGAGTGTTGCTGTGAGTACATTATCTCTTTGTGCTTGGTCAATCTCTGCCTCCAAGTTGAGCGATATGGCTTCTATGGCGTGATGGGTGAGGGCATTGTTGAACTCCACAACACTACGCGAGGAGCGGCGGTTGATGCCGAGTGGCTCGCGCCTTACATCCTCAAACTCCTCCTCTACACCGCGCGAGAGCAGACTCCAATCGCCACCCCTCCAACGATATATCGACTGCTTCACATCGCCCACAAGCAGTACGGGTGACGAGGCACTCTGTGCTATGGCGTTGTGCAAAAGGGGCACAAAGTTGCGCCACTGCATCGTGGAGGTGTCCTGAAACTCATCTATCATAAAGAAATCATATCGGTTGCCCGACTTCTCGTAGATGAACGGAGCGTCGTTGTCTGCCACGAGAGTGGATATGAGCTCCGACACGTCCGATATGGGGAGTATGTCGCCCTCGTCGCAGAGGTCGTCGATGCGCTTGCGAAGGTCGGCAAGTAGCGCAAAATCGCGGTAGTGCTCCAATATAAGACGGCGATTGCTTTCGGCAACCATCACTTTGGGATAGAGTTCTATGATATTGCAGAGTATCTCGTGCAGGTCGCTCTCTATGGCGTCTATTGCGTTGTTTGCACTGCTCTTGCCCGCTTTGTGCCATTCGTGATTGTCGAAGGCGTTGAAGACATTTGTCTTGGGTGTAGGAAATTCACCCTCTGCAACCCTGCGCACAAAGGTTGCTACACTGCTACGCTCTCCACCCTTGAAGTCGGCAGGAGTGAGGTTGTTGCTGCCCAAAAGGGTCATAAAACGCTCGCCCTCTGCTTTGTAGGCTTTGGTTAGTACCTTGGCTTTGGCACTTGCTGCCGAGGCGAGCATTTCGAGTTCGGGTTTGTCCTCGGGTGTGATGTTCGAGTGCTTGTACTCCTCGCTGAAAAGCTGCCCTCCGAGTGCCACAAGCGCACCCTTGATGTTCCACGTTGCGCCGTCCGAAATGTTCTCGCCAATGTAGTCCATCACCCAGCGGTGGAGGTCCTTGTCGTCTGCCACCTCTTCGAGCATACGGTCAGCGGCTTGTTCGAGTAGTGAGTCGGTGTGGAGTTCGAGGTTAAAGCTAAGGTCCACGCCAACCTCCTTTATGAAGGCACGCATCACTCTTTGGAAGAACTTGTCGATGGTCATCACCGCAAAGTTGTTGTAGTCGTGGAGTATGAGGTTGCGAGCCTCGGTAGCATTGCGTGCCACACGCTCCATATCGTAACCCTCGCTACGGAGTGCGGCATCGAAATCGCTCTCGGTGCCGTTGGCAAGGCGGTTGAGCTGATCCAGAATGCGCCCTTTGAGCTCGTCTGTTGCCTTGTTCGTAAAGGTTACGGCGAGTATGTGGCGGTAGCTCAGAGGCTCCTCCAAAAGGGTTTTGATGTAGTTCAGTGCCAAGCGATATGTCTTGCCCGAGCCAGCCGATGCACTCAGGATACCAACTCTTCCCATTGTGAAAAAATGAAAAATTATCGGATAAAGGTAGAAATTATTTGTTATACCTGCAAAAAAATCCTATCTTTGGCTATGCAAAAATTCTTAGAGAGCGTTGCCCGCGACCTTTGGGATAGGTATGGCGAGAGAGTGGGGGAGTTGAAGGTGATTCTCCCCAATACCCGCACGCGCATATTCTTGGTCGATGCGCTCTCGAAAATCGCCCGTAAACCGCTCTGGTCGCCCGAATTTCTCTCCATAGACTCGCTGATGGTGGAGCTCGCCGGGTTGAACCGCGTGGACCCCATTGTGGCAATCGTGGAGCTCTTTAAGACCTACTCATCGTTCCACAAGAACGAGAGTCTGGATACCTTCTATCGCTGGGGCGAGGTACTGCTCTCGGACTACGATGCGGTCGATAAGTATCTGATAGATGCCGAGATGCTCTTTTGCAACATTGCCGACCTGAGGGATGTAGACGCCGACCTGCTATCGTATATGAACGAGGAACAGTTGAAGATGGTCAAGCGTTTTTGGCGTGAGTTTGACACCGAGCACCGCACCTCCGAACACAAGGACCGCTTCCTCTCCGTGTGGCGCACGCTACTACCTGTCTATAATACCTTCCGCCAGAGGCTCGAAAAGGAAAAATTGGGCTATACGGGTATGATATACCGCCGGGCTGCTGATAGGTTGCGCTCGGGCGAGGCTTGGCTGCCAGAAGGAAATTATGTAGTGCTGGGTTTTAATGCCCTTTCGGCTGCCGAAAAGGTTCTCTTCGACCACCTCAAAAATACCCACGAGGCAGATTTCTATTGGGATACGGACGACTACTACCTGAGGGACGAAAATCAGGAGGCAGGACTCTTCGTGAGGGAGAACCTTAGCCGCTACCCATCGCCAGCCACTTTCAACCTTCCGAGCCGCTTTGCGGAACCCAAAACCATAAACGTCATCTCCACCCCGTCCGATTCGTTGCAGTGTAAGTATGTGGGCGAGTTCTTGGAGGAGATAAAGAAGACACAGAAGGTTGTGGATAAGAATACCGCCATAGTGCTGACCAACGAGGGGTTGCTCTCGCCTCTGCTCTACTCGCTACCCGATAGCGTGGGCGAGGTAAATATCACTATGGGTTATCCACTGAGGGCTACGCTTGCGTATAGTTTCGTGGAGCGACTCCTGCAACTACAACTGCGTGCCCGCACCAACCGCTCGGGGGTACTCTCATTCTACCACTCCGATGTGGAGGGACTCCTCGCGCACCCCTTTGTGGCAGCTGCCGATAAGAAAATGTGTGCAACGCTCCGCAGTGAGGTTACCGAACGAGGGCGCATCTATGTTGCCGAAGAGCACCTTGCGGGGCGTATGGCGCTGACCGATAAAATTTTTACTCTCCACGAAGGCTGGGAAACGATAGGCGACTACCTATTGGATATTATTGCCGAGGTGTCGCGCTTGGAGATACCCTACCAGAGTGCCGAACGTAGGGCTCTGGGCAGGGAGTGCTTTGGGCTTATTGCGGAGATGATAATCAAGACCGACAACTCTCTTCGCCGCCTTGGGATAGATATGAAGAAATCTACCTATGCGGCGCTCCTAAGGCGTGTGTTGCAGGGTGTGAGGGTGCCTTATAGTGGCGAGCCGCTGAGCGGTGTGCAGGTTATGGGTATTCTCGAAACCCGCAACCTCGATTTTAGGAATGTGGTGCTGCTCTCGATGAATGACGACAACTTCCCCTCGGGACGTATTACGGATACTTCGTTCATCCCCTATAATTTGCGCTACGCCTATGGTATGCCTACACCTCGCCACAACGAGGGTGTCTATGCCTACTATTTCTATCGTCTTGTGGGACGTGCCGAGAGGGTCGATATGGTCTACTGCTCGGTGGCTACCGACAAGGCTACGGGCGAGCCGAGCCGCTACATCTACCAACTCGACTACGAGAGCCCCCATACGCTCCACCGCATCGAAAAGAGCCTCAATGTGAGCCTTGCCGAGGAGCGAAGGTTGGAGGTGGCAAAGCGTGGCGAGGAACTCCGCCGCTTACGGGAGTTTCTGGTGGGTGCCGATGGCGAGGCTAAGCGCCGACTCTCGCCCTCCACCTTTAATAATTATATGGAGTGCCCGCTGAAATTCTACTTCAAGGCTATTGCAGGCATACGCACCGAGGATGAGATTGAGGAGGGTGTGGATAATGCGCTCTTTGGCACAATCTTCCACAAGGCTATGCAACTGCTCTATGAGCCTATGGAGGGAGGGAAGAGAGTTCCCAAGGAGTATCTGTCGACGGTGGATGCCGCAAAGGTGCACGAGGCAGTTGTGGGGGCTATTACGGAGGAGTACTATGGCAAAGAGGAGGTCCCCGAGGAGGATTATGGTGGCAATGTGGTTGTCGTTAGGGATACGGTCGAGAAGTATATTCTCACGTGCGTTCTGCCCTTCGATAAGGCTCCCGAGAGGGGCGACTACCGCATCTACGCCTTGGAGCGTGAGATGGAGAGCGACTTCTGCTTCGACGAGGGGCGCAGTGTGCGCTTCTGGGGCTACTCGGATAGGATAGACAGGATGCCCGACGGCTCGCTGAGGATTATCGACTATAAGACGGGCTCGCTGCATAAAGATTTTGCAGGACTCTCGGCACTCCTCTCGCACCTGCCCGAGGGTCGCAATGGCGCTGTGTTGCAGACGCTTATCTACTCGCTGGTTGCCGAGAGAATGCAGAAGCGTGGCGACTTGGAGGGCAGGGGAGTGACCCCCTCGCTCTACTATGTACGCTATCTCGGCAAGGAGGAGTACTCGCCGCTACTGAATGACCAGAGTGTGTCGCGTGAGGTTAATTCTTATGCCGAATATCGCGATGAGTTCGAGAGATTGCTCAGCTCCACCCTCGTAGAACTCTTCAATCCCGAGGTGCCCTTTACGGCTACGGAGGATAAGAAGGTTTGTGAATGGTGCGACTTTAAAAAGATTTGCCGCCGATAGACGGCTTACGCAAGGAAAGATATGAATACCTAAGAATTAATAAAGGAAGATTATGAGTAAGTATGCTATTCACCCCAATCCGCTGGTGAGGTTTCTGCAAAAAGAGCCACGAGATTTCACCAAAGCCGACATCATCAGGTTTGTTGTCGAAAACGATATAGAGATGATAAATTTCCGCTATGCAGCAGCCGATGGCAGGCTCAAAGCGCTCAACTTCATCATCAACGACCTCGACTATCTCGATACCATACTTACCTATGGCGAGAGGGTCGATGGCTCGAGCCTCTTTCCCAACTTTGTGCAGGCAGGCGCAAGCGACCTCTACGTCATTCCTCGCTACCGCACAGCATTCCTCAATCCCTTCTCGGAGATACCGACTGTTGATATTCTCTGCGGCTACTACGACAAAGACGGCAAACCCTTTGCGTCGGCTCCCGATCAGGCACTCCACAGAGCGCACAACGAATTTAAGGCTCTGACGGGTATGGAGTTCCACGCTATGGGTGAGTTGGAGTACTACGTTGCCAGCCCTGTCGAGGAGCTCTACATCACCCCCGACCAGCGAGGCTACCACGAGAGCGGTCCATTCTGCAAGTGGGGTGATATGCGCCGCGAGGCTATGCAGGCGATTGCTGCGGCGGGTGGCAAGATAAAATATGGTCATAGCGAGGTGGGTAACTTCGCCGTAGACGGAATGATGTACGAACAGAACGAAATAGAGTTCCTGCCTGTCGATGTTGAGGAGGCTGCCGACCAACTGCTCATTGCCAAGTGGATACTCCGCGAGATATCCTACCGCTATGGTGTACAACTGACCTTTGCGCCCAAAATCACCGTCGGCAAGGCGGGTAGCGGTATGCACATCCACACCAAAGTTGTCAAGGACGGACGCAATATGTACCTCGAAAATGGCAAACTGAGCGATGTCGCCAAGACGGTCATCGCGGGTATTCTCGATGCGTCAGACGCCCTTACCGCTTTTGGTAACACCAACCCCACATCCTACCTGCGACTTGTGCCACACCAGGAGGCTCCGACCAATATCTGCTGGGGTGATAGGAACCGCTCGGTGCTTGTGCGAGTGCCTCTGGGCTGGACAAGTGGTACGGGCGATATGATTAAGGACGCCAATCCCACAGCCGACTTTGAGGTGCCCGAGGCTACCGGAAAGCAGACCGTGGAGTTCCGCTGTCCCGACGGCTCGGCAGATGTCTACCTACTCCTTGCGGGCTTGGTGGCTGCTGCACGTCACGGCTTCGAGATGCAGGATCCCGTAGTCTACGCCGAGGAGCGCTATGTGGGCGTCAACATCTTCCACGAGGAGCACAAGGCTATCGCCGAGCGTCTGGCACACCTGCCCGATTCGTGCGCAATGTCGGCGGATGCGTTGGAGGCTAAACGCGAGATTTTCGAGTCGAAAGGCGTCTTTGGCACAAGCCTTATAGATGGTTGGATAAAGATGCTACGCTCGCACGAAGACAGAAACCTTCGCGAAGAGCTCAGCAACAATCCCGAAATGGTTAAGATGTTGGTGGATAAGTTTATCAACGTCGGCTAAAAACGCATATAACGGGTGCTTTTTGCACCTCACTGCGATAGGCGAGTTCCTCATTTGCGAAGAGCAAACTGCGGACTCGCCTTCTTGTTTGGCACACCTCCCTCCGTTCTATGCATTTTTACGTTGTTAAGGAATCCCAGCACAAAAGCGTCGTTCTGACGCCGCCTAAAATACGCTCGCTTATCTGAGTTTTTATCGCTTGGGGAACTCTACCACAAACGCTCGGGGGGCAATAAAAGAGTGATAGGAGAAACAGGAGTGACAGGAGTGACAGGAGTGACAGGGCTTTCCTGTTTTCCCTGTCCTCCCTGTCCTCCCTGTCCTCCCTGTCCTCCCTGTCCTCCCTGTTCTTCCTGTTTTCCCTTTTGGATGAAAAAAATTTTTCGTCAATTTCCAATTTCCAAATCCTCGTTGTATCTTTGCCGCACCAAACACGAAAGTTAAAGACGTTCTATACTATGTTCAGCAGAAGATTTCTAAGAATTAAGGTTCTGAAAGCACTCTATGCGCACCTTGCTGGTGCTGTTGAGTCTGTGGCTATTGAGGAGAAAAACCTCCTGAAAGGCATCAATAAATCCTACGACCTCTATCCACACATCCTCTCGCTGATTGTCGAAATGAAGCGTTACGCCGAGGAGCGTATAGAAATCGGTCTGAAAAAACACCTCCCCACACAGGAAGACCTCAATCCCAATCGTAAGTTTGTGAAGAACAGCGTCATCGCCCAATTGGAGGGTGACGATGCTCTGGATATGATGCTTGTGGAGAAAAAGCTCGGCTGGGCAAACTATCCCGAACTTATCAAACACCTCTGGCAGAAGATGTGCGAGGCAGATTACTATAAGGAGTATATGACCTCCGAGCGCAACTCCTACGCCGAGGATAGGAAACTTGTCGAGGAGTTCTACTTGCAGACCGTGCAGGATAATCAGATGCTTACAGAGGTGTTGGAGGAGAACTCCATTATGTGGAGCGACGACCTCGACTTCATTCTCATTATGGTTCTTCGTACACTCGGCAGTTTGCGCAAGGGTGAGGCTGTGGCTCTGCTCCCACAATACAAAAACGAGGACGACGAGGCATTCGTCAAGAGCCTTTTTGCTCGTGCGCTGGTGGGTTACGAAGATAATCTTGCCATTGTGGAGAAGTATACCCGCAATTGGGACGTTGAGCGTATAGCCCTGATGGACAATGTGATAATGACCACGGCTATTGCCGAGCTCGTGGGCTTCGACTCCATCCCCGTGAAGGTCAGCCTCGATGAGTATATCGAGATAGCCAAGTATTACAGCACCCTCGGCAGCAGCACCTTCATCAATGGTGTGCTCGATAAAATATCTACCGACCTTCTCGCCGACGGCACAATCGTCAAGCAGGGTAGGGGCTTGGTGGAGATTTAACGACCCTCACGCGCCCCACGAAAGATGACTCCGAGTCTACATAACCACAGTAAATGCTACCTTCCCCTGATGGTAGCATTTGCATTATGTATGCTCTCGTGTGGCGGTCGCTCCTCGCGCCCTGCTCGCCAAACTACCGATAGGCGCCAAGTCATATCGCTTGTAGATACCCTCAGTACCGACACGCTCGACTTTGGCAAGGTGCGTGCAGGGGAAGTTGTGGAACTTGAACTCCTGCTTGGCAATCCCTCCGAAACTCCCATTCTGGTTGTGACCACCGACACCTCGTGTGGCTGCCTCAAAATGGAGTACACTCGCGAGCCTATACCCTCGGGCAGCACCGTAGAGGCAAAGATGACTTTTTTCTCTTCGGGGTACAATTATTTCCCACCGAGAGCGTTCTATATCGTAACCTCCGCCTCCCATAGCCCCAAAAAATTGCTGGTTGTGGCAGATATGCAGTAGAGAGGATTTTGATTTTTGAAATTATAGACCTACTTTTGTACCACGCAAAACCGAAAATTAACACAATAAAACACAAAAATTATGACTTTTACTACTATTATGCTCCAAGCCACTGCCGCTGCTGGTGCAACCTCTCAGCAGGGCTCGATGCGGTCGTCGCTCCTTATGATTGTAATGCTCTTTGTGGTGATGTACTTCTTTATGATTCGTCCCCAGCGCAAGCAGCAGAAAGAGTTGGATAACTTCCGCAACTCGCTCGCCAAAGGTCAGAAAGTTGTTACCGCAGGCGGTATCTACGGCGTTGTGAAAGAGATTAACGAGCGCGACATCCTTATGGAGGTTGATGGCAATGTTACTCTTCGAGTTGATAAAACTGCCATTATGCGTGACCCCCGCCAATAAAAAACGCAAATAACGCGCGTCTGCGGCGTTATACTTCGATAAGCGGCTTCCTCATTTACGTTTAGTAAACTGCGGAGCCGCTTTCTCGTATGCCTTGCATCCATCACGTTATTTGCGTTTTTTTGTCTAACGTCTAACGTCTAACGTCGATAGTCCGAAGTCTTATGGGAGTTATGGGAGTTATGGGAGTTATGGGAGATATGGGAGTTATGGGAGATATGGGAGATATGAGTGATATGGCAACTATAAAAAACTAGCAGGCGCAGACTGCACCCCATTTTTTATTTTTTATTTTTCATTTTTCAATTCCGAAAGACCGGGTATCTTTTTAAATACCCACCCACCGAGCCTTCCCCTTTGTGCGAGGGTATTAAAAAAGACACCCACGAGGTGTGTGGGGCGAAATGTGAACTTTTTTATTATCTTTGTGGGGTTAAAGCAGTAAATTATGGCAAAGGTCAAGAAAGCATACTATTGCAAAGAGTGTGGAAACGAGTCGCCCAAGTGGTTTGGGCAGTGTCCGGCGTGTGGTGTGTGGGGCAGTTGTTCCGAGGAGGTTATTGCCCGCGCAACCGACAGCGTTATTAAGCGTACGAGCGAGAGCCGCCCCCAGAAGGTCGCCGAGATTGCCGACGCTGACCACAAGCGCATAGAGCTGTCAAGCCCCGAGGTCAATAGGGTGCTGGGCGGAGGTTTGGTGCGAGGCTCACTCGTGCTGCTCGGCGGCGAGCCCGGTATTGGCAAGTCCACCCTCTCGCTCCAAATGGCACTCGCCACAAAGGGCATCAAGACGCTCTATGTGAGTGGCGAGGAGTCGGCGTCGCAAATCAAGATGAGGGCTTCGCGCTTGGGCGAGGTGAGCGACGAGTGCTACATCTACCCCGAAACCCTTTTGGAGAACATCCTGAGCCATACGGAAGAGATGAAGCCCGACCTTGTAGTAATAGACTCTATACAAACCATTTACAGTGAGCAGGTGGAGTCCTCGGCAGGCAGCGTGTCGCAAATCCGCGAGTGCGCAGCAAGGCTGTTGAAGATGGCTAAGGAGAGCGGCACATCGGTAATTATCATCGGTCACATCACCAAAGACGGAGCCATTGCAGGTCCCAAAATCCTCGAACATATTGTCGATGTTGTCATCTCTTTCGAGGGCGACAATAATAACGTGTATAGGCTCCTGAGAGGCATCAAAAACCGCTTCGGAGCAACCTTTGAGATTGGCATTTTCGAGATGCGCGAGGAGGGCTTGGTGGAGGTGTCGAACCCCTCGGAGATATTGCTCAGCCATCCCGAAGAACAGCTCAGCGGCGTGGCAGTGGGTGCGGCTGTGGATGGCATCCGCCCCTACCTTATTGAGGTGCAGGCGCTGGTGAGCAATGCTGCCTATGGTACGCCCCAACGCTCGGCTACGGGCTACGACTCGCGAAGGCTCAATATGCTCCTTGCGGTGTTGGAGAAAAGAGTGGGGATGAAGATGTTCCAAAAGGATGTCTTTCTGAACTTTGCAGGTGGCTTTAAGGTGCAGGATACGGGCTTGGATTTGGCTGTTGTGGGCGCCGTCATCTCGTCTTATTTCGATAGGGCGATAGGTGAGGGCGTGTGTATGGCGGGCGAGATAGGTTTGTCGGGCGAGGTGCGCCCCGCTCCACGCACCGAACAGAGGATCGCCGAGGCTGCACGCCACGGTTTTAGCAAAATCATCGTCAGCGGCTACCTTGCGGGCAGAGGAATGAAACTCCCCAAAGGCATAGAAGTGGTCTACATCAACTCGGTGTCCGAATTGCCTCGCGCGATGTTTTAATACTCGCTATTCCATAACGTAGTTATGGGCGAGAGTGGAAATGTTGAAAAAATGTTGGAAAGTTTATTGCGCAAGATTGAGTGAAATGATTATCTTTGCGGTGTCCTTTTGCGGACAAGGATGAAGATTAAGATAGTTAGGAAGATGCACGCTGTTATGTTTCAGACTGTTATATGGATAAACCAATGCTGTTTTGCGTTGGAAAAGGGTGCGTCGGCTATTGGTAGATAAGGTGGAGTGTCTTTCTGTAAGGACACCCCATTTTGTTTTATATAGGATAGGGAGAAAAGTTTTTTAACCATTAAACACTTTTATAAACAAACTAATCACTTTTTTACAAACTAAAAACAAAACAGTATGAAGAAATTTTACACGTTGGTTGTTTCGTTGTTTGTAGCTTTGAGTGCAATGGCTCAGGTTACCACTTCGAACATGACAGGTAAAGTTACCGACGAGAGCGGTGCTGCTCTTACCGGTGCTACCGTTATTGCTGTTCACACCCCTTCGGGTACGCAGTATGCAGCTGTGGTTGACGGCAATGGTGTTTATCGCCTTGTTAACATCCGCCCCGGTGGTCCTTACACCATCGAGTTCGAGATGCTTGGCTACCGCACCCTTAGGCGTCAGGATGTTACCATTGGTCTTGGTGACAACTACACCCTGAATGCTAAACTCAGCCAGGAGGGTCAGGAGATTGAGGCTATTGTTGTTACCGGCGACGGTATGGACAGCAATATGCGTACCAGCAACGCAGGTGCACAGACTACCATCAGCACCAGGATTATGGAGAGTATGCCTACCGTTAGCCGTAGTATGAACGACCTGATGAAACTTACTCCTCAGGCTGCAACCACTTCGAACGGTTTTGCAGTTGGTGGTGGTAACTACCGTCAGTCGTATGTTACTGTCGATGGTGCTGCTTTCAATAACGCCTTCGGTATTGGTGGTAACCTCCCCGGTGGTGGTTCGCCCATTTCGTTGGAGGCTCTGGATCAGATGAGCGTAAACATCACTCCCTTTGATGTTCGTCAGTCGGGCTTCACCGGTGGTGCTATCAACGCTGTGACCAAGAGTGGTACCAACGAGTACAAAGTATCGGTTTATGACTACTACACTTCGGACGCTCTTATCGGTACCCGCTACGCAGACTTGGAGGGTAATGTTAAGGAGCTCAGCCTCAGCGAGTCGCTCAGCAATACTATCGGCTTCAATGTAGGTGGTCCTATCATCAAAAACAAACTCTTCTTCTTCGTTAACTTCGAGTACGAGAACAACGTAAGCCCCGGTCAGAACCGCAAGGCATACGACGGCAGCGAGGGTGAGTGGACTATCGAGACCGGTAACGGCAGCCAGTTCAACCGTCCCACCGTTGAGCAGATGGAGACTATTAAGAAGTACCTTGCTGACAACTATGGTTACGATCCCGGTCGCTACCAGGATTACTCCATCCAGATTCCTAACTACAAAGTTATGGCTCGTTTGGACTGGAACATCAACAAAGACCACAAGTTCAACTTCCGTTATAGCCTTACCAAGAACAAATACTCGTCGAATCCCTCGTCGTCGATTAACCCTATGAGTGGCTCGACCTACGATAGGAATACCTACGGTCGTACTTCGAAGTATGCACTCTATTTCGAGAGCTCGCGCTACTATCAGGAGCAGAACTTCTCGTCGTGGGCTGCTGAGTTGAACTCGTCGTTCTTGGACGGTCAGCTCCACAACACCCTCCGTGCTACCTACTCGCACCAGTACGAGCCCCGTAGCTTCGAGGGCGATATGTTCCCCACTGTGGACATTCTCCAAACCTACACCGACGCACAGGGTCAGGAGCAGAAAGCTGTTCTTACTTCGTTCGGTCCCGACCCCTTCACCTATGGTAACCTCCGCGACGTGAACACCGTTGTTGTTACCGACGAGGCTACTTACCACACCGGTATCCACAACATCGTTGGCGGTTTGCAGTATGAGTACGACAACACCAAGAACGGTTATATGCAGGGTGGCGCAGGCTTCTATGTATACAACTCGTGGGAGGACTTTGTAAACAATGCTGAGCCCTATGCATTCGCAATTACTCACGCCAACCGTGACGACTTGCAGCAGGTTTATCCTTCGTTCGACTTCCACCAGGTTTCGGCTTACGTTCAGGACGAGATGAACATCAGCAACAACTTCAAGCTGACCGCAGGTTTGCGCTTCGAGTTGCCCTTCTATCCCAACATCGCAGGCAACGAGAACAAAGCATTTACCGAGATGTACAAAGATTACGGTGGCTACAAGACCTCCGATATGCCCGCAGCTACTCTGAATGTTTCGCCCCGTGTTGGTTTCAACTGGGACGTAATGGGTGACCGTAGCGTTGTATTGCGTGGTGGTACCGGTATCTACACCGGTCGTCTGCCCTTCGTATGGCTCGTATCGGTTGCAGGTAACAGCAACTGTATGCAGATGCAGTACAACACCACCTATGGTGACGAGAAACCCAGCGGTTTCCACACCAACATCAACGATATCCTTACCGATATCTACGGTGGTGCTTTCAAAGCTGGCGATTTGAGCGCTCCTTCGAGTGCAACCATCTTGGCAAAAGACCTCAAAATGCCTACCACTTGGAAGACCTCTATCGCTGCTGACTTCGACCTTCCCTTCGGTATCAAGGGTTCGTTGGAGGGTATCTACAACAAAGACCTCGTTAGCGTAGCGGTTACCAAGACCGGTATGGAGGCTGGCGAAGTTCAGCTCCCCGGCGAGCCTGAGCCTCGTGTTAAATACTCGAACATCAGCAAAGATTTGAAGAATGCTTACCTCATTACTAACGAGGGTATCGACGAGCAGGGTTACTACGCTTCGTTGACCGCTACCTTGAAGAAAGATTTCGCTTCGGGTCTTTCGCTCTACGGTGCTTACACCTACTCCGTATCGAAGAACGTTATCGACGGTATTGGTGACCAGGTTACCTCGGCTTTCAACACCAACACCTATGGCGTGAACGGTTCGAACGCTCACGAGTTGGGTTACTCGTCGTACGTAGCTCCTCACCGCTTGGTATTGAACGCTAACTACCGCTTCGAGTATGGCGATGGTAAGTTCGCAACTACCGTAGGCTTGTTCTACGAGGGTTACAACTACGCATACGTTGGTGGTTACAGCTACACTCGCTCGTCCTACACCTTGGCAAGCAACGTGAACGGTGACGGTGGTGCTTACAGCCTTATCTACATCCCCACCGAGGCTGAGTTGGAGACTATGCCTTTCAAGGATGAGGAGAACAAAGCTGCTTTCAACGAGTTCATCGAGAATGACAGCTACCTCAGCCAGAACCGTGGCGAGTACTCGGAGCGTGGTGCAATCGTTATGCCTTGGTTCAGCCAGTTCAACCTGAAAGTTAACCAGGACTTCAACTTTATGGTTGCAGGTAAGAAACAGACCGTACAGCTCGGTTTGGATATCAAGAACTTGGGTAACCTCATCAACCCCGCTTGGGGTAACATCAAACAGTGGGGTAGCAACTCTATCCTCACTTTGAAGGATGATGTTTACACCTTCAACGCTGACCAGGCTAAATGGAATACCTACTCGGGTACCATCTCGACTTGGTCGATGTTGCTCAGCGCACGTTACTTCTTCTAATAGAGAGTACGTCTAAACAAAAACCTCCCCGAACGCATTGTTCGGGGAGGTTTTTTTGTTGGTCTAACGTCTAATGTCTAACGTCTAACGTCAATAGTCCTAAGGCTTATAGGAGTGACAAGAAAGACAGGAAAGATAGGAATGACAGGGTTTTCCTGTTCTTCCTGTTCTTCCTATTCTTCCTATTCTTCCTGTCTTTCCTGTCTTTCCTATTCTTTCCTATTCTTGCCTGTCTTTTAAGTAATCCCTCCCCTAAGTTAGGGGAGGGTGCCGAAGGGCGGGAGAGGTCTGTCCGTCTTGCCACGACTTGTCGTAGACAAGGCGGTTGGCATCTACCTATCTTGTAAATCCCCCTCTAAGTTAGAGGGGGTGCGCGGAGCGCGGGGGTGTGTTAATGGGCGACCAAGTCGCCCTTTTTCTTTGCCACTTTTGGTGGCAAAAGTGGCGCAAAAGCCACGCACCGCA
>JAZSAY010000022.1:0-12702 GCA_045602145.1 Tidjanibacter sp.
TCTCCGCTTTTTGTAAAAAGTCGCCCTTTTCGCACCTGCAAGAAAAACAGGAAAAACAAGAAAAACAAGATAGGTAGATGCCAACCGCCTGCCTACGGCAGTCGTGGCAAGACGGACAGGCCTCTCCCGCCCTTCGGGCACCCTCACCTAACTTAGGGGAGAGAGATAGTTGTAGGGTTATCCCATATCTCTCAGTCCTCCCATAACTCCCATATGCCATATATGCCCTATAAGACTAAGGACACTTGACGTTAGACGTTAGACCCTAATCCCTGTGGGTGATTTATGTGAGGCGAGTTCAAGGCTTGCGCAGCGCGAGAAACCGTAGTTTACTGACGTAAATGAGGTTTCGAGCGCAAGCGTAACGCAGAAATCGCCCACAGAAATCAGCCGCCCACAAGGCACGCTCGCTACCCGAAGAGGTCAACCTCACCCACCTCAACCTTGCGGTACATATCTGCGAGGGTGGCGATGACGGGCGATATGAGGGTTACAACATCTTCGATGGCACCCGACTTGCTCTGGTCGCCCTTTATGCGGTAGAGCATTGTGGCATAGAGTGCGCGGAAACAGAGTTCGATATCCCCCACTCCATCGCGTGCCAGCACAATCCTCAGGCGAGAGAGTTCCTCTTTCAGGGGAGCCCACAGTGTGCGGTAAGTTGCGCCTACGGGTAGGTTGAGGAGTTGATTGTGAAGGTTCTCCATATCGGCAATAAGGTGCAGAGTGTGACTGAGGTGCCCCTGCTCGCTCTTGCCCTCCTCCTTGATAAGCCCCGCAAGGCTCATATACCACATAAAAATCTGCTGTTTCTCCTGCTCGTCACAGTCGTTAGGCTCCACAAGGGTGTTGTAAATCGCCTCGGGGCTAAACTTCAATGCCCTCAGCAGGTCCTCCAACTGCCAGAGGTAGAGGATGTACTCGGCGATGTTCTCTTTGCGCTTTTGTTGTGCTATATACATATAAGGTATGGTTTTCTCTTGTAGCGACAAAGATACGGCAAATTTTGCAAGTAAGGGATGGAAAAATTACACTTTTTTCTTTTAGAGCAACTAGCTAACAATCACACACATAACACTCGCTCAGTGTAAAAAAGCGAGGGGGTGGTTGAAAATTTTTAGTTCTATGTATTGCATAGTACTAAAATAATTTTATATCTTTGTGGTACAAACAATCAAACTTAGAGTAAAAGTGAACAGAAAACTCAATGTAAAAATCGGAACTACGGCGTTTGTCATCGAGGAGGACGCCTTTCGTGCGTTGGAAATCTACCTTGACGACATCCGCGAGCGACTCGAAGAGTACTCGGCAACCGAGACGATGAGCGACTTGGAGATGAGGATTGCCGACCTGCTGAGCGGTTGGCTCGGAAATCCCGAAAATGTGGTGGACATCTATCTTGTGCGCAAGGTGCAAGAGCAGATTGGCAGACCCGAGGAGTTTGGCGAGTTGCGTCAGCCCAAGAGCGGTCATCTCGGCAAAGAGGAGGCGGTAAAGCGTCTTTCGCGCAGCAGCAAGGACAAGGTTATTGGTGGTGTTTGCGGTGGTATTGCCCGCTTTACCAACATCGACCCCACCCTGCTGAGGATTGCAACAATGTTGTTGGTTCTTTTCGGCGGACTGAGCCTTTGGATCTACATCATCCTCTGGATCTTCCTACCCCTCGACACAAAGCATCAAAACGCTTAAAAACAGACAATTATGACTATTTGGCAAGTAATTCTATCAATCATATTCCCTCCTTTGGCGGTCATCAGCCGAGGTTGCGGATCGTTTTTGATTACACTGCTACTCACCGCTTGTGGGTGGGTGCCCGGTGTTATTGCCGCACTCATAATCCTCAACAAGCCCGAAAACCGATAGAAAACCCCAACACTATTATATATTAAACAGTTACAACTATGGAGATAATGAACGAGCCCAAAAAACTCTACCGCAGCAAAAATCGTATGCTGGGTGGTGTGTGTGCCGGATTGGCAGAGTATTTCAACATCGACCCCACACTTGCGAGGGTTGTTGCCGTAGTGCTCTTTTTCTTCCCTGGCATTCCTGCGTTTTTGTGCTACCTTGTGGCGTGGCTTCTAATCCCCGAAAGCAAGTAGGCAATGGCTATAAACGTAGAAAATACCAAAGCGCAGATGCGCAAGGGAATACTCGAATACTGCATCCTGTCGATACTCTCGCGCGAGGATAGTTACGCCCCAAAAATCATCTCCGAACTCAAAGAGTCTCAGATGATTGTGGTGGAAGGAACGCTCTACCCTATCCTCACACGCCTGAAAAATCAGGGGCTTCTGACCTACCGCTGGGAGGAGTCGCCACAGGGTCCTCCGCGCAAGTACTACGCCCTCACACCCGAGGGTAGGGAGGCACTCCGACAGCTCGATGAGTCTTGGGACGAACTCATCGGGCAGATAAGTAAAATCAGACAAAAATAGACCAACAATCAAACGCACAAAAAAGAGTTATGAAGGAAGTATTGAAGGTGAGGGTTGGCGAAGCGACCCTTGCGATAGACAAAGAGGCTTATGGCGTGCTCTCGGCTCTGCTCGAAGAGGTTACAAAGAGCCAGGGCGAGGAGGCTGCCGCAAAGGTGGAGAGTGATTTTGCCGCCCAAGTATTGGAGAGGCAGTCGGCAAACACCGTTATCGAGGAGGAGTTGGTAAGGAGCGTTGTGCTCTCTATGGGGTATGCCCCCACAAAACCAACCACTACCCCATCCCACCCCCCAAAACAAACCGACAACAATAGTGGGGTAGGTCCGCTCGGCAAAGTTATTATCGTCTGCGCCAAGGTGTTGCTCGGCATATTTCTTGCGGGATGGCTGTTTACCGCCCTGGGAGTTCTGGTAGGTTTTGTTTCACTTGCAGCCATTGGCGAAGAGTGGGCAAATGTGGTGCCTATGGATGGTGTTTCGCCCATTGTTTTTGCAGGACTCATATGCGCCGTAGTGGTGCTATTTATGGGTATTGTTGCCGACTTGGGATTCTCGCTGATTAGGTGTAAGCGCGTAAACCTCAAACGATTGGTTATAGCAGGAGTCATCTGGGTGGTCTTTTTCTTGTGGCTCATCTTTGCCGCCATTCGCAATGCCGACAATTGGACAGAGTGGGCTTACCGCACCGAGACTCAGTTTGAACTCTGGGAAGAGGAGATTGAGGCTTGGGAGGATCGCGTAGAGGGCGAGTGGGAAGACGCAGTGATTAATATGCGCGGTGTTGAGGAGTGGGACTCCACCTACACTCTCACATTCGATGGCTTCGAGGGCGCAATGAGGTTCGATAGTTTTTGCGAGCGTTTCGAGGAGATGGAGCCCTACGAAGATAGGCTGGAATGGCATCTGCTGCGCGGCGGAAAAGTGGACGTCAAAATCGAAAACCACTACGAGGGCGATAGGATGTATCGCACCATAACCATCTCTTCGCCCGACGGCGACACGGTTGTAACCTCGCCCGCGAGGATACTCAATTCGTCTGTACCACAAGTAGTTAAGTAGCAAATAATTGTAGATATGGAAATTTTGAACGAAGAAAAGCAAGAGAAAGTGACCGAGGAGAAACACCCTCTCACGCGCAGTGCCTACAACTTTGCGGGCGTGCTTATGGTAATTTGCGGTTTGGTGTGGCTGGGTAGCAACTACAACCTGCTGGGTCCCAAATTCATCGACACCATACTCTCGTGGCAGATGCTGCTGGTAGCAATTGGCGCCTGGCTGCTCTGCGTGCGTAACTACCTCTCAGGAGGTATTATTACGGTTCTTGGCGTGGTGCTCGTGGTGGTGGACTATTTCAACATCTACATCTCTTTCGAGAAACTCATTTTGCCCCTGCTGCTCGTTGTGGGAGGTATTGCAACGATTGGCATAAAGGGCTCCGAGTCGAAATAAAAGTTTTGGTTAGCGACAAAAAGGTGGTTTTTCTCTAAGAAAAATCACCTTTTTGTGTTCTTACTCGGCAATTATTGCTATTTTTGTGGATAAATACTAAGATAGCAAATTATGGCACTCATTGACAAAATCAACGACCTGCTCGGCAGGATAGAGAATTTCAACGCCACTTCGGCAGCAGAGATTGAGGATTTCCGCGTGAAAATTCTTGGTCGCAAAGGCGAACTGAACGATATATTGGAAGAGTTTAAGACCGTTCCCTCGGAGGAGAAACGTGTTCTTGGTCAGCAGATTAACGCCATAAAAACCAAAGCCAACGAACGCATCGCAACCCTCAAAGAGGCTCTCGACAGCGCTCCCGCAGCGGCGGCTTCGAGTGGCGACCTCTCGCGCCCCGCAACAAGCGAAAACCTCGGCTCACGCCACCCCATTTCGCTCGTGAGGAACGAGATTTGCGAGATTTTCTCGCGCTTGGGATACACCGTGGCAGATGGTCCCGAGATTGAGGACGATTGGCACGTTTTCTCGGCCCTGAACTTCGCACCCGAGCACCCTGCTCGCGATATGCAGGATACGTTCTTCATCGAGAAACACCCCGATGTGCTCCTTCGCACTCATACGAGCTCCATTCAGGTGCGCACTATGGAGCACCAGAAACCCCCTATCCGCGTGATTTGCCCCGGCAGGGTGTTCCGCAACGAGGCCATCTCGGCTCGCGCACACTGCATCTTCCACCAAATTGAGGGACTCTACATCGACGAGAAGGTGTCGTTTGCCGATATGAAGCAGTCCTTATTGTACTTCGCAAAGGAGTTCTTCGGAGAGCAGACTCAGATTCGTATGCGCCCCTCCTACTTCCCCTTCACGGAGCCTTCGGCAGAGGTGGACGTATCGTGCAACCTCTGCGGTGGCAAGGGTTGTAATGTCTGCAAGGGTACCGGCTGGCTCGAAATCCTCCGCTGCGGTATGGTAGACCCCAATGTCTTGGAGGCAAGCGGCATAGATAGCACCAAATATAGCGGTTTCGCCTTTGGTATGGGTATTGAGCGTATCGCGATGTTGAAGTTTGGTGTCAAGGACCTGAGGCTCTATTTCGAGAACGACCTGAGATTCCTTAGCCAATTCGACTCGGTGCTCTAATCACCCCAAAACCCTCGGGCGTCTATGAAAAATAAAGCCCTACTATACACTCTCCTTTTTCTCTGCTTTTCCTCGTGCGCACGCCAGCCACAGAAGAGTAGCGAAGGGTTTGTTGTGGAGGTGCCCGAGTGGTACAACAACGACACTCTGAGGGCAGAGTATCTCTATTCCGAGGGTGTGAAAGTTGCAGCCCTTGCGGATGATCGCAGAGAGGCACTCCCCTACTTCGAAAAAGTCCTCGAAATAGACTCGCTCCACGCCCCAACACACTACCAGATGGGCGATATTGTTATGAGCCACGACCCCGGGGCGGCGCTTCGCCACGGCAGGATTGCGAGCCGAGCAGACAGCACCAATGTGGATTACTTGGGGCTCTATGGCTACTCGCTTGTGAGCAACAACGAGTTGCAGCTGGCAAGAGCGGTCTACGAAAAATTGGTTCGTTTGGAGCCCCACAACGGCTACAACTACCAAATGCTCGCATCGCTCTACAAGGCTAACAATATGCCCTATATGGCGCTCTCGGTGCTCGATAGTGCTGAATATAAATTGGGGCGAGCAAACGAGATTGTTGGGCAGAGGCTCGGCATTCTCTACTCGCTAAACCTCTATGACAGAGCGATTGAGGAGATAAAAACCGAAATTGCCAACAACCCGCGCAATGTTGCCCACCTGACAATGTTGGGCTACCTCTACGCCAAAACACAGCAGGATTCGCTGGTGGTGAGCACCTTCGAGAGGGCTCTGGCGCTTAGCCCCCAGAACACCGACGCTCTGTTGGGCTTGGCAACATTCTACAAACAGAGGGGGCAAGAGGAGGAGTTCTTGCAGGTGCTCAAAACTCTTTTTCTGGTGGATGGTTTTCCCTCCCAAGAGGCTATTGCGATATGGAAGTCGGATGTGATAGACAAGGAGGACTTCTACATTCGCAACTTCTTTACTATCAACTCGCTAATCACAGCCCTCTATCTGAAACATCCGCAGGTGGTGGAGGTGGAGAGATGCTACGCCGAGCACCTTCTGAGGGCAGGTGAGACGGAAAAGGGCATAGACCAATACAAGCAGATTGTCCGCAAGAGCCTTTTTGAGCCCAACCAAGACCTCTTTATGGTGGTTGGCGGGGAGCGCTACCTAAATCGTCGCGACTCGGCAATGTACTATCTCGACCTCTCGATAAAGCACCACCCCAACCGCACCGAGCCGCTACTCCAAAAGGCATATATAATCTTGGGCGAGGAGGGAGAAACTGCCACAAAAGAGGCGCGAAAGCTCTTCGAAAGGGCTCTGAAAGTGACTCAATCGCCCGTCGAGAAGAGCGAGATTTACTGCTCACTTGCCAATATGGAGAGCGATCCCAACAAGCAGGCAAGGCTCTACAAGAGGGCTTTGGACGAGAACCCCGACAATGCTATGGCGCTGAATAATTGGGCGTACTCGCTTATCAACAGTCCCAAAGAGTTTGCACGAGCATTGGAGATGAGTACTCGTGCGTGCGAGTTGGAGCCCACAAATGCCACCTATCTCGACACAAAGGCGTGGCTGTACTTCCTTATGGGCAACACTGTGGAAGCAAAGAGAGTTATGCGCCAGGCAATATCGCTCGATCGAGGGGGAGATGGCACTCTCCTACTCCACTTTGGCGACATTCTCGCAGCCGAGGGGGATAGTTTTATGGCAGAAATCTACTACAAGAGGGCTCTGGATGCGGGCGAGGACGCCGCGCTCATAGAGGCTAAAATTGAGGGACTAAAAAAGAGATAAAAAGAGGAAAGATGAAGAGATTTTTGGCATTGATGGTTGGTATTTTGATGATGGGGGTGACTCCGTTCTATGGGCAGACCATAGAGGAGCTTGACGCCCAAATCAAGCGTGCCGAAAAGGAGATTGCCAAGAACGAAAAGCTGCTCAAAGAGGTCACCTCCTCCAAAAAAAGCAACCAAACCGAGGTTAAACTCTTGCAGAGCAAAATCAACAAGCGACAAGAGGTAGTTGGCTCACTCAACAAGCAGATAAACCTCATATCCAACGACATAGCAACAAAGCAGGCAACAATTGGCACGATGCAGGACGAACTGCAAAAGCTCAAAGGGGAGTATGCCCGTATGGTTAGGGTGGCTTACAAAAACCAACTTGTGGGCACCCCGCTCCACTTCCTCTTCTCGTCGGAGGATATGACCACCGCCACGCACCGAATGGGGCTCCTTGCACGCTACAACCGAGCACTCTCGCGCCGTGCGGAGGAGATAACCACCAAGAGTCAGCAGATAGCCTCGGAGGTGGGTGAACTATCGGCAAAGCAGGCGTCGTTAGACAAGACCAAAGCCGAGCACCAAAAGAGCCTCAAAACACTCAGCAAGGAGAAAAAAGAACTCGACGCTGCGGGCAAGAAGCTGGCTGCCAACGAGAAGAAAATCTCTAAGGAGCTGAAAAAGAGGCGCGAAGAGAAGAAAAAAGCACAGCAGACACTCCAAAAAATCATAGATGAGGAGACGCGCAAGACCAAGCGCAAGATGACCGACGCCGAGCGCAGGGCCGTGACCGCCCTGAATGGCAAGTTCGACCAAAACAAGGGCAAGATGTTGATGCCCGTAAATGGCGGCATCATAATAGAGCGTTTTGGCAAGCACCCCCACCCCACCGAAAAGCGCGTTACGGTGGTTAATAAAGGTGTGAACATTGCCGCTCCGAAGGGCTCGGAGGTCTATGCCGTATTCGAGGGCGAGGTGGCAAGGGTGATGTTCATCAGCGGACTCAACAACTGTGTGATGCTGCGCCACGGCGACTATTTTACCATCTACTCCAACCTTGCAACCGTGAGTGTAAAGGCGGGTGACAAGGTGGGCACAAACACCCGTTTGGGTACCATCTCGGCAGGCGACAATCCCGAAGAGTACCAACTCCACTTCGAGGTGTGGTTCCACACCATCAACCAAGACCCGGAAATATGGTTGGCAGATTAGGATAAACTTTTGAAACACAACAAAATAATGGCTGTACATTTCTACAATCAAGATACCGACTACCTACCCAAAGGAAGGGTTAGAATCAACCGCTGGATAAGGGAGAGCATCCACAACGAGGGTTTTAGGGTGGGGGAGATTAGTTACATTTTCTGCTCCTCGGAGAACCACATAGGTATCAATCGCCAATACTTGGGACACGACTACTATACGGATGTTATCACATTCGATTACAGCGACTTAGAGGGTCGTAAGGTGGTCAGCGGCGACATCTTCATCGACCCCTTCACGGTGGACGACAACGCCAAACAGCTCGGCACAAACCCCGAAGAGGAGCAACTGAGGGTTATTATTCACGGAGTGTTACACCTATGCGGTTACAAGGACAAAACCGACTCCGATGCCGCCCAGATGCGCCAAAAAGAGAATTTCTACCTCGCCCGCTTTGTGGATAGCGAGCCCGTACAAAAATCCAAATAGCGATGAGGTTTGATTACGATGTAATAGTTGTGGGCGGAGGTCACGCCGGATGTGAGGCTGCCACGGCGGCTGCCAACCTCGGTGCGGCAACCCTGCTTGTGACTATGGATATGACCAAATACGCCAATATGTCGTGCAATCCCGCGGTGGGTGGTGTGGCTAAGGGGCAGATTGTTAGGGAGATAGACGCTCTTGGAGGTCAGATGGGCATCATCACAGACCTAAGCACCATACAATTCCGTATGCTCAATCGCTCGAAGGGGGCGGCGATGTGGAGCCCCAGGGCACAATGCGACAAGGCTCGTTTTTCGGCTTTATGGCGCAAGACTTTGGAGAACACCCCCAACCTAAGACTGTGGCAAGACTCTGTAAATCAATTGATTATTGATGGAGTGGGGGAGAGTAGGCGAGTTGTGGGCGTGAGGACCCAAATGGGTGTTGTATTCTCTGCCAAGTCGGTTATTCTGACCAACGGAACATTCCTCGGGGGTCTGATGCACATAGGGCGCAACTCTGCCGAGGGGGGTAGGGCTGGTGACGCCGCATCCCACGGACTCACCGAGCAACTTGTGGAACTCGGTTTCGAGGCAGGCAGGATGAAGACAGGAACGCCCGTGAGGATTGATGTCCGCTCGCTCGATCTCGACAAGTTTGAGCGTCAGGATGGCGACAGCGAGCCACAGAAATTCTCGTTCCTCAGGAGTATTCAACCCGTTGAAAATCAGCAACCTTGCTACTTGGTCTACACCTCACAAGAGGTTCACAACACACTGCGAACGGGCTTCGATGACTCGCCTCTGTTTCAGGGGCTTATCAAGGGTATCGGTCCTCGCTATTGTCCCAGCATAGAGGACAAATTGCGCACCTTTGCCGACAAGGAGTTCCACCAACTCTTCCTCGAACCAGAGGGTGCCGACACCAACGAATACTACCTCAATGGGTTCTCTTCGAGCCTTCCCTGGCAGGTGCAGTGCGCTGCCTTGCAGCAGATTGAGGGTTTCGAGAGGGTGGAGATTTACCGCCCCGGATACGCCATCGAGTACGACTATTTCCCACCCACACAACTAACCCACACTCTCGAAACGAAACTCATCGGTGGGCTCTATTTTGCAGGTCAAATCAACGGCACCACAGGCTACGAAGAGGCGGCGGCGCAAGGCTTGATGGCAGGTGTGAATGCTGTGAGGAAGAGTAGGGGAGAGGAGCCTTTTGTACTCGGTCGCAACGAGGCGTATATTGGAGTGCTGATTGACGACCTTGTGACTAAGGGTGTCGACGAGCCATACCGTATGTTTACAAGCCGCGCAGAGTATCGCATCCTCCTTCGCCAAGACAACGCCGACATTCGCCTTACGCCTATTGGCAGAAAAATCGGTCTTGTGAATGATGAAAGATGGGCGGATTTTGAGCAAAAAAAATCGCTCGGAGAATCGCTTAAAAATTTCGTTCAAAGACAGGGTGTCGCACCAGACGAAATTTCAGACTATCTCAAAAATGTGAATTCCGCACCACTTTCGCAGAAAAAGAAGATTGCAGATGTGCTAATTCGCAACAATGTTTCACTTTTTGACCTAATTGAGATCATTAAGTCGCTTAAAAAGTTTGTCGCAAGCCACAACCTAAGCCGCGAAATTATCGAGCAGGTTGAAATTGAGATAAAATACAGCGGTTACATCGAGCGCGAAAAAGCGATTGCCGACAAACTACAAAGGCTCGAAGAAATACACATTCCTACCGACTTTGACTTTATGAAGGTTACATCTATAACTATCGAGGCTCGCCAGAAACTCTCGCGCATTCGCCCTGCGACAATCGGTCAGGCTTCGCGAATACCCGGCGTTTCACCCGCCGATATAAATGTGTTATTGATTTACTTTGGCAGATAATTGTTCCACGAGGAACAAAGTCGAATTGAGAATTGAGAATTGAGAATTACCCCAATGTTCCTCGTGGAACATTGGGGTAATTATTTGTGTGGGGTGGGGTGGAGGACAAAGAAATAATTATCGCAGTGGGATTTTTGTGCCAAACAAGAGAGCGAGTCCGCAGTCTACTTAGTGTAGATGAGGAACTCGCTCTTTGAAGTTTGGTGCAAAAAGCACCTGCGAGAATTATTTCTTTTGCATCTTTGCCCAGGTGTCTTTCAAAGTCACTGTGCGGTTGAAGACCACCTTATCAGCGGTGGAATCTTTATCCACGCAGAAATAACCAACCCTCTCAAATTGGAACCTATCGCCAACCTTTGCCTCGCCAAGCGAGCGCTCGCAGTAGGCGGTCTTAACAACAAGCGAATTTGGATTGAGGTAGTCGGTGAAGGTCTTACCCTCCTCAACATCATCAGGATTTTCCTTTGCAAAGAGGTTGTCATAGAGTCTTACCTCCGCCTCAACAGCGTCGGTAGCCGACACCCAATGAATAACGCCCTTTACCTTGCGACCATCCGAAGAGCCACCACCTGCCGACATTGGGTCGTAGGTGCAGCGCAACTCAACAACATTGCCCTCGGCATCTTTGATAACCTCCTCGCATTTGATAAGGTAGCCATACCTCAGGCGTACCTCGCCACCGGGACGCAATCGATAGTAACCCTTGGGGGGCTCCTCCATAAAGTCGCCACGCTCGATATAAATCTCTCTACCAAAGGGAACCTCGCGCCTTCCTGCGCTCTCGTCCTCGGGATTGTTAACGCAGCTGAAACACTCGGTCTGTCCCTCGGGGTAGTTGGTAATAACAACCTTCAAGGGATCGATAACCGCCATACGGCGCTCGGCAACCTTATTCAAATCTTCCCTCACGCAGTACTCCAAGAGCGAGAGGTCAATCACATTGTCCCTCTTTGCAACGCCAACCCTCTCGGCAAAAGCTCTAATCGAAGCTGGGGTGTAGCCCTTGCGCCTGAGCGCACAGATGGTGGGCATACGGGGGTCATCCCAACCCGTAACCACTTGGTCTTTAACAAGTTGCAAGAGTTTACGTTTGCTCATAACCGTATAGGTAAGGTTCAACCTTGCGAACTCATACTGGTGGCTTGGGAAGATTCCGAGTTCCTCAATAAACCAATCATACAAGGGGCGGTGAACGTCGAACTCCAAAGTACAAATCGAGTGTGTGATGCGCTCGATGGAGTCGCTCTGACCGTGTGCGTAGTCGTACATTGGGTAGATGCACCACTTATTGCCTGTGCGGTGGTGTTCGGTGTGGAGAATACGGTAGAGAATGGGGTCGCGGAAGAGCATATTGGGGTGTGCCATATCTATCTTGGCACGCAGCACCTTCTCGCCATCGGCATACTTACCCTCCTTCATCTCCTCAAAGAGCCTCAGGTTCTCCTCAACAGAGCGGTTGCGGTAGGGGCTCTCGGTACCGGGCTGTTGCACAGTACCACGTCCGAGGCGAATCTCCTCCTGCGATTGGTCATCTACATAGGCTTTACCCTTCTTAATCAGCAAGATAGCCCACTCATAGAGTTGGTCAAAATAGTCCGAAGCGTAGCGCTCCACAGCCCACTCAAAGCCGAGCCACTTGATATCCTCCTTGATGGAATCCACATACTCGGTATCCTCCTTCACGGGGTTGGTATCATCGAAGCGCAGGTTGCACTTGCCACCATAGCGCTGCGCCAAACCAAAGTTCAGGCAGATACTCTTGGCGTGACCAATATGAAGGTAGCCATTGGGCTCGGGCGGGAAACGTGTCTGAATGGCGTTACCCGTCTCGGCTATATAGTTCTCGATAATCTCCTCTACGAAATTGAGCGACCTCTCCTTGGGCGCCTCAGTAGTTTTTACTTCCATAACAAACCTATTAAGTGTATATTAGTGCAAAGATAGTGATTTGAGTTGAAAGTTGAAAGTTGACAAAACAAATTTTGTCTAAAATGCTCCCGCTCGGTATAGTCTGTGAACAACCTCTACTCTCGCTTGCTCGCATTTGCGAAAATTGAGATTTGGGTGTTTTATGCGCTTTTCTTTCTCCGCTTTTTCGCACCTTTTTGTAAAAAGGTGCTACCAAAAACTTTTAGTGTAGCCTTTGCGGTGAGGTGTGACTATCTTTCGCAGATAGTATAGCAGCCAAAATAGCAGCCCTCTTTCAAACAAGTTTGAGAGGGCTCCTCTTACGTCTGCCACTCTCCTTCGGAGAGCCTCACACCTCCCCGAAAAAAGACTGCTCTCAAACTCCCCTGTTTCTCCTGTCGCTCCTGTTATTCCTGCCACTCCTGCAATTAAACCAAGAAGG
>JAZSAY010000023.1:0-39065 GCA_045602145.1 Tidjanibacter sp.
CGATATTCCCGTTGAGGTATATCGAAGTATGGAGGTGCGATTCAAAAATGAGATATGCTTTGAATTGACCGATTTGGGACGCAAATTAAATTACTGTTTACTTTCTTGGTTGCAATGCCCAAAGGGACGAGCAGAGGAGAGCGCGACTGAAACCGAGGAAGGTGCAGATGGTGGAACAACGAGTGGCAACAACAATAGTTTGCAGACCGACTTGGGCGGCGCTGTGACCGACCGAGGCACAGCAAGCGGTGGCGGGCTCTCCACCCCAACTATCGGCGGATTGGTAACCCCGTAGACTACTCGGGTTACACGCCCACAGCCAAAGGTAGAAAGCCGCAGGCGCGGGCGCCCGAAAGACAGAGGACTTAGGCTGGTTAGACGTTTGACACAGAAGAAAACAACAAAACAAAAATTATAACACAACAAAAACTGAACAATGGAAAACAAAAAATTGCAAGAACTGACCGAAAAACTCTATGCAGAGGGTCTTTCTAAGGGTCGTGAGGATGCCGAGCGTATGGTCGCTGAGGCTGAGCAGAAGGCTGCTGCACTTGTGGCTGAGGCAGAGGAGAAGGCTGCCGCAATCATCAAAAATGCCGAGCAGAAGGCTGCCGAACTGAAAAAGAACAACGAAACAGAGATGGCACTCGCTACCCGCCAGATGGTGGCAGCACTCCGCGAGAACATCGCTAACCTCGTAGTAACCAAAGTGGGTGAGCCTTCGGTACACGCTGCACTTCTCGATGTGGAGTTCGTCAGGGAGATGCTCCTCTCGGTTGCTCGCGCTTGGAATGGAGAGAGGGTGCAGTTGGAGGCTGTGTTGCCTGCCGAGATGAAGGTCAAATTCGATACCGAGGCTGAGGGTGCTGTCAAGGCTCTTTTGGCAGAGGGTATTGAGGTGGGCTACTCCGATAGGGTTAAGAGTGGCTTTAAGGTAGCACCCAAGGAGGGTGGCTTCTATATCAGCTTCACAGAGGAGGATTTCTCGGCTCTGTTGGCTGAATACCTCAAAGAGAAAGTTACTAAAATGCTCTTCTAATTAACCGCAAGAGAGAATTTTATGGCTAATAATTACTATTGCCTTGTTGCAGGTCTGAGGGAGTATACGCTCGACGGCGACGCTAAGGGCTTCGATGCGAGGGAGGTAATCGAGGAGATTGCTGCCGAACTCTCGCGCGAGGATGCAAAGGCGTTGCGTGGCTGGATGCTCTTCCACGACGTGAGCAACCTGGCAAATATGGCAAACGGCAGAGAGGCTTTCTCCACCCTCGGCAACTTTTCGCGCGAGGAGTTGGAGGAGCAGTTGGCTGAGCCAACCGAGTTGCCCCGCGAGATAGGCGAGGTGATAGAGCTCTATGCCCAGATGAAGAGGGGCGAGGTGGAGCCCGACGACGAGAGGCTTATGCGTATAGACCCCTCGCGCAACTTCTCCACCGAACTCTTCGCAGCCTACTATCGCTACTGCTCGCGCAGTAGGTGCCGCTTCCTGAGGGAGTGGAGCGAGGCGGATAGGAACCTGAGGAACATTACCGCAGCCCTTACGGCAAGGGAGCGTGGTGCCTCGGTGGCAGACTATCTGGTAGGCGAGGGAGAGATTGTGCACCAACTCTCGCGCTCGTCAGCAGCAGACTTTGGTCTGAAAGGCGAGGTCGGCTATATCGACACGCTCATTGGAGCACTCTCCGAGAATGAAAACCTCCTCGACAAAGAGCACCGTATGGATATGATACGTTGGTCGTTGGCGGAGGAGATAGCTACGTTCGACTACTTCAACATCGGCTTCCTGCTGAGTTATATCGTGCGCCTCGGGTTGGTACACCGCTGGGCAAGGCTCGACGAGAAGAGGGGACGAGAGATGTTCGAGCGTCTTACCTCTTCGCTTGGTGCTTCGGAGCATATCCGCGAGGCTGAGCGTCACTATGCCGAATAACGAATTATCAAAAAAACAAAAATATAAAACTGTAAATGAAAACTACTGGAAAAGTTCAAGGTATTATCTCCAACATCGTGATAGTACGCACCGAGGGCGCAGTGTCGCAGAACGAAATCTGCTACATCTCGGTGAGTGGCGTGAAACTTATGGCGGAGGTAATTAAAGTGACCGGTAAGGATGCCTATGTACAGGTGTTCGACTCTACCCGCGGACTAAGGATTGGTGCCGAGGTTGAGTTTGAGGGTCATATGCTCGAAGCAACACTCGCTCCGGGTATCATCTCGCGTAACTACGACGGTCTGCAAAATGACCTCGAAAGAATGGAGAGCCTCTTCATCGAGAGGGGTACTAAGACCGACCCCATCGACTACGAGAAACTCTGGGACTACAAACCTCTGGCTAAGGTTGGCGATAGGGTAACCGCCGGCGATTGGCTCGGAGAGGTGCAGGAGTTGTGGGTGGCTCACAAGATTATGGTCCCCTTCACTATGGAGCAGACCTATACCGTAAAATCGCTCAAAGAGGAGGGACAATACAATGTGAATACCGTTGTTGCTGTGCTGACCGACGAGAAAGGCGAGGACCACGAGGTGACTATGGTACAGCGTTGGCCCGTTAAGAAGGCTATTAAGGCTTATACTTCCAAACCACGTCCCAGCCGCATTATGGAGACAGGTGTAAGGGCTATCGACACCTTCAACCCCATTGCCGATGGTGGTACGGGCTTTATTCCCGGTCCCTTCGGTGCAGGTAAGACCGTGTTGCAGCACGCCATTTCGAAACAAGCCGAGGCAGACCTTATTATTATGGTAGCCTGCGGTGAGCGTGCAAACGAGGTTGTGGAGATTTTTGCCGAGTTACCCCACTTGGACGACCCACGCACAGGTCACAAACTTATGGAGCGTACAACCATCATCTGTAACACCTCGACTATGCCTGTTGCGGCTCGTGAGGCCTCGGTTTATACGGGTATGACCATCGCGGAGTACTACCGTGCAATGGGTCTGAAAGTGCTGCTGCTGGCAGACTCCACCTCGCGTTGGGCTCAGGCTCTGAGGGAGATGTCGAACCGCTTGGAGGAGCTTCCCGGTCAGGATGCGTTCCCTATGGACCTTTCGTCTATCATCTCGTCGTTCTATGCAAGGGCTGGTTTGGTTCACTTGCGTAGTGGCGCTACCGGATCGGTTACTTTCCTCGGTACCGTATCGCCCGCAGGTGGTAACTTGAAGGAGCCCGTTACCGAGTCTACCAAGAAGGCTGCAAGGTGTTTCTACGCTCTCTCGCAGCAGCGTGCCGACTCGAAACGCTACCCTGCAATCGACCCCCTGGATAGCTACTCGAAGTACCTCGAATATCCCGAGATTATCGACTACCTCGACGACCATATCGAAGAGGGTTGGGTTAAGAACGTAATGGAGGGTAAGACCCTCGTGCGTAGGGGTAAAGAGGCTGCCGAGCAGATTAACATCCTTGGCGACGACGGCGTACCCGTAGAGTATCACGAGATGTTCTGGAAGAGCGAACTTGTGGACTTTGTGATTTTGCAGCAGGACGCCTTCGATGACATCGATGCCAACTGCCCCATCGATAGGCAGAAATATATGTTCGACTTTGTGATGGAGATGTGCCGCAAACAGTACGGCTTTGCAGACTTCGAGGAGTGCTCGGCATTCTTCAAGACCCTCATCAACCTCTTCAAACAGCTCAACTATACCGAGTGGAAGAGCGAGGCATTTGCAAAGAGCGAGGCTGAAATCAGGGCATTTGCTGCCACTAAATAATATAGGAGGAGAATAGATATGACTACAAAAGCATTTCAGAAAATATACACCAAGATAGACAATATCACTAAGGCAACCGTTACGCTCCACGCTACGGGTGTGGGTAATGACGAACTTGCCACTGTTGGTGGACACCTTGCACAGGTGGTAAAAATTATGGGCGACGAGGTTACCTTGCAGGTCTTCGAGGGTACCGAGGGTATCTCGACCGATGCTGAGGTACTCTTCCACGGCGTACCCCCAACCTTGAAGGTGGGCGATGGTCTGGCAGGTCGCTTCTTCAACGCCTATGGCGAGCCTCTGGAAGGTGGTGCACCCGTTGAGGGCGAAGAGAGGGAGATTGGCGGTCCTACCGTAAACCCCTTCCGCCGCCGTCAGCCTTCGGAACTCATCGCTACGGGTATCGCAGGTATCGACCTTAACAACACCATCGTGTCGGGTCAGAAGATTCCCTTCTTTGCCGACCCCGACCAGCCCTATAACCAGGTGATGGCTAATGTGGCTCTGAGGGCTAAGGCAGATAAGATTATCCTTGGTGGTATGGGTATGACCAACGACGACTTCCTATATTTCAAAAACCTCTTCGAGAACGCAGGTGTGCTCGATAGGATTGTTTGCTTTGTGAACACCACCGAGAACCCTCCCGTTGAGCGTCTGCTGGTGCCCGATATGGCACTTACGGCTGCCGAGTACTTCGCTGCCGACAAGGGCGAGAAGGTGCTTGTTCTGCTTACCGATATGACACTCTACGCCGATGCACTTGCTATCGTGTCGAACCGTATGGACCAGATTCCCTCGAAGGACTCTATGCCCGGTTCGCTCTACTCGGACTTGGCGAAGATTTACGAGAAAGCCGTACAACTCCCCTCGGGTGGTTCGATTACGATTATTGCTGTTACCACTCTCTCGGGTGGCGATATTACCCACGCAATTCCCGATAATACGGGTTACATTACCGAGGGTCAGCTCTTCCTCCGCAATGATACCGACACCGGTAAGGTTATCGTAGACCCCTTCCGCTCGCTTTCGCGTCTGAAACAGCTCGTTATTGGCAAGAAAACCCGCGAGGACCATCCTCAGGTTATGAATGCCGCAGTACGACTCTACTCGGATGCTGCTGGTGCTAAGACTAAGTTGGAGAATGGTTTTGACCTCTCGGACTACGACGAGCGTGCACTCGCCTTTGCTAAGGAGTACTCGGACAAACTGCTCTCGATTGACGTAAACATCGACATCACCGAGATGCTCGATACGGCTTGGGCGCTGTTTGCTAAGTACTTCAAGAAGAGCGAGGTTACCATTAAGTCGGAGTTGGTGGAGAAATACTGGAAATAATTTGTGCCTTTTTGGCTCTTTTCCCTCTTTGCCTTGGTCACATAGTTCCGCTATGCTCCCTCGGCAAAAAAGAAAAAATAGCTCAAAAATCCATCAAATTAGAGAAAATAAAACCATCATAAATAGTAGAATTGGATGGCAATAAAATTTCAATATAATAAGACTTCGCTTGGCGAACTCGGCAAACAGCTCAAAATGCGCCAACGAGCACTCCCTACCATCAAGAGTAAGGAGTCGGCTCTGAGGGTTGAGGTGTCGGCTGCCAAAGATAGGGCAGAGGGCTACCAAAAGCAGATTGACGAGCTGATGGCAAAGTACGACTATATGTCGGCACTTTGGGGAGAGTTCGAGAGTGACCTTCTTGCGGTGAAGGATGTCGTGCTGGGGGTTAATAAAATCGCCGGTGTGAGGATTCCTGCCTTGAAGGAGGTGGTCTTTGAGGAGCGTCCCTACGACCTCTTCTCCTCGCCTGCTTGGTATGCCGACGGTGTGGAGGTGTTGAAGAACATCGCACGCCTGGGTATCGAGTTCGAGGTGTTCCAGAGGCGCACCGAACTCCTCGACCACGCTCGCAAAAAGACCACACAGAAGGTCAATCTGTACGAGAAAGTGCAGATTCCGGGCTACGAGGACGCCATTCGTAAGATTAAACGATTCCTCGAAGATGAGGAGAATCTTTCGAAGAGCGCCCAGAAGATTGTAAAAACTAAACACGAACAACTTAAACCCGCCGAAGAGTTATGATAGTAAAGATGAACAAATATACTCTTGTGCTCTACCATAGGGCGCAGGAGGAGTTCCTCTCTCGTTTGCAGGAACTCGGTGTTGTGGACATCACAACCAGCGGCTGGGAACCCAACGAACGCGAAAGAGAGGTGCTGGGTGAGATTGACGCTCACAAGGCTGCCTCGGAGGCTTTTGCGGCTCTGAAAAAACAGCCTAAGTATCTGGGTGGCAAGTCCTTCGCAAGTGGCGAGGAGGCTTATGAGAACTACCGCAAGGCTTCGGCTAAAATTGACTCCCTAACGGCTCAGATTGCTAAGGCAGAGAAGGAGGCAGAGGAACTCTCTATGTGGGGTGACTTCGCTCCCGAGGCTATCGCACGCCTCGAAGAGGAGGGTATCTTGCTCCACTTCTACTCCTGCTACTCCAACGAGTATGCACAGGGTATTACCACTTGGGGCGAGGCTTACACCATTGAACCCATCTCCGAAAAGGGTGGTGTGACCTACTTTGTGGCAGTTACCCGCAAAGGCGAGCCCGCACCCCAGATTGACGCTCAGGTTATAAAGACCCCTGCACTCAATGCCGACGACAAACGCCGCGAGATTGCCGCTTTGCAGGCTCAGCTCTCGGAGTGGGAGGGTGTGATGGCTCGTTGCGTGGCAAGTGAGGAGCTCATTGCCGACCACGCCAATGCTCTGAAAGATGAGTTGCAGTTCAGCCAGGTTAGCCGCAGTGGCGACAAGGAGGCAGATGGTGCGCTTATCGTTATGCAGGGCTGGGCACCCGAGGCTAACGCCAAGGAGGTTGACCAGATGCTCGAAGCAGAGAGCGACGTGCTCTACGTTAAGGAGAAACCCACTATGGAGGACGACACGCCCGTGAAACTCAAAAATGGCTGGTTCGCTAAGCCTTTCGAGTTCATCGGCGACTTCTACGCTGTGCCCAAGTATGGCACTATGGACCTTACGAAGTACTTTGCACCCTTCTATATGCTCTTCTTCGGCTTCTGTATTGGCGATGCGGGCTATGGTGCAACCTTCTTCCTTATAGGTCTGTTTATGTACTTGAAGAAGATGAAGGGTATGGGGCTTATCTCGCAACTCGTTATGTGGTTGGGCTTTGCCTCTATGGTCTTTGGTTTGTGCGTGGGCAATATCTTTGGTGTGTCGCTCATCGACTCGGGCGTGCCCGAATGGTATAACAATGCTATGCAGACCATCAACGACCAACTCTTCTACATCGCACTCGGTTGCGGTATTGTGCAGATTATTTTCGCTCTGGTGCTCAATGTGATAAATACTACCATCGCCTACGGCTTTAAGTACTCGTTTGGCACCCTTGGCTGGCTTATCATATTGGTGGACTGCCTCTTGGCATTCTTGCTGCCTATGGTTGGCGTTGCAGGTTTCGGTTTCTCTTCGCCCATCTTCCTCGGCGTGCTGATTGTTGGCGCAGTCTTTATGCTCCTGCTTAATAATCCCAACCGCAATCCTTTGGTCAACTTTGGCTCGGGTCTGTGGGATACCTACAACAACCTTACGGGTCTGCTGGGCGATGTGCTGAGTTATGTGCGTCTGTTTGCCATCAGCCTTTCGGGCGGTGCGCTGGCAGTGGTGTTCAACGACCTTGCAGGTAGCCTTGCTCCCGACACCCCCGGTCTGCGCCAAGTGGTGATGTTCCTCATCTTGGCGTTTGGTCACGGTATAAACATCTTTATGTC
Organism: Tidjanibacter sp.; assembly: GCA_045602145.1. GTDB lineage: Bacteria > Bacteroidota > Bacteroidia > Bacteroidales > Rikenellaceae > Tidjanibacter. Next base: position 7,496 of record JAZSAY010000023.1, read on the forward strand.
TGCCATTGGTGCCTTCGTTCACCCGATGCGTCTTACGTTCATTGAGTTCTACAAGAACGCCGGCTTCGAGGCAGCAACAAGGGTATACACTCCCTTCGAAAAGCGTAAAACAAACTAAAAAACAAATAATTAATTAACTAAAAAAACATTTTACAATTATGAACATTATTCTTGCTTACATCGGTGTTGTACTTATGGTTGCACTCTCGGGTATTGGTAGCGCTTATGGTACCTCTATTGCTGCCAATGCTACTGTCGGCGCAATGAAGAAACGTATGAACTCGTTTGGTCAGTCGATGATTCTTTCGGCTTTGCCCGCAACTCAGGGTCTTTATGGTTTTGCTGCATTCTTCTTCGTGCAGAACTACCTCACCGCAGGCATCAGCCTTATGCAGGCAGCTGCTATCTTCGGTCTTGGCTTGACCGTAGGTCTTGTATGTTTGTTCTCGGCTATCCGTCAGGGTCAGATTTGTGCTAACGGTATCGCTGCTATCGGTGGTGGTTACGATGTTATGGGTAAAACCCTTCTTCTTGCCGTATTCCCCGAGCTCTATGCAATTATTACCGTTGCTGTTACTTTCCTTGTGACTGGTTTGATGGGTGCCCCCATTATGTAAAAACGCATATAAACGGCGATTTAGTCGTTGCACTGCGATAAAGCCCTGCCTCATTTACGAAGAGTAAACTCGGCAGGGGTTTTCTTGTGCGCCTATAACTCGCTCGCTTCTATGCGTTTTTAGTCTAACGTCTAACGTCAATAGTCCTAAGGCTGTAAATCAGTCGGGCTCGGCAAAACTGCCGAGCCCGCTCTACTCTCAACTTTTAACTTCTAAAAGTTTTTGCCGAAACTGACATATATACCTCCCAATGGATTTTGGTTTGTGCCGCTGGCGAGGACCGTAAGAGGACCAAGAGAGGTATGGTAGGTGTATTTGAGTCCAAAGCCTACCAATGGATTCTCAAAGTTGAACATATTGAGGAAGTTGTCGTTCTCAATAAGCACATTGCCCACCGCAGAGATGTAGTGATTCTTAACAATCGTAAAGCGTCCCTCCAAAGCACCTACCATTACAGAATTGTCGAATAGTTCCACATGCTGCAATCCTACAAATGGCATTTGCTGTGGCATGTGTCGCGAGGGGAGAATGCCTCCCAAGCAGTTGAAATAGGGATAGGTGGGATTATTGCCAATCAGTGTGCGACCATAGAGCGAGGGTACGACAGTCAATATGTCGCCAAGTCCTATCGCACCATTGATTTTGTATTGTATTGATGCAAATGGCGAATGATCGTGTACTTCCAAGCCATTGTTGGTGTGGAGTGCATAGTGAACATCTATCGACCAGCCGCGCGTGGGAACATAGAAGTCGTTCAGGTTGTCGTAGTGTCCCGACACCAGGTAGTTGATGTAAGCCTCCGACTCAGCCTCGTACTTGCCGCCCTCGTAGAAGGTCTCGTGGTAGTCGAAGAAATCGGCATCCACACCTGCCGAGATGTTGAAGTCGCGCAGGTATATGTCCGAGAACTTCATCGAGATTTTGTGGAAGTCGAACGTCGAGGTGTGCGAGCGCTTGTCGCCCTTGTAGAAAGCGAAATTGTTGTACTGATAGCGGTAGCCGAAGTTGAACTCGCCGAAGAACACCCTGTTGCTCGAAGCACCAAGTTGTATGTAGGGACTCTCGCTAAGTCGAGCTGTGAGAGATAATTTGGGCTTGAAATAGTTGCCCGTAATAGTCATCTCCGTGCCCAGAAGTAGCGATGCCAACTCGTGCGAATCGAAGCGGAAACCAACGTGCAACGATGCGTTCTGCTTCTCATTGACCCATATCCTCAGGTCGTAGGGCGCCTGGTGCGAGAGTGAGTACTTAACGAACTCAAAACCGCCTGCACTCTTTATCTGCTCTATGTTGCGGTTGAACTCCTTGCGTGTAACGGTCGTGTAGGGTTTCAAATCGAGATACTTAGCAATGAGCTTACGTTCCGACTTGGAGAAACCATCGAGCCTGATGTTGCCTATTTTCAGCGTTGTTTGTTGGTTGTAGTAGCGGTTGCGCTTGGGAGGCATATAGCCCTCGGGTAGCCCAATCTTTTCGCGAAGAGCCAAAAGTCCATCTCGGTGGCGGTCTGCCTCACGTTGTCCACGCTGCACGAGCGAGTCTACTGCCTCCTGGTTGAAACTTGCAGCCGAGTAGGGGGCAATTTCGGGGTGTATGTAGTAGTCGCAATCCCTGAGGTTTTTTTCGTAGTTGTCGCGCCCAAGAAAGACGGTGAGTTGTTCGAAGATGACCACCAAGTTCTCCACATCGGCGTCGGTTTTGATGCCGTCAGAGAGATCCACGCCAATGACAATGTCGGCACCCATATCGCGCACCACATCCACGGGAAAGTTGTTGTATACGCCGCCATCAACCAACACCATATCACGATACTTTACAGGCTTAAAGACACCCGGAATGGACATACTCGCCCTGATGGCTGCCGACAGGCTGCCGCCACGCGCCACATATTCGCTACCGGTGTTCATATCGTAAGACACGCAAGCAAAAGGTATGGGTAGGTTGTCGAAGGAGTCAATATATTGATAACCAAGCAACAGCTCGTTTAGCTGGTCCATAAACCTGTCGCCCCTGACGATGCCACTCGGAATGGATATGTCGTCCGTAGATAGCAGCACGTCGAACATATAGGAGTCATCTTTCTGCTTGTCGGCAAAGAGTTGCTTATCTCGGGCATTGCGGTCCATAAAGACGTCAAACCAATTCATCGAGGTGTATAGCTCCTCAATCTCCTCTATCGTGTAGCCCACAGCGTAAAGTCCTCCGATGATGGAGCCTATGGAGGTGCCGGCAATGTAGTCTATGGGAATGCCTGCCTCCTCTATGGCTTTGATGATGCGCAATTGTGCAGCACCCTTTGCTCCGCCGCCACTGAGTACAAGTCCCACACTCTTGCGGTTTGGAGCTTGTGGGTCGTTGATTTTCCCTCCTGCATAGCACTCTGAGTGGCTGGCGGTAGCCACCAAGAGGAGTGCGACAAGTAGTAATCTAATAGCTTTTTTCATAGTATTTTTGCCCGTGTTTGTGGATGTGTTGGGTCTGTCAAAAAGGGACTCTTCTTTGTGCCGTGCAGCCCTCAAAGAAGAATCCCTCTATTATGTTGTGGGGCTTTTTGTGTTCAGCCCCGCTACTATAAAACAGTTCTCTTATTCGTAACTGCCCGATTTGAGCATAGCGACCTCTTTTTCGGTGAGAAAACGCCACTCGCCACGTTTGAGTTTCTGCTTGGTAAGACCCGCAAAGTAGACCCTGTCGAGTTTGCCGACGTGGTAGCCGACGTGCTCGAACATACGTCTTACGATACGGTTTCTGCCCGAGTGAATCTCTATGCCTACGGCATTCTTCATCTTGGGGTCGTCAACGTAGCACACATCATCGGCAGCAATGTAGCCATCTTCGAGTGTCACGCCCAATATGAGTTGCTCCAAGTCGGCACGGGTAAGGTGCTTGTCGAGACTTACCTGATAGATTTTCTTCTTCTCGTAGGTGGGGTGGGTGAGTTTTTTAGCCAAATCGCCATCGTTGGTCAAAAGGAGCACGCCCACCGAGTTTTTGTCCAAGCGACCTACGGGGTAGATGCGCTCGGTGCAGGCGTTCTTCACAAGGTCCATAACGCTCTTATCGGCGTGTGGGTCATCGAGAGTGGTTACAAAACCTTTGGGTTTGTTCATCACGATGTAGACCTTCTTCTCGTTCTCAATCTGCTTGCCGTTGTAGCACACCACGTCACCAGGCATAACTTTCGAACCGAGTTCGGTCACCACAACGCCATTGACGGTAATCTCGCCCTTGGCGATAAACTCGTCAGCCTCCCTGCGCGAGCAGATACCCGACATAGAGATGTAGCGGTTCAGGCGGATTGCGCCGTCCTGCTTGGGAGCCTCGTAGGAAGGATAGTTCTCCAAGGTGTATTCGTTGGCAGTATTGATGTATTTCTTGGGCTCTTTGGGCTGGAACGATTTGGCTTTGGGTGCCGACTTGGCAAAACGTGCCGAAGCCTTCCTCTCGCCATATGTTCTGCCCTCTTCGCGCCTCTGGTAGCCACCTTCGCGATTGAACGAACGCTCCTCGTGGTTGAAAGTGCGCTCGCGGGGCTGGAAACCCTCTCGGTTGAAATCGCGCTCGCGCCTCTGGTAACCACCCTCTCGGTTGAAGTTGCGCTCCTCGCGGTTGAAAGTGCGCTCGCGGGGCTGGAAACCCTCTCGGTTGAAGTCGTGCTCGCGCCTCTGGTAACCACCCTCGCGGTTGAAGTTGCGTTCCTCGCGGTTGAAACTGCGCTCACGGGGCTGGAAACCCTCGCTACCTGCCTCGCGCTCACGCCTTTGGAAACCGCCTTCGCGCCTCTGGTAGCCACCCTCACGGTTGAAGTTACGCTCCTCGCGCTGGAAGTTACGCTCGCCCGAGCCAAAACTCCTCTCGGAGCGATAGCCGCCCTGCTGACGGTTGCGCTCGGTGAGTCGATTGTCGCGTGTGAAATTGGGATTGTACGAGTGCCTCTTCTCACCGTAGTTTTCTCTCTCGCCCACGGTGCGATTGGAGGAGAATACCGCATCGCCACTATTGCGTGTGGTCCTTGTGCGTTTGTCTTTGGTGAAGGCTTTGTAGCCCTCTTCGCTTTCAGAGTGTGCCCTCACGGGGAAATCTGTCTTCATCATTGTCTTAGAAAAAATATATGTGTTAAAGTGTTACCACAAATGTAGGTTATTTTTTTGATTTATACGCTCTCTGGGCACTTTTTATTGCCTCTTTTTTATCAAACACCTCGCCACACTTTGGATTTTCAGCCCTTTGTGTCATTTTTCCCGCCCCACGCAACAAAAATTAGGCGGGCAGAAACCTCTTTCTGCCCGCTACCTGTTTTGTGTTATTTATCTATCGTTGTGAATTAAATGATACGTTGCATTGTGCAGAACGAGTAAAATGGTAATTCTGCCAACTATTAATTCCTCGTTCCGTAATGGTAAAGACTATTTCCGTATAAGCTTCCGCAGGACTCTCGGCGAGATAGATTTTGTAGTTTTCAGGAGTCATTATGTTCCTTTCGTTCCACTCCTCAGAAGTCATTTTACACTCTCCTCCATTGTGTAACAAATCGCCGTCGGGAAATTGGAAAAGAGGACAGATTGTCACTATTTCGATTTTGTCCGACAAATCCTCTCCTGCCATACGTCCGAAGAGAGTTTTGTCCGCCGAGATAGAGATAGAAGAGATGAAAGAGTATTCCACAAAGAGAGATTTGGTGGGTTTTGAGTTCTTCCATAGAGTCCTCATGGATTCCACAAGCTCGGTGTGTGCATCGTTCCAATATGAATTGGGAAATCCCGGGGCACCAATTCCTTGGGGTGAATGCCCTATGCTGATAGCTATATTTCGTAGACAATCGCCCGAATACCCTACAATACCGAAACAACTCTCTGTGTCGGGATATACATATAACTCTTTGTCGCCCAAAACCTTCTCACCAGGCTCAGTGCAGCCCGTAACAAGTAGTGCCGACGCCATAGCATATAGCAATAAAAGTAGACGTTTCATAATGTCTTGTAATTAAGGCTGTTGATGTATTTTGTTGCCATCCCCAGGAGGTGTCGTAGCAGGGGTAACTACGGGTGGGGAAGCGGAACGTGCACTTTCAGCCCACCGCATTATTTGACGATTGTCATAGGCTCATATTAGTTGGTTTGGTACAAATATAAAACAATAAAGTTAAAAATCAATGCAAAAAGCATTAAAAAAGAGCAGAGTGTTGCTCTGCTCTTTCTCATATTCCGCCAAGGCGGTATTTGGTTAGAAATGGTTTAGAATCTACCTACGTTGTAGTAGATATCCTTACCCTCGGGGGTGTACATTGCATTCAGGCGGTCTGCGAAGTGCTCCTCGACCTTACCACGAACAACCTTCATAGTGGAGTTGATGAGGTGGTTCTGCTCGGTGAAGGGCTCGTCGAGCAATGCGAAGGTTGCGGGCAACCAACGCTCGGGGAACTGACCCTCGAACTTACCGCCTTTCTTATACTCATTGAGGTCTGCCTGCACGAGTTCAACGATTTTGCGCTGACCCTCCTCGCTATCGAGCGAGAGTTTGAAGGGTACCAAAGCAGCCTTCATAGCCTCTTTGTTGGGCGAGATAAGAAGGGTAGTGTAGGGGTCTTGGTTGTTGTGGAGAATTGCGTGGTCGATGAACTTCGAGCTCGAAACGTAAGCCTCCTCGATGCCCTCGGGGCAGTATTTCTCGCCATCGGCAGCAATCAGAAGGCTCTTGAAACGACCATATACATAGAGCAAGCCATTCTTAACAGCACCCATATCGCCCGTATAGAGCCAACCGTCCTTAACGGTCTCGGCAGTCGAAGATGCGTTCTTCCAGTAGCCCATCATCACGTTCTCGCCTTTGCAGACCATCTCGCCTTTCTCGCCCTCGGGGAGTTCGTTACCGTCGGGGTCGCAAATCTTCATCTCGAAGGGTTTGACCATAACACCGCTCGAACCGAACTCATATCTCAGAGGACCATTGGACGAAATGACGGGTGTAGCTTCGCTAAGACCGTAGCCCTGGAACATAGGCATACCGACAGCCATAAAGAATACCTGCAAATCCTTGTCCAAGAGTGCGCCACCACCAACAAAGAACCTCATCTCGCCACCGAAGCCCTCGCGAACTTTCGAGAATACGAGTTTGTCGAAGAACCATACAAGAGGTTTGCGCAATGCCCTCAGACCCTTGCCACGCTCGCGATCACTATTGCCGTTGTAGGCGATAGCGTTCTTCAAGCCCCAGTTGTAGAGGGTCTCAACAAACTTACCTTTTGCCTTAATGCTGCTCTCGATGTTCTTCTTGAAGTTCTTAGCAAGCGTAGGAACCGAAAGGATGATGTGGGGTTTTACCTCCCTGATATTCAGAGGGATGTTTTTCAGAGTCTCCATACCGGTGCGACCATTCTGTACGGTAGCCACCTGAGCACCTTTGTGCATAAAGATGTAGAAACCTACAACGTGTGCAAAGCAGTGATCCAAGGGGAGAATGATAAGTGTGCGCCAAGTCTCGTCAATATCCATCAGCGTCAGAGCCTGCTCCACATTGGCGGTGTAGTTGCGGTGCGAGAGGCAAACGCCTTTGGGGTCGGCAGTAGTACCGCTGGTGTAGGTGATAGTTGCGAGGTCGTCATTCTGGATAGCCTGACCGATTTTGAGGAAGCCCTCTTTGTCCTCGGCGAGGAGCTCGCGACCCATAGCCCTCACATCGTCCATCAAAATCTCCCTATCCTGCAACTCGTCAACCTTGTCGATGATGATAACTTTCTCTACCAAAGGCAGATCGGCAATAATGCGGCGGATTTTGGGAAGTTGCGATTTCGACACAACAATCCATTTGGTATCCGAGTGTTTCAGACGGAACATAAGGTCGTTGCTCTCTTCGAGTTTAATCGACAGAGGCACGTTGGCTGCACCTGCATAGAACATAGCAAGCTCGGTCATAATCCACATATTCCTACCCTCCGAAAGGAGCGACATATTGTCTTTGGGAGCAACGCCCAATTTCACGAAACCTGCACCAATCTCGTACACAACATCGCGAGTCTGTGCGTAGGTCGTATCGGTCCAAGTTTTACCAATTTTCTCTTTCAGAAAGACGTTGTTTGCATAGTTTGCAACTGAACCTTCAAAAAGGTCTACCAATGTTTTCTTCATAGTGTGTTAGTTTTTTTGGTTTGTTGATTGTTTATGATTATTATTTTCTTCTATCTTATTTCAACATTAATTCGTCGAGTGCGATTTTGGGGACATAGTGGGTTCCGTTCTCGTCGCGCCAATAGTTTTTATTATCACCCTCGTGAATCTCCACAAGTTTGATTTTCTCTTTGGGTTTACCTATTGCTACCACCAACAAAGGCTCGTAGGGTAGGGCGAGCGACTCCTTGACCTCCTGTTTGTCGAAAGCACCGATGCATATACCGCCCAAACCTATCTCCACAGCCTGCAACAGCATACTCTGCGCTGCAATGCCGAGGTCAATGTAGACGTAGTGGTCAGGGGTGGGAGTGGCGGCACAAATCACCACAAAGGCTCGGGGCTCCATACCCTCGAAGGGGAGTTTAAGGTCGCGTAAAGCACCGCCCAAACGGATATAGGGCAATACCTTGTCTGCCTCCTCGTGGGTTACGGGGCGGAAGCGCAAAAGTTGTGAATTACGAGCCGAGGGGATTTTTGTGGCAACAGAGATGATGCGCCTAAGCTGGTCGGGGCGAACAACATAGGAGTTGTCGTAGCCACGGTAGCTACGATTGCGCACGAGGAGTTTTTCGAGCGAGAGGTGGCTCTTGGTTTTGGTGCCCGAGCCAGCCGCTTTCAGGTCCTCCATCTTCTTTTCGAGATAGTTGTCTGCCATAAATCAAAACAATATCATACAAATATATGTATTTTATTTCATACAGCCAACTTTTGTTACCTTTAATTTCTACGACGCCCAAAACACGAAAAAGGGTCGCACCCTACGGTGCGACCCTTTTTCTGTCTGGAAAGTGTATTTCTACTCGTAATCGAACGCAATCGACTCACTATAAACATCGTTGCCGATGCAGTTGGTAACGATTACTTTGTTGCCAACCTTAGCCGAAACGAAGAAAATCATACGGCAATTCTCCTTCACCCAAGCGTTCTTACCGGTGGTGTTTAAGGTCATTGTGAAGAGCTTCTCTTTGATCTCACCAGCCTTCATTGCACCCAACGAGTGACCGTAGAAGTTGTTGCCACTGTCGGCAATGCGCAGAACGTTGTTGTGGATGTTGAAGTCAATATCAGCCTCGCAGCCATAGTTCGACTGGGAATGCTCAATGCCGTCCTCTACAAGCCAAGCACCAACGAAGTACTCGCCATCTACGGCAGCTTTAACGCTTGCGCGAGCTACAAATGTGTCGCCCGAGTCGCTTGCGATGCTTACGGCAATACCTGCCTTGGCTGCCTCGCTCTGCGAGTCGTCGATAGCCTGCTTAACGAAGCCGACATTCTGCTCGTGTACTTTACCAGTACCGAAGGAACTCTTCATATCGTAGATGAGAGTAGGCCAGCTACTTACACCAAATACGGTTGCGATGCTACCATATTTCGAGGGGTACATAGGCTCCTTGCTGTCGAAGGTGTAGATTGCAGCATTGATGAACTTGTCGCCATACTCCTCGTCGGCAGCAACCTCATAGAGAGCAGCCTTTGCAAAGGGGCAGTAGCCACAACCTGCACCGGTGTGCTGGTTGAAGAAGGTGCGTTTCTTGAACGACACATTCTCGGGCTCGGCGTCTACGGGCGACTCGGGAAGAGCAAAGTCAACAGCAGTGATGGTCACGGGCTCCTTTTTGTTGGAATAGGATTTATACGCTACCCAGAATGATTTGGTTTCGGGCTGGGTAGGTACCCACTCGGGAACCAATACTTTCTGACCATCCAGCTCTACTTCGAGGGTGCCCATAGTTACAAGGTTGTTGGCAGTGTCGAAGAAGGCGAGTTCTGCGGGGTCGAGAAGTACGCCATCGAGTTTTACGATGAAGTATGCCTTATCGACGCCAATCTGCATAAATTCGCAGTTTGCGCTCACCTCAAAGGGCGATTTCTCGGCGGGAGTGTCCGTAGCATTGTTGTCACCACAAGCTACCATCGAGAGAGCAACCACTGCGGCTGCAATAAACTTAATGAATTTCATCTTTTCTTTTTGTTTTCTTATTTGAGTAAATAATTGTTTTCCTTGTGATTAGAAGGAGGTGCTGAGCAAGAGGTTAAGACCCGTATAGGCGGGCGTGAAGCGGCATACGCCACCCGAGCACACCATACCTGCGCGGTTGCGACCGTAGGAGAGTTGTACCCTTGTGCGGTCGATGGTGTAGCTTGCACCAACGCTATAATAGGTCAGCTTATCGATATACTTGTTGTAGTCGGTCTCTGCCCTCTGGTGGTTGTGCATCACATTGGCGAACACGCTGAGCGAAGGAGCCATATTGTACTCCACAAGCGCACCCATCCAGTCGCCCTCATAGTCGTTGGAGTAGAGGTACTGCAATTCGGCACGTACCGAGTTGCGCGCGTCGATTTTGTGAGTTACGTCAGCCACAAATATATTAGAGGTATAAATCTGGTCGGTAAAACCCTTCGAGGGACTGCGTTTCTGCAACGAGTACATAAACGTAGCCTTCCAATTTTTGTTCCACTGACGCTCCACGTCCACATTCACATCGAGCCAAGTGAGATTGTCGGTCTCGGTGTTCTGAGCCATCGAAGCGTTCAGGTGGAAACGCCAGAAGTTGCGGCGGTCCTTCTTGTGGCGGATGGAGTAGTAGGCATCTGCCTGAGCTGCAAACTCGCTGTGTGTGTTAACCTGGTGGGGTTCGAGGTTGGCAAGCATATAGGTATGCTGACGAGTGAGTGCGGGGATGTAGTTAAGAGCGTTGCTCATACTGCCGTCGTAAATCGAAAGGCGTGTACCCATATTTTCGAGCACGCGCACCTGCGCCATTACGTTGAACTTGCCGTAGGCATACGAAAGTTCGCCAAGCATAGCTTTGCCCTTAGAAGCCATATCACCCATCTCGCTAATATCCATCGTTTTGCCGACATACTCGCCCTTGATGCTAAGACCGTTCCAGTCGAACGAGCCACGAGCCGAGTAGAGGTGGGTCATAGGAGTTTCCAAACCTGCCATCTCGAAGATGTTTTGTCCGAACATCTCGCTACCCTCCTTGTTGAGTCCCTCGTAGCGGTTGATGTAGCTGCCGTCTACGCTCAGCATTACCTCCTGCCACTTTAAAAGCGAAGCCACATTGAGGCTTGCATCCAAGCCGCCAATCCACGAGCCAGCGTGGCTGAGTACCGCCAGACGCGGACGACCATAGAATGCCTTGACGGCAAGGTAGTCGGTGGGCGTAGCTGTGAACCTCAGACCCTGAGTTGCGGTATTCAGACCGAGTTGCCTATCCTCGAAGCTACGGTAAACCAAGCCGCTACCGAACTGTTCGAAGAAGTCGCCGGCTGTGGCGTCGAACCAATCGCCGCGGTAGTTTACAAATATCTGAGTGAGTGCGAACGTTGGGTCGGACTTCAAGTTGCGGATGTCGTCGTAACCTACAAGTGCGGGCAGATAGGCGTCGCCCTGCAAGCCTGCGCTCCAAGCGCCATTGTAGTAGGCGAGTTTGATGTAGTCGTTCGAGCCGAAGGGTATCTCCCTTTCGCCGAGCTGTGCATCGTCGAGATAATAGATGGAGTTGGACTCCAAACTACCCGTGAGGCTGCCATTGCCGATTTTGATTTGTGCACTTGCGGTGCCGACAGAGGCGAGTGCCAAGAGGATAATAATCAGTCGCTTCATTGTTCTAATGTCTAATCCGTTAGTATCCGTTTGTGGGATGTAATCCCCTTAAACGCACTATTCAGAAGCCCCTCGCTATGGAGGGGTTTCTGAATGTGCCAAATGTGGAGCTTGCGTGCTCTTATTTGTAGAGGCTACGACGCATTTCGAGCCACTGCTGACCCCTCTGCTCGCTGGTGAGCGAGTGGTCGGGACCAACGATCTCGTGCTTCATACAATCGCTGAAATTCGAACGCCTGTATGGACGACGCGAGGTCTTAATCTCGTTCATCGACTCAACCTGCTCAACAACGGGAGCCTCGGTACGTGCGGGAGCCACTGCTGCGGCAGTGTTCGATGCGCCACGAGTGAGGGTGATCTCCGAAATGATAGCAATCGACATACTGTATGCGGGAGCATAGGTCGTAGGATCGATGCCACCGTAAACACCTACGTTGGGATAGAAGTAGTACTCTTTCGTGCCATCGTTATATACATATGGTTTTATGGTGATGGTGTTGCCATCCTCCGATACCTCAACGGGGAAGTAACCGGTAATTGCACCCTCGGAACCTGTGAGGTAGCCTGCTGCCATAGGAGTGGTGGGCTCGTAAGCAATCATATAAATCTCCTGCAAGCCAAGGAACGAATCGAAGTACCAGCTACCCATAGGTGCGTAGTATTCTGTATTGAAAGGAACACCGAGTGAACCATCTGCCTTAACCTCGATGAACCACTTGGGACCAAAGTCATATACGGGCATCTCGTTGCTCAGACCGTTGTACTCGGTCGAAGTGAAGAGGTCGTATGCGCTCTGGAAGTTGAAGTAGGGGAGGTTTGCAAGCATCTCGCCGGCAAAGTTAAAGCCGTTCATCAGGATACGGTTCTGCTGGCGGTTGGTCTCGTTGAAGAGGTCGATAGCGCTGGTAAGGTCTGCATAGTATGCGTCAACCTTGTTGCGATCGCCAATGCCAAGTGTCTCGTAAGTCTCGTAGACGCTCTCGGGAAGAACCTCAGGATACTCTGTGTCACCAACAGTGATGGTGCAAGTGTGAGTCTTAACAAACTGCTCGTATTTTTCATCATTAGTCAAACTCTCGTCTTCGGGGTCGATGTCATCTCTGAGTTTTTTGTAGCGAACAGTTGCGCTACCGGTCCACTCGCCTTTGAGGCTTTCGAAGTACTCGCTCTCAACCTGCTCTACGGGAGCCTCATAGGTGCGGCAAACAACCTTGTCGGAGTAGGTACGTGTACCCTCGTCGTTGGCAATCATAGCTGCGAAGTGGTAGTTCTCGTTGGGACGCGAAGGAAATTCGAGTACCAAACCATTGCCACCATCCAAGCCGTTAATCTTGTCAATATCGGTAGCAGTGAATGCAAAGTAAGGATTAGTTATTGAGTAGTTGTCAATAAGTTGCTGTGCGGTCATACCCGACGAGAGCCACTCTTTCTCGTAGTTGGACATATAGTAGCCTTTTGTAGCGTCGCCGGTGGGGCAGAAGATACGATAGAGTGCGGTGTTGGGTTTCTCGGGTTCGAGAGCCTCAACAACGAGCTCGGGAGCGGGTTTGGTGCGGGGTATCAGATCGAAGTCGTCGTGCCAGCAAACCTGATGGTGGAAATCAGGATAGCCATCGCCATCCACGTCACCCTTTGCACCAACTATATATACCCAGTAGTGCGAGGTCTGGCTTACGTTGATGAGGTACTCGCTGAGTGCGGTCCTGATGACGCCGTTGAGTCTGGGGTCGTTGGGTATATACATAGCAGTTGCACCCTCCATAGTACCAACCAGCGAGGTAGCAAACCACTGGAAGTGGTCGTAAGTTTCGCCAAGGTTGCGGTATGCAACAGCGTGCTGCTCGTCGTCGAGAACCAGAATAAACACTGCTTCGAGGCTCTTGTCTGCCTTAACGGTAATCATTGCGTCGTCGGTACGGCGTTCGATAGTAACATCGAGCATACTGTCGTCCAACTTCTCGGGAGCCTGAACCATAATAGTCTCATTGATGTAAAGACCATCCCAGTAGGGAGCCTCATCAACAGGTGCGCCGCCATTCATAGCAACTGCGCTTGACCAAGCACCATTATCAAACAGAGGTTCGTAATAGCCCCAGCCCCAACCAGCAAGACTCTCGGCGAACTCGAACTCACCCAAAATAACCACCTCGGGCTGACCGGGAACGAGGGTTTCGTAGAGATAGGTTTCGGTGTCAATCGAACCGTCGGGATTTTTCCTGAACGAATCTTCCTCGCTCAAATGGAGAGTGGTACTCTCGTTGAAGAAGAACTGACCGTAGGAACTATCTTTGTCGTTGATGTTGATAATCTGAGCGTCGGGCGTAAGACCCTTGGCGTCATACCTGTTCTTGTTGTACAAATAGAGGTCGGCAGCACCCCATTTAATCAGGTGGTCCTCTTTCTTAACACTCTCGGGAACCTTCACGTCGATCGAGAAACCACGATAGTGAACGCTGTGTACGCGGAATGCCTCGCTGAAATCGGTGGTAACGACACCCTCCACTACAACTACATCCTGAGTAAGGTCCTCGGTTGCAGCAACCTCACCTACCAGATAGATGTTGTAGGTTCCGTTAGCCTCCAAGTTCTTAACCTCCACAGTGTGTGTGCCGTTGGTAACCTCCATCTGCGAGCCGGTCTGGAAGATAATTACAGGCATAGGAGTAGTTACCTCGCCCTGAGCTGTGTCGGTGCGTTTTGCGAGCCAAGCGATGCGGCTAAGACCCGCAGTTTTCACCTCGAGAGTTGCAGATGAGGGAGCGGTCGAAAGGGTTTTGGCAATGATGCCTACGCCATCGGGACCAAATTCTTCGTTGGGGTCTTCGCAACTAACAAAACCAATTGCGGCAAACGCAAAAAGCAGAGTTGCCAATCTGAGAAATTTTTTCATAAAATTTTGTAAATAAAAAGGTTAGTTAAATTATTGTTTTTTTGCGGTTTTATCTTCTCGTTTGCAAATGTGTATAATATATACACAAATCGGGGGCAATGTACGAATTTTTTTTCAATCTACAATCATCTGCACACGTGCATAGTGTGTTTTTTTTCGTGGGTAGTTTCCGTGTCTTTTTGGGTCGAAAAATGAGTAGGGGAAAAATTGCACACAATATGGAGAAATGTGGTATATTTTTGCGATAAAATCGGGTGTGGCGCTTGTGGAATATAAATTTATTTATATTTTTGTCCGATAATAGGTGTGTTGATTTTGCTTGGCATCGGATTTGGTCGGTGCGGGTGCAAAATTCCGATAAAAATTTTTTAGGAAACATTGGAGAGCAAGAAACAAATAATAGCAAACAAAATTAATAACCGATTTAAAAAAACTTTTTTGAACTATGAAAAAACTCATTTTTGCGGCTCTCGCGCTGCTCGTAACCTCTGTTGCAATGGCTCAGATTCCCTCGGTTAAGGTAGAAGATGGCAAAGGTAAAGTTATCAATACCTCCGAGTTGGTAGATGGCAAAACCCCTATGATTATCTCCTTCTGGGCAGTGACTTGCAAACCCTGCATCCGCGAGTTGGACGCTATTGCAGATCTCTATCCCGATTGGATTGAGGAGGCTAACTTCCGCGTAGTGGCAGTTTCGACCGACGACGCTCGTTTTACCGCACAAGCTCGCTCGCTTGCCGAGGGTCACGGTTGGAGCGACTACACTCTTGTTTATGACAAGAATGGCGACTTTAAGAGGGCTATGAACGTGCAGTTTACTCCTCAGGTTTATGTTGTGGACAAGGATGGCAACATCGTCTATTCGCACACTGGCTACACCCCCGGTGGTGAGTACGAACTCTTCGAAGCTATCAAGAAATTGCAATAGTTGAGCCTCGCAAAACTACGTAGCGTTGAGAGTGTAAATCTTAAACCACAAACGCAAACCAACACTTAGAGAATGAAGAACAAACTTATACTGCTCTGTCTTGCCCTTCTGATGGCTTCTGTGGCTTTTGCTCAGGAGGGTAGCAAGGGCTATGTTGTAGGCTCTTTCGAGAGCAACTCCATCGTCTATGTCGAGGACGAGGTGACCAATGCACAGCGTCCCGACGGCAACTTTGCTACCAACAACTACCTGAAAGCCGACTACTACCTCGGTAACTTCTCGGCAGGCGTGCAGTTGGAGGCATACCAGCCCGCCCTTATTGGCTACCCCTCGAACCTCGAAGGAGCACGACTTACGAACTACTATATGCAGTGGTCGGATGGCGATTTCGATGTTACGGCGGGTACTTTCTACGACCAATTTGGTAGCGGTCTGTTGTTCCGTACCTACGAGGATAGAACTCTCGGTGTCAATACGGCAATGATGGGTGCAAGGGTGGCTTACCGCTACAAAAACATCGCCTCGCTCAAAGCCCTCTGGGGTGCACCACGACTTGGTATGGAACCCTCCGATAGATGCTTGGTGAGGGGTGTCGACGGCTCGCTGTCGCTCTCTTCGCTGGCGGGTCTTGACGGAATGAATTTGGCTGTCGAAGGCTCGCTTTTGAACCGCTATGAGCCCATCTCTTCGGGTGCCGAGGAGTCGGGCGCAAGCGCTTCGTCTATTGGCTGGTCGGGTAGGGTGAACTTCGAGAAGGGTGGCTTCATTGCCCGTGCAGAATGGGTCGATGGTGGCGATAAAATATACCAAAATCCCAACTTTACCGTAGACGGCAAAGAGAAACTCGTCAAACACGCCAACGCTCAGCTCTTGGAGTTGTCGTATAGCGGTGGCGGTCTGGGCGTTAGCTTCACGGGTCGTAGGATGGAGTGGATGGAGTCGAAGGTGGAGTATAACTCCGCGGAGACCAACAATGCTCTGAACTACCTGCCCGCTTTGTGCGCACAATACTCCTACGCAATTACTAATCTCAACCCCTATATTCCTCAGCCCGGTACAACCGTCGGCGGACATATCAATAGTGGAGAGATTGGCGGACAACTCGACGTCTACTACAACTTCAAACGTGGTACGGCTCTGGGTGGCAAGAGGGGTATGAAGGTCAATCTGAACTTCTCGACATACTACAACCTTGCCGAAGAGGGGTCGTGGATGCCTAAGACGTTGCTGTGGCGCAACCTGAATGTGGGCGTGGAGAAACAGATTAGCCGCAAGTTCAAGATGCAACTGCTCTACGCTATGCAGGAGTATAACCACTCGCACGGTGTGGGCAAGGGTACTTGGCTCTCGAATATGGTTGTGGCAGACCTCTTGTATAAGTTCACACCCACATTCTCGACACGCGCAGAGTTGGCATACCTGACCACCTTCGAGGACCAGCAGGATTGGATGTCGGCGCTCTTGGAGGTCAATTTTGCACCATCGTGGAGTATCTTCGTGAGCGATATGCTCAACCACGGTTCGACGGGTATCCACTATTACAACGCAGGATTTAGCTATACGGCAGGTCGTACACGTGTTGCGCTCAGCTATGGTCGCAACCGCGAGGGTATGGTCTGCTCGGGAGGTGTGTGCCGCCTGATGCCTGCCTTTACGGGTGGTAATCTGACGGTTTCGACCTCTTTCTAATATAAAATGTATAATTTTATTACCTTAATTTATAATTATAACTATGAAACTACACAATTTTTTCTTTGCCGCACTTGCAATGTTTGCTTTTGTAGGGTGCGAAGAACCCGAGAACCCCGGCGGTGACGGCGGTGGTACAAATACCGGAAATGCCGAGGTCTTTACCATCGCAGTGGACAAAGCTACCATCGAGGCTGACGGTATTGATGCAGCGACATTTATTGTGACTAACGCCGATGGCGTAAATGTGAAAGATATGCCCGGCTATGCAGAGTATGTATATTTCGTCAACGAGGCTGATGACTCGCGCCTTCCAAGGGGCTCGCAGTCGTTCTCTTCTTTTCGTAACGGCACCTTCACTTTCCACGCAACCGTAAAGGGCAAACCCACCACCAACTCTGTGCAAATCACCGCGCAGAATAGGTCTGCTTACGAGAAATATCAGCAGAAGGTGTGTGTTTTCCAGTGTACGGGTACACAGTGTGGTTACTGCCCATTTATGACCGAGGCAATTGCAGGATTGCGTGCTGGCGAGAATAAAGACAATGTTATTGTTCTTGCTGCCCACGGCAACATACCCTCAACCGACCCCTATACTATCTCTGTGGGTGGTATTAAGGACTTGGGTACCTACATTTGCCAGAAGTATAATGGTGGTGGTTTCCCCTATGCCGTTTATGATTTTGCATTCGGTGCTGGCGACCGCTCGGTTTCCTACCTCAATTCAGCCATCGAGAATATCCTTATGAGCGAGCCTGCAGCTTGTGGTATCAAGATTTCGAAGGCTCAGATTGACGCCGAGGGTAATGGTGTTATTGAGGCATCGGTGAAGGCATCCAAAGCAGGCACTTTCGACCTCGCTTGGGCTGTGCTGGTAGACAATCTGCCCCAGAATGGCGGTGTGGAGCCTATCTATAATGATGTGATTATTGCCGTTTCGGATAACTTCTTGGCAATGTCGAACGATACAAAGGCTGAGCTTGCTGCCGACGAGGAACTCTCTAAGACTTTCGAGTTCAAGGTTACTCCTTTCAGAGGCATAGAATTCAAACCTGCTGATTGCAAGGTGGTTGTATTTGCTCATAACGGCAGGATGATTGACAATGCCAACATCTGCGCCGTGGGCTCTTCTGTTCCCTACCTCTATAACGAATAAAAAAGAGTACATAGAAATAGTATGTTGAAACTAATTAAGTATGCCTTTGCAGCAGTGCTGACCTTTGGAGCACTGCTGTTGGGCTCGTGTCACGGTCAGCAGGATGATGTCACTCCCGACCAGAACGACCCCACGAATGTCCCCGAGGGAGTGCTGAGGATTTTTGCCGATAAGACCCAGATTGCTGCCGACGGTAGCGATATGGTGACTTTTACGGTGATGTTCGGCTCGGAGGATGTCAGTACGGCTCGTACGCTCCAACTTGTGCGCATCTCCGAGGGCGGCGAAAAACTTATGGACTATGGTGTGAACACCTTCTCGACCACCATTCCTGCTACCTATACCTTCAAAGCGGAATTCTATCGAGCTGGTCGCTACTACTCGGATAACGAGGTGCAAGTGGTGGCTGTGTCGAATGCTGCGGGAGGCGATACCCAGCAATGGGAGCAGCGAGTTCTCGGTCTGCAATTTACCTCCACGGGTTGCGTAAACTGCCCTATGCTCAGCACAAGTCTCAAAGTTGTGCAGGAGGAGATGCCAGGTAAACTCTCGGTGGTGTCGTTACATCAGAATTTCAATAATGTGGACCCTATGAGCCACCCTATGACCTCTTCGTACTACAAACAGATTAAGCGTCAGGGTCTGCCTCAGTTCAATGCCAATCTGATTATCGACGACGACTATATTACCGTGTCGGAAAAGAGCGCAATTGAGGAGATTGTTGAGCGCACCCAGCAGGAGTATCCCGCAACGTGCGGTGTGGCAATGGAGAGCTCGTTGTACGTTGGCGGCGATATGAAGGTGGAAGTGAAAGTTCGCGTCACCTCCAATACGCCCTCGGCATATCGCTACCAGATTTTCCTTGTGGAGGATAAGATTATGGACTTTCAGGAGGGTGTGAGCGGTATGTATGAGCACAATAACGTGCTGCGTGCCACCTCGTCGGAGAAGGTCTATGGCGACAATCTCAACGAGGGTATCGCATTGCAGGTTGGTGTTGAGGCTACTGCGGAGCGCACAATCGCTATCCCCGCAGGCTGCAACCTCGAGAATATGAGGATTGTTGCGGCAGCATTTGTTTCATACGATGGCGGCAACTCCTACATTGTAAATAACTGCGCCGAGTGTAAGTTGGGCGAGAGTGTCGATTATGCTATTGTAGGCGAGTAAAGAGAGAGTGGTATGAAGAAAACATTGAAATTATGGAGCCTTGCGGCGATATGTATGGCGCTTCTGGGCTCGTGCCACGGTCAGAGCGACGATGAATTGGAGGTGCAACTTGTGCCCAGCACAACGACGATTGTTGCCGATGGCGAGCAAGAGGTGTCGTTCCAAGTTCTCTATGGCATCTCGGATGTGACCGCTCAGGCTGAAATTTACTCCACCGATGACTCTTCGCTCACCCTTGATGGTGCTACATTCTCCACCGAGCAGGCTGGCGAGTACATTTTTAGAGCAAAATACAATGATTTGCTCTCCAAGGAGGTGAAGATTACCGCCATTGAGGATGTGTCGGCTGTGGTGTCGCGCTTCGAACGCCATATCTGTGTTATGGACCTTACGGGTACGTGGTGTGCTTTCTGCCCCGGAGGTATGACAAAACTGAATATGTTTATTCAGAAGAAGGAGTGGAAAGATATTGTTCATCTGCTGGCACTCCACGACAATACACAAGGCGACGACCCTATGGGTTTGGCTCTGACCTCGGAGATGATGAGGAACTATGGCAACTATGGCTTTCCGATGTTCGTTACTGACCTGAGGGATTCTGGTAGCCTTACGAATAATGTTGCCGATATTGTGCCAAGCTTCAACCGCTCCATCGAAGATTACCCCGCACACTCTGATGTGAAACTCGCAACAACTCTCTCAGATGAGGGATTGTCGGTTTCGGCAACTCTCTTTGCCGAAAGCGCAGGCGAGTACGGACTCTCGGTGTGGCTTGTCGAGGACGGAATCATTGCGCCACAGAAGGACGGTTCGTTGACTCACGAAGATTTCGAACACAACCACGTTGCAAGGGCTGTGCTGAGCGCTTCGTGGCGTGGCGATAGCCTCGGAATGCTCGCCGCCGAACAGGAGGCAACAAAACAATATACCATCACGCTCAACTCGGAGTGGAAGGCGGAGAATATGTATGTTATGGCACTTGCTCTCGACTCGGAGGGCTATGTGAATAACGTGGCAGTGTGTCCGTTAGGTGAGAGTGTTGACTATAAATATATTGCAGCAGAATAAAATATAACACATAAACAAAACAACTTTTATGAAACGTAAATTTTTCTCATTTTTTGCAATCGTAGCTACTGTTGCACTGATGTTCTCGTGTGAGGAGCCTACAACTCCCAACGATAATGGAGGTGACAACGTTGAGCCCGGCGTTCTTGTGGAGAACCCTGAGCCTATTATGCGTCCCGATGTGCTCACCCCCATCAACTACACCCCCGATATGGTAGATGGTGCAATGGATGGTGTGACCATAGAGGTTACCGAGAAGACCACCGATAACTTTAAGTTTACGGTGCGTCCCGGTGCAAATATCCAGTCCTATCGTTTGGATGTCTATCCTCTGACCCGCCTCTACAACTCGCTCTACGAGACTATGAGGACTGCTGGTATGAATATGTCGAAACAACTTAGCGAGGCTCAGGTGAACGATATGATTCGCGGTTATATATTCGACGATCAGGGTGCTGGCGCTTACACTTTCTCGGTGGATAACTTGGATGATTATGCACGTCACGAGTTCGACTGGATGAATACCCCCTATGCTCAGGCAAAAGTGGTGCCCGACTGCGAGTATGTGATTGCTGCTG
Source organism: Tidjanibacter sp. (assembly GCA_045602145.1). Taxonomy (GTDB): domain Bacteria; phylum Bacteroidota; class Bacteroidia; order Bacteroidales; family Rikenellaceae; genus Tidjanibacter. The sequence goes on from JAZSAY010000023.1 coordinate 28,374, forward strand.
TTGGCTGCTTCGATAAGGACGGCTTCGACGAGGGCGATCTCACACTCTGCTATGTTCGCACTCCTTACCATACCATCATAGGTGACCCCAGAGTGGAGATAGAGGCTCTTACCAACTATTCCGCAATGCAGCTCGAATACAAACCCAATAAGGATTGTAAGTACTTCTACCAGTGGTGCTCCAATGAGTCGGATTTGATGCCTTTTATTGAGATTTATGGCGAGAAACTCTATTCGGACTTTATGCGTAATGCTGTGTATGATGCAACTGCTGCTAACGATCCCGAGGGCTGCATTTTCTACCGCGATTTCGGTCTGGATGCATCTTCGGAGGTGCCCCTTATGGCTACTGCTGTTGCATTGGACGGCAACCGTACCCCTGCAAAAGAGTTCCAGAAGCAAGTCTTTACTCTGAAAAAACGCCCCGATAACGCCCCTGCTGCCGAGGCTACCATTACTATTGACGAGGAACATATTGGAGCTACAACTTTCTGGCTTGATGTTGAGATGGGCAAAAACTGCTCGGCTGCTGTTATGAAGGTTTACAGAAAGGAAGAGGCTGATGATATAATGAAAATGAGCGATGCTGAAAAAGCAGCCTTGGCTAAGACAATCTATATGGACGGATGGGGTTTTAGCAATCGGAACTATAAGTACAATTACCAGACAGATGAGTTGTTTGGTAGCGGTTATCGTATGTCGGAACCTTGGATTAATTGTAGCTCCGATACCGAATATGTAATTGTATATACGGCAAAGAATCAGTATGGTGAGGTTGCACCTCTGAAATTCACAGAGGTGGTGCGTACCAAACCAATCGTTAAGAACACACCCGAGGCGAGCAAGGAGGATGTGAAACTTGAACTCACTGCTCAGGGTGTGCAGAATGTGACGATTAAGTTTACCTATTCGTTCGAGAATACATCGAAAATACACTTCCAATATATTGAGGGCTTGGCTGACGATATGGGTCTTCCCACTCAGGAGAGTGGTACTCGCGAAGAGTTCATCTCGCTGCTCTACGAGGAGGGTGACAATCAGGGTTCTACTAATCCCTATGGTGCACTTGTAAACCATTGGGTTGCTGAGCCTTCCGGTGTAGATAGCTTCACTGACGTTCTCTATCCCGACACCAAATTCACCATTGCCTTTGTTGCTGAGGACTGGGATGGTGTACTTGGTGAGGTTAAGTTCGCCTCGGCAAAGACCGATCCTCTGGTTGGTGGAGATGATCCCCAGATGACTATCTCGGGCGGTTATAACCAAGAGAATGAACCATTATTCACTTTTGCAATGGTAAAAGACGCAATGAAGATGTATACAGCAGTTTGTACCAACGACGATATGGATGTTCTTAACAACTTGGGTAGCAAGAAGGTCCGTTATAAAGATGTTGTTGCTGTTTTTGAAAACTTTATCGCTGTAAATGGTATTGAGCGTCTGGCTACTTCGGCTACTGAGCAGGCACGCGATATGTGCGTGGCTTTGGGTATGGCAATTGGTGGTACTCCCAGCAACCCTGTCTTCGGACCTATGGAGCACCTTATCTATGCCGAAGGCGAGTTCCGCACCTTGGCATACTACTATCCCAACGATGTTCCTGCCGAGGTTGAGAGTGCACTTCGCGTAGCGCGCCAGCAAATCATCCAGCAGCACCAGCGCGAATGTGGATATGTTCCTGCGAGCCAGTTGCCCGAGGTTGAGTATGGCACCCGTATGCTGAGCATTGAGGAATTTGCCCAGAGAGAGAATATGGTACTTATTGACTACGATAAACTCTCTTCGCACCCTAAGGCAATGGGAAGATAAAGTAGTGTTGTATCATTTATGTTAAAACAGATTAATATGAAGAGATTATTTTATGACTTAAAGAGTTTTGTTGTGGTGGCATTGCTTGGTGTTGCTGCTTTGACAATTTCTTGTGACAACGGTACGGAGAATCCCGAGCCTGCGGGTGTTGAGATCGCTGAGCGTTTGGAGGCATCCGAGAATAGGCTGAGTGCAGAGGTGGCTCTGCTGCAAGCATTGATAAACGAAGAAGAAGTGGTTGCTTGTGAGCAGGGCGAAGATGGCGCTTGGACCGTCACCTTTGCAGATGAGCAAGTGATAACTATTTCGTGTGTTGCTGGTGCAAATGCGCTTGCTATCGTGGAGGAAAATGGTAGCTACTATTGGGCAACTATTAAGGATGGTCAGGCTGTTGCACTGACAGATGCCAATGGTGCAAAGATTGCTGTTGCTGACAATGCCGATGTATGGGTAGGCAAAGATGCAGATGGCAAGACATATGTGTCGTTTGATGGTGGCAACTCTTGGATTGCCGTTACAGGCGAGTTTGCTCTGTTTACCAACGTAGTTGTTGAGGACAATACGGCTACATTTACCTTGGCAGGCGGCAAGAGCTTCACTGTAACCCTTCCCGAAGATGGCGTGAAGGTAGTAATTGGCGAGGTTACCTGCAATGCAACAGGCTCTGTTGTGTATATTCCCCTTACATTTACCGATAATGCTACATTGTTCAGGGTTGCTTACATCAACGATGGTGAGGATTGGACGGAAACTTGGGGTGGTTCGCCCCAGAGTGCTGCGGAAAAACTTGCGAAGGCATATATGTGGCAATATGGCGATTGGCCACTTTTTATGCACATTTCGGAATTGGTAAACAACTCTATCGTTATTGAGAATACACCTACTCCCGATCAATTGGCTCATATCTTAGTTATTGCTGTGGATGATGCCGGCAATATGTCGCGAGCTGCCTACACAACTTATACCCCCGTTGATGATCTGGAACTTATCTATGCCGACGAGGAGGGTTATGAGTATGGCAAACCTAATATGAGCTACGCAGGTATTGTTGATGAGGATTTCCTCTCGTTCACAATCGAATTTACCGAGGGTACAGATAGGATATGGGTCAACACTCTCGACGATGAGTACACAAATGGCAGGTATCCCTACGAATTGGTTGAGCTGATGACCAGCGGATGGATGAGTACCCGCGAGATGACCGAGAGTGGTAGCTACTCGAAGTATTACAGGAACTGTATAGGCTCCACTGACTATCCTTGTGCTTTGATTGTAACTTGGAAGGACAAAAATGGTATATACCACGAGGCTTTCCGCGATTATGAAGTTATTAAGGCAGCTAAACCTGATATCGATATGCTTTCTGGCGTGGAGTCTGGTGAAGTGGATCCTCGCTAAGAAGATATTACTCAATTGGAACTATGTTGGTATTCACTTTGAGATAACCTTCATATCCTAATAAAATATGTTGTAGGAGGACACCTGTGGATGGTGCCCTCCTATTTTTTGCAGTATATGTGGTGTCGGAAGGGAGCGGAAGGGGAGAATTGGAGCAAAAAATATATTAAATTTACATCTTGTTCGAAAAAAATACATATATTTGCGCGCAGTAAGATGCTAACTTGTGGGTAGTAGTGATGCTCCAAGTTGCAATGATTAACTAAACTACGAACAAACAACTAATTACATATTTTTTCATTAACCAAAGACAAACCAATATGAAAAGTCTTTTTAACTATTTCAAGGCTCTCTCGTTGGCGCTCCTCGCAGTAGCAGCTGTGTCGTGCGAAGACCCCATCGAAGAGACTCCCAAAGTTGAGGATCTCCTCTTGCAGCTCGAAAGCAACGACATCTTCTTCGAGGCTGGCGAGACCAAGACTGTAACCGTTGCCGAGGGTCAGGCTTTTGCTAATCCCACCTTTGAGACACCCGAGGGTTGGACCGTAGTGGCAGATGCTGCTTCGCTCGCAATCACTGCTCCCTCGCAGGAGAGTGTCGATGGTGGTTCGGCTGTTGCTTATGGCACAATTGACATCAAGGTGACTGTCGGTGTTACCGATTATGTTGCTACTCTTGGCGTTTATATGGGTAGTATTATTGCTGCCGAGTCCATTAGCGCAACATTCAATGATGTGCAGGTTAAGGTTATCATTACCGGCGTTGAGGAGTATATGATGTACCTCGGTACAGATGGTGCATGGAAAGAGTCGTTCGACGAGTGGCAGGCTTCGCAGGATAACGGTATGGAACCCAAAGAGTTTGGCTGGGCTGGTGAGTACTTCGGCGTATTTGAGGGCTCGCTCTTCGACTTTGCCAGGAACCCCTTCAAACCCGACTATGCGCCTCTGCCAGATCACAAATATGAGTTGGCGATTCTTCCTATGGTAGATGGTAAGGCTGTTAAGAAGTACACTTACAGCGACGTTAAACTCTTCACTCTTCCTACTGCCGAGGCTGGCGAGAATGGTAAAGTTGTTCCTACTTTCGCTCTCGACGATGAGAAAACTACCCACTCGCAGGTTTATGTAAACATTTCGGCTCCCGATGCATACATCACCTTCTATAGCTTCTATCGCGAGCAAGACTACGAAGATATTGGTGGTCGCGAACAGGTTATCAAGAAGAATCTCATCACCCAGGGAAGTACCAGTACCGAGGACACTATGGTCGCATCGTGGACTGCAATGCAACCCGGACAGAAACTCTACTTGGCTGCATTCTCGCTCGACATGGATGGTAACTATGGTCAGCTTGTAATTCAGGAATTCTCCTCTAAGGAGTTCCTCTTCAACGAGGACCTCAAAGTAACCCTTGGTGAGATTACTTGTAGCGAGGATGGTAAGACTGTTTATATCCCCGTAAGCACCACGGGTGGCGAGGTAGACTATTATAGGTATGCATATATCCCTAGTTCGGTTTCAGCTTGGAATACCACCTATGGAGGCACGATAGAAAAGGCAGAGGTCTATGTTGCTTCTGTGCCTAACCAATACTATGGTCCTAAGTTTGTTTATCCTGAGGATCTTGTAAATGGCGAAATCGTTGTGTCGGGTGCTGGTGGTCCCTATCCTGGCACTATGGCACGTATTCTTGTTCTTGCAATGGATGCCAACGGTGTTCCTTCGCGTGCCGCTTATGCTGAGTACACTCCTACGGAAAATACGTTTGCAATGATTGAGTCAGATCAAGAAGGCTATGAGTTTGGTATGCCCACTGTGACCTATAAAGATGTTACAACAGAGGTGAAAAATGGCATCCCTTGCGTATATGCGAACTTCAATGTAACTCTTGCCGAGGGCACCGAAACTGCGTGGGTATGCGTTGCTGGCGAGGAGTATCTTGATGGTAGAAGCGCTACTGATCTGGTTAAGGAAATGATAGATGATGAATATCCATTTATGAAAACCAAGAAATTTACCGCTAATGGTGTCTTTAATGGCGATAGTATGTATGCTGTAAATACCGAAGACTCTATAAAAGCGGTATTCGTTACTTGGTTGGATACAAATGGCAAGTACCACGAGACTAAGTTAATGTACGAACCTATTGAAGATGCTCAGGCTGACCTCAAAGCGGCTGGCGCATAATAAGCTACTGTTGGGTAATAATCACGAGAGGGCGCATTCTAAAAAGCGCCCTCTCGTTTTTTTTTGTCTAATATATCTCGGCTGATGTATTATGCCCTAAGTTTTGCATCTGCGAGTGCTATGGCAACAGCCGCCTCCACAACCACTGCCGCACGCAGAGCTATGCAGACATCGTGCCTGCCGCCAATGCTGAGGGGCTCCACCTTGCCCGAGAGGGTATTGAGTGTGTGTTGCTCGCGCCTTATGCTCGAAGTGGGCTTCACTGCCACGCGCACCACAATGGGGTTACCATTCGAGATGCCGCCATTGATACCTCCTGCGCCATTGGTCGCCGTAGTACCATCGGGGCTGATGATGGGGTCGTTGTGCTCCGAGCCACGCTTGCGTGCTGCCTCGAAACCATCACCAAACTCCACGCCCCGAATGCCGGGAATGGAAAATAAAAGGTGGCTTATGGTACTCTCCAACGAGTCGAAAAATGGTTCGCCAAGACCCACGCCTGAGCCCTCGGCTCTGCACTCCACTATGCCACCGAGCGAGTCACCATCGGAGGCGGCTTGTGTGAGTATCTCTTGCCACTTTGTGGTGTCGCTCTCGCCACCAATCTCGCACACTCGGGCACTAATCTTCGCGCCCACAATCTTCTTGGCTACCACGCCTGCCGCCACAAGTGCCACCGTAAGCCTACCCGAGAAGTGACCTCCGCCACGAGTGTCGTTCCAGCCGCCAAACTTCTTGGCAGCCACCCAATCGGCGTGTCCGGGACGGGGAGTATTGGCAAGGGGTGCGTAGTCCTCACTCTGCTGATGGCGATTGCGGAAGAGTATCGCAACGGGTGCGCCCGTAGTGTGCTCGTTGAAGATGCCACTGAGCAGTTCGGGCTCATCGGTCTCGGTGCGAGAGGTTGTACCGAGCGTACCACCCTTGCGGCGTGCCAAATCCTCGGCAAAATCCGCCTCCGAAAGAGGAATACCTGCGGGTACTCCGTCTATCACTACACCTACTGCCGCACCGTGCGACTCGCCAAAGAGCGAAATGCGAAAATTGTGTCCAAAAGAGTTCATCGTTATCTCTGTTTTGCTGTTATTTGCTCAAAAAAGTCGGGAAAGGATTTTACCACACACTCCACATTGTCAATCGTGGGCTTTTGGGGCATAAAGAGTGCCGCCACCGCGAGAGCCATCACTATGCGGTGGTCGTTATGGCTCCTAAGGGGTGCCGAGCAAAGGTCGCTTGTGCCCCAAACCACCAACTCATCGCCCTCTATTGCCACCCGTGCGCCCAATGCCACAAGGTTCTCCACAAGTGCCTCGGTGCGGTTGCTCTCCTTGTTGCGTAGGCGAGCGAGCCCACCAATGCGCGAAGAGCCCTCGCAGAAGAGTGCCAGCACCGCAAGCGTTGGCACAAGGTCGGGCGTGTGTGTGGCATCATAGTCAAACCCTCTCAGTCTACCCGAGGGCAAAAATCTCACCTCGCCCTCGCCGTATTTAATCTCCGCCCCCGCAGAGCGCAAAATGTCGAGCACTGCCTCGTCTGCCTGCTCGGTGTGGGTTGTGGCTCGGAGGGTGTAGCACTCGGCAATCCTCTTGCCGCTCTGAGCCACCGCAAAGGCTGCCGCAAAGTAGGATGCACCCGACCAATCTGCTCGGAGCCTTATGTGTGACGAGTGGTAGCCTGCGGAGTTTATGGCTATGGTAAGTTTCTCATCGCCCTCTATGGTTACGCTTACTCCAAACTGCTCCATCGTTCGGGCGGTGAGGAGTATGTAGGGGCGACTTGTGGGGTTTGTGACCTCCAAAGTGTATTTGCCACCTATCGCTCCGAGCGCCACCATCCAACCCGTAATGCTCTGCGAAGAGTGGCTACCGTCAATGGTTATCTTATTCTCTATTTTTGCCCCCGAATGAATAGTTATGGGGAGTTTGCCACTCTCAGAGGAACAATTTGCCCCAATTCTTTCGAGTGTGGCAATGTCGCTCGCCAAAGAGCGTCCGAGGAGCGTGCCTTTACCCTCTATGGTTGTCCCTCCACCAAGCAATGCCACAATCGGCAAAATCATCCTCGCAAGAAGTGCCGATTCGCCCACAGATACTCTTTGGTTGCTCTCGCAGAGCCTTTTGCGTGCTCCCTCCACTCCTGTGCTTTCAATGCGGAGTGTGGTGGGTGTGGGGCGCGAAATGTGTGCGCCAAGTGCCATAGCAACGCCCTCGGCAGCCAGCGAGTCGCCACAAGGAGTGTAGTTCTCTATGATGGTTGTGCCCTCCGTAAGCGTAGCAAGCATTATGGCTCTTTGTGCCTCACTCTTGGAGCAGGGAGGTGTTGCGAGGTGTGGAAGTGAGATGTATCCCAAACTATGCCCCGCACAAAGCGACTCCTCCAACTCTTCGATTGTGGGTTGCCCCTCAGCGGTGCGCTCCTTTGTGGAGGGGGCTGCGTAGGTGTAGGGTGCACCCCTAAGGAGTGACAATCGGCGCGTAAAAGCACCCTCACTACCCATCGCAAAGGATACAATCTTGCCATTCTCGAAACGCTCGTAGAGCCCCAGCGGAACGAGAGCCTCGGCTGTTGTGGTGGCGGTAGTGATAACTTTGGCAATGTCGCACCCTTCGGCAAACATCCCCTCGGCAGTTGTCACAAGTTCTTCGAGTGGGGGAGTGTTGGTGTAGTGGCGCGAGAAGATGACTTTCACGCCCGAGTGGTGTGCATTTTTGGCAATATGTTGGCGAAAATCGAGTGGGCTAAGGTAGTCGATATCCACCGCCCACACACCCGCCTCAATGGCAGAGAGGTATATCCCCAAAGCATATTCTCTGTCCCCACTGTGGCAAGTGACAATCGCTTGGTCGCAGTGGCTAACGAGTTCTTTTAGTTCGCCCTGCGAGATACCCATAAGGTCACCACGCAACTCCACCAGCGGCTGGCTCTGGACGAGCGTAAGCCACCTTGCAGGGTTGCGTTGGGATATGCTTAGACAAATATCCATTCGTGTATTGCCTATGGACTATTGTGTGGGGCTATTTTTGACGTTCAATGCTCTCTAAGTGTATGGCATTGAGTATTTTGTTTGTACACTCTTTGCTCAGTCCGAGTTGCTCGGTATGGGTAGTCACCCTATCTACAACCTCCTGCCAGCGGTTAGACTGCAAAATAGTGAGGTTATTTTGGCGTTTGATGGCACCTATCTGGTCGGAAATATCCATACGGCGGGCAATGAGCGAGAAAATCTCCTCGTCGAGTCGGTCTATCGCACCTCTGAGCCTTTCGAGTTCGCTCTTGCATAGTGTCGAGTCGGACGATGTGCTCTTCCATACAATCTGCCCCAAGAGTCGCTCCAACTCCTCGGGTGTTATCTGCTGCTCGGCATCGCTCAGCGCACACTCGGGGGTGGGGTGGCACTCAATCATCACGCCACCATAATCGAGGTCGGCAGCCTGCTGAGCCACCGATAGTAGCCCTTCGCGGTTTCCGCAGATGTGCGAAGGATCGCAAATCATCCTAAGGTGGGGCATTCGGCGCTTCATCTCCAAAGCAACACCCCACAGAGGAGCATTGCGGTAGTCGCCCACCGAGGTGTAGCCCGCAAAGCCACGATGTATGAGCCCGATATTCTCCACACCGCACCTATGCAACCTCTCAACGGCTCCAATCCACAACTCCACATCTGCACTTGTGGGATTCTTCACAAATACGGGGATTTGTGAGCCTTCGAGAGCCTCGGCAATCTCTTGCACACTGAAAGGGTTGTTGGCGGTGCGTGCGCCTATCCAAAGTACATCCACACCCGCCTTGATAGCCTTCCTGACGTGTTGTGCGGTGGCAACTTCGGTGGCTACGGGCAGACCTGTAAGTTCCCGAGCATCGCAGAGCCACTCCAAAGCCGCATCGCCTGCTCCCTCAAACGAGTTGGGGCTTGTGCGAGGTTTCCACACTCCCGCACGCAGAACATCCACTTTGCCCATCGAGGCAAGCCTTTGGGCAATGGTGAGCACCTGCTCACGGCTCTCGGCACTGCAAGGACCTGCAATGGTAAAGTGCGGACTCTCTAAGATGGATTTAAGGTTGCGCATCGTGATACTCTTTATTTTTATTCCCTACAAAGGTAGTAATAAACCCGAAAAATACCGCCTATTTTATCCCCGACTTTTTCAGAGCCTTCGTGTAGCGTGCCGCATAGCGGTTGTGCTCCGAGAGTGTTTTGGAGAAGTAGTGTGTGCCCGAAAAATCCTCTTTGGCGCAGAAATAGAGATAACTGTGGTCAGAGTAGTTCAGCACAGCATCTATTGCCGCAATCGAAGGTGTGCAGATGGGACCGGGGGTCAAACCTTTGTTAATATATGTATTATAGGGCGATTTTACCTGAGTGTGTTTGTGGAGTACACGCTTAATCGTGAAATCTCCAACCGCATATTTGGCAGTTGGGCAAGCCTGCAAGGGCATACCGCGCCTAAGACGGTTGATATATACGCCCGCAATTTTGGGCATCTCGCCCACATTCTTGGTCTCCTCGTAGACTATCGAAGCAAGAGTTATGACCTCCATTTTAGAGAGTTTTGTACGCGAGAGCCTCTTGGTGCGCTCCTCGTTCCAAAATCTCTTCCACTCCTTTGCCATACGGTCCGTAAGAGCCTCGGGAGAGATGTTCCACCACACCTCGTAGGTGTTGGGGATGAAGAGTCCGATGACCTCCTCTTGCGTGAGGTTGTATTTCTTGGCAGTCTCGGGGGCTGAAAGATGCGTAAGGAGCGTGATGCTATCCGACTCAATCTGCCCCGCAATACGACCTGCCAGGTCTTGCAGGGTGCGAGTATTGTTAAAGGTGAGTCTTACGGGCTTTTGAGCACCGCTACGCAACATATTCACAATAGCCATTGGGCTTGCTCCTTTGGGCAGGAGGTAGTGTCCCGCCTTGGGGTTGCGGTCGAGTTTTTTGAGCCTGCCGACAAAGTCTATAATGCCGAGTCTTTCCACTCCTGCCTCGTCGAGAATTTCAACCACCGAGCCGTAGGAAGAGCCCGTAGGAATATAAATATCGGTATCTTGCTCCACGCAGGGCTTGCCCGCCAACCATAGTGCGCCAAGAGCCAACACTATGCCAATCAGCACTATAAGCGAGATGCCGCCAAATGATTTGCGATGTTTGTTTGCCATAAAGTTCAAAATTTTTTGCAAAAATAAGAAAAAATTGTACATTTGCACCTCGGGTAAGTCTTATACGACCAGCTCCTGCTGAATCCCCCAGGCTTGGAAGAGAGCAAGGGTAGGTGGTTGTAGCGGTGCGATATAAGTAGCTTACCCTT
>JAZSAY010000024.1:0-14737 GCA_045602145.1 Tidjanibacter sp.
GAGGGGTTTGTGAAGGCAGAAAGGGATTGAGAATTCAGCACGGGTATTAAAAAAGATACCCAAGAATAAGAAGGTCCCCCTCTAAGTTAGAGGGGGTGCCCGAAGGGCGGGGGCGTCTGTTTTGGAAAGGGCAGGAAGGCACAAGAGAAGGTGCAGAAGAGGCAAAAAAACAGAGAGAGCCTTGCCACAGTGGCAAGGCTCTCTCTACTTATTCAGAAATTGTCGGTCCGACTATTTCTCCTCGGCTGCTGCCTCCATCTTGGCTTTCAACTCGGCCAAACCGGCGATGTCACCAAGGGTGGTCTTCTCAACCGATGCGTTAATCTTCTTAACGGTCGATTTGGTAGCCTCGGCTGCTGCACGCTTCTCTGCCTTTGCAGCATTCTCCTCGGCACGCTTAACCTCCTCATATACGCGGGTGTGCGAGAGGCTGATGTGTTTGGTCACCTTCGAGAACTCGGTAACCTTGAAGGGAAGTACATCACCAACTTTGGCAGTGGTGCCGTCCTCCTTAACAATCTGCTTCGAGGAAGCAAAGCCCTCAACATTCTCGCCAAGTGCTACAACAGCACCCTTCTCGTTCACCTCGATAACCTTACCCTCGTGTACGGAGTCTACGGCATACTGTGCCTCAAACTCATTCCAAGGATTCTCCTCCAACTGCTTGTGGCCAAGGCTCAAGCGGCGGTTCTCCTTGTCGATACCGAGAACGATAACGTCCAAGTCGGCACCAAGCTGGGTGAGTTCTGCGGGGTGTTTGATTTTCTTGGTCCAGCTGAGGTCGCTGATGTGAACAAGGCCGTCAATACCCTCTGCAATCTCAACGAAGATACCGAAGTTGGTGAAGTTACGCACCTTTGCGGTGTGCTTCGAGCCGATGGGGTAACGCTCCTCGATAGCCTCCCAAGGATCGCTGGTGAGCTGTTTGATACCGAGCGACATCTTCCTCTCCTCGCGGTCGAGGGTCAGAACTACTGCCTCAATCTCGTCACCAACTTTCATAAACTCCTGTGCGGAGCGGAGGTGCTGGTTCCACGACATCTCCGAAACGTGGATAAGACCCTCAACACCGGGAGCAACCTCAACGAATGCACCGTAGTCGTACATCATAACCACCTTACCGGTAACCTTGTCGCCAACCTTGAGGTCTGCATCCAGAGCCTCCCAAGGATGAGCGGTGAGCTGTTTCAGACCGAGAGCGATACGCTTCTTCTGGTCGTCGAAGTCGAGGATAACAACATTGATCTTCTGGTCGAGAGCCACAACCTCCTCGGGGTGGTTTACGCGGCCCCACGAAAGGTCGGTGATGTGGATGAGACCGTCTACGCCACCAAGGTCAACGAATACACCGTAGGAAGTGATGTTCTTAACGGTACCTTCGAGAATCTGACCTTTCTCCAAGCGCGACATAATCTCCTGTTTCTGCTGCTCGAGCTCAGCCTCGATGAGAGCCTTGTGCGAAACAACAACATTGCGGAACTCCTGGTTGATCTTAACAACCTTGAACTCCATAGTCTTCTCAACGTAAATATCGTAATCGCGGATGGGCTTAACGTCAATCTGGCTACCGGGCAAGAATGCCTCGATGCCGAATACGTCTACGATCATACCGCCCTTAGTGCGGCATTTGATGAAGCCCTTAATAATCTCGTCGTTCTCCAAAGCCTGGTTAACGCGGTCCCAGCTCTTGAGCTGACGAGCTTTCTTGTGCGAAAGAACGAGCTGTCCTTTTTTGTCCTCGGTGCTATCTACATAAACCTCTACTTTCTCACCGATAGCGAGCTCGGGGTTGTAACGGAACTCGGTTACGGGAATGATAGCGTCCGATTTGTAGCCAATGTTAACTACTACCTCGCGTTTGTTGATAGAGGTTACTACGCCCTCTACTACCTCGCCTACCTGTACTTTCTGTACGGTCTCGTCATACTGAGCAGCAACTTGCTCTTTGGTAAGATTACCATAGAGTTCGGCGTCGGTCTCATAAGCGGTCCAATCGAAGTTTTCGTTGGCTACTTTTTTGTTGTTTTCCATTGTGTTAAGTTTTTAATAATTAAAAAGTTAGACTTTATTTGTAGACTTCCCCATCGTACGCATACGCGGGAAAGAAGCGTGCAAAGATACAAATAAAATTCAAAATGCAAAATTCAAAATGCAAAATTTTTTGATTTTTAGGGGTTTAGGGTAAGCCCCGAGAGCGACTCCGCAGGTTGCATAGTGCAAACGAGGAAGTCGCTCTCTGAGTTTTGGTGCAAAAAGCACCCGCAAGTTACTCTCGCCCCCTTAGAAGGAGATTTTCACTCCCAAGTAGGCGCTGCGGGGTTGGAGGGGACCATAGACATAACCCGAGTCGCGGTCGGCACCCTTGTCGAAGTCGCTCTGGTAGGAGTTGAAGATGTTTTTCACTCCGCCGAAGAGTTCGAGGTTTGCATCGGTGTAGAGGCGGATGTTATAGCCCACACGCACGCCCATATCGAAGAACGATGGGGTTCGCTCGGCAACGTCTTCGGCAATGTAGCCCGCATAGTGTTGCACGAGCATCGAACCGGTGTAGTTACCCGAAATATCCACGTTCAGGTTGCGCAAGGGGCGGAGCATAAGGGTGAAGTAGCCGTAGTGATTGGGGGTGCGGAACATATCAATCTCGGCGGGTGCGGTTTCGCTCCACTGCTCAGCCTCCACATAGCGGCTACGCTGTAAGGTGAAGCCCGCCTGCAACTCGCAGTTGTAGCCAAACATTGCACGTCCCTCCAAGTTCACACCTCTCACCGTTGCGCCCGAGCCATTGTAGCGCTCCTGCACAGCCACACCCTTATCATCGTGACCAATCTCGCGCAGCGCAAAGACATCCGAGAGGGTGGTATGGAACACCTCTGCAACAATGTTGAGAGCCATATTGTCGAACGAGGCGGAGTACTCCACCGAGGCACTCAGAGAGGAGGAACGCTCCTCCTTCAAGTTCTCGGCAAGTTGTATGCGTGTGCGTTCACCGCCCACAATGGCAATGTGCAGGTCCTCGTCGTAGGCTTGGGGTGCGCGGTATCCCTCGGCATAACTCAGTCGCAGACTCCACTCTCCCGAGGGGTTGTAGCGCACATTCACGCGGGGCGAGAAAATGGGTTTATCGACAAGGTTGTGCTTATCCAAACGTCCACCCACCAACAGTGAGAGGCGCTTGTTCTTCCACTCATTTTGGAAGTATGCGCCATAGATATTGGCAATCTGCTTGGTGTCAATCTCATAACCTACCGAGGTGTCGTGCAGGTCGTTGTGGCTCACTTCTGCTCCTGCCGTCAGTTCGGCAGGCATAAAGAGCAAATGGTCGAATGAGTGGATATACTGCACGCCCGAGGATGCCATAAGGTCGTGCGTGCGCCCGTAGGCGTTGGGATCTTGACCGGCACCATAGTAACTGCTTCGAGCAGTGTTCTGGAATGCGCCATAGATGTTGAAACGGTTGGTATAAGTCGGGTTGGACCAATCAAACGTAATGCTACCGCCATCGATGGTGTGGTCTGCCTGCTCGCACACCTCTGCCTCGTGCTGTGGCTTGTCGAGGGCGTCGCCACCTCGACGGTAGTCATTAATGCGGTGGTACTGAGCCGTGATGCGCGAGTAGGGACCCGTACGGAAATAACTCCTCATACCGAGAGCCTCGGAGGAGGTAGTAAGAATCTCCGTAAAGCCATCGCCATCGTGGTCGTAGCCATCGCCCGAGCGACTCTGTGCAAAGACGCTGATTGCAGCCCTGCGGCTTGCCGACACAAGCGAAGCATTGAGTGTCGTGGAGTTCTCCATAGCCCCCGTAAGCCCTACGGAGGTGGTTGTGTGCGACATCTCTGCCATACTCGTCTTGGGCTCTTTGGTAATGACGTTGATGGTGCCACCAATGGCGCTTGAACCATACAATGCCGAGCCACCACCGCGCATAACCTCCACACGCTCAATCATATTGGAGGGAATCTGCTCCAAACCATAGACGCCCGTCAGTGACGAGAACAAGGGGTGGGAATCGACCAAAATCTGGGAGTACTTGCCATCCAAACCGTTAATCCTCACTTGGGGAAAGCCGCAATTCTGGCAGGTGTTCTCCACCCTCACACCCGGCTGGAAGGTAAGACCGCCCGCCAACGACTGAGAAGCCACGCGAGCAAACATTTCCGAGCCGATGACACTCACCAGCGAGGGCGCCTCTTGTTTGAGTCGCTCGCTACGGCTGCTCGTCACGACCACCTGTTCGAGTGTCAGCGGCATAGCCTTGATGGCAAAGTCCAACTCTATGGTTTCGCCCTTGTGTATGGTTACCTCCTGCGAGGCACTCTCGTAGCCGACAGCCTCTACGGTTACGGTATAGGTGCCCTGTCGGAGGTTGCGCAGCAGGAAGTGTCCCGTAGCATCGGTGGTAGTACCCGTGGGGGTGCCCTCCAAAACCACCGTAACGTACGAGAGGTGCTCGCCCGTTTCGGCATCCACAACGTGACCGAAAAGATGGGCATCGGTGGGGGTTTGTGCTATGGCACTAACAGTTGGGGGAATGTTGGCATAGGTCGCCATAGCGGTTGCGCAAAGGAGCGCGAGAATGGTGAAAAATCTCTTCATATATAATTATTTATCGTTAATAACACGTTTGACGCCGCAAAAGTAGAGCAACTTTCCCCTTCCCGCAATACCCAAAAATTGGGATTTTCATCGCCCACAGTGCACAAAAAAAGCCCCCCGACTAATCATCGGAGGGCAATAGAGGAGTGAGTTTCCCCGAGAAGACTATTTCGCTGCTACGCAGTCAATCTCTACGAGCGCGCCTTTGGGCAGAGCGGCAACCTCGTAGCAGATGCGGGCGGGTTTGTCGCCTGTGAAGTACTCGGCATATACGGCATTCATAGCGCCAAAGTCCGAGATGTGCTGCAAGAGTACGGTGGTCTTCACCACGTCGTTGAACGAGTAGCCGGCCTCACGGAGAATAGCGCCCAGATTGTCGAGCGACTGACGAGTCTGAGCCTCAATACCCTCGGGCATCTCGCCGGTGGCGGGAACAAGGGGAAGCTGACCCGATGCGTAGAGCGCACCATTAGCCTCAATAGCCTGCGAATAGGGACCTACGGCTGCGGGAGCCTCGGGCGAACAAATAATACGTTTCATAATAAATTCTCTGTTTTATCGTTAGTGTTTTCAGAAATATGGCACAAATTTATATCTTTGTAGCCAAACAAACAAACCTATCAATATGAAAAAGTCACTGACACTCATCTTAGGGGTTGCAACCATTGCACTCCTTGCAGCCTCCTGTTGCCCCTGCCGCAAGGCATCCAACCGCAACCACCTGCCACTGCTCTCGACCGAGTGGAGCCTTGTGCAGATGGACGGCAGAAACATAACCTCTCTTTTCACTCCCGAGGAGGCTCCTCGCCTTGTTCTTGGTGCCGAGGGCTCGTTTGGCGGCTTTGCGGGCTGCAACTCTATGGGTGGCGAGTATTCTATGACACCCAGCGAGGCGCTATCACAGCGGGATATTGCAGGCAAAATCGCCTTTGCAAACATTATGTCGACCAAGCGCTACTGCCCCAACGACCAAGTGGAGATGGCACTCTTCAAGTTCCTCTCCGAGGTGGACGCCTTTACCATCGAGGGCAACCGCCTTTTCCTCTTCGATGATGGCGAACTAAAACTCATCTTCGAGGCAAAGAAGTAGCACAGCAATAGCCAAGAGAGAACAAAATTGGAACGGGTTTTGTAGCGACTTTACGGTCAATTACAAAATCCGTTTTATTATGCAGAAATTTCTCTCTCTTTTAGCTGCCATCACCCTACTCTCGCCCCAACTTGTTGCACAAGGCGAGCCCTCCGACCCCACACCCACCATCGCCTACACCACCGAAGGGCTATGGAACACCACAACAGGCATTGCCAACTGGGTAAACATCTTGAATGTGGACTACGAGTTTCCTACGTGGCGTGGCGGTAGTTTCTCGCTCGATTTACTCTCGGTCAACAACCTGCGCCACGAGCAGGGCAAAGGTGGCGTGGCAGACAACCTCCACCTCTTCTCTGCCATAGAGGACTCGCCCTCCACACTTGCGCTTATGGCATTTGGCATAGGTCAGCACTTCTCGGACAATCGGTGGTTCGTATATGCGGGCATACGCAACCTCGGCAAAGACTACTTCACCGAGCCGTGGAACTCGGTCTTTACCTCGGCTATGAACGGATTGTTTCCCTCCATATCGACCAATTTTGCGGTGGCAGATGCCCCTCTGGCGGCAATGGCACTCCACACCGAGTGGCACCCATCGGAGAGGTGGGGCGTAAAACTCTCGCTCTACGATGGCGTGGCTTCGCAGCAGTGGAACGAACTCTTCCGCCTAAACCTTAGGCGTGACGGTATTTTTGCCATTGGCGAGGTGGGATATGATGGCGATAGGGAGAGTTACTTGGGCACCTACAATCTGGGGGCGACCTATGGCTACGCGCCCACAGCCCAAGAGTTGGAACGGGGTGGAGTGCGCAAAGTGAGCCGTGCATCGCTTTGGGTGCTTGCCGAACAACCCCTTATGCTGCAACGTGGAGGACGGGAGTTGTACCTGATTGTTCACGGTGCGTGGGCTCCCAAGAGCGACTGCGACCTCTATGGTGCGGGGGCTTTGGTGTGCCGCTCGCTGCTTGCGAAAAATGACTATGTGGGCTTTATGGTCAGCCGAGGGCTCTACCGAGGTGGCTACGAAACGCAGTTGGAGGTCACATACTCCTACCGCTGGCGCTACCTAAAACTCCAACCTGCCCTCCATCGTGTCCACGCCTCCCGTGGCGACTACACAATCGCTATGATGAAGGTAATCGTGGAGATATAAGTAATAAATACATATTGCAGAAAGTTATTAAAATGTATAGTCTTGCATTGTTTCTATTATGGATTGTTTGCATTTAGATTTTTTTGTATCTTTACGCACCTAAATAACTACAAATTATGATTAAAGCATCATTGAGTAAGTTGTTAGTTATTGTTTTTACTACGATTTTTATTTCGTGCGAAAACATAGCAAGCGACATTTTTACAAACTCGATAGTTGACATACTCAATCCAAGTGATATAGGTTGGAGGGTAGAGCCTTGTTCTATGACTATTAACGACTCACAAGGATACTATCAAGATGTGTTACTCGAAGCGGACTCCGTATATTATCGCGACTATTATCCCTCTTCGGTACGCCGACCTATTAAAAATATAGAGGTAGTGGACAATGGAGCAACAGTAGATACCATTAGACATTATTTTTACGAATTTACGTTTGCACAGAATTGTTCTTATACATCGCAGAACATTGACGACATAGAGCTTACTTTGAACTTTGTTTTGCGTAGTTGGGAGCCTTTTGAATTGGGCAAAGAGTATACGTTTGAAGATAAATATGACTATTTCCACAAAGAGGGACCATTGGACAGTGATTTATCAGTAACAATAACTCACCCGGACGGAGAGAGTGTATATTCTGACAACTACGACAAGGATATTTTGTTGCGTTTGGCGTCAACCGGAAATACCAAAGGAGGATTTATGACGCTTGATGGTGAGTTTGAGTTTACACTTACTAATAGAGAAGATCCCACAGATATACTTCATATAACAAATGGCACATTTTCAAATGTGGCGTTTGATGGTAATCCCGACTATGTATTACTACCAAACAATGGTAAGTAACTCCATTATTTTGTGAACCATAGACGCATTTTTATTCCCACATAGACATTTAATTATTCGCTTTATCCAATAATTATCACAGCGAGAGGTTATTTTACAAGAGCCAAGCCCGATGGGTTTGGCTCTTGCTTTTTAGCGTACCAACGACCTGCCTGCCCAAACGAGTAGCACGCCCACGACAAGGCTGAGGGCTACATAGGTGGCAAAGATGAGCCACTGACCTTTTTGGAGCAACAGGAAGATGTCGTCTGCAAAGGTCGAGAAGGTCGTGAAGCCCCCACAAAAGCCCGTAATGAGCACCGCACTCGCCGATGGCGAGAGCGCACCCCTCTGTTCGGCAAGCCCAAAGAGGATACCTATGAGCAGGCTACCTACTACATTGACCACAAAAGTGCCGAGCGGAAAGTCGCCCAACTTAATGTAGCCACAAATTTTACCCGTAAGGAAACGCAGTGCCGTTCCCACAAATCCGCCGCATCCGGCAAGTAACATCATTTTCAACATATCTATTAAGCCATTTGGTTTGTCGAATAGTTCGACAAAGATAGTGCCTACATTGAAAAGTGTGGCAAGAAAGTTGAAAGTTGAAAGTTGAAAGTTGAGTTGAGAGTTGAGAATTGAGAATTGAGAATTTCCCATATCTCTCATATCTCCCATAACTCTCATATGCCTTAGGACTATTGACGTTAGACGTTAGACATTAGACATTAGACATTCTGAGCCCGAGCGTAACGCAGCAAATGCCCGCGGTGAGCAGAAAAATAATGGGTAATTAGCACACGGTTGCGATTTGTGTGGCGAGTTCAAGGCTTGGTTTTGATTTTGCTCCGCAGTTTACTCGGCGTAAATGAGGAAGCAAAATCAAAAGCATAACGCAGAAATCGCCCACAAGGCGCGACCGCCCCTACCAAAGAAACACAAACAACCAATAGAATAATAAAGGTATGCATTTAACACCAAAAGAACAAGAAAAACTAATGCTGCTGGCAATGGGTATGATTGCCGAGCGGCGCAAGGAGAAGGGGTTGAAACTCAACCACCCCGAGGCAGTAGCCTACATCACAAGTTCGGCACTCGAAGGAGCCCGTGAGGGCAAGAGTGTCGAGGAGGTTATGACCGATGCCGCAAAGGTCCTCACAAGGGATGACGTGATGGATGGCGTGGCGGATATGATTGGTCTGTTGCAGGTCGAGGCGGTCTTTACCGACGGTTCACGACTTGTGAGTATTCACAACCCTATAAAGTAAACAAGGTATGGAGCGAAAGAGAACTAAAAACAACAAAGAGAGCCAGCAGCAGTCCTCCCCAGCCTGCCCCGTAGGCGGTGTGGTGCTCGCAGAGGGCGACGTGGAGTACAACGCTGGGCGCAAGGTGCGCAAGATGAAGGTACACAACACCGGCGACAGACCCATTCAGGTGGGCTCGCACTTTCACTTTTTCGAGGTCAATCGCCTCTTGGAGTTCGACAGGGAGGCAGCCTTTGGGTGTCATCTAAACATCCCCGCCACCACAGCCATACGCTTCGAGCCGGGTGAGGAGAAGACGGTGGAGGTGGTACCCTTCGGGGGTAAGTGCTACATTGTAGGCTTCGGAGGGCTTACGGGTGGCTATGCGGGAGGCGAGAGCAGCCCCACCTACTACCCCACATTCGCAAAGGCTCTCAAAAAGGCACAAAAAAGAGGATACAAATCAACAAAAAAGTAGTATGGCAAAAATATCGCGAAAACAGTACAACGACCTCTACGGACCCACCGTGGGGGATAAGATAAGGCTTGGCAACTCTTCGCTCTATGTGGAGATTGAGCGCGACCTGAGGGACGGATATGGCGATGAGGTGGTCTATGGTGGTGGTAAGACACTGAGGGATGGTATGGGTTTGGACAACACTGCCACCTCCCAGAGTGGCTCGCTCGACCTTGTGATTACCAATGTTACCATTATTGATGCGGTGCTCGGCGTTGTAAAAGCTGATGTGGGTATCAAGGACGGCAGAATAGTCGGCATAGGTAAGTCGGGCAACCCCAACACGATGGACGGCGTGAGTCGTAATATGGTAACGGGAGCCTCCACAGACGCCATAAGTGGCGAGCACCTTATACTTACCGCCGGAGGCATAGACGGGCACGTTCACGTCATCTCTCCCCAGCAGGTCGATACAGCCCTCAGTGGAGGTATCACAACCCTGATTGGTGGCGGCATAGGTCCCACGGACGGCACCAACGGCACGACAATCACCTCGGGCAACTGGAACATAGACCGTATGATACAAAGTGTGGAGAATCTGCCCATAAACTTTGGTTTCTTGGGTAAGGGTAACTGCTCGACCTTGGAGCCCATTGCCGAGCAAATCGAAAGGGGTGTTATGGGACTTAAAGTGCACGAGGATTGGGGCTCCACGCCCAAGGCGATAGACACAGCACTGAGGGCTGCCGACCTCTACGATGTGCAGGTGGCAATTCACACCGACACCCTCAACGAGGGAGGTTATGTGGAGGACACCATAGCCGCCATAAATGGCAGAACAATCCACACCTACCACACCGAGGGTGCGGGTGGCGGTCACGCCCCCGACCTACTGAGGGTGGCGGGCGAGAGGAACGTACTCCCCTCCTCGACCAACCCCACACTCCCCTACGGCATAAACTCCCAAGCAGAACTCTTCGATATGATTATGGTGTGCCACAACCTCAACCCCAAGATTCCCTCGGATGTGGCATTTGCCGAGAGTCGTGTGCGCCCCGCAACGCAGGCTGCCGAGAACTACCTCCACGATAGAGGCGTTCTGTCGATGATTTCGTCCGACTCGCAGGCTATGGGTCGTGTGGGCGAGAACTTTATGAGGGCTGTGCAGATGGCGTGTTATATGAAAAACCGCACCGGAAAGCTCCCCGAAGATGCCGAGGGCAACGACAACTTCCGTGTGAGGCGTTACTTGGCGAAGGTTACCATCAACCCCGCCATAACATTCGGCATTGACGACCTCTTTGGGTCGGTGGAGGTGGGCAAGGTTGCCGACTTGGTACTCTGGGAGCCTGCAATGTTTGGCGCAAAGCCCAAGATGGTCATCAAGGGCGGAATGATTGCTTGGTCGCTGATGGGCGACCCCAACGCTTCGCTTCCCACCCCTCAGCCCATCATCTATCGCCCGATGTTCGGTGCCTTTGGGGGTGCTCTGCCCGCCACCTGCTGGACCTTCACTTCGCGTGCGGCATTGGAGTGTGGTATAAAGGAGCGTTTGGGGCTCCAAAGGAATGTGATGGCTGTGAGGGGCACACGATCGCTCACAAAGGGCAGTATGGTCCTCAACGACCAGACACCTCTCATTGAGGTCGATGCCGAGACATTCAAGGTGAGGGTGGATGGCAAGCTCGTGGAACTCACGCCTGCCAAATCGCTCTCGCTGGCTCAACTCTATTGGTTCTCATAATAAGCGCAACAGAAAGAAAATGGAAGTTTACACAAAAATACTCGGCAACAGCCACTCTCCCGAATGGCAGCCACGCCTCGAAGGGGCAACAATCGACTACATAGAACTCGACCAATGGAACGCCCAAAAGAGCCGTCTGTTGGCAGTTGGCGAGAGCGGCAAGCCCTATGCAATGGCTTTCGAGCGCGGGGTGAGGCTCTCCGATGGCGACATCATAGCCTACGACCCTCGCTCGGGCAACGCCTCGGTCATTAGGCTCCGCTTGGGCGACGTGATGGTTGTTGACCTCTCGTCGCTCGAACGCCGTACCCACTCGGAGGCGGTGGCTCTTGCCATAGAGCTCGGTCACGCCATAGGCAACCAACATTGGGCAGCACTCGTAAGGGGCAACAGTCTTATGATACCTCTTACGGTCGATCGCAAGGTGATGCTGAGCGTAATGCGCACCTACAACTTCGAGGGTATAGACTTTTCGTTCCGCCCCGGGCGGGAGATTGTGCCCTACTTAACTCCCTCTGAGATAAGGGTACTCTTTGGATCCACCTCGCCACAGAGCCACACGCCCCACACTCACACCCACCCTCACACCATAGAGGACTATGTGTAGCGACACCTCTACCCTTCTGGCACTCTTTCGCTTGGCGTGGATTTCGGACAGCGCACTGCCTACGGGGGCTTTCAGTTTTTCGCTCGGCTTGGAGGGAGCGGTAGAGAGTGGATTGGTCTGTGACCTCCCCTCGCTCGAAGAGTACACCATTGGGGCTCTCTATGGAGCTGCCGAGTGTGACGGCGTGGCGATGTTGGAGGCTTATAGGGCTATTGGCAATGGCAACCTTGCGAGATTGGTGGATGCCGACCAGAGGCTTCTCTCGTTCAAGGCGGGCGAGGAGGCTCGCGAGATGACTCTCCGTATGGGGCGCAGGCTCTCGGACCTTATACACTCCATCTGCCCCACAACACTCACCGACAGGTTCAATCGTTGGGTTGCGGATAGCGTAGCCGCAGGGTGCTACCCCATAGCGCAAGCCATTGCGGGAGCGACACTCGGCATAGGCGAGAGGGCTCTCTATGCTGCGCATCTCTATGGCGTGGCAAACACCATTCTCTCGGCAGCCCTGAGGCTTATGCGCCTTTCACATTACGACACGCAGGCAATAATCTACCGTCTTGCGCCCCTCTGCGAGAGGCTCTACGACCTCTACGGCTCGCGCAGCATAGAGGAGATGACCTCCTTTCAGCCTACAATGGAACTCGCCTCTTCGCTCCACGAAAGGGGCATAGGGCGACTATTTATGAACTAACATTTGCAAGTAGTATGACATCAAACCACAAGAACACTTGTCGTATTGGCGTAGGAGGTCCCGTGGGGTCGGGAAAGACGGCACTCATCGAGACCCTCACGCCACGTCTTTTGGCAAAGGGCTACAAGGTGGCAATCATCACCAACGACATCGTAACAACCGAAGATGCACAGCACGTAAGGCGCATACTGCGTGGCAGGCTTGCCGAAGAGCGCATTGCGGGCGTAGAGACGGGAGCCTGTCCACACACAGCCGTCCGCGAGGACCCATCAATGAACCTTGCGGCAGTGGAGGAGATGGAGGAGAGATTTCCCGACACGGATATTCTCTTCATAGAGTCGGGTGGCGACAACCTGACGCTCACATTCTCGCCCGCTCTGGTAGACTTTTTCATCTACGTCATAGACGTTGCCGCAGGCGACAAGATACCCCGCAAAGATGGACCGGGCATCTCCCACAGCGACATATTGGTTATCAACAAGACTGACCTTGCCCCCTATGTTCGTGCCGACCTTGCCGTTATGCGCCACGACTCACGGATGATGCGCAGGGGCAAACCCTTTGTGATGACCAACTGCTTTACGGGCGAAGGTATCGAGGAGTTACTCGACCTTATATCCGATATGGCACTCTTCGACAAAGACAAGGCGTTATGACCTCTCAGTGTGGGAAATATGGGGTGTTGGAAATGGGCTTTGAGGTGGACTCCTCGGGGTGCAGTGTGCTACGCCACCTCCACCGCGAAGTGCCGATGGTGGTGCAGCAGGCTCTCTACTTCGATGAGTACCTTCCACACCTGCCCTGCATCTACATCCTCTCCTCGGGAGGTCCCCATTTGGAGGGCGACCACTACCGAGTGGATATTAGGCTTGGCGATAGGGCTATGGCTCAGATACTCACGGGTGCAGCGACCATCATAGCACCTATGGAGCATTCGGGGGCAGAGTTGCGCCAAACCATCACTCTTGGCGAGGGAGCCTACTTGGAGTGGCTACCCCAAGCTATTATTCCCGCTGCCCGTTCACGCTACACAGCCCATACCGAGATGGTCGTAGCCCCATCGGCAACGCTCTTCTTCTCGGAGGTTGTGGCGTGTGGCAGGCTCCACAGTGGCGAGAGGTTCGACTACCGAGAGTTGGAACTTCGGGAGAGCATCTTTCGCCCCGACGACACCACCGTAGCACGTGCAGGAGTGAGGATTGTGCCCGAGGAGTTTTCGCCTTTGGAGCGTGCTTTTTTTGGCTCCTACACCCACTTTGGCTCGATTGTGGTTGTAACCCCTAAGGAGATATGCTCCAAACTCCTCACACTCCTCAGCCCCTGCGTAAGCGAGGAAATGAGAGTGAGCGTAGCGAGTCTTAGGGGTAACAATGGACTATCGCTGAGGCTCTTGGGGCACTCCTCGGAGAGGTTACTCCAAGAGGTACGCCGTATCTGCTCTATGGTAAGGCAGGAGGTCAAAGGTGTACCCCTGCAAGAGGAGTTTCCGTGGAGATAGGGAGAATTCAAAATTGAAAATTGAAAATTGAAAATTATTATTCCCCCTCTAAGTTAGAGGGGGTACCCGAAGGGCGGGAGAGGAATGTAAAAAAATAAAAAAATGAGAATGAAGACTATATCTTTTTTGCGCGGTACTGCGCAAGTAATGTTTCAGCCGAGTGCCATCGGGGGCGTGCTTATGCTTGCGGGCATCTTTTGGGGTGCCATAGAGGGCGGGCACGCCGAGGTGGCTCTGGGTGCTGTGGTGGGGCTTGTGGTCGCCACCCTAACGGGTTACATCCTCGCCCTACCCCACGACGAGGGCGAAGAGGGACTATGGGGTTTCAATGGCGTGCTTGTGGGTGCGGCAATGATGACCTTTCTGGGCAGCACTCCCCTATCGTGGATTGCTCTTGTACTCGCCTCGGCAATGAGCACTTGGGTGCGCGAGGGACTCAATCGTGTAGGGGCTCGCCACAAGGTCAACTCCTTCACATTCCCCTTTGTGCTCTGCACCTGGCTCTTTCTGGCGGCTGCGAGGGTACTAGCGGGGCTCGATGAGGTGAGTCTTGCCCACCCTATGCTCCCCTCTGTACACCACTACGACATCGCCGCCACACCCCCCGACTCCGTTTTGGAGGGCGTACGCTGGGTGCTCCGTGGCGTTGGGCAGATAATGTTGCAGGATTCGTGGGTGGCAGGATTTCTATTTGTGGTAGGATTGTTATTCAGCAGTCCTTGGGCAGCGCTTTGGGCTCTGGTGGGCTCGGCAGTGGGCACTTATGGTGCGCTGCTCTACGGAGCCTCCGAAGTGGCTGTAAGTTCGGGGTTGTATGGTTT
>JAZSAY010000025.1:0-29625 GCA_045602145.1 Tidjanibacter sp.
AGTTCCTCCCCTACGCAAGGGGAGGATAGGAGGGGTGGTCGAAATTGCGCTCGGCGTCCTCGCCGAGCAGTCCGCGAAGCGGGGGAGAGGTCTGTTGGTAGCACCTTTTTACAAAAAGGTGCGAAAAGGGCGACTTTTTACAAAAAGTCGCGAAGAAAGAGATAATTTTCAATTTTCAACTCGAACTTATGTCGATTTTTGAAGCTTTTATACTTGGTTTGGTGCAGGGTTTAACGGAGTACCTGCCCGTTAGCAGCAGTGGTCACTTGCAGATTGCAAAGGAACTGCTTGGTGTACAACTTACCGACAACATCGCCTTCGATGTTATTCTCCACTTGGCTACGGTGCTGAGTACGGTGGTGGTGCTGTGGGGTAGTGTAAAGAGGCTCTTCACGGGCTTTTTCTCCTTCCGCAAGGGTCCCGATATGACCTACGCACTGAAAATCATCGCCTCGATGGTGCCTGTGGGTATTGTGGGCTTTCTGCTGAAAGACACCTTCAACCAGATGCTCGCTTCGGACTATGTGATGGTCGTGGTGGGCGGTATGTTGCTCCTTACGGCTATGTTGTTGACTTTCGCGCAGTATGCCAAACCCCGCAAGAAGGAGAGTATCTCGTGGGGCGATGCGATGATTATCGGCACGGCGCAGGCTGTGGCTACTATGCCGGGTCTGAGCCGCTCGGGTACCACCATAGCTACCGGTCTTATTTTGGGCAATAAACGCTCGGTGGTTGCAGAGTTCTCGTTCCTGATGGTCATCCTGCCTATTGTGGGCGAGTCGCTGCTGGATGTGCTGGGTGGCGATTTGGCAAACATTGGCGTGGGGCTGCTGCCGCTGGCTGTGGGCTTTGTGACCTCGTTTGTGTCGGGATGCCTGGCTTGTAAGTTTATGCTCAACATCGTAAACAAGGGCAAACTCATTTGGTTTGCTCTCTACTGCCTTGTTGTGGGCTTGATATCTATTGGTAGTTATATTTTCTAAGCGATGCGACAGACTATTACTTGCGATATGCCCTTCCCCGAGGGGGTTGTGGCGGTGGTCGATAAACCTCTTGATTGGACCAGCAGCGACGTGGTGCGCAAGCTGAAATACCTGCTGCGCAAACTCGGCTACCCCAAAATCAAAATCGGTCACGCCGGAACGCTCGACCCGCTGGCTACGGGCGTGCTTATTGTCTGCATCGGCAAGGCTACAAAACGTGTGGTGGAGATTCAGTCGGGCGAGAAGGAGTATGTGGCAGACGTCATTCTGGGTGCAACAACCCCGAGTGGCGACCTCGAACACCCCATAAATGCCACCTTCCCCACCGACCATATCACACGTGAGAGTGTTGAGGAGGCACTGCGCTCGCTCACGGGCGAAAGGCTCCAAACCCCTCCCGTCTACTCTGCCAAGATGATCGACGGCAAACGTGCCTACGAGTATGCCCGTGAGGGCGAAGAGGTCGAGATGCGCCGAGCACTTATCAATATCTTCGAGATGGAGATTTTGGAGTTCGAGATGCCTCTGCTGCGCATAAGAGTACGTTGCAGCAAGGGTACATATATCCGCTCGCTCGCCATAGAGATAGGCGAGGCTTTGCAGAGTGGTGCACACCTCTCGGCTCTTAGGCGAACTCGTAGTGGCGAGTATAGGGTGGAGGATGCGTGGGCTCTCGACGAACTTGTCGAGGCTATGCAACGCCCCGAAGAGTCGAAGGAGTGAAAATTTTAGCCTTTTTGAAACAAAAATCGTTTTCAAACGTATATAATTTGTTATGCCCGTTTGTGGCGCACCTTTGTTTGAGATAAATTATACATAACACAATAATAATTATGAAGTTATCACACTACAACTACAACTTCTCTGCTGAACTTCTTGCACACTATCCCGCCGAACATCGTGACGAATCGCGTATGCTTGTGCTTCACCGAAAAACGGGCGAAATAGAGCACAAACTCTTCAAAGATATCATCAACTATTTCGACGAGGAGGATGTATTCATTCTCAACAACACCAAGGTATTCCCCGCTCGCCTCTACGGCAATAAGGAGAAAACAGGTGCCGAGATTGAGATTTTCCTGCTCCGAGAGCTCAACAAGGACCTCCGCCTGTGGGATGTGCTGGTGGAGCCCGCACGCAAAATACGTATCGGCAATAAACTCTACTTCGGCGAGGACGACGCTCTGGTTGCCGAGGTGATAGACAATACCACCTCGCGCGGTCGTACTCTCCGCTTCCTCTACGACGGCTCCTACGAGGAGTTCCGCGAGGTGCTGAGCCAGATGGGCGAGACCCCTCTGCCCCGCTGGGTGAGGGAAAAAGTTGAGGAGATTGACGAGGAACGCTACCAGACCATCTACGCCAAGGTGGAGGGTGCTGTGGCTGCTCCTACGGCAGGTCTGCACTTCTCGAAACACCTCCTAAAACGTATGGAAATCAAGGGTATAGACACAGCCGAGGTAACACTCCACGTTGGCTTGGGTAACTTCCGTACCGTAGATGTTGAGGACCTCACGAAACATAAGATGGACTCCGAGCAGATTTTCATCCCTGCGGCTACTGCCGAGCGTGTAAATCGTGCTAAGCAGAGCGGTCATCGTGTATGTGCCATCGGTACCACCGTACAGCGCACCATAGAGTCCTCCGTGTCGACTAACGGTATGCTCAAACCCTACGAGGGTTGGACCAATAAGTTCATCTTCGCCCCCTACGAGTTTAGTGTTGCAGACTCTATGGTCAGCAACTTCCACCTCCCCGGCTCCACACAGTTGATGATGGTTGCAGCCTTTGGCGGTTACGACAATGTTATGAATGCCTACAAGGTTGCCATCGAAGAGGGGTATAGGTTCGGGACTTATGGTGACGCTATGCTGATATTATAAAAAACGCATATAAGCGGCGTCTTTGGCGTTGCACTGCGATAAAACTCTGCCTCATTTACGCTTAGTAAACTCGGCAGAGGTTTTCTTGTGCGCCTAAAATATGCTCGCTTCTCTGCGTTTTTTGAAAAAACACATCTAACGGGTGCTTTTTGCACCAAAATTCAGCGAGCGGACTCCTCATTTGCGCAAAGCAAACTTCGGAGCCCGCTCCTTCTTTTGGCACAAAAATCCCTCCGTTATCTGAGTTTTTTAGGCCTAACGTCCAACGTCTAACGTCAATAGTCCTAAGGCTTATAGGAGTGACAAGAATGACAGGAGTGACAAGAGTGACAAGTGTGACAGGGCTTTCCTGCCTTTCCTGTCCTTCCTGTTTCTCCTGCCACTCCTATAAGCCTTAGGACTATTGACGTTAGACGTTAGACCAAAAAACCCATTTTAACGGAGGAAATTTTGTGCCAAACAAGAAAGCGGCTCCGCAGTTTACTAAACGTAAATGAGGAAGCCGCTTATCGAAGTATAACGCCGCAGACGCGCGTTATATGCGTTTTTTACTCTTCGGGGAAGGATACCAATATACGCCCACAATACTCGCAGATGATAATCTTCTTGCCCTGACGGATTTCGCTCTGGCGTTGGGGAGGTATGCGGTTGAAGCAACCACCACAAGCATCGCGCTTAACCGAAACCACTGCCAAGCCGTTGCGGACATTCGAGCGGATGCGGCTGTAAGCGGTCAGGAGCCTCTCATCGATAACCTCGCGAGCCTTTGCCTCCTCGGCGCGGAGTGCCTCGATATCCTTTGCGGTCTCGGCGTCGATGCTGTCGAGTTCCTCGCGTTTGGCAGCCAAGTCTACACTGCGGTCAGCCTTCACAGCCTCGGCATCTTCGAGCAGCTGTTTCTTCACTTTGAGTGCTGCGGTGTACTCCTTGATGTGTTTCTCGCAGAGCTGGTTCTGCAACTCCTGATACTCGATCTCTTTGCCGATAGCGTCGAACTCGCGGTTGTTGCGCACGTTGTTCTGCTGCTCGGTATATTTGGCAATCATAGCCTTATTCTGCTCGATTTCCTCTTTTGCCTCGCGCACGAGAGCGGTGAGCTCGTTGATTTCGTTTTGGATATTGTCGATACGGGTCTGCAAGCCTGCAACCTCATCTTCCAGGTCGGCAACCTCCATAGGAAGTTCGCCTTTCACCTTGTTGATTTCGTCGATTTTGGAGTCGATTTTCTGCAATTCGTAGAGTGCTTTGATGCGCTCCTGCATTGTGTAATCGTTGCTCTCTGCTGCTTTTTTGTTAGTTGTTGCCATAGATTAACCTATTTATATTCGCTTTATTATTGACCTAAACCATATAGTGCATCGGATTTTCCGCACAAGCACTCTTGCGAGGTGCAAAAGTAGATATTTTTTTTGATAATATGTCAAACAAAATATCAATTGCAAAAATTTCCGTCTCAAAATGTCCCGCATCGACCAGAATCATACGGTCGGCGTCGACAAAATCGTGGTACTTGAAGTCTGCCGAGAGATAGAGGTCGGCACCCGCAGCCTCGGCGATGGCTATGAGCGAGCCGCCCGAACCGGTGCATATTGCCACCTTTGCGACCTTGTCGGTTCTCAGGGTGCTATGCCTAAGCACCTTTACACCCAGACGCTCCTTTATGAGGGCGAGTGCGGCACAAGGCTCCATAGGCTCCACGAAATGAGCCACAACACCTATGCCCACCCCCTCCTCCTTCGAGGGCTCCAACACTCGCTCCACCTCCAAACCGAGCAGTGACGCCAAGTGGTGGCTAAGCCCCACTTCGGGTGCACTATCGAGATTGGTGTGGGCAGCGTAGAGGGCTATGCCGTTGCGCATTGCAAGGGCTATGGCGCGTTGCTGGCGGTTGGCACCTACCAGGCGCTTGATGGGCGAAAAGATTATCGGGTGGTGGGTAACAACCATTGTTGCTCCCACCTCAACAGCCTCGCGGATGACCTCCTCGGTGGCATCGAGAGCCACAAGCACTCCCTCAACCTCAGCCTCGGGGTCGCCAACAACCAATCCTGCGTTGTCGTACGACTCCTGCCACGAGAGAGGAATGTTCTGCTCCAAAATATGTGCTATATCTTTTACCTTCATAGCCTGCACAGTGTATTAGAAGAGAGTTTGTTCGATGACCTGCTTTTTTGCCTCCTTGGAGTTTTTCTTGGCTACCGCAAGGCGGATGTCCTCGGGCGAGAAGAGGTCGCCACCGATGAGCGTACCCATCTTGGGGGTGCGGGGCTTGCGGGGCTCCTCGGGCTGGGGCTCAGACGAGGGCATCTGCATCTGAAAGTCGGCAAGCTGCTCCTTAGCGGGCTCGGGGACAACACAAGGCTCGGCAGGAGCGACAGGTGCGGGCTCCGTTGCCACTTGGGGCATCTCAACCTCTTGGGGCTCGGGGGCAACCGCAGGCTCTGCCATAACTACGGGTGCAGCCACAGCCACCTCTGCCATCGTAGCCTCCTCGTCGTCGATATTGATAACCTCCACATCCTCGCCCAGCTCTGCCTTCAATGCGGCAAGCATATTGCGTATCGAACGCAGGCGCTCGACAATCTCTGCCTCGTGGCTCACACCGTCGCGATTTTGGCGCAGGCGTTTTTTGGCTCCTTCGAGGGTCATACCCTGCTCCTTGACGAGGTGGTAGATGAGCCTCAGGTTATCGACATCGGCAGTGGTGTAGATGCGGTGTCCGCGCGAGTTTTTGGCTATTTTCAGAATAGGGAATTCCGACTCCCAGAACCTCAGCAGCGAGGCATTAACTCCAAAGAGTTCCGACACCTCGCCCATAGAGTAGTAAATTTTACCTTTGGGATGAACAATCTCTTCCATAAAAAATGCGTATATTTGGCGCAAGTTACAAAATTTTTACCATAAGGACAACAACAAAAGTTGAAAACCAACCGTCAGAATATAAAAATAGTAGGCACCGTGACCTACGGCAATGGTTTAGGTAAGGGCTTTGGCTTCCCCACCGCCAACATTGTCCCCTCGGAGGAGGCAGCCGAGGTGGAGGATGGTGTGTGGGCAGGAGTTGCGGAGATTGGTGACGAGAGCTTTGGGTGCGTCATCAACATCGGTTACAGCCCCTCGGTAGTCGAGCGTGGCGCAAGGCGCATAGAGGCTCACATCATCGGCTTCGAGGGCGACCTCTACGGCAAAGAGATTACCCTCTGCCTACTCTACCACTTGCGCCCCGAGCGCAAGTTCCCCTCGCGCGAGGAGCTAATAGAGCAGATAGGTCGCGACAGGGAGCGCGCCATCGAGTTCCTCTCGAAAGAAGAGTGATAACAACACAAAAACATAACGACTATGGCAAACGAACAGAACAACCAACACAAACTCGAATTTGAGCTCACCCCCGAAGTGGCTCAGGGTCAGTACTCAAACCTTGCAATCATCGCCCACTCCGCATCGGAGTTCATCTTGGACTTTGCGGCAATGCTCCCCGGTATGCCCAAAGCAAAGGTTAAGAGCCGCATCGTAACCACCCCCGAGCACGCCAAGAAGATGTTGCTCTCATTGCAGGAGAATGTGGCTCGCTACGAGCGCAACTTCGGACAGATAAACATCTCGAAGAACCCCCACGGCAACCTGAGTGGAGGAGGCTTCGCATAACGAGCAGTCCGCAAGAGATTTTGCGCACATAAAGAAGGGGATGACCACGGTTGTGGTCATCCCCTTCTTTATTACAACTTTCAGTAGCTTGGGGCTACTCGGTTTTCTCCTCCTCTTCGGGTTTGGAGCCTTCTTCGGGTTTCTTGAACTCAATGGCGCCCGTATAGGTCATCTTAATTGTCGGCAGCTCGCTCTTGGCATCGACCACCACATTATAGATACCCTCTTCGAGAAGGGTGATTGTCACCTTGCCCTCGGTGAGGAAGCCGTAGTAGTCGGTGATGTAGTTATTCTTAGCCTCGCCATAGTAGCTGCCGCCCGTATAGTAGATACCTGTGGTTTGGTCCAGAACGGTGTACATTGACAGAGCCACAAAGTCGCCCGCATAGCCTACGGTATATTCGCCCGCAGGGTCGGTGTGTCCCTCGGGAGCCAGCAGGTCCAAAATCAGCACATCTTGCACACCCGAGCGATTGGCGCCCACAAACTCCAAGAAGAAGTTTTCGTGGTTCTTGCCGTCGCTATAAATACCGCCGGTAAAGTGTTTGGCAATGACGCTCTTAGCCTCAAATTCCGCATCGCGTGTAAGGTAGGAAATCTGGGGCTCCTCGGTCTCGTTATAGTCGAGCCAACTCTCGCACGAGGTGAGCCCAAGTGTGACCACCGCAGCAACTGCCACGATGGCAAGTAGGTTCTTTCTGATAATCATTTCTTCTTGGGTTGGGGTTTAAGAATCTTATTTAGTCCAAAGGGCAGTTGCACCTCGCGCTCGGGCTTGTCGTTCTGCTTGTTGCCCTGTGCGAGTTTCAGAAGTTCGGCTTTTAGCTCCGTTTCGCTTAGTCCGCGCCTTATCTTACCATTCTGAGCCACCGAGATAGCGCCCGTCTCCTCGCTCACAACAACCACTATGGCGTCGCTCTCCTCGCACAAGCCCATAGCTGCCCTATGGCGCATACCAAACGAGAGAGGTACCTCGCTCTTGGTGGAGGGCAGCACGCACTTGGCAGCCGCAATCCTACCACCTGCCACGACCATGGCTCCATCGTGCAGGGGCGAGTTCTTGAAGAAGATATTTTTGATGAGCGAAGGGTCTATGTTGGCGTCAATCTCCACACCCGTAGCCACAATATCGTCGAGCGAGCCATCCTGCTTGATGACAATGAGGGCACCCGTCAGTGTGGCACTCATATCGCCACACGCCCTGGCTATGGGGTCGATAACGTTGTCGATATTCTCGTGCTTGCTCTTCGCAGGGCTCAGAAGCTTATAGAACACCGCCAGAGGTCCCGACTGCTGGCTACGCGAGCCGAGAGTTTGGAGGAATTTGCGTATCTCGCTCTGGAAGATGATGATAAGGGCAATAAGTCCCACGCTCACCACCGAGCCCAAGATGCCCGACATAAGCTGCATATTGAACGCCCTCGCCACAATCCACGAGATATATATCACCAAGATACCCGCCAGAATGCTGGTCGCCTGCGTGCCACGTATAAGTTTGTAGATGTAGTACATAATGATTGCCACCATCAGAATGTCAACCACATCGAACAGCGTCATCTTAATAAAGCCCATATACCTTTATATATATTATATATATGTTATCACACTCTCTCCTTGCCCAACAATGTGGGTCAGCGCTACAAATATACTAAATAGAATTGAGAGTTGGGAGTTGAAAGTTGAGATTTTTTAGCGTGACAGGCGAGTTCTTCAATTACTTTCAGTAACCGCGGGCTCATCCACTGCATTGCGGTGCATATCGCCGAGGCATTCCGCGCACCTTTCCCCACCAAGCGAGTGCATATCGCCGAGGAAATTTTGTGCCAAACAAGAAGTCGGCTCCGCAGTTTGCTTGGCGCAAATGAGGAAGCCGACTATCGCAGTGCGGTGCAAAATTTACCGGCGATATGCACTCGCTAAAAAAGGGGTGGACCCTCGCCCACCCCCACGAACTTATCTAAAATGTTACTACAAGTTCACTATTTAGCAGCCACCTTCTTGTTCTCTTTGCGCTCGGCGCGGCTCATAAGGTCATAAGCAACGGGAGTAGCAATGAAAATCGAAGAGAGGGTACCGATAATCACACCGAACATCAGTGCGAATACGAAACCACGGATAACTGCACCACCGAAGAGGAAGATCGAAAGCAGAGTTACCAAAGTGGTACCCGAAGTGTTGATGGTACGAGCCAAAGTGGTATTAACTGCTGCGTTGATGGTCTCTTTGAGGTTGCGTTTGGGATAGAGAGTGGTAAACTCGCGGATACGGTCGAAGATAACCACCTTATCGTTAATCGAGTAACCGATAATGGTAAGGATTGCTGCGATGAACGACTGGTCAATCTCCAAGTTGAAGGGGAGAATACCGTGCAAAAGCGAGAAGATACCCATAGTGAGGAACGCAGCGTGTGCCAAAGCCACAACCGAACCTGCACCCCACTGCCACTTCTTGAATCGGATGATGATGTAAAGACCGATGGCGATGAGTGCGAAGAATACGGAGATGAAAGCACCACGAGTGATGTCGCTTGCTACGCTGGGACCTACCATATCTGCCTGGATGATACCGTTGGGGTTGGTAGCGGTCGAAGTGAACTCATCGAGAGTAATCTCGGTAGTATAAAGACCCTTAACACCCTCATAGAGCAGATTCTCAACCTTAGCGGTTGCGTCATCGCTCTGGTCGGCGTGGAGGTACTGGGTCACGATACGCATCTGGCTGTCGTCACCAAACTGCTTAACCTCAAACGATTTCTCGCTTGCGTCGCCCTCGGCAGCGTCGAATACTACCTGCAAGCCCTCGCGAACCTGGTCAGCAGTAACGGGCTGGTCGAAACGTACTACGAAGGTACGACCACCCGAGAAGTCAACGCCATAGTTCAAGCCACGGGTCGAAAGCGATACAACCGAAGCCAAAATCAAAACAGCCGATACAATGTAGGATACTTTGCGGATGCCGATGAAGTTAATCTTGGTGTTAGCAAGGAACTTGTCGGTGAGTTTGTTCGAGAAGGTAACATTCTTACCCTTAGCCACGCGCGACTCGAAGATGATACGAGTGAAGAAGAGCGAGGTGAAGAGCGAGGTGATGATACCGATGATAAGGGTGGTTGCAAAGCCCTGAACGGGACCTGTACCGAATACGAACAGCACGATACCGGTGATGATGGTAGTGATATTCGAGTCGATAATTGCGCTCATTGCGTTCTTGTAACCTGCGGTGATAGCAGCCGAAAGACCTTTACCAGCCCAGAGCTCCTCCTTCACGCGCTCGTAGATAATCACGTTAGCATCCACAGCCATACCCAAAGTAAG
Source organism: Tidjanibacter sp. (assembly GCA_045602145.1). GTDB lineage: Bacteria > Bacteroidota > Bacteroidia > Bacteroidales > Rikenellaceae > Tidjanibacter. The sequence goes on from JAZSAY010000025.1 coordinate 9,826, forward strand.
TACGATACCTGCGATACCGGGCAGGGTAAGTACTGCACCAAACGATGCCAATACACCAAAGAGGAAGAATACGTTGCAAACCAAAGCAACGCTTGCAACAACACCTGCGCCCTTATAGAAGAAAATCATATAAGCGAGTACGAGCACGAAGGCGATTAGGAACGAGATGAGCGAGGCATTGATACTCTCAGCACCCAGCGAAGGACCTACAACAGTGTCCTGAATGATGCGAGCAGGAGCGGGAAGTTTACCCGATTTGAGCACGTTAGCCAAGTCGGTAGCCTCGGTAATGGTGAAGTTGCCGGTGATAGCCGAGCGACCGCCGGTAATCTCGTTTTGTACGGTAGGAGCCGAGTAAACCACGCCATCGAGAACGATAGCGATGCTCTTGCCGATGTTAGCCTTGGTCATACGAGCCCAAACATTCGAGCCGTTGGTATTCATAACCATATCAACCTCGGCAGCACCACCCATCTCGGAATACTGGGGCGAAGCGTCAACTACCGAGCCACCATCCAGAGGAGCCTTGCCGTCACGACCGTCAGCCTTGATAGCGTAGAGCTCGTAGATAGTGCCAGCCTCGTCAACCGATTTTGCGCTCCACATAAAGCGAACATCGGGATTGAGAACGGCTTTAACCTGAGGCATTGCGAGGTACTCGTCGATAGTCTCCATATCGTAGCTCATAGCGTGACCTACAACGGGACCACGGTATGCGCGACCTGCTGCATCAACAGCGGGCATAAGTTTTGCAAAGAGGGGGTTAGCCTTGTTGTAGGCTGCAAGCTCAGCATCTGCCGACACCTCTGCGCCCTCCAACTCTGCCACGAGGTCGCCCTCCGAAGCCTCTGCTTTCTCAGCCTCAACCTCAACACCATTTACGCCAAGGTTGCGGAGTACGTTGTTAACCCTCTGCAACTGGGGAAGAATCTCATCGTTGTCGTAGGTTGCCCAGAACTCCAACGAAGCGGTACCCTGCAAGAGCTTACGAACACGCTCGGGCTCCTTAACACCGGGAAGCTCTACCAAGATACGACCCGAGTTCTCCAAACGCTGGATGTTGGGCTGAGCCACACCAAAGCGGTCGATACGGCTGCGAAGCACGTTGTAGGAGTTTGCAATAGCGCTCTCCGACTCCTCGCGCAACACTTTCAGAACCTCGTCGTTGGTGCTATTGAGATTCACCTTATCTTTCATAATCTGATTGTTGAAAATCAGCGAAAGGGGTGCGCCATTCGAAAGGCGGTCGTAAGCCTTAGCAAAGAGAGTGATATAGTCGCTCTGCGAGTTCTTAGCCTCCACCTTAGCCTCCTCAACAGCTGCAAGGAAGGTAGGATCTTTCGAGTCGTTCGAGAGAGCCACAACTACGTCCTCTACTGCAATTTCGAGCATCACGTTCATACCACCGCGAAGGTCAAGACCGAGGTTCAACTCTTTCTCCTTAACCTCTGCATAGGTAAATTTCTTCACGAGTACGTTGAAAACGGGTTTCGACTTAACGCTGTCGAGATACTGCTGCTCTTTCTTCACGAGCATATACTCGCGGTAAGCCTGCTCGCTCATACCTGCTTTTTCGAGCATAGCGGGAGTAACAGTGGTAGCAGCAACCTGCTCCTGGGCATACTTCTCTGCCTTGTTCTCCACAACGCCCGAAACAACAGTGAACGAAAGTTGGTAAGCACACGCAATTGCCAAAACAATCGCGATGAATTTAATAAGACCTTTGTTCTGCATTGTTTTTTAGTGTTTGAATTATTATTGTTTTGTCTTGTTTTCTGCTCCTACGCACGCGCCTCACGCGCGCATTATGCGTAAATAACTCGCAAAGTTAATCTTTTTTTCCGAAAACACAATATGCGAATGGAAAATTGGGAGTTGAGAGTTGAAGATAGTCCCATAACTCCCATATCTCCCATAAGCCTTAGGACTCTTGACGTTAGACGTTTGGCAAAGAATACTTCGGGCACCCCCTTCTAACATAGAAGGGGAATACTTTAATGACAGGAAGAACAAGAAGAACAAGAAGAACAAGAAGAACAAGAAGAACAAGAAGAACAGGAAAGCCCTGTCACTCCTGTTTCTCCTGTCACCCCTATCACCCCTATAAGCCCTATAAGCCTTATAAGCCTTAGGACTCTTGACGTTAGACGTTAGACGTTAGACGTTAGTCCAAAATAGTGCAAATAAGCGAGCAGATTTTAGGCGGAGGCGTAACGCATCTTCTGTGCAGGGATTTCTGCCGACCACAAAAAAACGATTTTAACGGAGGAAATTTTGTGCCAAACAAGAAGGCGAGTCCGCAGTTTACTGAACGTAAGTGAGGAACTCGCCTATCGCAGTGCAACACCAAAGATGCCGCTTATTTGCGTAAGACTTTCCGAAAGAAAAGCGGGTTTTGCCGAGGGAGTTTTTTACTAACAAAATGGGCGAGGCCCGCAGTTTACTCATCGTAAATGAGGGTCTCGCCCGTTGCCGTTAGTGAAAAAATCACCAGCAAGGCACGCTTTTACTCGGAAAGTTATTTTACCTCTTCGAACTCAACATCCTCAGCCTGCTGCTGACCGCCATTCTGCTGGGGCTCGCCCTGAGGTGCACCCTGAGCCTGCTGTGCGCCAGCCTGGGCGTAGATGTCCTGCGAGGCTGCCTGCCAAGCGGCGTTGAGCTTCTCGGTTGCTGCGTCGATACCTGCAAGGTTCTGCGACGAGTGAGCGGTTTTGAGCTCGGCGAGTGCGCTCTCGATAGCCTGCTTCTTCTCGGCAGGAATCTTGTCGCCATACTCTTTGAGCTGTTTCTCGGTCGAGAAAATCATACTGTCGGCGCCGTTGATTTTATCTACCCTCTCGCGCTCCTCTTTGTCTTTTGCCTCGTTAGCTTTTGCCTCGTCGCGCATACGCTGAATCTCTGCCTCGGTCAAGCCGCTCGAAGCCTCGATGCGGATGCTCTGCTCCTTGCCGGTGCCTTTGTCCTTAGCCGACACATTGAGAATACCGTTGGCGTCGATGTCGAACGAAACCTCAATCTGGGGAACGCCACGGGGTGCTGCGGGGATGCCGTCGAGGTGGAAGCGACCGATGGTCTTGTTGTCGCGTGCCATCTGGCGCTCGCCCTGCAAAACGTGAATCTCAACCTCGGGCTGGTTGTCCTGTGCAGTGGAGAATACCTGGCTCTTGCGTACGGGGATAGTGGTGTTGGCGTCAATCAGACGGGTAAATACACCACCGAGGGTCTCGATACCGAGCGAGAGAGGAGTAACATCCAAGAGGAGCACATCCTTAACCTCGCCGGTCAGCACACCACCCTGAATTGCTGCACCGATAGCCACAACCTCGTCGGGGTTAACGCCCTTCGAAGGTGCTTTGCCGAAGAACTCCTCCACAACCTTCTGGATTGCGGGAATACGGGTCGAACCACCCACGAGGATAACCTCGTCAATCTGGCTTGCGCTGAAACCTGCGTCGCTCAGTGCTTTGCGGCAAGGCTCGATGGTTGCGCGGATGAGGTTGTCTGCGAGCTGCTCGAATTTGGCACGAGTGAGAGTCATCACAAGGTGCTGGGGAATACCGTCTACGGGCATAATGTAGGGGAGGTTAATCTCGGTCGAGGTACTACTCGAAAGTTCGATTTTAGCCTTCTCAGCTGCCTCTTTCAGACGCTGCATAGCCATAGGATCTTTGCGGAGGTCGATGCCGTGTTTGCTCTGGAACTCGGCAGCCATCCAGTCAATAATCACGTGGTCGAAGTCATCACCACCGAGGTGGGTGTCACCATTGGTCGACTTAACCTCGAATACGCCGTCGCCAAGCTCCAAGATGGAGATATCGAAGGTACCACCACCAAGGTCGTAAACAGCAATCTTCATATCCTTACCTGCCTTGTCAAGACCATAAGCCAGAGCGGCTGCGGTAGGCTCGTTGATGATACGGCGAACCTTCAAGCCTGCAATCTCGCCTGCCTCCTTGGTTGCCTGACGCTGCGAGTCGCTAAAATATGCAGGAACGGTGATAACAGCCTCCGAAACGGTGGTTCCGAGGTAGTCCTCAGCGGTCTTTTTCATCTTTTGGAGCACGATAGCCGAAATCTCCTGAGGAGTGTATTTGCGGTTGCCAATCTCCACCATAGGAACATCGTTGGCACCTGCCACAACGCTATAAGGTACGCGGGCTACATCCTTTGCCACCTGAGCCATCTTCTCGCCCATAAAACGTTTGATGGAGAAGACGGTGTTTTTGGGGTTGGTGATAGCCTGACGCTTTGCGGGATCGCCCACCTTACGCTCGCCACCCTCTGTAAATGCCACGATAGAGGGGGTTGTGCGGTGTCCTTCGCTGTTGGGAATAACTACGGGCTCGTTGCCCTCCATAACTGCTACACACGAGTTGGTTGTACCCAAGTCAATACCAATAATCTTTGCCATAAGTCTTAATTTTTTTATTTGTTATACTCTTTTGTTATTTTCTTTGTTCATTGCGCGACTTCTTTTCGCCGCGTTTGCCTTTTGTTGTTCAATCTCTGTGCCAAGCATAAAAGTCGTGACACAACTGACAAGAGCGGACACAAAAGGAATTTTTCGACTGACAAAATGTCAGTTGCGGGTGCCAAAAAATACAAGTTGGAAAAAAGTAGTGACAAAATTTTTTTATTCCACAAAAGGGTTGTAACTTTATGGTGCTAAATTTTCCATTTAACGGATTAATACGAAAAACTAATAATTTATATCGCTATGATTACAACTTTTAATGAACTGCGCCGCATCAAAGACCGCCTTCCCAGCGGAAGCATGCAGCGCATCGCAGACGAGGTAGGCTGCGATGCTGATGAAGTTAGGAACTATTTTGGCGGTCGCCACTTTGAGGGTGGAACGACCGCAGGCGTACACTTCGAAGAGGGTCCCGACGGTGGTACCGTAAGTTTCGATGATGACACCATCTACAACGCCGCACTCCGCATCTTGAAGGAGTTGGAGAAATAGTTTAGAGAGAGAGTCCCAAGTTTGGGACTCTTTTTTTGCCATCAGCGGTCAGCAAGCCGCAAACTCTCCCCCTGCGAGTTTCCCCTCCATTCCCCCCTCATTCACGGGTATTAAAAAAGATACCCGTGAATGAGGGGGAGGTTTTATGGAGCTCTCCAACTCCTCGGGGTTTTCCCCTTTGACTTAGGGAAGGGAGAAATGAGAGGCAAATGAGAGTGAGGTAGGTTGTTTTTTCAAACTTTCCTGTTATTCCTGTCACTCCTATTACTCTTGCAGGAAGAACAGGAAAAACAGGAAAAACAAGAAGGCGAGGTGCCGTAACGGCACTTTTGTGCTGGGATTTCTCCCCCTGCGAATGGGTTTTGTGGGGCGAGTAGAATATCATTGAGGGAATTTTGTGCAAAATAAGACAGCGACTCCGCAGTTTACTAAGCGTAAATGAGGAAGCGCTTTTGTGATTTAGTGAAAATTCACCAATAAGATTTGCGAGCAGCGAGTAGAATATCGTTGAGGGATTTTTGTGCCAAAAGAAGGAGCGACACCGCAGTTTGCTTAGCGCAAATGAGGATGTCGCTCTCTGAATTTTGGTGCAAAAAGCACCAACGAGATTCGCTCGCTATATGCCGAATATGAATATAGTAGGACGCTTGTGGAGTGTCGGTTTTGGGGCTTTGCGCCACTCGGCAACACTCAGTGTGCGGATGCTCGCCGTGGGGGCTGTGATATCCACCGCCACCGTAAGGCGTGTGGTGGGCAGCAGCGTCGAGAGAAACTCCTCGAAGAGTTTATCGTTGCGGTAGGGAGCCTCAATAAAAATCTGGCTCTGGTGCTCGGCGATTGCTCGGCGCTCGTAGGTTTTGATCGACTTAGTCCTCTCGGCGGGTTTTATGGGCAAGTAGCCGCCAAAGGCAAACGACTGACCATTCTGACCGCTCGCCATAAGTGCCATAAGGATAGATGAGGGACCCACAAGTGGCACAACCTCAATGCCTTTGCGTTGTGCGAGAGCCACCACATCCGCACCTGGGTCGGCAACACCCGGCAGTCCCGCCTCGCTGATGATACCGCAGTCCCTACCCTCCAACACGGGGCGCAGGAGTGGTTCCACATCCACCACGGAGGTATGTTCGCTACACTCGGCAAACTCCAACTCCTCAATCGGGCGACCTATCTTTGCGGCACTCAGAAAACGCCTTGCCGAGCGCACATTCTCCACAATGAAGTAGTCCAGACGTGCCATAACAGCCCTATTAGCCTCGGGCAGCACATCGTAGGGGTTACCCTCGCTGATGGGGCAAGGGAGCATATATATTTTGCCGTAGTTCTTCTCTGCCGCCATCGCCTATTCCTTTACATATATACGTTTCACGCGCGTGGATATGGAGGTCATAACCTCGTAGGGGATGGTGCCGAGTCTCTCTGCCATCTGCTCCACCGAGCCGCCCTCGCCACCGAAGACAACCACCTCGTCGCCCTCCTTGCACTCGATATCCGACACGTCTATCATACAGCTGTCCATACATACTCTGCCCACGATGGGTGCAGCCTTACCTGCCACACTCATACTCCACGCCCCGCAGCCGAGTCGGCGGTCCAAACCATCGGCATAGCCAATGGGTATTGTTGCCACCTTCGTAGGGCGGGTAATCTTGCCCGCTCTACCGTAGCCTACGGTCTCGCCCTCGGCAAGAGTGCGCACTTGCACAATGCGGGTGGTGAGTCTCGAAATGGGTCGAGCTCCCTCGCCCACGCCATAGAGCCCGATACCCAAGCGGCACATATCGTACATCGACTCCTCGCAGTGTTCCATACCTGCCGTATTGTTGATATGGCGGAGAGGTTTGTAGGGCAGCGACTTCATAATAGCCTCCGACACCTCGGCAAAGACTCTTTGTTGCCTTGCGACATACTCCCTCTGCTCGGGCATATCGGCAGTGGCAAAGTGCGAGAAGATGCTCCTTACGGTCAGCACACCTCGCAGTTCCGCAAGGCGCTCCGCAAGCCTCTCCACATCGCCCATCTCGAAGCCCAAGCGGTGCATACCGCTATCGACTTTCAGGTGTATGGGGTAGTCGCTCTCGCCCGCTCTCTCGGCAGCCTCGGCAAAGGATTCGAGCGACGAAAAATTGTAAATCTCGGGCTCCAAGCGGTAAGAGGTCATCAGCGCAAAGCTATCTGCATCGGCATTGAGCACCACAATAGGCATCGTGATACCCTTCTGGCGCAGCACCACACCCTCATCGGCAAACGCCACAGCCAGGTAGTCCACACCCTCGTGTTGCAACTCGGCAGCAATCTCGTAGTCGCCGTGACCATAGCTCGACGCCTTGACCATAGCCATCAGGCGAGTGCCCTGTGGCAGTCGGCTACGGTAACAATTTAGGTTCTGGACCATAGTAGAGAGGTTAACCTCCAAGACGGTCGTATGGCACTTGCGCGAGGTCGCGTGTACGATGCGGTCGAAGCCCGACATCGGTCCGCCCTTAATGAGCACAGCCGCACCATCGAACTTCTCTTGTGTCAGCACTTTCAGGAATTCGTCGGTCGAGGAGTAAAACTCGTCGGTATCGGCAAAGAAGTGTTTGTGGGCAGCGATGAAGCGTCCCACACCTATGACCTTATCGACTCCCGCACCGCGCGTAATCTGCGCCACGCGAGAGTATATCTCCTCATCTTTCAGGGTGCTATAAAGCATATCCGAGAGCACTACAATACGTCTTCTGCCCCCGGCAACCTCCGCAAGCGAGTTTAGAGCAATGGCTATGGAGTTGATATCCGAGTTGTGTGTGTCGCTCAGTATGACCGAATTGCCCAGACCCTCGGCAAGCGAGAGGCGCAGTCTTACGGGTTGGCAGTCGGCGAGTTTTCGCTCCACCTCAGCTCTATTGTAGCCCAGCAGGTCGTAGAGTTCGCTCACCATACCCCTCAGGCTCTCCGCACCCCTCTTATTAGGCACTGCCTCCAAAGCCTCGGCAATGTGTCGCGAGGTGGAGTTGTAGATGACATTGCGGGTGCGGGCAAAAAGCACCGCCTTCTCGGCAGCCTTATGTGATCTATCTATGAAGTTCTCGTCGTGCTCGCTTCCCAAAGCCGTAAAGATACCCACATCGGGGCGGATGACCGCCTCCAAGCGAGCCATCTCGTCGGGGCGCGATATGCCCGCCTCAATAACAGCCAAGTCCTCGTCGCCCTCCATCATAAGGAGCGACAGAGCAACACCCAACTGCGAGTTATAACTTCTGGGCGAGCGGAAAACCCTCACACCCTCGGGGGCACACTCGGCAATCCACTCTTTCACAGCCGTCTTGCCCGTAGAGCCCGTAACTGCCACCATCACTCCGTCGAAGTGGCGGCGATAGTCGGCAGCAAGACTCTGCAATGCCCTCAGCGAGCGCCCTACAACAACAAAACCAGCCTCGGGGTACTCCTCGGCATCAATCTCCCTCTCGACCATAAAAGCCCTCACGCCCCTACGGTAGAGGTCGCCTATGAAGTTGTGACCATCGTGATTGATGCCGGCAATAGCCACAAACATTGGTGCGCTCTCGGGCGCAAAACTATGGCGTGAGTCGGTCATAACACTCCTCACCTCCACATCGCATCCCAAGAGCCTCCCCCCTTTGGCGATGCCCGCAATCTCTGATAGTCTATACTTCATAATGCAAAATTCAAAATGCAAAATTCAAAATTAACATACCTCTCCCGCCTTCGGCACCCTCCCCTAACTTAGGGGAGGGATATGGTTGTGGGACTCCCATAACTCTCAGTCCTCCCATAACTCCTATAAGCCTTATACGCCCTATATGCCCTATAAGACTAAGGACTCTTGACGTTAGACGTTAGACGTTAGACATTAGCCCCCATCCCCAGCGAGTGCATATCGTGAGGCGAGTTCAAGGCTTGGTTTTGATTTTGCACCGCAGTTTTCAAGAGGTAAATGAGGAAGCAAAATCAAAAGCATAACGCAGAAATCGCCCACGAGATGTGCTCGCTAACGTAGTATCTCATCAATAAGTGCCTGCGTCTCGGGCTTATGACCGCGGAAGGCAACATAGAGATCCATAGGATGGCGGATGCTACCCTTCGAAAGCACCTCTTCGCGGAAGCGATTACCACACTCGCGCGAGAAGATACCCATCTCTTTGAAGAGTTCGAAGGCGTCTGCATCCAAAACCTCTGCCCACTTATAGCCATAGTAGCCTGCTGCATAACCGCCAGCAAAGATATGGCTGAACGAGCAACCCATATGCGTACCCTCGACAGCGGGCAACACCTCGGTAGCCTTAGCAGCCTTGCGCTCGAATGCCATAACATCCTCAATAGGCTCCGAGATGGTGTGGTATGCCATATCTATCATACCGAACGACACCTGGCGCACATTGTAGTATGCTGCAAGGTATTTCTTCGAAGCGATAATTTTATTTCTCAACTCCTCGGGCATCTTCTCGCCGGTCTGGTAGTGTACGGCAACGATGTCGAGGAACTCGGGTTGTACAGCCCAATTCTCCAACACCTGGCTGGGCAACTCCACAAAGTCACGATAGACATTGGTACCCGTCTGCGACTCGTAGGTACCCTCGGCAAACAGACCATGCAGGCAGTGACCAAACTCGTGGAGGAAGGTCTCGAACTCATCGAAGGTGAGGAGCGAAGGAGCCGTCTCGGTGGGTTTGGTGAAGTTGCCGCAGAGCGAAATGAAGGGGCGGTACTCCACACCGTCCACGGTCTTCATCTCGCGGAAGGCGGTCATCCACGCACCACCACGCTTGGTAGCCCTGGGGAAGAAGTCCATATAGAGAACACCGAGGAAGTCGCCATTCTCCTCCAAAACATCGTAAGCCTTGACGTCGGGGTGGTAAACCTCAATCTCGCCATTTTCCACAAAACGGATACCATAGAGCCTCTCGGCAAGAGTGAAGATACCCTTCTTGACATTCTCCAACTCGAAGTAGGGTTTCACATCCTCTTCGTTGTAGTCGAAGGTTGCAACCTTATATTTCTCGCTCCAATAAGCCCAATCCCAAGGCATAAGTTCGTAGTCGGCACCATTGCGGCGTGCAAACTTAGCTACGGTCTTATAGTCCTTCTTGGCATACTTGATAGTTGCCGAGCGGAGCTCTTCGAGGAAGTCGTTGACGGTCTTGGTATTCTCTGCCATACGCTCCTCCAAAACAAAGTCTGCATAGTTGTCATAGCCGAAGAGGTGTGCACTCTGCAAGCGGAGTTCGGCGATGCGTTTAACATTCGCAAGGTTGTCATACTCGCCACCCACGCACTTGGTGTTCGAAGCCCTCCAAACCTTCTCTTTGAGCTCCCTATTCGACGAGTAGGTCATAAAGGGGAACATACTTGCCTGTTGGAGAGTCACAGTCCAGCCCTGCTCGCCACGAGCCTTAGCCTCGGCAGCCATAGCGTCACGTACAAATGCGGGTAACTCTGCAACCTGAGCCTCATCGGTAATGTTGAGCGAGAAAGCATTGGTTGCCGAGAGAACATTCTGCTCGAACTGCAACGAGAGCGAAGAGAGCTCCTCGGAAATCTTCCTATACTCCTCTTTCTGCACATCGTTGAGGTTTGCGCCACTGCGAACAAAGCCCTTATAGGTGTCCTCCAACAACTTTGCATCCTCCTCATTCAGATTGAGGCTCTCTTTCTGCTCATAGACAGCCTTTACCCTCTCCCAAAGCGTGGGGTTGAGGTTTACATCGTTCGAGAAGGCGATGAGTTTGGGCTGCACCTCCAAAGCCAGAGCCTGCATCTCGTCACTCGTCTCGTTGCCGTTGAGCACAAAGAAAATGGTCGAAACGTGACCCAACAGCTCACCACTACGCTCCATTGCCACGATGGTATTCTCGAAGGTGGGAGCCTCGGGATTATTGATAATAGCATCCATCTCTGCCCTCGCCTCAGCCAAAGCGTAGTCAAAAGCGGGCATATAGTGCTCCAACTTAATTTTCGAGAACTCGGGTGTACCATAAGGGGTATTACCCTGATTAATAAGGGGGTTGTTCTTGATAGAATCGCAACCCATCATTACAGCCGCTGCCATAACAAGTGTCAAAATTTTAGTTTTCATTGTCTCTTTTCTTTATTTGTTCATTTAAGTTATTGCTTTTCTTCCTCTCTCTGCCTTTTTCGCACCTTTTTGTAAAAAGGTGCTACCAAAAACTTTTAGTGTAGACTTTGCTCTGCCTTAATGAGAGTTATGGGACTATCTTCAACTCTCAATTCTCAATTGACCAGCCTTCGGCTGCTCTAAAATGCTCCCGCTCGGCATAGTCTGCAAGCAGCCTCTGCCCTCGCTTACTCGCATTTGCCTCAATTCTCAACTCTCAATTCTTTGATGTCCCTAACATTAGCGTCCCTCTCGCGGCTGCCCCTCTCGCGCACGATATGTGGCAGGGGGTTGGCGGCATACTCCGCCTCGCGGATTCGTGAGCGATAGATATCCAAAGCCATATAGATAGCGTTGCGCATAGAGCTCTCGTCTGCTACTCCCTTACCAGCAATGTCGTAGCCCACACCGTGGTCGGGCGAGGTGCGCACAATGCTCAAATTGGTGGTAACATTCACGCCATAGGGGGTGAGGGTTTTGAAGGGTGCGAGTCCCTGATCGTGGTACATAGCCAGCACAGCATCGTACTTCTTGAAGGTGCCCGCAGCGAAGAAGCCGTCTGCCGCAAAGGGACCAAATGCCAAAATGCCACTCTCGTATGCCTCCTTGATGGCGGGAGTGATAATCTCCTGCTCCTCCTTGCCCAAGAGTCCGCCATCGCCGGCGTGGGGATTGAGAGCCAGCACAGCGATACGGGGTGCACGAACACCGAAATCCTCCTTCAACGATTTACCAAGTTGTCCGATACGCTTAACGATGAGTTCTTTCGAGAGTGCCGCAGCAACCTCCGCAACGGGCAGGTGGATAGTTGCCAAGCCCACCTTCATAATGTCGCTACACATCAGCATCAGTGGCTCGCCACCGAACTCCTGAGCCAAAAACTCCGTATGTCCCACTGCACCAAAGCCAGCCTCGTCCATAGAGTTTTTGTTAATGGGGGCTGTAACGAGTACGTCTATATTACCAGCCTTCATATCCTCCGCAGCCCTGCGCAGCGACTCCACAGCCACCTTGCCACTCTCCTCGTTAGGTTCGCCTGCCGAGATGCGCATATCGCTCCTGCCGCACTCCACAAGGTTGAGTTTGCCACTCTGCGCCTCCTGAGCCGAGCGCACAAGGGTGTAGTTCACCCAATCGCCATCCTCAACCTTCGATTTGTAGAAGCTCATAGCCTTCGATGCGCCATAGAGCACAAAATCCGCCATCTCCAACATCCTATGGTCGCGGAAAATTTTAATAACCGTCTCGGCACCCACTCCCGATGGGTCGCCCAGCGTAATTCCTATTTTGATTGTTTTTTCCATATTCTTTTGTCTAACGTCTAACGTCAATAGTCCTGAGGCTAAATGAGAGTTATGGGAGTTATGAGAGATATGTGGAAACTCTCAACTCTCAACTCAGCGAGTGCATATCGTGCCGCAGATGCAAGGCTTGCGAAAGGCGAGGAAGCGGAGTTTGCTCAGCGCAAATGAGGAAGTTGCGATGCGCGGTTTGGTGCAAAAAGCACCCACAAGGCACGCTCGCTACTCCTCCGCTGCCTCGTATGTAAACTCCCTCTTACCGCCCAGCGAGAAGCGCAGGTAGGTAATGGGCATACCCTGAGCCAAGAACTTAGCCTCATAGGCGGTCTTCACCGAGAGTGTTTCATCGGCATAGCCCGTGCCGTAGATGTCGTTATTGGCAACCTCTACGGGCAGTTCGTTCTGGGCGATGACCTCTTTGGTGTACTCGTGCAGGAACTGCGAGTCGGTTTTGAGGTTTATCATACCGCCCTCGCGCAATATCTTTGCATAGCGAGCCAGGAACAACGGACCCGTAAGGCGGTGTTTTGCCCTCTGCTTGGGCATCTGTGGGTCGGGGAAGGTAATCCATATCTCGCTAACCTCGCCCTCGGCAAACATCGAGGAGATAAATTCTATGCGTGTGCGCAGAAAGCCCGCATTAGCGATACCTCGCTCGGTGACGGTCTTGGCACCGCGCCACATCCTTGCGCCCTTAATATCCACGCCGATGAAGTTCTTGTCAGGGTTGCGCTCGGCAAGAGCCACCGTATATTCGCCCCTGCCACAGCCGAGTTCGAGGACTATTGGATTGCGGTTGCCGAAAAACTCGTGCCATTTACCCTTCATAGGATGGTCCACTCCAAAGACCTCCTCGAATGCCGGCTGTACCAAGCACTCGAAAGTTAAATTCTCATTAAATCTTCTTATTTTATCCTTTCCCATATTATTGTCTAATGTCTAACATCCAACGTCTAACGACTTATTTAGTTGAGAGTTGAAGGTTAAGGTGCGCCTTTGGCTCAGATATAAATACTTGCAGGCACAGCCTGCACCACAATTCTCAATTCTCAACTCTCAATTCTCAATTCTATCCACCTTCACTCCTACGTTCCACACGCCATCGGTGGGTTGGCTGGGTGCAATCCAAAAGTGATAGTCGCCCAACTCCACAAAGCGCGCATCCTCAATCCACGCTGCCGAGAACTCCACAAACGAGCCTCCGCGGTGCTTGTCGGAGGGTGTGAGCACCACATCGCCCCCGAAGGTCGCTCCCGAGGGGCTCTGCACCTCTATCCTCAGTGGCAGTGCCTTCTCGGCGTGCGCCGCCTCCCAGCGTGCCACAACCGCCAAGTTGTGGAGAGAGAGGGTATCATTGTTGGTGTAGCATAACTCCACAGCCTCCTCAGCCGACCACTCTGTGCGAGGGGTATCTGCCGCCACCGCACCCACGGGTCGCTCGCTACACGCCACTGCAAGGAGCGCCACAATCGCTATGAGCCAGCACTTGAACATTTATTGGTTCTCCTGCTTGTTTTCGCCCCTCTCCTTGCGCTCGCCACGCTGGGAGTTGTTGCGGTTGCGGTTGTTGCGGTTGCGGTTATTCCTACCACGATTATTGCCGCCTCCATTGTTGCCATTGTTGTGGGCACCACCCTCGCCCTGCTCTGCTGCGGCTTTGGGCTGTTCCTGAGCCTTCTCCTTGGGCTGCTCCTTTGGCTGATTTTTCTCCTTGGGCTGCTCTTTGGGCTGATTCTGCTGACCACCACCCTGCGAGCCCTTCGACTTGTTTTTGCGTTTTTTCTTCTTCGACTTGTCGAAACGCGTGATGCTATCCTCGCCAATGACGTTGATGTAGGTAGGCTCCTCGGAGGTGACATCCACAACCGTATCGGAGGTAATCTTCTCGGGTTTCTTGCCCTCGGCATTGAGCCTTTGAATCTCCTTAACCCTGCCTACCGAGAGAGTCACCAGACCCGCCATAGAGTTGGGGGCGGTGCTAAAACTCATCGTGCGGGCCAAGATGTCGCTCTTGACGTGGAAGTAGTCGGCATCCAGAGCCTGCAAAGGACCATTGATACGTGGAAACTCCTTGCGAGCGTCGGTGTAGCTGTCGAGCTCGTAGGAGAGGCAACATTTGAGTTTACTGCACTGACCGGCGAGTTTCTGAGGGTTGAGCGAGAGCTCCTGCGTGCGGGCAGCGCCCGTAGTGACGGAGTTGAACGAGCTAATCCACGATGCACAGCATAGCTGTCTGCCACAAGCGCCCAAGCCGCCAATCCTGCCCGCCTCCTGACGTGCGCCAATTTGCTTCATCTCGATGCGGATGCGGAACTGCTCGGCAAAGACCTTTATGAGTTCGCGAAAATCTACCCTCTCGTCGGCAATGTAGTAGAAGATTGCCTTTATGCCGTCGCCCTGGAACTCCACATCGCCAATCTTCATATCGAGCTTCATATCGGCAGCTATCTGGCGCGAGCGAATCATCACCTCGTGCTCCCTGGCTACTGCCTCGTGCCACTTCTCGATGTCGTAGGCGCGTGCCTTGCGGTAGACCTTGCGGAACTCGCCATTGTGGGGGTTGAAACCCACGCGACGCATCTGACGCGCTACCATATCGCCCGTGAGCGATACGATGCCGATGTCGTGACCGGGCGAAGCCTCAACAGCCACAATGTCGCCTATGGCAAGGGGAAGGTTGTTGACGTTGGCGTAGTATCCGCGATGGGTATTCTTGAACCTCACCTCAACAATCTCTGTGGGGAGATTGTTGGGATAGTCTGCAAGCCAATCCGTCTCGTGGAGTTTATAGCACCCTGGGCGTGCCTCGGCAGAGAGTTCGCCATCCTTGGGGCAGAACTCGCAACCGTGACCGAGCGAGAGCTCACACCTGCGACTCTCGGGCACACTCTCGGGATTGACGTTCAAATTTGCGTTATCGACTAAAATATCTCTGTTTTCCATAGTAAAAATCACTTTTAACTTACAAAGTTAAGTTAAAAAAATGAGAATGGAAAATTGAGAGTGGAAATTGTTGGGGAAAAATGAGGATGATGGGAGGGGCAGGAAGGGCAGGAAGGACAGGAAGGACAGGAAGGACAGGAAAAACAGGAAAAACAGGAGGAATAGGAGGAATAGGAGGAATAGGAAAGCCCTATTACTCCTATTACTCCTGTCACTCCTGTCACTCCCATATCTCCCACAAGCCTTAGGACTCTTGACCTTAGACGTTAGACCTTAAACAAAAATCCCCGGGCGAGAGCATATCGCTGAGAGATTTTTGCACCAGCGAGATGTACTCGCAACGAGATGCGCTCGCTACCAGAGAAGGCGCTTGTTATTCTCCATCAACGCCCTAAGTGGTTCGACAACCTTGGGGGAGATGGTGCCATTGCGAAGGATGTTGGTGTAGTGACGCGAGTGGGTGTCGCTACCCACAAAGGTGTATTTGCCCGCCAGCAACAGTTCCTCGGCAACGCGCCTCACATTGTCGCCGTGGTATCCCGTCAGCGAAAGCAGGTTGAGCTGCAAGGCGTAGCCCTTGGAGGTCAGCTTTTCGAGTTCGCGGAGGTTGTGGTCCTCCGAGAGGAAGGCGTAGCGCTCGGGGTGGGCGATGATGATATTCTTACCTCTGAGTGCCGCCTCAAAAAGATCTCCCAGGTGAGTGTCGACACGTCCTGTGCCCAGACCGAACTCCACAAGCAGGTAGTCGTCGCCCATTGTGAGCATATTATCGGGCTGCTCGATGTGTTCCACAAAGCGCTCGTCGAGGTAGTATTCGGCAGCCAGACGGACTTCCAACTTCATACCCTCGGGCATCTGTTGGAAGCGCTCACGCAGCCCCTCCTCGGTATTGTTGCCGTAGAGTCCGTAGATGATGTGGGGGGTGAGGTACGCCCCCTTGAAGCCCAACTCGGCAAGTTCGGCATCCATCGCCAGCGTGTGCTCCGCATCGCGGCAGCCATCATCAACTCCCCACAGCAGGTGGCTATGGATATCGTAGAAGCCCTCCAAAAGGTCGCGCAGAGGGGTCTTTTTTCGGAAAATGCCAAACATATTACTCTGGATGTTATTTTCTATATTTCAATGCTTTATATCTCAAAACAACTCTCTTTGATGGAGGTTTACGATGCTTTTTCCGAGCTCTTCTGCCCTACGCAGCGTATAGCGCGTACCTCCATCGGTGCCCTCGTAGTAGGCGACCATCACATCTGCCTGCTCGGCGAGGTAGTCATTGCGGCGGTGGAAGCAGCCGTGGTAGTAGCCCTGTGAGAGGTAGATAACCTCGTCTGCCGACTCCTCTATGAAGTGGTAGAGCGGGTGCCACTTCTTGGCAAAGGAGCGTTCGAATTTGGGGTACGGCACAGCCAACACAAGCCTCACATCGTCGCCAATGCGCCCCTCGCCCCTCAGGCGTAGCACTTCGTCTGCCGCCCACAGGTCGACACCCGGAGCCATACCGCTGAGGAAGGTTGTTGCGCCCTCTCCCGAGAGCCTTACAATCTCCTCGGCAAGGACCCTACGGATGGCAATCTCCACCTCGCGTGGCGAGGCTTTATAGTCCGCTATTTTATCGGGGCGGTGACCCGTGAAGCTGACCGTCATTCCACAAATTTCACTATATCCTCTATCGTAGCACGTTTCTCCAAGTCGCCACCCGAGGGGCGCTGGAAAATCCTCAAATCGAACAGTGGCACGATAGCCATAATGTGCTCAAAGAGTGCAGCTTGAATACGCTCATACTCAACCCACACGGTGGTCGACGTGAAGGCATAAACCTGCAATGGCACACCCGTATCGCTCGACTGCAACTGTCGCACCATATGGAGCATCTGCTTATTGAGCCAGGGTTGAGCCTCCATATAGCGTTCGATATAGACCCTCAGAAGTTCGAGGTTGGTGGTCTGCATACGGGGCTCTTCGAGGGTTGCTATAAAGTCCTTCATAAGTTCCAACTTGCCGACCCTTTCGAGCAGTTCTTCGGAGCAGAATTTCACGGTGTTTATATCGACCTCCACATAGCGGGCAATACGCCTACCTCCCGAGGAGAACATACCCTGCCAATTCTTGAAGGTGCCCGAGGTGAGGGTATAGGGGGTGACATTCGAGATGGTATTATCCCACCCTTTGACCTTCACGGTATTGAGTGTCATATCTATGACCGTGCCGTCGATGCCTGCCGAGGGCATCTCTATCCAATCGCCCACCTTGACCATCTTGTCGCTCGACAGTAGGATACCCGACACAAGGTTGAGAATCGAATCCTTGAACACAAAGCTCAACACTGCCAACGAAGCACCCAAACCGGTAAAGAGTTTCACTGGCGACTTATTGATGAGGATGGCGATGATGACTATTGCTGCCACTATCCACACCACAATCTGGATGACCTGCATAAAGCCTTTCAAGGGTGCATCTTTGGTCTTGCGCTTGTGGTATATGAGCATAAAGATAGTCTTGACAACCGAATTGGCGAAGTTCGCCAGCATCCACACAATGAGCACATCGAGAGCCTTACGCACAAAGATACCCACCGAAGATGCAGGGTCGAAAGCGAGCGGCAGGAGCATATAGAACATAAACACCGCCACCATAAGGGCTATCTTGTTGAGGTTCGCCCTATCGAAAATCACCTCCAAACGCGAGTTGACATACTTACCCAAGCGGAGAGCCCTTAGCAGCAGGTAGCGCAGCAACCACCACACCACAAAACAGCAAACAAGAACCACAAGGGTTGCAAAGAGTGATTTATAGCCTCCATCGGCAGAGTTAAGCCCCAGCCAATCGAGCAACATTCTCATCCAATCGAGCAAAAAGGTTTTCTCTTTCATCATCGTTTAATAAACTGTTTTATACTATCCCACAGCACAATGTGCTCCCTGTGTTGAATTTGGGGCGCCTGCACCTGTATCTCCTCCGAGATAAGCAGCAACTTGTCGCCCCTATGGAGCTTCGTAGAGCCATTGGGTACTATATACTTATCGCCCCTGCGTATCATCATCACAAGGGTCTTTTCGGGCAACTTTACATCCCTCAGCAGTGCGCCATCTCTGGCACCACCCTCAATAATGTCCACCTCCGTAAGTGCCGCCTTAACCTCATCGGGAAGATCTATATCAAAGCCCTTCTCGGGGCTCTTCTCACCCACACCCAGGACGGAAGCCATACTGCTCACCGTGGTGCCCTGCACCACCAGCGAGAAGATGGTAATGAAGAAGACGATATTGAAGATGGTATTATCGGGGTCAAGACCCGCCAGCTTTGGGTAGGTGGCGAACAAAATAGGCGCCGCACCCCTCAGACCCACCCACGAGATATAGTGGCGAGCCTTGGTGGTCAGTCCCTTAAAAGGCAGCAGCGACAACCACACAGCCACGGGGCGTGTGAGGAAAATCATTGCCGCACCGACAATCAAGCCAATAAAGACCACATCTTTCAGTTCGTGGGGGTTGACCAACAAACCCAGCATCAGGAACATCACAATCTGCATCAGCCACGTCACACCATCGAGGAAGGTGGCAAGGGTCTTCTTATGGCTCAGTTTATGGTTGCCCATAACGATACCCGCAATATAGACTGCCAAGTAGCCGTTACCCCCCAGCAGGTCGGTAAAAGACGAGGTGAAGAAGACAAGCGAGAGCAACAACACCGAGTAGAGCGACTTATTGCCAATGTTGATACGATTGACAACTATCGTCGCGCCCTTACCGAGCAGGTAACCCGACAGAGCACCTACGCCCATCTGTTTGAGGAAAGTGAACATCACATCCCACACCTCACTCTCGGCACCCATATTGACCTGTATGAGCATAATCGTAAGGATATATGCCATAGGGTCGTTACTACCGCTTTCCAACTCCAACAGCGGGCGCAAGTTCTGCTTCAAACCCATACGCTTAGAGCGCAAAATCGAAAAGACCGAAGCCGAGTCCGTAGAGGACATAACCGCTGCAATAAGCAGAGCCATAGAGAAAGGTATCGTAGCCCCCAGCCAACCACTCACAAAGTAGATTACCGAGCCCGTAAATAGTGCCGTAAGCACCACACCCAACGTCGCCAGCACCACACCCTCCTTCAAGACGGGACGCACCTCGCTGAACGAAGTGTCCATACCGCCCGAAAAGAGGATAATACTCAGCGAAAGCATACCAACAAACTGCACAGCAGCAAAGTTGTCGAACTCAATGCCCACACCATCGGTGCCAAACGCCATTCCCACGAGCAGGAAGAAGAGCAGCATAGGAGCACCAAAACGGCTGCTCGCCTTGCCCGCCAAAATACTCACAAAGAGAATTATCGACCCAATAAGCAATATGTTTCCGGTAGTTATTATCATATCGTTTTTTCTCTCTTCTTTGCGACTTTTTGTAAAAAGTCGCCCAAAAACTTTTATGCGATACTGCGTATCGCTTTTTTCGTGCGGCGAGGTGTGGCCA
>JAZSAY010000026.1:0-104810 GCA_045602145.1 Tidjanibacter sp.
GCCCTCAACAGTTGAGGGCGGGCGTTACTCTTATCACCGCAGTTGCTCTCGCAGCCAAGTTTCAATATTCTGGTCGGCGGGAATCGCACATAGGTTGCTCCCGCCACCTCTCATAGCACCACAATACCACTGCCCATAATATAGCTGCCCAAAATAATGAGTCACTTATGCTTTCCAATACACGCTCAACTCCATTGTTCTCCACAAATATCTCGACAATATCTACCAAGCAGCTGCCAAGAAAAAGAATAATAAAGATGGAGTTATCCATCAGTCTGTCAATCATCCTCATCACAAAGAGTCATTTAGTCAATTTTTCCGAATACAAATATAGGTGTAATCTATCAAAAAACAGACTCTCACACAGGCTACTAACAGGCTATAAGCAAGCAAGTTGGAAAAATAAAATTTCACTCGGCAAAAACTCTCACCCGACAAAAGAGGACAACCAATTGAAACTCTCGACAAAAAAAAGAGGAGAACTCTCGTTCTCCTCTCCTGGGGTGACTGATGGGGCTCGAACCCACGACATTTGGAACCACAATCCAACGCTCTGCCAACTGAGCTACAGTCACCATCTAAGGTCTTCCCTCTACCTTGTAGCGAAGACCTGTACCGGACTACTACAAACCGTTAACGTGAACCTGCAAGCCGCTTTTGAGGTTGGCTGCTTTGTTCTTGTGAATGATGTTCTTCTTTGCGAGTTTGTCCAACATTGCAGCTACTTTGGGAAGCAGAGCCTCAGCAGCAGCTTTGTCGGTGGTACCACGCAATGCCTTAACAGCGTTACGAGTTGTTCTGTGGTAGTACTTATTCGCAACCCTGTGAGTCTCGGTTTGGCGAATACGTTTTTTAGATGACTTGTGATTTGCCATAGTTATATACTTTTTTAATTTTTTTTAACTCTTGCAGCCCATAGCAGAGTCGAACTGCTCTTTCAAGAATGAAAATCTTGCGTCCTAACCGATAGACGAATGGGCCCCGCCTACATTACGTAGGTTGCTTTTTAGCGGTGCAAAGGTAACTAAAAAATGGTAAATTCCAAACTAATTTTAAAAATTTTCATTTTTTTAGTCGAACATTACCCCTTTCGCGGTCGAACTCAATTTGTGCACTATTGAAAATGCGCTGCATAACACCCTCTTCCATAAGCATTTCCGCCGTACCGTAGTGAAATTTGCCGCCCTCAATCACCGCAATCGTATCGCAAATCTCAATGGCAATAGATAGGTCGTGGGTAGAAAAGAGTATACATTTGCCCTCCTTATGCGCCAACTTTTTGAGTAGCAGGCATATCTCGTACTTATTAGGCAGGTCGAGGAATGCCGTAGGCTCGTCAAGGAGGATGATGGGCGTATCCTGAGCCAGCGCACGGGCTATCATCACTCGTTGGCGTTCGCCATCACTGAGACTATCCATCGAAGCCTCCGCAAAGCGCTCCATACCCACCAGCCTGAGCGACTCGTGCACCTTCGCCTTATCCTCCTCGGTGAGTCTGCCCACCCAATTCGTATAGGGAGCTCTGCCGAGCGACACCACATCCCAAACGTGCAAATTCTGTACCCTCACATCCTCGGTCGACACGAAGGCTATGCGACTGGCGACCTCCCTCATCGTAAGTTCCGACGCATCCACGCCGCCAATGGTTATGTGTCCGCTCTGGGGTTTTGCGAGTGCCGCAATGGTGCGCAGCAGGGTACTCTTACCCGTGCCGTTGCGACCAATCAGTGCGGTCAGTTCGCCCCAGCCGAAGCCCACGTTGGCATCAGCCATCAGCACCCTCTCGCCGTATCCGAGTGTGACATCGTGCAACTCGATAGTATATATGCGTTCCATCTCAGCCATAGTGTTCTACATCATCATTTTACGGTTGCGGAATATGACGATAATAACAATGGGAATACCCACAAGTGCCGACACGGTGTTGATTGGTAGCGTAAGGTCGCTCGCAGGCAGCGAAGAGGCTACGTCGCACAGCAGCATAATGGTCGTACCGCACAGCATTGTAGCAGGTACCAGCACCCTGTGGTCCGCCTCGCGGAAGAGCATACGGGCAACGTGCGGCACTGCCAAGCCCACAAAGCCTATGGGTCCGCAGTAGGCTGTAACCGTACCCGCAAGCAAGACCGTAGTTATTGTCACCAAGAGTCGTGTACGCCTAATGTTGAGTCCCATTGTGCGGGCGTAGTTTTCGCCCAAAAGGAGTATATTGAGCGGTTTTATGAGTAGCACCGAGAGCACCAATCCCACAACGATAACGGGCACAACTACACGCAGTTGCGAAAGTGTAACACCACCAAGTGAGCCCATAGTCCATACCACATACGACTTCAAGGCTCCTTCGGGCGAGAGGTATTGCATAATCTCCACCAGAGCCGAGGCTGCTGAGCCGAACATCATACCGAGAATGAGTACCGTCATAATGTTCTTGATGCGTGCCGTAACAGCCATAACGACCATCATAATCGCCGCCGAGCCTATCCAAGCTGCGCCCGCAACGCCAACATTCTGCACCACGGGGTTGGCAGTCGAGATACCCAGCAGGGGCAGTCCCAACAGCATTATCGACACACCCAGGCTCGCACCCGAGCTGACGCCCAAAACGTAGGGACCTGCCAGAGGGTTGCGGAAGAGTGTC
The DNA here is from genome assembly GCA_045602145.1 of Tidjanibacter sp. Classification (GTDB taxonomy): domain Bacteria; phylum Bacteroidota; class Bacteroidia; order Bacteroidales; family Rikenellaceae; genus Tidjanibacter. The sequence goes on from JAZSAY010000026.1 coordinate 2,639, forward strand.
TGCATCTGCAAGCCCACCGTAGAGAGTGCAGCGCCCGCAAGCAGTGCCATAACAGCCTTCGGCAGTCGGAAGTTACGGACAATCATACCCATAGCATCGCCTTCTGCGCCCGAGCCCCACAGCCCACGCCACACCTCGTCAAGGGGTATGGCGACCGAGCCCACAGCCAAATCCACCACAAAGAGTAGTAGTGTGACCACAGCAAGAGCTGAGAAAAGTATGGTGTTGCGTCGTGTCATCTGAGTTTTTCGTAGTAGTAAAGTGTGTATCCCTCAGCCACTTCGGGGTGCAAAATGGCTATAAGGTCTGCCAGCACCACATCTGCCCTGAGGGCGCCGCTCTCCCAAAAGTCGCTACCTCCTGCCGAGGTGCTTCGGGCGGTGCAGTTATAGACATTCCCGCTTTTGACCACATCGGTTGAGGCAAACTTGGGGTTGGTAGCAACAAGCTGACCAATGGTGCGGGCTTCGTTGGGGGTGAGCCAAAAGTCCGCCTCGGAGAGGAAGATGTAGGCACTCTCGCCACTTATCGGGCGCGAGGTGGTACTCCTGCCGTCGCCGCAGAGCCAACTGCCACCTGCATCCTCAATGAGCCGTACGATATAGCTCCTGTCGGCGGGCACAAACCACACGTCCTTATAGGGCGAATTGAGCATTACCTTGGGGCGTTCAGCAACATCCAACATCCTTAGCCTTAGGCTCTCGTAGCGTTCGGCAATCGTGCCGAAGAGTTCCTCCGCCTCGCTCCTTACATCGAAAATCTCGCCTATCGCAACCACCCATTCACTCTTGCCCAAAGGCGAAGTCTCGGCGTGGTCGGCAATATAAACATAGGGTATTTTCAGTTCCGAGAGTTTGGCGGTCATCGCGCTATTCTCGCCCGAGGTACCATATATAAATACTACATCGGGGCGGAGCGATGCCAACACCTCATAGTTGATGTTGCTGTCGTAGCCCACCTCGCGCACCTTGCCCTCGGCAATGCCCTCTGCAATGTGGCTGTTGGAGATATACTCCGCACCACTCACACCATAGATGCTTCCCACTGCCCCTAACGCATCCACAAAGGCAATGTGGCTCGATGACATACAAACCACCCTCTCGGGGGCAGCCTCAATCACCATACCTCCGAAGCCTTCGGGAGCCTGCTCGCCATTGCGACTAATAAAAACCTCCTTTACAATACCCTCGGCACCCTGCCATGGTGCAAGAACTCGCAGAACGGTAGAGGAGCCCTCGGTGGCGAGAATCTCGAAACCCTCTGCCGCCGCGGGGGTATATACAGCCCCACCCCACTCGCATTTTGCGGCGCCCTTAGGGCATCCCCACAAGCCTACGAGTGCGACAAAAGCCACTATATATCCCAAAATTCTCCGCATAGACCACAAAGATAGAGCGAAAAGTTGAAAGTTGAAAGTTGAAAGTTGAGAAATGTTGTCGAACTTCGATAGTCTAACCGACCTGAGGCTTACGAGAGATCTGGGCAACTCTCAACTCTTCACTTTCAACTTTCAACTTTAATCAGTACCTTTGCGCCCCAAAAAGAGAGGAAGGTTTCTATGGCAAAGGCTATATCACTATCGGACCATTTCAATTCGGCAAGGCTGCTGCGCTACACGTTGCCCACAATCGTGATGATGATTTTCACCTCGATTTACGGCGTTGTTGACGGCATCTTCGTATCGAATTTTGCAGGCAAGACCCCCTTTGCTGCCATAAACCTCATCTATCCACCCTTTATGGTCATTGGTGCCATCGGTTTTATGATGGGTACGGGTGGCAGTGCTCTGGTGGCGAAAATCCTCGGCGAGGGCGACCCCGAGAGAGCCAACCGTACATTCTCGCTCATAACCTACACCAGCATTGCGGCGGGCATTACAATCAGCACCTTCCTGCTTCTGCTATTGGAGCCAATTGCCCGAGCCCTAGGCGCCGAGGGCGAGATGCTCGACTATTGCGTGCGCTATGGGCGTATCCTCGCCCCTGCCCTCCCGATGTTCATCTTGCAGGGTATGTTTCAGCCCTTTATGGTGGCTGCCGAACGCCCATCGCTGGGACTCAAAGTGTCGCTCTGCGCGGGATGTACAAACATAGCGATGGACTATGTGCTGATTGTCCCCTGCGGTATGGGGTTGGAGGGCGCAGCCATCGCCACAGCGCTAAGCCAATGCGTTGCAGGATTGGTGCCACTTATCTATTTTGGGCGTCGTAACAAAAGCCTCCTACGTTTGGGGCGCACACGCTGGGACGGACGAGCCCTCTGGCAGACCTGTATGAACGGCTCTTCGGAGATGGCAACCAACATCTCCTCGTCCGTCGTAGTGATGCTCTACAACTACCAGCTGCTGCGCTACATTGGCGAAGATGGCGTTGCCGCATATGGCGTTATCGGTTATGTGCTTTTCATATTCATTGCCATTTTCCTCGGCTACTCAACGGGCTCGGCACCCATTGTGAGCTACAATCTGGGAGCTCAAAACTGGGAAGAACTAAGAGGAATTGTGCGCCGCAGTGCACGCATCATATTGATCATATCGGTGGGTTTGACAATTATGGCAGAGCTACTTGCCGCGCCACTTTCGCACCTTTTTGTGGGCTACGACGAGGGGCTCTTCGCGCTCACCCACCGAGCACTCTCGATCTACTCGCTTTCGTTCCTGCTGTGTGGAGTAAACATCTACGCCTCGGCACTCTTCACTGCCCTTAATAACGGACCCATCTCGGCTCTGATTTCATTCTCGCGAGCCCTTGTTTTCGAGTGCGGAGCCGTACTCCTTATTCCCCTGCTGTTCGGCATCGACGGCATATGGTGGGCGATCTCCTTTGCCGAGGGCGCAGCACTTCTGATGAGCCTCTATTTCGTTCTGCACTACCGCCACCGCTACCACTATTAATCCATTTTGGATGTCGTAATTTACGCATCCGACATCACTCCCATTCCGCCCAAAAGCCACACTTTTGCCCCTCGGAAAAAAGAGTTACCAAGCAATGAAGAACAATATGAAAGAGTTTTGGAGAGTAGTGAAGTTCGTACTCTTCTCGGCAAGTGCAGGAATTATTCAGATTGGTTCGTTCACGCTTCTGAACGAGCTGACGGGTTGGCAATACTACGCCTGCTACCTCCCCTCCTTGCTGCTCTCTATCCTTTGGAATTTTACCCTCAACCGCAAGTTCACCTTCAAATCGACCGCAAATGTACCTGCGGCGATGCTCAAAGTCATTGGCTACTACTGCGTCTTTACGCCCCTTACTACCCTCTTGGGCAACTACCTCGCCGAGGACCTCTTGTGGAACGAGTATTTAGTAACGGCAATAAATATGCTTCTCAACCTATCGACCGAGTATCTATTCCAGCGCTACGTGGTCTATCGCAATAGGGTTGATGAGGTGACAAAAAAATAGGAAGGTACTGCACCTTCCTATTTTTTTGCTACATAGAGCAAATCGAAACACCTCTCGTGAACGGGGACTACCGCATAGTCGTCGGTTGTTATGCCCACCGTAAGGTCGTTATTCTTTCTGAGCAGTCGGCGGCGATTGAGCCTATTGAGCAGGTCGTAGGGTATCCTTAGCACCCAGCGGGGCAGGCGGTGTTGGAAATCCAGAGGATCGAAGCGGGTGATACGTTCCACACCCTGGCGGTTTTTCTCGTAGTACTCCCACACTTTCTCATTGCCCTCAACGCCCAGAGCCTCAATACTTTCAAACTCCCCACCAAGCAGGGCGGAGAACTCCTCTGGCGAGTACTCCCTAACGTGCCAAGGGTTGCGCGTGAGCGACATCGGGCGGTTGGGAGTCGAAACAATAAAAACGCCGCCCTTCCTGAGCACCCTCTGCACCTCGCAAACAAACTCTTTGTCGTGCTTTATGTGTTCGATGACCTGAAACGAGATGACACAATCGACACTCTCGCTCTCTATGCCCTCCAAAGGGGGTACATTCATCTGCCTAAATTCCACATTGAGGTAGCCCTCCAAGAGTTCCTGGGCGGGGGCGTGTTTGTCGATGGTCAGAAAACTCTCGGCGTGGGGCGCAATAATCTCCACGCCATAGCCACTGCCCGTACCTATTTCGAGCACCTTGCCCTGCACCCTCTCGGCAGCGTAGAGGTACGCCAGCAGTGAGCGTTGGAATACATAGTTATCCGACGCATCACGCTGCGACACCCTTTCGGCAGTTTGTGGAACTCCTTTCATTACCTGTTAAGCGTTATACCATCCTCCGAGAGTGTTATGCGACGCTCCTTGTAGAGCGCACCCACAGCCCTCTTGAAACTCTTCTTACTCAGCCCCGTAGCGACAGCAATATCCTCGGGCGAGGAGTTGTCCGTAAGGGGTAATTTACCGCCTCTCTTCTCCAAGAGCGAGAGGAGTTTTGTGGTTGCATCCTCCCTTGCCTCGCGACCCTCCTGTTGGAGCATAATGTCGATGCGTCCCTCCTCGCTGATGCGGTGAACGTAGGCAGTCATCTTGTCGCCGACCCCCACGGGCGAGAAAATCTGGTCGTTGTATATCATACCCCAGTGGCGGTTGTTGATAACCACTCGGTAGCCCATCTCCATACGCCTAACGACCAAAATATCGACCTGCTCGCGAGGACGCACGGTAATTTCGGCATTGGAGATATACTTGTTGAGTTTGGTTGTAGCCACCACCCTACCCGTAAGCTCGTCGCGATAGAGGTAGACGGGATAGCGACCGCCCATCTGCACCTCGAAGGGAACATTCCTATTGGGCAGGAAGAGGTCTTTGGCAGTGATGCCCCACGCAAGGAAAACGCCGTGCGCATTCCTATCCACAGCCTCCAAAACTGCCACCTCGCCGATGGTCGCAAGGGGCTTTTCGCGTGTAGCAATAAGGCGGTTCTCGGAGTCGTGATAGACAAAAACATCGACCACACCACCCACCTTATCCGATAGCGACACATATCGATTGGGGAGCAGAACCTCGTTGCCCTCCTCGTCCGAGAGGTAGATGCCGGGCTCGGCAATGCGGCTTATTCTGAGTGTTTGATATTCTCCTGCGCTGAGCATAAAAGAGCAATTATATTGTTTTACGAGCTATTAATTTTCCGCAAAAATAGGGCTTTGTCGGGAGAAATCGTTATTTTTGCAAAAAATAAAATCAAAAAGAGGATGAAAGTAGCCCTCCTTCAATTCGATACTCTTGCAGAACACAGGGAAGAGAACCTCGCTACCGCCGAGCAGCTGCTGGGCGGAGTGGAGTGTGACTTGGCACTGCTCCCCGAGATGTTCGCCACAGGCTACCGCATAGATGCCGAGGATGTTGCCGAGCCGGCAACGAATAGCAAGACGCTGGAATGGATGCAAAGGCTCTCTGCCGCGAAGGATTGTGCGGTGGTCGGAACCATTGCCATCGAGGAGCGAGGAGTATACTACAACCGTATGTACATCTGCCTGCCCGACGGCAGCCATTTCCACTACGACAAACACCACCTCTTCACCTTTGCGGGCGAGGATAAGCACTTCTCAGCGGGCACAGAACGCATAATTGTCGAGTGGCGAGGTGTGAAGATTTTGCCACTTGTCTGCTACGACCTGCGCTTTGCGGCGTGGAGTTACCTTGCAGGCGAGGTCGATGTGATACTCTATTCGGCTGCGTGGGCTGCGAGCCGCATAGGGGCGTGGGATAGACTCCTTCCCGCAAGAGCCATCGAAAATCAGGCTTGGGTGGTGGGCGTCAATCGCATAGGTTGCGACCCGAAAGGGACTTCCCACTGTGGACACTCGGCAGCCTACAACTACTTTGGCGAGAGTGTTGCATCGTGTGGCGAGGAGGAGTGCTGCAAGGTGGTAGATATTGTCCCCGAGCAAATAGCCGCTTACAGAGAAAAATTCAGGGCGTGGCAAGATGCCGACAAAATTGAAATCAAATGAGCGAACAGGATAAAATAGTAATTACGGGTGCGAGGGTCAACAACCTGAAAAACGTAAGCCTCGAAATACCTCGCAACAGCCTTGTGGTTGTTACGGGCTTGTCGGGTAGTGGCAAATCCTCGCTCGCCTTTGACACCATCTATGCCGAGGGTCAGAGGCGTTATATGGAGACTCTCTCCTCCTATGCTCGCCAATTTGTGGGCACTATGGAGCGCCCCGACGTGGATAAAATAGAGGGTCTTAGCCCCGTAGTTGCCATAGAGCAGAAAACGACCAACAAAAATCCCCGCTCGACGGTGGGCACCGTAACGGAGATTAACGACTTTCTGCGCCTGCTCTATGCTCGTGCTTCGCGTGCCTACTCTCCCGCCACGGGCGAGGAGATGGTGCACTACACCGACGAGCAAATCATCTCGCTCATTGAGGAGAACTTTGCGGGTCACAAGATAGCCGTTCTTGCGCCCGTTATCAAGGGTCGCAAGGGTCACTACCGCGAACTCTTCGAGGGATTCGTCAAGCGCGGCTACCTCCACGCACGCATAGATGGCGAGGTGGTGGAGATGACCTCGGGTATGAAACTCGACCGCTACAAAACCCACACCATCGAACTCGTCATAGACCGACTCTTGGTGGGCGAGAGCGGTAGGGAACGCCTGGCAAAGAGCCTCAGGGAGGCTATGCGACAAGGCAAGGGCACCTCGCTTGTCTATGACTACAATAGCGATACTGCACGCTACTACTCGCGCCACTTGATGTGTCCCACAACGGGAATGTCGTTCGACGATCCTGCGCCCTACACCTTCTCGTTCAACTCCCCACAAGGAGCCTGCCCCCATTGTGGAGGTTTGGGAGAAGAGGCTGTTTTCGATAGGGAAAAACTCCTGCCCAATGGCAACCTCAGCATTGCCGAGGGAGGTATTGCACCCCTTGCCAAGTTGCGAACAAGTTGGTTTTTGAGCGTTATGGGAGCACTTGGACATCGCTACGACTTTACAATTAACGACCCCGTAGGCACTCTCTCCGAGGAGGCTCTCTCGGCAATCATCAATGGCGATGCCGAGCCCGTACCCGTCCACAACCTCTACGGAACAAGTGGAGTGAGGATGATTGCTTGGCAGGGTATTTCGCACTTCATAGAGAGCAATACCGAGGATGGAACTCGTGGCTCGGGAGCCAAGTGGCTCGGACAATTTATTGAACATAAGCCTTGCAGTGTGTGTGGCGGAACGAGGCTCAAAAGTGACGCACTCTACTTCCGCATCGCGGGCAAGAACATAGCTGAGGCGAGCGAAATGAGTATTGAGGAACTTCGCAGTTGGATAGCCTCGGTGCCCGAAGGAATGACCACCAAGGAACGAGCCATAGCCCGCGAGATACTCAAAGAGATTGGCGAAAGATTGGGCTTTTTGTGCGATGTGGGGCTGGGCTACCTCTCCCTCTCGCGCCCCTCGCGCTCGCTGTCGGGTGGCGAGAGTCAGCGCATAAGGCTCGCAACGCAGGTGGGCTCCAAACTTGTCAACGTGCTCTACATACTCGATGAGCCGAGCATTGGTCTGCACCAAAGGGACAATCGCCGACTTATTAACTCGCTGAAAAACCTTCGCGATGAGGGTAACTCTGTCATCGTCGTGGAGCACGACGAGGAGATGATGCGCTCGGCAGATTGGATTGTAGATATGGGACCTCTGGCGGGACGCAAGGGTGGTGAGGTGGTTGCCGAGGGCACCTTTGAGGATATTGTGCGCTCCTCCTCGCTCACAGCAGACTACCTCTCGGGCAGGCGTACCATAGAAATCCCCGATGTGCGCTCCCAGGGCAATGGAAAACACATCGTAATAAAAGGAGCAAAGGGTAATAACCTGAAAAATGTGAACGCAAGAATTCCTCTGGGGATGATGGTGTGCGTGACGGGTGTTAGCGGCAGCGGCAAGTCGTCACTCATTGGCGAAACCCTGCGCCCATATCTAAGTCGCACGCTCTATCGCTCCTTCGACCAAGCACTACCGTTTGATAGCATCGAGGGCGTGGAGAATATAGACAAACTCGTGGTGGTGGACCAAAGCCCCATAGGTCGCACCCCGAGGAGCAACCCTGCAACCTACTCCAACGTCTTTGCCGACATCCGCAAACTCTTCGAGAAAACCCCCGATGCACAAGTTAGGGGCTATGGCGCGGGCAGATTTTCGTTCAACGTAAAGGGCGGCAGATGTGAGGAATGCAAGGGTGCAGGCGTGCAGACCATAGAGATGAACTTTCTGCCCGATGTCTATGTCACTTGCAAGGCTTGTGGCGGTCACCGCTACAACCGAGAGACACTCGAAGTGAAGTATAAGGGCAAGAATATCGATGAGGTGCTGAGTATGACCATCAATCAGGCTGTGGAGTTCTTCGAGCCTGTGCCAAAGATATACACCAAACTGAGGGCTATTCAGGAGGTGGGCTTGGGCTACCTGAAACTCGGTCAGAGTTGCACCACACTGTCGGGTGGCGAGAGCCAGAGGATAAAACTCGCCTCGGAACTTGCGGGCAGGGATACGGGACACGCTCTTTATATCTTCGATGAGCCCACCACAGGACTCCACTTCGAAGATATTCGCCAACTGCTGGCGGTCTTCCGCAAACTTGTCGATAGGGGCAATAGTGTCATCATCATCGAACACAATCTGGACGTTATAAAGTGCGCCGACTGGATTATCGATATGGGTCCCGAGGGCGGCAAGGCGGGTGGTTGCATTGTTGCCGAGGGTACTCCCGAAGAGGTCGCCACCAACCCCGAGAGCCACACCGGTCGCTTCCTTGCCGAGGTATTTCAAGTAGCACAACACACATAGCACCCCCTTTTGGGCACACAATTTGCAGAGTGTGATGGATAGAAATATCCATTGCAGAACATTATGTGTCCTATTCTTCGCCAAAGCCAACAAGGGGCAAACTACGCACCCCAAAACGTCGTTATCTCTACAACTCTCACAAGGGAGAAAACTTTTGTAAAACGTAGAGATAACAACCACACTATGAGTACAGAAAAAGCCGCACGCATCCAAACTTCCATTCTTAATGCGGCAGAAAAAAGGGCACTTATTTGGCTTGCCCATCGCCAGCCTCGCTGGGTAACATCCGACATTCTCACATATGTAGGTGTCTTGGGTGCATTTGTTTGTGGACTCGGATTTGCCTTGTCCAGCATCAATCTAAACTATCTATGGCTCTCATCGCTCGGACTCGTCATCAATTGGTATGGCGATTCGCTCGACGGCACCCTTGCCCGCGTAAGGGGCACCCAGCGACCCAAGTATGGGTTCTTTATAGACCACTCCATAGACGCCATAACCATCACATTGATGTGCGTGGGGGCGGGTCTGTCGCCACTGCTGAGGCTGGATGTGGCTCTTGCAGTGCTGGTCGCCTACCTAATCCTCTCGGTCTACACCTATGTCTGCACCATCTGCACCAACCAGATGAGGCTCACATACGGTAAACTCGGACCTACGGAATTCCGACTGATAGTAATCATCCTCAATACTATATTTATATTCACCCCGTGGAGCGACCACACCTACACCTTTGGCAGCGAGGTATTCACGCTCTTTGACCTTATTGCAGTGGGTGTGGTGGTGATTATTATGGCTCTGTGGCTTGTCCAATGGCTCAAAGACCGCAAAGCTCTCTCGCTTATCGACCCCCTAAGAAAGAATTAACTCCTATAAGCTCTATAAGCCCTATAAGCCGTAGGACTATTGACGTTAGGCGTTAGACAATAAACAAGAAACCTTATGGTCACAAAATATCTCCAATTTATGCTCAGCAGGGCTCTCGGTACGGGTGTGGATACGCTCGTACTGTGGCTTCTTTCGCACTTTGTTTTCGGCGGGGGCTATTGGGCTACTTACGTCATTTCGCCCATTCTCTCGTTCGAGGTGGCTGTGATGTGCAATTTCCTCTGCTCCTACTTTTGGATTTGGCGCAACCGCATAACTACCCACAATGGTCGCTCCTTTTGGCGTCACTTTGTGGCGTTCAACCTCTCGTCGCTTGCGGGCTTCCTCGTGAAGATGCTCTTTCTGCTCCTCTTCGAGAAACTCTTTGGCTGGGGCGTTGTGGTCTGCAACCTTGTAGCGCTATGCATCTCGGGAGTGCTCAACTTCGTTCTCTCCGAGTCGGTGGTCTTTCGCAAAAGGGTGCCTCGCCCCGAGCACGAACTACTCTCGGTGGAAGAACTCGACTCGTTATCTCCTCTGTTTAGGGGAACGTTGGGTAGGCTCTTTGCCCGCTTTGCTATGTGGCTGTGCGGTGTGGGGCGCATCAACCGCCTCTACGACACCATCTATCCTCACAAGGGCGTAGAGGGCGCAAAAGCGGCTCTCGACTATTTGGGATGCGACTACCTTGTGGGCAATCCCGAAAGGCTCACGGAGCTCCCCGAGGGGGCTTTTATTACCATCAGCAACCACCCATACGGAGCAGTGGATGGTGTGATACTCTTGGATATGATAGGCACCCATCGCCCCGACCTGAAAATTATGGTCAACAAGATACTCGGCAGGGTGGAGAATATGAGGGATAATTTCTTCACCGTAACCCCCACTGAAACCGAGAAGAAGAGCGCCGACGCCCAAACCCTCGGCTCCCTCAGAGCAACCATTGCACATCTCAGAGCGGGACACCCTCTTGGACTCTTTCCCTCGGGCGCAGTTTCCGACCTACACCTCTGGCGTGGCGATATTTCGGATAGAGAGTGGCAGGAGAGCGTTATAAGACTCATCGAAAAGGCGCGAGTACCCGTAGTGCCCATCCACTTCGAGGGGCGCAACTCGCTCTTCTACTACTCGTTGGGGCTGATTGATTGGCGAGTGAGATTGCTCAGGCTCCCCCGCGAAGTACTCAACAAGGGGCGTGGCAAACACTGCGTAACCATCGGCAAGACAATATCGCCCGAAGAGTTGGCAACAGCGGGCGACACAAGTGCAGTTAGGGAGTTGCTCAGGGGAGCTGTATATGGCTGCCCGAAGCCCGAAAAGTACACTCCTGCAAGCAAGTTGCAGGGCGGCATATAGTCATTGGGCGTCGTAAATAATCCGCACTCTTGCAATTGTAAATCTGGCACATAGATTGCAAATATCGATTTTAGGAGAAATGCATATTTGCGTATTTATATTTTGCAAAACCGTAAAATTCCTACCTTTGTAACATCAGAAAAAGAACATTTTAAATCAAAAGAGTATGAAAAAAATCTTTACAACTCTTGCAGTGATGCTGATGAGCATCTTTGCACTCTCGGCACAGAGCCAATTCCTCGGCAAATGGACCACCATAGACGACAAAACCAAAGAGCCCGCAGGTATCGTTGAAATTTACCAGGACGCAGATGGTCTTATTTATGGCAAACTCGTGGGCGTCTATGGCAATGATAAGAGCGGCATTGGTACTATGATTGTCAGGGGTATGAAGTACGAGGACGGCAAGCTCGTAGGCGGTAAGGTTTACGACCCCGATGCAGACAAACTCTACTACTGCACCATCAAGTACGACAGCGCAAAACAGGAGCTCAACCTCCGTGGCTCGCTCGACAAGAGGGGCTTGCTTGGTCGCACACAGACTTGGCTCAAATACAAAGAATAACAACACACTCTCATACAAATAACAAACGCAGGTTCGGGCTGACGAGGTGACTCATCAGCCCGATATTTTTTGTGCATATCTTTCCCCGAACTCGCCTCGTTGGCGGCTGATTTCTGTGGGCGATTTCTGCGTTATGCTCGGGCTCGGAATGCTCATTTACGCCGAGTAAACTCCGCTTCCTCGCCCTTCGCAAGCCTTGCACTCGCCTCACATAAATCACCCGCAGGTTGTGGATGGTGGCACAAAAATCCCTCCGCAAAACCCACTCGCAGTATTTTGTCTAACGTCAATAGTCATAAGGCTTATAGGGCTTATGGGAGTTATGGGAGTTATGAGAGTTATGGGAAATTTTCAATTCTCAATTCTCAATTCTCAATTCTCAATTCCTCCTATCCCCGTGGGAAGTACAAAGCCTATGCCCTCTGAGGTGTTCTTTTTGTCGTGCTGCATCGCCTCCAAGAGTTGCTCGTTCGTAAGGGCGCAATCGGTAGGTAGCCCATAGCGGGCGATGACTCTTTCGATACGCTCGGCATCTTCGGCAGAGATTGTGCCCCTCTGCAACGACTCTCGGGTGGCACGAATGATGCCGATAGCCACAGCCTCGCCGTGAGTATAGTCGGTTGTGAGGCTCTCTATGGCGTGCGCCCAAGTGTGTCCGAGGTTGAGAATACGCCTTTCGCCCTTCTCGTAGGGGTCGCGCTCAACAATGGCGCATTTTACTGCCACACTGCGACTTACAGCCTCTTCCAAGAGTGTTTCATTACCTCGCAAGGTCGCAAGGTTGTTCTGCTCAAAGAGCGTAAAGAGTTGCTCGTCGCCAATAATTGCCGCTTTAATCATCTCGGCAAGCCCCGAGCGAAATTCCCTCTCGGGAAGCGTGGATAGGAGCGAAGCATCGCACAGCACAAAGTCGGCAGGTGCAAACGCCCCGACCATATTTTTGTATCCCCCCATATTGACGCCACATTTGCCACCGATGGCTGCATCGACCTGCGCCAAGAGCGTTGTAGGCACTAATCCGAAGCGCACACCACGCATAAAGGTCGCTGCCACAAAACCTACAAGGTCGCACACAACGCCCCCACCCACGCCAAGCAGGAAGGTCTGCCTATCAGCCTTACTCTCAATAAGTTCTTGCCACAGCATTGTAGCGAGTTCGAGGTTTTTGTTCTCCTCACCTGCGGGGATGACGATACTCTCGGGAATCAACTCCGAAAGGTTGTGCAGAGCCTCCACTTCGGCATCGACAAATGCAACAACACGCCCCTTGGGGAGCAATTCTGCCAATGTTTTGCGCACCGAGCCCACCACAATACGAGTAGACGAAGAGCGGGTAAATTGTATATCGGAGAGAATTTTCATCACTTTCATACCTTAATTTTATACAAAGGTAGTACAAAAAAGGGTATAATTTACTACCTTTGCGACCAAAATAATAGGAAAACAGATGCAGAAACTACGCAACATCGCAATTATCGCACACGTTGACCACGGAAAGACTACACTCGTGGACAAGATGATTCTCCAAGCCAACCTTATACGCAATCAGGAGGCACAAAGCACTCTTGTGTTGGACAACAACGACTTGGAGCGCGAGAGAGGTATTACCATTCTCTCCAAGAACGTGTCGGTAATCTACAACGGCTACAAAATTAACATTATTGACACCCCCGGTCACTCCGACTTTGGTGGAGAGGTTGAGAGGGTGCTGAATATGGCAGATGGCGTAATCCTCTTGGTGGATGCTTTTGAGGGCACTATGCCCCAAACTCGCTTTGTGCTCCAAAAGGCTCTCGCGCTGGGCAAAAAGCCTATCGTGGTGGTAAACAAGGTCGATAAGCCAAACTGCCGTCCCGACTTTGTGCACGAGCAGGTCTTCGACCTTATGTTCACGCTCGACGCCAACGAGGAGCAACTCGACTTCCGCACCATCTATGGTAGCGCAAAGCAGGGCTGGATGAGCCACTCCTACAAGGAGAAGACCAACTCCATCACCCCCCTGCTGGATACCATCATTGACGACATTCCCGAGCCCGAGAAGGTGGAAGGAACACCTCAGATGCTCATTACCTCGCTCGAATACTCACCCTACTTAGGTCGTATCGCTGTGGGTAAACTCACTCGTGGCTCACTCCGTTCGGGTATGAACGTAACGCTCGCCAAGCGTGACGGCTCGCTCATAAAGACCAAAATCAAGGACCTTATGGTCTTCGAGGGCTTGGGCAAATCGAAGGTGGAGAGCGTGGAGTGTGGCGAGATATGCGCTCTGGTTGGTATTGATGGTTTCGAGATTGGCGACACCATCTGCGACTACGAAAATCCCGAGCCACTGCCTCCTATCGCTATTGACGAGCCTACGATGAGTATGCTCTTCACCATCAACGACTCACCTTTCTTCGGCAAAGATGGTAAGTATGTTACCAGCCGCCACATCAAGGAGCGTTTGGATAAGGAGTTGGAGAAAAACCTCGCACTGAGGGTTGTGCAGGGCGAGAGTGCCGACAAATTCATTGTCTATGGTCGTGGTGTGCTGCACCTCTCGGTACTCATAGAGACTATGCGCCGCGAGGGCTACGAGTTGCAGGTAGGTCAGCCTAAGGTTATCTTCAAGGAGATAGACGGCGTCAGGTGCGAGCCTGTGGAGGAACTGACCATCGACGTGCCCGACGACTACGCAGGCAAGGCGATAGAACTCGCTACCAAGCGCAAAGGTGCACTCAAAAATATGGAGTCGCGCAACGAGCGCACAAGGCTCGAATTTGAGATACCCTCGCGTGGTATCATCGGTCTGAGGAGCAACCTGCTGACCGCTACGGCTGGCGAGGCTATTATGGCGCACCGTCTGAAAGGTTTTGAGCCCTACAAGGGCGAGATTGAGATGCGCTCGGTAGGCTCACTGGTGGCTATGGAGACGGGGCAGGCATACGCCTATGCACTCGGCAAGGTGCAGGATAGGGGACGCTTCTTCGTGGAGCCCGGCGATGAGATATACTGCGGACAGGTGGTGGGCGAGAACACCCGCGACAACGACATCTGCCTGAACCTCACCAAGAGCAAGAAACTTACGAATATGCGTGCCAGCGGCTCGGACGAGAAGATAATCCTCGCGCCCGCCGTGAAGTTCTCGTTGGAGGAGGCACTCGAATATATCCGCGAGGACGAGTATGTGGAGATCACGCCCAAGTTTATGCGTATGCGTAAGATACTGCTTAGCGAGATAGACCGCAAACGTGCCGAAAAGGCGCAGCAGCAATAAAACAATTGGGAGTTCCGCTTGGGACTCCCAATTGTTTTTTGTCTGCCAACAAAAAGCCCCAAAGCATATCGCGGAGGAAATTTATGCCACCTTGTGAGTGCATATTGTCGAGGAAATTTTTTACCACCACCTCGCGAGTGCATATTGCGGAGGAAATTTTGCACCAACATTATTGGCGTATATCGCGGAGGAAACTTTTTACCACCACCTCACGAGTGCATATCGCCGAGGAAACTTTGCACCAACATTATTGGCGCATATTGCGGAGGAAATTTTGTGCCAAACAAGAAGGCGAGTCCGCAGTTTACTCGACGTAAATGAGGAACTCGCCTATCGCAGTGCGGTGCAAAATTTACCCGCGAGATACGTCAATAACCAAGGATGCGGAGCATCGACCTATAACTCTGCTCCTTGGCAAATAGTCGGGTGTAGTACTCGCCCGTCTCCTTATCTATATCGATAAGGATATGCTTGGGGGCAGGGGTGAGGCAGTGCTGAATACCGCCAAAGCCACCCACCGACTCCTGATAGGCTCCCGTATGGAAGAAACCAACATATAATGGCTCGTCCACATCGTCCAACTTGGGCAGAAAGACCGCATTGGAGTGTGACTCACCACTATAAAAGTCCTCACTGTCGCACGTCAAACCGCCGAGGAACACGCGCTGATACTCCTTGTTCCAATGGTTAATAGCAAGTAGCGGATAGCGTTGGTCAATACCCCAAATGTCGGGCAGGGTAGTCATAAACGAGCTGTCGATCATATACCAGCGCTCCCTGTCGTTCTGCTGTTTCTGGTTGAGCACCGAGAAGAGTGTTGCGCCACTCTCGCCAACAGTAAAGGAGCCGAACTCTGTGAAGATATTTGGCTCTTCCACTCCGTTCAGATTGCAGTTGCTTTTGATTTGTGCAACAATTTCTTCCGCCATATACTCGTAGTCGTAATCGAAGTTGAGCGAGTTCTTGATGGGGAATCCGCCGCCGATATTTAGGCTATCGAGGTCGGGACAAATCTTTTTGAGTTCGCAGTAAACCTGAATACATTTGTTGAGCTCGTTCCAATAGTAAGCCGTATCCTTCATACCCGTATTGATGAAGAAGTGGAGCATTTTGAGTTTGAGTTTCTTGTTGCCCTTGATGCGTTTTTTGTAGAACTCAACGATGTCGTTGTAGCGTATTCCGAGCCTCGAAGTATAGAAGTCGAACTTGGGTTCCTCCTCGGCTGCAATGCGGATGCCGAGTTTGCAGGGCTTCTCCAACATACCCTCCAACTGGTCCAACTCCTCCTTATTGTCCAACACAGGGATGGTATTCTCGAAGCCCGAGTTGATAAGTCCGGCGATATTCTCCACATACTGCAAACGCTTGAAACCATTGCAAACCACATACATATCTTTATTTATAAGCCCCTGCTCATAGAGGGCATTGATGATGTGGATATCGTATGCCGAAGATGTTTCCAAATAGATGTCATTCTTCAAAGCCTCCTCCAAAACGAATGAGAAATGGGAGGATTTGGTGCAATAGCAATAGTTGTAGCTACCCTTATAGTCCACCTTTGCCATTGCCACATTGAAGAGTCGCTTGGCACGCTGAATTTGCGAAGATATTTTGGGCAGATAGGTAATTTTTAGTGGAGTACCGTACTGCTTGATGATGTCCATCAGGGGCACATTGTGAAAGTAGAGTTCATTGTCCTCCACCGAAAATTCGTTCTGTGGCCAATCGTAGGTTTGCTCGATAAGGTCGGTGTACTTGTTTTTCATTTTTTCCAAAAAGAATAAAATTCAACAATCCGTCTTTGCTACTTCGAAAATTTTTCGCCAAAGTAATCGACTTACTTTTTCGACATTTTCACAATGCAAAACAAATAAATCTTTTTTACATAATCAACGGTTGGGGCTATTTTATGTCGAAATTGTCAGTTTTTTCTGACTTTTTGGCAGTTTTTCAATAATAATCGCTAACTTTGGGAGTTATTTAGAATAGGAATATAAAAACACATAGGGCTATGACAACTAAAATCAGCGCAATCATTGCACAGCATCTCGCCTCGCAGACGAGGATAATAATCCCCGAGGTAGGTACGCTCCTCCGCCGCAAAGAGAGTGGCGAAGTGGTCTTTATGGAGATGCTCAAAAAGAGCGACGGCACACTCGTAAATCTCATTGTAAACACTCTTGACGTGAGCCCCAGCAAAGCTACCGAGATTGTAAATGGCTACACTGCGACCATCAAGCAGCAACTCGCCACCCAGAAAAAGTTCATACTCGACGGCATTGGCGTCTTGCTTGTGCGCATAGACGGAAGTATAGATTTTTCGTTCAACCCCTTTGCTCAATCCATCCCCGAGCCTTCGAGGAACTTCGACGTGTTGGAAGACGAGGATGCGTTTACGACTGCACCTGCACCCAGGAAGCCCGCAGTTCCCGTAGCGCCTAAGGTGGCTCCTCAGCCCCAACAGCCCGCTACTCCCGCAGCTCCTCAAACGCAGCGACCCGCAGCTACCGAGCCCAAGCCCACACCCGTGACACCTACCGCGCCCAAGCCTCAGGCAGAGCCTCAGCCCCGCAAGGTCATCTATCGCACCGAGGAGGAAGAGGAGCAACCCACCGAGCGCAAGAGTCGCATACAGTCCCACCACCCCCGCAAGAAGATTGACGGCATAACCGTCGTGGCGCTCGTAGCCGTATTGCTGGCTCTCCTGTCGCTCGTTTGGGGCATACTTCCCTCCGACGACCGAGTGGAGGTAGATGTTGAGCCCACCGAAGTGATTGTGAACGAGTAGAGGGGAATTGAGAATTGAGAATTGAGAATTGAGAATTGAGAATTGAGAATTGAGAGTTTTCCCATATCTCCCATATCTCCCGTAACTCCCATATCTCCCATAACTCTCATAAGCCTTAGGACTATCGACGTTAGACGTTGGACGTTAGACAAAAAAGGTATGTTAGATTTATTCGCAATAAAACAACGATTTGGAATCATAGGCAACAGCGAGCCGCTCAATAGGGCTATTGAGATGGCTGTAAAGGTTGCCACAACCGACCTCTCGGTACTCGTCACGGGCGAGAGCGGTGTGGGTAAGGAGTTTTTTCCGCAGATTATCCACGCCCACTCCTCACGCAAGCACAACAAGTATGTGGCTGTGAACTGCGGTGCCATACCCGAGGGAACGATAGACTCCGAGCTCTTTGGTCACGAGAAGGGCTCCTTCACGGGTGCTGTGGACTCGCGCAAGGGTTACTTCGAGGAGGCTGACGGTGGTACCATATTCCTCGACGAAGTTGCCGAGTTGCCCCTCTCCACGCAGGTACGCCTACTGAGGGTTTTGCAGACAGGCGAGTTTATGAGGGTGGGTTCCTCGAAGCCCCAGAAGACCAATGTGAGGGTTGTGGCAGCGACCAACATAGACCTCCCGAAAGCGATTGCCGAGGGTAAATTCCGCGAGGACCTCTATTACAGGCTCGCCACCGTACCCATTGCCGTCCCCCCTCTGCGCCAGCGCAAGGAGGATATACATCTGCTCTTCCGCAAGTTTGCTTCGGACGTGTCGGTAAATTGCAAGATGCCCGCAATATCACTTGATGAAGGAGCAAGAATGCTACTCGAAAACTACTATTGGAAGGGCAACATCCGCCAGCTGAAAAACGTAGCCGAGCAGATTTCGGTCATTGAGCCTTCGAGGGTTATCTCGGAGAATATACTGCGCAAATACCTCCCTGTGGAGGGTATGGGTGGTACACCGATAGTAATGAACGAGGGCACAAGAGAGGATTTTGCAGACGAGAGGGAACTCCTCTACAAAGTACTTTTCGATATGAAGCGCGACATTTCGGACGTGAGGCGTATGCTGTTGGAGGTTATGAGTGGCAATAGTGCCTCCTACCCCGCCCCCGAGAGCCACACCGAGAGCGCCCCCGTGGCGGGTTACCTCCCCTCGTCGGCAAACTACCCACGCCACGAGGCGCAGGATACCATTGGCGAGGAGGTATTCGATGAGCCCTCGCGCCCACTCTCCAAAGAGGATGTGCAGCGTGAGGCTATCGTGAAGGCTCTCAGGCGCAATGGCGGCAGGCGCAAGGAGACCGCCAAGGAGCTCTTTATGAGCGAAAGAACACTTTACAGAAAAATTAAAGACCTCGGAATAGATGAAATTTAGACACATAGCTATGGCGACACTGCTCGCCTTGATGGTTGGCGCCCTCGGTGGTTGTACGGTAAAATACTCCTTCTCAGGAGCCTCCATACCCTTGCAGGCTCAGACTGTGAGCGTTCCCTACTTCCCAAACAACGCACCTATGGTTGCACCCACGCTCTCCTCGACGCTCACGGATGCGTTGCAGGACAAGTTCGCACGCCAGACCAAGTTGCAACTCGTATCGACGGGTGGCGACCTTGCCTTCGAGGGCGAGATTACGAACTACACCTCCACTCCTGCGGCAATTACCGCCTCCGAGACGGCAGCAATGAACCGCCTGACGATTACCGTAAAAGTTAAGTTCACGAACATCTACGAGCCCCAGAACAACTACAACAAGTCGTTCAGCGCCTTTGCCGAGTACGATGCCACATCACTCTTGCAGGACGTTCAGGACTCGCTCATTACGGAGATTTGCGAACAACTCGTGCAGGATATTTTCAACGCCGCAGTGGCAAACTGGTAGATAGGGTATGGCTACAAGCAAACAGATAACCCACTCGGCACTCTCTGCCGAGCAGCTGAGGGAACTCTCCAAGAAGTACCCTTGGTGGGGTGCTGCAAAGGCTGCGCTACACTCGGGGGGCGAGAAGATTGAGGGCAGTGTGCTCTACGCCCTGCGCCTTAGGGAGCGCGAGGCACCCCTAACACCCTTGCTCAAAGAGGTCAGCGCCGAGGAGTTACACCGCAGTCCTATGCTCGGCATCATAGACGATTTTCTCCGCGAGGGCGAGCACCGCATCGTGATAGATGACGACACAACGGATGCGCCCATTGAGAGTGCGCCCGAGACGGATGAGGAGCTCGAAGAGGAGTTTGTAAGCGAGGAATTGGCAGAAATTTACGCAAAACAGCACCTTTTTGACCTCGCAATTGAGATATATCAAAAATTAAGTTTGCAAAACTCACAAAAAAGTATTTATTTTGCCGAGATTATTGACCGACTCAAACAAGAGCGTTCGGAACAGGACAAAAAATAATTAAAAAAACACATAACACAATGTACACATTTCTTGTAATTTTGATTCTTATTGCCAGCATCCTGCTCGTATTGGCAGTGTTGGCACAGAGCCCCAAAAGTGGTATGGCTGCAAACTTCGGCGCATCGAACCAGGTTATGGGCGTTCGTCAGACTGCTAACTTCCTCGAAAAGGCAACTTGGTATTTGGCAATCGGTATCGTTGTACTGAGCTTGCTTTCGACCGTTGCTATCTCGTCGTACAAGAAGGCTAACTCGCCCGCAGGCGACGCCATCATCGAGCAGATTATGACCGAGGAGGAGGCTCCCGTTATGCCTAACCAGGTAGAGGCTCCCGCCGCTGAGGAGGTAGCCGAGTAATTCCGAGGGCGCAGAACTTATTGTAACACAAAGAGAGCGAGTGGAAAACCACCCGCTCTCTTTTTTTTGTTCGGAATAGGAATACTCCTATATTACCACTAACAACCCAGCCGAGATGGCGAAGCCCAAGAGTGCACCCCACACAGTCCCTCCGATCGAACAATCGCCCAAATAGATGCGTGAGGTGGCAAGTAGTCCCACGGCTACTATACCTATTATAAAAGGAGTAAGCAGGGTCGTATTGCCCACCAGCAGCAACATCCACATCATACCCAAGAGGGCACCGAGTGCCGTTGTGTGGTAACTGAGCGGATAGAAGAGCTCAAACACCAACAACACTGCCACCACTGCCGTAGCCGTATAGAGCATCTTGCGGACAAGATAGAGCACCACAACATTGTCGAAAACCCAGCCACAGCAAGTGTAGCACACCGCCACTGCCACCATCATCATAATACGGGTGCGGCGAGGCGTAGAATCGAGCTTTCGGGCAACGCCAAAGAGCCTCAGCAGCAACAAGAATAGACAGGGAATAAGAATGGTCATAAAAGCCACCGTACCAACAACATACCACCTTACGGAGGCGGGATATGTCAATTTTCCAACCTGCCCAAACATCACCATAACAGACATCCACAGCACCATCGAGAGCGGATGGAGCAGAATGCTCAGCGTGTGGGCTGCATAGCGGGGCAAGGAGTGGATATGGTCGGTTTGGCTCATAGGATAGAGAGAGGTCTTAGATTTGTCGGCGCAGGCGGGCAACGGGAATTTTGAGCATCTCGCGATACTTTGCCACCGTTCTGCGGGCAATGTGGTAGCCCTTATCGTTAAGAATGTTCATAAGGGCCTCATCAGTCATGGGGTGCTGTTTGTCCTCCTCGGCAATGCAGTCCGAGAGAATCTGCTTAATCTCGTGCGACGACACCTCCTCGCCACTATCGGTCTGCATAGCCTCCGAGAAGAGACTTTTCAGGGGAATAATGCCAAAGTGAGTCTGCACATACTTGCTATTAACAACCCTCGAAATGGTCGAGACGTCCAGCCCCGTACGGTCGGCTATATCCCTCAGAATCATTGGTCTGAGTCGTTTGGGGTCGCCATCAACAAAATACTCTTTCTGGTAGTTGAATATCTCGGTCATCGTGCCCAAGAGGGTGTCGTGACGCTGCTTTATGGCAGAGATAAACCACTTTGCGGAGTCTATCTTGCTCTTTACGAACTGCACTGCCTCTTTGTCTTGCTCGGCAGTGGTGCCGCCAGCCATAGAGTTGCGCAACATATCCATATAGCGACGATTGACCTTCAAATCGGGGATGTTGTATGAGTTGAGCCTCAGGTCGAACTCGCCCTCGTGATAGTCCAAAATAAAGTCAGGAACAACATAGGGTGCCGCATCATCCGAGCCTTCGCCATAGAGGTTGCCGGGCTTTGGCGAAAGGTGGCGAATCTCCTCGATAGCCTCTGCAAACTCCTCGCGCCCAACTCCCAAGCGGGAGAGCAGGCGGTCGTAGTGTTTCTTTGCAAAGTCGTCGAAATGGTCCGAGAGGATGCGCTTTGCCAACTGTTGTGCCACGCCCAGAGGCTCCATAGAGCGCAGTTGCAGTAGCAGGCACTCCTGCAAATTCCTCGCGCCCACACCCGAAGGCTCCAACTCCTGCACCACCCTCAGCACACGCTCCAACTCCTCGGGCGAGAGGTCAAGACCAATGCTGAAAGCAATGTCGTCCGACACCGACACAAGATCGCGGCGCAGATACCCGTCGTCGTCAAGACTGCCAATAAGGTACTTGGCGATAGCCATATCGCGCACCGAGAGCTCCTTATACCCCAACTGCTCCTCCAAGAACTCCTGCAACGACCTGCCACCCGAGATGTAGACAGTGGGCTGGCGGTCATCCTTGGAGTAGTTGTTGGTGCGCATCTTGTAGGCTGGCGTGTCGTCCTCTCTCAGATACTCCTCTACGGAGATCTCTTTGCGCTGCTCGTCGCCCTCGCTCTCCTGACTTACAGTTTCCTCCAATACGGGATTCTCCTCAATCTCCTGCTTGATGCGCTGTTCGAGCATCAGCGAAGGCAGTTCGAGGAGTTTAATCATCTGGATTTGCTGGGGTGAGAGCTTCTGGCTCAGACCCAATACCTGTTTTTGACTAAATGAACTCATAATTTACTCTATACTTTAACGTGAAAAAAAGACCACTTTATTGTGTGCGGTGGTCTCTTCATTCATTAAAGTTTTGGGTCTGACGTTTAACGTCTAACGTCAATAGTCCTAAGGCTTATAAGGCTTATAGGGCTTATAGGAGTTTAAGGGCTTTAATGCCCTCTCAATTCTGCGACCGAATATCGTGCCCACTCATATTAGTGCATATTGCAGAGGGAGTCAAAGGCTTGCTTTTGATTTCGCTCCGCAACACAATGAATGCTATATCGTGGAGGGATTTTTGTGCCAACCGAGCGAGCAATTCTTATTAGTGCATCTCGCAGAGCGAGTTACCTAATTCCCCCTGCGAGTGCATATCGTGCCGCAGATGCAAGGCTTGCGATGGGCGAGGAAGCGGAGTTTGCTGGGCGCAAATGAGCATTCCGAGCCCGAGCGTAACGCAGCAGATGCGGTGCGAGATGTGCTCGCCTAATACTCGGCGTGTTTGGGGGTACGGGGGAATGGAATCACATCACGAATGTTAGCCATACCCGCCACAAACAACAAAAGACGCTCGAAGCCAAGACCGAAGCCACTGTGAGGTGCCGAGCCCCAACGACGGGTGTCAAGATACCACCAGAGGGTCTCCTTGCTCATACCGCGCTCCTCGATGATGGCGTTGAGTTTGCCGTAGTCTGCCTCGCGCTCGCTACCGCCGATAATCTCGCCAATCTTGGGGAAGAGTACGTCCATTGCGCGAACAGTCTTACCGTCTTCGTTCTGTTTCATATAGAACGACTTAATCTCCTTGGGATAGTTGATGAGGATGACGGGTTTCTTGAAGTACTCTTCCACGAGGTAACGCTCGTGCTCGCTCTGCAAGTCGCAACCCCAAGTGCAGGGGAACTCGAACTTCTTGCCGCTCTCCGAGAGGATGCGGATACCCTCGGTGTAGTCAAGCCTTACAAAGTCGCAAGCCACAACACCACGGAGGCGTTCGATGAGCTCCTTGTCGAACATATTATTGAGGAACGTAAGATCGTCCATACAGTTGTCCAAAGCGTACTGCACGCAGTATTTGATGAACTCCTCAGCCAACACCATATTGTCCTCCAAGTCGTAGAACGCCATCTCGGGTTCAATCATCCAGAACTCTGCCAAGTGGCGGGGAGTGTTGGAGTTTTCGGCACGGAAGGTGGGACCGAAGGTGTAGATCTGACCGAGCGAGAGAGCGCCAAGCTCGCCCTCCAACTGACCCGAAACGGTCAACGAAGTCTGACGTGCGAAGAAGTCCTGCGAGTAGTCCACCTTGCCATCCTCGCCTTTGGGAACATTGTTCAGATCGAAGGTCGTCACGTTGAACATTGCGCCTGCACCCTCACAATCCGAAGCGGTGATAAGGGGAGTATGCCAATAGTAGAAACCTTTGTCGTTGAAGAACTTGTGGATAGCATAAGCCATAGCGTGGCGGATGCGGAAAACGGCACCAAAGGTGTTGGTGCGGGGACGCAGATAGGCAATATCGCGGAGGAACTCCATCGAGTGACCCTTCTTCTGCAAGGGGTACTCGCCGTCTGCCTTACCATAAATCTCAATCTCTTTTGCCTGCACCTCCACGGGCTGACCCGAGCCTACCGACTCCACAAGTGCGCCCTTAACACACAGGCAAGCACCCGTAGTAACCTCCTTCAAGAGAGCCTCATCGGCGGTTGCCATATCGACAACAATCTGAATGTTGTTGATGGTCGAGCCGTCGTTCAGAGCGATGAAAGCAACGTTTTTGTTACCTCGCTTGGTGCGTACCCAGCCTTTCACAACTACCTCTTGTCCCTCGGGTTTGGAGCGGAGCAAATCAATGATTCGTACTGTCATAATTCTCTTCTATTTTTATAAATTTCTATTGTCTGATTTCCACCTTGGGAGCCACCCACGTGACGTGTGTACACTCCTTGCCAAATTAATTGCGGTCACAAATGTACGCATTCTTTTCTAAAAAAGAATCAAAAAAGCACATAATTACCCCTACAAAGTGGATATTTTACATAAAAAAGTGTACATTTGTAGGTTGATAATTATATCCCAACGAAAACAATGCAGATAAATAGCAAGAAATACCGCGCACTCACCCCCGAAGAGGTAGCCATACTGACTGCCAACGGTTGCAAAGCAAACGATTGGTCGAGGGTGATGGTCGCAAGTGAAGGATTCATACCCGAGAGCATCTGCCGCTGTCGCTTCAAAGGCGACGTGAGGATTGGTGCGGGGGTTACCATCAAGGATGTAACCTCTTTTATCGCCAACTACGAGATTGGCGATAGGGTAAAAATTGTCAATATAGGCATCCTCGAAACCAAAGGCACGACCTCCTTCGGCAACGGTAGCGAGGTGGCTGTAATAAACGAGAACGGTGGCAGAAGCATCCGCATTTTCGACGACCTGACGGTGCAAGCCGCATATATGTGTGCCCTCTATCGTCACCGCCCCGCAGTAGTAGAAAGGCTCAACGCTATGGCTGAGGAGTATGCCCAGAGGATGAGCTCAACGATGGGCATCATTTGCGACGATGCAAGAGTTTGCGACTGCAAAATCCTGCGCAACGTAAAGATTGGCGAGGCTGCCGAGGTTATTGGCGCCTCGATACTCCAAAACGGAACCATACTCTCCAACCCCATCTCGCGCACCCACATCGGTGTCGATGTCAAGATGTACGACTTCATTGTTCAGGACGGCTCGTCGATAGACAACGGCTCGCTGATGCGCAGGTGTTTTGTGGGTCAGAGCGTCATTGCCGAAAACCTTACGGCTACCGATTCGGCATTCTTTGCCAACTCCCACTTGGAGAACTGCGAGACGTGTAGCATCTTTGCCGGTCCATTTACCGTGTCGCACCACGCCTCTTCGCTGCTGATTGCGGGAATGTTCTCGTTCTTCAATGCAGGCTCGGGCACCAACCAGTCCAACCACCTTTTCCGTACGGGTGCCGTGCATCAGGGCATACACCTGAGAGGTGTGAAGTTCGGCAGCAATGCCTACACAATGCTTCCTTGCTGCAACGGAGCCTTCACGGTGGTCATTGGTCGCCACCGCAGCCACGCCGACACGGACACATTCCCCTACTCCTACCTCATAGAGCGCAACGGCATATCGTACCTTATGCCAGCACGCAATCTTACGAGCTATGGCACCGTGCGCGACTTGGCAAAGTGGGCGCAGCGCGACAAGCGCAAAGACACCAAGCGTGACAACATAAACTTCGAGGAGTGCAACCCCTATATTGCTGTACGTTTTACGAAGGCGATTGCTACGCTCAAACAGCTACTTGGTGCCGAGGGTAGCGAAGGACCCGACGAGATAAACTGGTCGCGCACAAGACTCTCGCGCAGGGCAGCTTTCCAGGGCAAGAAACTCTACAAGGAGGCGCTCTATAAATACCTTGCCGAAATGCTCTCTACGGGTGGCGCAAAGGAGGGTATCTCGGGCAGGAGTCATTGGATAGATTGTGGCGGACAGTTTATGCCCCACTCCGAGATGGAGAAGATTCTCGGCAGAATAGAGGATGGTACGATTGCCACTCCCGAGGAACTCAAAGCCGCATTCGACACCATAAAAGAGAACTACAACGACTACGCCTACGATTGGGCAGTGGGCGCTGTGGGCGATATGCTCGGTCACGAACCCTCGCAAGAGGAGTTGCAGGATGTGATAAAGCGTGGCAGGGAGTATGCAGCCAAGCTCAAAACCTCGACCGACTACGACCGCGAGAAAGATTTTGAGGGCGTAGCACAAGTTGGCTACGGCATAGACTGCCTGAGCGACGAGGAGCGTATGGCGGACTTCCGCGCCGTAAGAGGAAACTGAGGGAATTCAAAATTCACAATTCAAAATTAAGAACACAAAGTTGAGAGTTGCGGAAAAAAGACGTAACTTTGCGCGATTGGAGAAGACACATTACAGTAAATAAGGCTAAAAACATAAAATTAACCCTAAAAAACAAAAAAACTATGAAATTACCTTACGCAGAACCCTACCGTATTAAAACGGTAGAAGCTATCAAACCTTCGACTCGCCGTCAGCGCGAGAAATGGATCAAAGAGGCACACTACAACCTCTTCAACCTCCCCGCAGAGCAGGTTTACATCGACCTTCTGACCGACTCGGGCACCGGTTCGATGAGCGACAAGCAGTGGGCTGCAATGATGACCGGCGACGAGAGCTACGCAGGTGCAACCTCCTACTTCAACCTCAAAAAGACCATCCAGAACATCTTTGGTTTCGAATACTTCCTGCCCACTCACCAGGGTCGTGCAGCAGAGAACGTTCTCTTCTCGGGCTTGGTAAAAGAGGGTGACATCGTTCCCGGTAACTCGCACTTCGACACCACCAAGGGTCATATCGAGTCGCGCAAAGCAACCGCTATCGACTGCACCATTGACGCAGCCAAGAATACCCAGTTGGAGATTCCCTTCAAGGGCGAGGTAGACATCGAGAAACTCCGCGCAGTATTTGAGAAATATCCTAAGGAGAAAATTCCTTTCTGCGTTCTGACCATCACCAACAACACCGCAGGTGGTCAGCCCGTTTCGATGAAGAACATCCGCGAGACCTCGGAGCTCTGCCACCAGTACGGCATCAAACTCCTTATCGACTCGGCTCGTTTTGCAGAGAACGCATACTTCATCAAAAAACGCGAGCCCGGCTATGGCAACAAGACCATCAAACAGATCGTCAAGGAGATCTACTCCTATGCAGACCTTATGACCATCTCGGCAAAGAAAGACGGTATGGTAAATATGGGTGGTTTCTGCGCTATGCGTACTCAGGAGGAGTTTGACCTTGCAAAACGCTTCTGCATCTCCTTCGAGGGCTTTGTTACCTATGGTGGTTTGGCAGGTCGCGATATGAACGCTCTGGCAGTAGGTCTCGACGAGAACACCGAGTTCGAGCAGCTCGACGCTCGTATGCGTCAGGTGGCTTACCTCGGCAAACTTCTCGACCGCTACGGCGTGCCCTATCAGCGCCCCGCAGGTGGTCACGCAATCTTCGTAGATGCTAAGAAGATGCTGCCCAACGTACCTAAGGAGGAGTTTGCTGCTCAGACTCTGGCTGTTGAGCTCTACTTGGAGGCTGGTATCCGCGCTTGCGAGATTGGTTCGATCTTGGCAGACCGCGACCCCGTTACTCGCGAGAACCGTTACAGCGAGCTCGAGCTCACCCGCTTGGCTATCGCACGTAGGGTTTACACCGACAACCACATGGCAGTTATTGCAGCCGCTTTGAAGAACATCAAATCGAGGGCTGACAAAATTACCCACGGTTATCGTATCGTAGAGGAGGCTCC
Source organism: Tidjanibacter sp. (assembly GCA_045602145.1). Lineage (GTDB taxonomy): Bacteria > Bacteroidota > Bacteroidia > Bacteroidales > Rikenellaceae > Tidjanibacter. The sequence continues at coordinate 30,430 of JAZSAY010000026.1, forward strand.
TATCCTCCGTCACTTCACCGTGAAACTCGAAAAGATTGAGGAGTAATCCGCTCTCTAAGAGAGAATAACTAACACAAAGAGCCTCCGAGGGCAAGTTCTCTCGGGGGCTTTTTTCAAAAAAAACGACCAACAACCAACTTTTTCACCATCTATGACAATGAGAAAGAGGCTTCTTTCACTCTTGGCGTCACTTCTGACGCTTTCGGCAATGGCTCAGAGCACAAACGGCTACACCTGGGAGGGTGTTGCGCCCCGTCGTACCGAGTTCATCTCCTACTCCACCCGCAACGCCGCCGAGAAGGGTAATCGTTCGGCAGAGCGACACTACCTCAACATCAAATACAAGCAGACACAAACCACGACCAATGAGTCGGGAGAGATTGTGAGGCTCTACGAGGTAGAGATTCCTCTGGTATGGCGCGACAGGGATATTTTTCTGCATATGGAGGGCGGAGCAGCCGAGAAGAGAGTGGAGATAAACGGCTCGAAGGTTGGCTCCGTGAGGGACAACCGCACGCCAAGCGAATTTCTCATCAGCAAGTACATCAAAGACGGAATCACACAGATAGCCATTATATCTCCTGCCGAGTGCGACCTGCGCCCTGCGGAGATGCTTGGCGAGAACCCACTCGAAGAGCAGATTTTCGTCTACTCGCAGCCACCAATCCATATCCACGACGTTATCGTCAGCGCCAAGCCCGACAAGACGAAGAGCTTTGGCATTCTCAGTATGGAGGTCGTCGTTAGCTCCTCGCGCCACAAAGCCGAGCAGATATCCGTAGGCTACGACATCTACTCGCCCGAAAAGGAGCTCAAATACTACGACCTAAGGGAGGTTAGCGTGGCAGGTATGGGGCTCGACACTATTCGTTTCTCGACCAACATATACGGCGCTATGGAGCGCCTGTGGAGCGCCGAGAGTCCCAAACTCTACGATGTGACGTTGTACCTGAAACGCAGCGGCATCATCTCTGAGTATATTAATATAAAGGTAGGCTTCGGCACGACCACCTACGCCGATGGGCAGATTTTGCGCAACGACAAACCCATCGACATACGAGCCGCACACTATGCAACCACCGCTGGCGCCAAAGCCACCGAGGCAGATGTGAAGGCTCTCAAAAAACAGAACATAAACACTCTCTACATCGACTACCCACAGCCTTATTGGTTCTACGAGATTTGTGACCGCGTGGGAATGTACGTTGTGGAGCAGGCAAACATAAACACCGACCCCAAAGGGGGCGACCGCTCGCGCCGAGGCACTCTGGCAAACAACCCTCTGTGGCTTTCGGAATTCTTGGAGCGCGTGGAGGCATCGTACTACCGAGTTAGGATTCACCCTTCTGTTGTAGCGTGGAGCTTGGGCGGCAACTCGGGCAGTGGTTACAATATGTACAAGTGCTACGAGTGGCTCAAAGAGCACGAAACCGAGCGCCCCGTAGTCTATGGCTCGGGCGAGTGGAACAGTGACCTTAGGCTTCCCGAAGCGCTACAATAGCGGGAGTATGAACATCGAACTGATTGTTGTCGGCAAGACCGACTCGCGCGAGGTGAACGCCCTTGTAGAGGAGTACAAAGGGCGCATTGGGCACTACACACGCTTTGGCATAACCATCATTCCCGACGTGAAGAATACCCGCTCAATGAGCGAGGCGGAGCAGAAAAAGGCTGAGGGCGAGAGTATCTTGCGTCTGCTGCAAACATCTGACTACGTGACACTTCTCGATGAACGCGGAGTGCAGCCCACCAGCGAGGAGTTTGCCGATTGGATGCAGAAACGTATGGCAAGCGGCTGTAAGAGGCTTGTATTTATAATCGGCGGACCCTATGGGTTCTCGGAGGAGGTCTACGCACGTGCCAATGGCAAGATATCGCTCTCGAAGATGACCTTCTCGCACCAGATTGTCCGCGCCATCTTCGCCGAGCAGCTCTATCGTGCAATGACTATCATCAACCACGAACCCTATCATCACAGATAGCCTAACAACCCAATAATATGAAACGATTGACACTATTCCTCTGCGTAGTCTTAGCCTCGCTGAACCTCGGAGCGCAGACCTTTGACCGATATTTTGCCGACCGCACACTGCGTGTGGACCTCATCTTCTCGGGCGATGCCCAAGAGCAGAATGTTACACTCCACAGCCTCGCTTCGTGGAGTGGCTGGGCAGGCAGACGTCTAAATCTCAACGAAGTACCCCTCAGGGGCGATGGCGAACTTTCGCTCACAGACGAGGCTACGGGAGAGGTAATCTATCGCACTACGTTCTCTTCGCTTTTTCAGGAGTGGCTCTCGATGGAGGAGGCTCAGCACTCCTCGCGAGCCTACGAGTTTACGGTGCTCGCTCCCCTACCTCTCGCACCCGCCACCCTGCGTGTGGTACTCTACAATCCCGAACAGCAGGTGGCAGCCGAGATGGTCACAAGGCTCAACCCCTCCGACATACTCATCCGCTTGCTCGATGGTCGTCCACAAACGCCCCACACCACCATTTTCAGTGGCAACTTCGAGGGCGAGAAGATTGATGTGGCGATAGTTGCCGAGGGCTACACCTCGGAGGAGATGGCGCTCTTCCGCGAGGATGCGCTCAAAACAATGGAGGCTCTCTTCTCGCACGAGCCCTTCGGCAGCCTTAGGGAGCGTTTCAACTTTGTGGCGGTGGAGAGCACGAGCCCCGAGAGTGGCGTTAGTATTCCTCGCGAGGGCAAGTGGACCGAGAGTGCCGTGGGGAGCCACTTCGACACCTTCTATGCCGACCGTTACCTGACCACAAGTGCCGTATTCCGTATGGCAGACTTGTTAGTGGGCATCCCCTACGAGCACATCATAGTACTCGCTAATACAGACACTTACGGTGGTGGCGGTATCTATAATTCCTACACCCTCACCACAGCCCACCACACACACTTTGCGCCCGTTGTGGTACACGAGTTCGGGCATAGCTTTGGCGGCTTGGCGGACGAGTATTTCTACGACACCCCCGACATCGCCTCCAACCCGCTTGTGCAGACCATTGAGCCCTGGCAGCAGAACATCACCAACCTTGCCGACTTCGGGAGTAAGTGGGCAGATATGATGCCCGAGGGCGCCGAGATACCCTCCGAGCCTACCAAGAAGGCGGAGCGCAACTATACCGTGGGCGTCTATGAGGGTGCGAACTATATGACCAAAGGAGCATACCGCCCGGCAGTTGTGTGTCGTATGCGCAACAACACCGCCACTGGGTTCTGCCCCGTCTGCCAAAGAGCCCTCGAACGAATGATTCGTTTCTATACCGAGTAAACCAAAACAGCCCACCGCAATGAGTGGGCTGTTTTGGTTTACTATAAATGAGGAAGCCGCTCTCTAAAATTTTGGTGCAAAATTTACCCGCAATATGCACTTGCCCGTCTTAGTCAATCTTCACTATTCCCTTCTTGGGGTTGAAGGTCAGTTCCGTACCACTCGACAGTTCCACCTCGTGCCCCGCACCCTCAGTTTCGATGCACATAATAGCCTCGTTGGGGTAGTTATCCCAGATGTAGGTCGTGATATACTCGGGAATAATCTCTACGGGGATGGAGTCGTTGCGGAGTTTAATCTTCGTCCACTGACCGCTCGCATCGAAGTTAATCTTCGAGCCATCGGTAAAAAGCACATTGTAGGTCGCCCCGTGGCGGTGCATATGAGAGTGGATTTTGCGTATCTGGTCCTTAGCAAAATACTCGTGGATGAACTGCTGAGCCTGCTGGGGCAGCTGTTTGAGCGTAATCTCGGCAGCACTCACCGACAAGAAGGTAAACACCGCCGCAAGGCAGGTCATAAATACTTTTTTCATACTTCGTTACTCTTTTTTTGGTTAAACATTAGGATTTCACACCCCAACCTCACCGCAAAAAGAGTGCAAATATCCCACCCTGCGCAAAAAATTCTCTTTTACACGCCCCTGCACAAATTGTGGCACGCACTTTGCAACCTCTAATGGCGTAGTCGCAAGACTACACAAGGTTTCTTCATTTATTTAAGTTTGGGTTAGTAGTTTTGAAAGGGGTACAGCCGTGATGGTCCTGCCCCTTTTTTCGTTGTGTGATTTCTCATATCTCCCATTTCTCCCATATCTCTCAGGATAATGTTGTGGGAGGATTTAGTGATTACCTCGCTTCGCTCGGTGATCACTTTACACCGCAGAGGCGAATGAAAGGAAGACCTGCCGTAGGCAGGGACTCTTTTGCGTGGTAAAGGGGCTTTATGAATATAATTCATAGCCCCTTTCTCACGCAAAAGACCACTCGCATTTTGCGAGTGGTCTTCCTTTCATTCTCTGTCGGGGTGAAGTGATTCGAACACTCGACCCCCTGCTCCCAAAGCGTATCAATAAGCACCATTTGTTTCTAAGTATCAATAATTTACGTTTACGACCACTTTGCGATTTGCACGCTATTATTTCAGTTTTGTGCCCACTTTTTCTTTTTTATCTACTTTTTTCGCGATAACACCATCCAACAACTCGCGCATCAACCGGTTCTCATATTCGAGTTTCTTTACCCTATCGTAGTCCTCCATCGAGATGACGGGGAACTCGTTGTAGAAGTAAGATACGCTCTCGCCAATAGCACCGGCTATACGCTCTATTATAGAACTGCGGACATCGTTGGAGTTGAGGTAGCCGTGCAAGTTTTGGGGACTCTCACCTATCCTCGCAGCCACCTCTCTGAGGGTTATTCCTTTTGCCTTCACTCGGGCTTTTATCTCAGTTCCTTTCATAGGTATTAGTGCGCACACATTTTGCAGGGACGCCTCCCCATTTCTTTTGCCACATCAATATCGACCTTTTTGATGCTCGCCTTACAAGCGTTCAACCCCTTGCAATCTCTGTCGTAATGATAGACCTTTGCGGACTTACCTGTGCAGATATACACCTTCTTGGGTACTCTTTCAGTTGTTGTTGAGGTTGAGGCTGGCGAGGCTCCCGAGATGGCTATACAAGCCAACAGCAATAATAACTTTTTCATGGCTATCTATTTAAGAATGTTATTCTTTACCCATTCATCAATATCTGCACAATCGCAGGTCGGAATCTTACATTCTCCTCCATCAACTATGTCCAATATATCACTATACCTAACATAAATGTTTTCGCCCTTCTTATCCTTAGTAAAATATCCACCGTACAATCTATGCATGATAGCCACCTCTCTACCATCCGTCAATCTAACAATGTCATTGGTTAGTATTTTCTTATTTATGTTTTTCAATGAGTATACCCCCCTCTCACCGCTACGCAGTAAACATTGTATGTATAGTGTGTTTTCTTTAATACAGAAGTCTATCTTTGTACAGTCTTCCATAATAATATCGCACAAAAGAAAGACCTTTGAAGATTTCAAAAAGATTTCTTTGAGTTCACTGTTATTGCACGAGAGTTCCGCCATTGTTCTATAAAATGAGGCATCTTTCACCAGCCATGATTTTGTGTCTGCAACTGACAACCCTAATTGGTAGCGCATAACACATATTTCGAGAAAGGCTCCGATACACTCCCGTTTAGGCTCATCTTGTTTATCTTTAACGCAATACACCAGTAATAATAGCACAAATCCAGCAATGAGAACAACTGCTATACATATCTGTATTATATTTTCATCCATATCGCCAAAAAAATTAATATATACGTTCTATTTATTGTTATCAACAAAGAATGGCATAATCATAAAGTTGCCAAACACTATTATATATGATATCGTTAAACTTATAGCTATAAGGTTCTGCAAAAGTTCGTATTCAATATCAATGGACCAAGGAATGCGCACAGCGCAAATGCCAAAGTAAAGAAGTGGGATGACATTAATTATTTTTGCCACCATATTCTTTTCCACAAAAAGAACTATTGGCACAGATAAAAGGTTTCCAACCGCACTTATGATTCCAGAGAAGATAGGAATCCCAACAATTACTAATACGATGACCAGTAACCATCCCATTCGCATTGCAATAGGAGTAACCCACAAGCACAATAGATACATCAAATACCCAGCAATTATGCTGATAACCGCCGTGCCTAAACATTGTAATAGCATCTTCATATTAATATCTAGTTTGATAATTAAACTTGTGACAAATTGTCACGGGTAGGGGGTTAGTGGTATGATTATGCAGTGGCGGTGTCCCCCTTTTCGGTTGAGGTGCCGCACTCTTTTTCGAGCATTGTGATGTAGTGGTGATTGATGGTGAGTTGGCGTTGGAGTGTGGCGACCTGTTCACGGAGTCGTACTACCTCTTCTTGCAGCTCCTTGCGCGAAGGTGTGTCTGATAGCGATTCAACAGCTTCCAATATAGCTCCTCCACAACCTCTGCGTTTTTTTGGCGTGGGTACATCGTCCTCATCAAAAAAATATGAAATTGGAACATTGAAAATTTTTGCACACTCCTGAATTATGGAAGTACTCACGTTCTCTTTCTCATAAATGGCAGATACGGCAGGACGCGTTACACCTAGTAACTCAGCCAACCGTGTAGCGGTCATTTTTCTTTCCTCCGCTAACATCTTGATTTTCTTTCCAATAAACATAGCAATGAAATTTTTTGTTTCTTTTATAGCGAAATTTTTTGTTTCTTTTGGAAAGTTTTATTTACCTTTGCACTACCAAGTTAGTAAAAAGAAAATGTTTTACCAAATAAAAATAGACGATGGCAGTAGAGAAAGACAGTAGTATAAGGGGAATTTTGGAGAGTCTCAATGTGGGTGACGTTCACGTTTTCCCCATCGAGAAACTCCCCTCGGTAAAGACAGCCTGCTCGATGTACGGCGCGATGTGGGGGCGTTACTATCGCGCCTCGATGGATCGCCCGGCACACGCGGTGATTGTGACGAGGATGGAGTAGGCACAACGGCTTAGTGTTCGCTGGCGGACCTTAAAGGTTCTGCATTATGTGTGGCAAAACATCAACCGCGAGGAGAGTGTTTTACAAAGGAATAGGAATAAGTCAGGGTATCTCATAAGCTTTTTTCATACGTTTGATAAGATAAGACCAGAGGACCCCATCTGTGAAGATCGTAGTCCTCAGCCTTAGTTCGCCAGCAGCACTACTTTAATAGAAACACAAACCAAAAAATACAAACGCTATGGCATTATTTGGAACAAAAGTCAATGGAGTGTGGATGTCGTGGAAACAGGTCCGCAGATACATCCACCAGCAAGAGGCTGAATTTGCAGTCCTCAAACAGGCAAGCGAGGAGGAAATATCTAAGCTGAAAGTAAAACACGAAGAGAGTACTCGTCGCCTTCGTCACGAGCTCGGAGTGGACAAGTCAACTATCGCCACTCTCAACTCGAAGGTTGAGAGGTTGCAGAGTGAAGCAGCGGCAGCGGACAAGAGAATTCAGGAGCAGGATGTGGTAACTCGTAATCTTGCGGACGAGAACTCGGCTCTCAGGGAGAAGAACCGCGACCTCCGCGCTCGCATCAACACGCTCTCCGGGCAAAACGCTAAGATGAAGAAGCAAATTGATGCCCTCCCGCAGCGAGGTGAGAATGGAAGGTTTGTAAAAAAGAAAGCCGATGCTCCCGAGTTGAAACCCGAGAGCGTTGAGGCTAAGCATAAAGTGACCGATAAATAGGATAAGTTATGCCACGAGTATATAACAGGAGCTTCACCCAGCGCGAGCGTTGGATGAAACTCAGCGAGGTGGTAAACTTCTCGGGGAAATCACGCTCTACTATATACCGCTATATCGAGGCAGGAAAGCTGCGCCCAAGGTACCAAGAGAGGGCTTCGGGGACACTCGCTATGAGATTTGCGGAGAGTGAAGTCAAATCACTATTCGAGCCTATGACAGCCATGGAGGCAATGGCTCGAATCAATTAATACAAGGTCGGTCCGCCTATAAGGGACATCTTCATTTAAGTCTGGGTTAGTAGTTTTGATTGATTGAACCCCTTTTAGCCGTGACGGTCCAAAGGGGTAAGGGGTAGGTACGCCAACGGTAGACGGTTTGAGCCATTGCGATGTGCCAGCAATTGCTCAAATAGCAGAGGGTTCGACTCCCTTCTTACCCACTACGATTGAACAAATAATATGGGCAAAGACAAAGGTTACATTAGGCTCTATCGCTCTTTTCTCGAAACCGAGGAGTGGCAGAAACCGAGGGCATTTAGCGAAGCAGAGGCTTGGCTCTGGCTCTTGCTGGCTGCTCACTATTCTCACGAGGAGAGGATCGTTGAGGTTGGCGACAAAGAGGTCATCATAAAGCGAGGACAACTCCTCGTAACCTACCGCAATCTTGCAAAAGAGTGGGGTTGGTCGAAATCGTCCGTATCGAGGTACTTGGGACACAAGTTGGGACAGCGTAAAATAAAAATCGGGACACAAGTTGGGACACTCGGAACACTCATAACCATTTGTAACTATGAGAAATACAACTCTCCCGATTTGGAAAGTGGGACAGCAAGTGGGACAGCAAACCTCAAAAAGTGGGACAGCAGGTGGGACATAAAAGAAGAAAAGTATATAAATAAATACAAGAAAGAAAACACACATACACTTGTTAAATTACTAAGGGGGGTGTGGGGGGAAGGCGCCACTTACCACATCATTTGCAACTGCAAAAAATACAGCTGCGATGATATACTCTTCGCCACCTACTGCATCGCCACAGCCAGGTGGATGGAGCACAACACCCCAGGCGTTTGCAATCTCAGACAGCAGCTCACCATCGAGGAGTTTAGGCAATTAGTCTTTCGCTACGACATACACGACATCGGACGACTACTTGTGGCAATGGAGAATAGTAAGTCCATAAAGAAGCGCACTAGCGTATATCACACACTTGTCAGCTTTATCAACCGCGACTTTGTGTGCCAGGATAGACTCGATCGTCAGCGTTGTGGCGACCATTACCGCACTCCTCAACAAGACTTGGAGCGTACCGGTGTCGAAACAATAGTAGTATTCAGAGACAAACTCTACAAAAAAGAATAACTATGACAATCTTGGAAGCAAACATCTACACCACCCTCGACTTTATCGAGGCGGAGAAGGTTCTGGCAAATATCGAGCCGAGTCACCCTTTGCTCATTAAAGACAAACTACTCGAAAGAGCAACCGAGCGTATAGGACACTCTATCAGCAGTGAAGAATTGTATTCTACTCTCCTTGCTCTTCAAGCGCAAGGGAGAATACATATGGGCGATACGCTCAATGACAAGTACATCAAAATTATCTATCGCGAAATAGAGAGCAGTTTATGAGTGAAGCAAGTAGAAGATATAATATCGACGTCATCCTTGACGAGCAGCGTAAAGAGCGCGAGAATGCGTTGAGCATCGTTGCCCTGGTTAGGGCGCAGGAGCGCGAAAAGGAGCGCAACTTTGTGATGCGCTGGGTGAAAGATCCCGAAGACCACACCCTATGGCGTTGGTTGCCAATCAAACCCCGAAAGAAAACTAAAAGGCAGTAGGCTATGAAGATAATAACAGTAGGCACTTTCTCCTCTAAGAAAGAGGCAAAAGAGTATATGCAAAAATACTATCCGGAAGCGAAAGACGTCCACTATTCTCGCAATAGTGTAACCTTCAAACTTCCACCGAACACATTCCTGCGCACGGGGGGGGGGTAAAACCGAATTTATACAACAATCACTATTTCCAAACGACATAGTATATGGGGAGAACACTGCACCTGCCACTCAAAGCGAAGTGGTACGGAATGATCGAAAGAGGTGAGAAGTTAGAAGAGTACCGAGAGATTAAGCCATACTGGATAAGGCGCCTCTGCGACAACTGGCTGAGGAACGACTTATTTATAGATTGCTTAAATGGGTGCTGCGACAGCTGTGTCAAGAGGGGGCTGTTACGCACTTTTAGATATGACTTTATCGAATTCAGATACGGCTACACCAAGCGCACAATGACTTTCGAGTGTAAAGGTATTGGCATTGGCGATGGTCGTCCTGAGTGGGGAGCACCAGAAGAGGAAGTATTTATCATTAAATTAGGGAAGCGAGTATGGGATTAGTAACTGTGGGACCATTCTTCGATAAGAAGGAGGCAGAAGAAGAGTTGGAAGACGCCAAGCGCGAATACGAGTGGTGCTATGACGATGGCGACATAGAAGATTGTGGCGGATATTGGTGCATTTGGTATCGTATCGTTTACCGCCCTCGCCCGGAGGAGCTGCCTGTGGAACCCCCAAAAACAATTTCAGTAATTCAACAAACACTTTTTTAAGTTATGAGAATAGAAGAATTGAGCATTGGTGATTGGGTAATGTACCGAAATAGAGAGTGGCAAGTGTGTTCGCTCTACCAATTCACTGGCGAAGTAGGTTTGTGGCGAAACGATAGCCAAATCTGCGAGAATGTAGCAGACTTCACCCCCGTTCCCCTCACTCCCGAAATCTTGGAGAAGAATGGGTTTGATAAATTCTCTGAATGCGGTTGGCGTAATTTAGTCATCAAATGCTTTTGCTTTCGTTACGGTACAAAGTATTGGGATATACAGATAAATGGGAAAAATCGAGCATATCGCCCAACACGCATCCGTATAGAAAACATATTGCACACCCACCAACTACAACACGCTCTCCGCTTGGCTGGCGTGGGAAAGGAGATTGTGGTATGATACTCCCTGTTGGCGAATACGAAATACCAGAGGACTGCACTGCGCAGGTCCTCCATCGAGTAGTATATGTTTTTCATAAACTGCCAAGAGGTCGCAAGGGTGGCAAAACAAAGCATTGTAGGGATTGCCGACACCGAGTAGATGGCTATGCCTGTGGCGTAAGTATAGACAAAACCAAAGTTTGTAAAAAAAGACCAAAGTCGGTTGCGTGGGGGTGGCACCCAGGAAAGACATACTACGCAGCCGGGGAGTACGACCCTATATGTGACAAATTCAAAGAAAATGAAATTGAGCTATGACAATCGAAACGAAGTACAACATCGGGGCTGAGGTGTGGTGGTATTGGTTAGGCAGTTGTGTGCCAGCAAGTGGGAAGTTAATTGGTTATCGTATGGGGAAAGATAGAATTAAATACGCAGCTATTTGTACTACGGATGGTACGGTGTATATCGAGGCAACCCGTCTTTTTCCCACCAAAGAAGAATTGCTAAAAAGTTTGTAGGTATGAAATTTAATAGTCAAATATGCACTACGAAGAAGCAATCAAAGAAGTTGCTCTCTTTGGATATACGAGTAAAAACAGCAGATTGCCACGTTATTGACACAATAGATGGTCCACATCAGCACTTGGGATTTAATCTCAGTAGGTATGAGATATATGGCGAAGAAGGGAATTACCAACCTGCGTGGTCGCTGCATCGACTAATCGACATGTATGGTTGTGCGGATCCACTCATCAATAAGGCTCCCGACAATATGTATGGTGCAATGATAGATGCCATCGAAAAGGCAATAAAGGATGGGGTTTTTAACAAGAAGTATAGGTTATGAAAGACCGCAATAAAACATTAGAGCAACGGGCGCAAGAGTTTTGCGCAAGTGGAGAGTACTCGCCAACTCTTAAAGAAGCATACATCGGTGGTGTGAAGAGTGGCTATGAGGAATTGACCGAATGGCGTAACCCCGCCGAAGAGCTCCCCGAAGAGGGTTCGGAGGTGCTGTGCATAGTCCGCAGACCCTATCAAATTTATGGGGTGTTAAGATACCTCGCCAATCAATGGTGGCAACCATTAGCCCCACAGCCTAAGGTGTCCCTCGGCGGTTGGGTCGCAGCCGAGAAGGAGCCTATCGCTTGGAGACCCATTCACGAACTAAATTAACAGCTATTATGAAACAATACACAACACCGGAGCAGACCGCCAAGCTGATTGAGTTGGGATTTAGGAGACCTAAAAAGGGGTACTTCGAGATGAATGATTTGATAACAATTTTGGAAAGGGGTATTGGTGGCTTTATTAGTGTTCCCTTTAATGGTCAAAGAGAATTGATAGATCTTTATTTCGATGCCGTAGTCAAACTTAAAGCGGAGGGGATGATATAATGTTTGTAGAGATTCCGAGTAGTGGGACATTCCTAAATTTGCATCAAATAGCCGAGATTGACACATCGTCCAATGAAGTCACTATGGCAGACGGTTCAACTTGGCATTTCAACAACGAGGATATGGATGTAATACTTAAAGCAGCAAAGAAGTTATGCCACAAGAACAAATGATAAACGAAGAATTAGTTTCTTTCGAGGTAGCGAGGTTAGCAAAGGAGAAGGGTTTTGACGAACCCACTTTATACGCATACGATGAAGAAAGCAGAAGGCTTGCTCGTATGCGATATTGCGTTAAGCGTAATTCTCGAACAGAGGGATTAATAACACTTGCAGCTCCCACTCAAAGCCTACTGCAAAGATGGTTGAGAGAGGAGAGGGGAATTATTGTAGAGGTTTTTATGGATGACGATAGCAATATGCCATTGACATACAATATACACCAATACAAGGATTTCAATTGGGAATGTGTATGCCACCATCACGGTAATTATTATGCCGTCACGGATTGGGAGTTATGCCTCGAAGATGCCCTTAAATACGCGCTTGAAAGACTTATATAATGGGTGGCTAAATAAAACACTTTATTTGCAAAGAAAATCCCTGTGGTGCATAATAGCCTAATAATCAACACCCTTTTCTTTGCAAAGAAAGTCCAAATTAAAAAGAAATTTGAAGATTTTTCAAAAACTTTCACATTTTTTCAATTAACACATTAACATCATTATGGAAATTAACAAAGAACAGAAGTACATTGTACGCGCCGTACAGGCAGGCGTATTTTATGGCAACATCAAAGAGAAGAATGGAGATGAGGTCACGATGACCAACGTGAGGTGCCTCTGGTACTGGGATGGTGCTGCATCCCTCTGTCAACTCGCAGTTGAGGGAGTTAAAAGACCTGACAACTGCAAGTTTACAGTTACTGTCCCTGAACTCACAATCCTCAATGCATGTGAAATCATACCTTGCTCCAATGAGGCAGTGAAGAACATTGATGCTGTATCGGTATGGAAAAGGTAGATAAAATCAGGCAATTTCTTTCCTTGAAAGATGGCTATGGCTATGGCTCTGGCTCTGGCTCTGGCTCTGGCTCTGGCTCTGGCTCTGGCTCTGGCTCTGGCTCTGGCTCTGGCGATGGCGATGGCGATGGCTCTGGCTATGGCTATGGCTATGGCTATGGCTATGGCGATGGCTCTGGCGATGGCGATGGCGATGGCTCTGGCGATGGCTCTGGCGATGGCTATGGCTATGGCATACAATCTTACAATGGCAAGATTGTGTATGTAGTGGATAGTATTAGAACTATCATTGACAGCGTTCACGGTTCATACGCCAAAGGCTCTATACTCAACAGCGACCTTACACTCACATCCTGCTATATTGCCAAGCGAGGAGATTATTTCGCACACGGCAAGACGCTTGCCGAGGCAGTGAGAGATGCTGAGAGTAAATATACGAAGAATCTACCTACCGAAGAGCGCATACGCCTATTTGTTGAGGCTCACCCTGCCGACAAGCCAGAAACTCGTTATGCGGCAACAGACCTCTACGAGTGGCATCACACGCTCACCGGCAGTTGTGAGTTTGGGCGCAAAGAGTTCGCTCGCGATCACAACATCGATATTGACTCTGCAACATTTACTGTTGAGGAGTTTATAAAACTTACAGAAAACGCCTACGGAGGCGACATTATTAAACAACTTAAACAACATTATTACGATGCAAAACATTAGCAGAGGTATTTTGGGCTACGCAGGGATGTCCGCATTCCAGACCAAAGCCGAGGCGTTGCAGTACGCCATTGATTTTACCGCCATTCACGCCGATGGTGGTCTCAAAGCCGACTACGAGGCAGCGAAGGAGATGTTCGACTTCATTTGCAAGAATGTCAAACTACCCGAAACAAAGAGTGAGAGCCTTGACGGTTTTATGGGTAAATCGATAGCTTTCCTCGATTTACTCCACAGTCAACTCAAATCCTTTAAGGAAAAGCAAAAGACTTGCAGCGATGTTGAGGAGAAGCAAAAGGATTACGGTGATACCGAAGTTCCACCCGCAAGACCCTTGGACGAAGCGCCTGACTTTATGGCTGATGGTCCTGTTGTTAATTCCACTGGACCTTTTACTGCTGAGTAGGAACGTCATCGGGAAGTTTACTTCCTAAACAAATCGGGAGAGATAGCCAACTAATCGGATAGGTTGGAGAATTGGCGACACTTTTAGGAGTGCTATACAAACCTGGGACATTTGGGCAGTTCGAGCCTGCGCCTCTCCCCCAAAATTCAAAGAGTATGAATAATAAACTTGCCTGCGCCCAATTGATGGCGCGAACACAAAAGCACCAAACAGACATTCTATGGGCGCCTATTACGCCCGATGAGGAGAAGTTGGCAACACCAGCTACCATAAAGATATTGTTACTCTTCACCGTACTTAACCTGGCAACAGCCGATATTAAGTTTGAATTTGATACAGCTCGTCTATATCGCCAGCGCACGAAAAAAACTATTAATGAAGTTGAGGATATGGTTACTCGTTTGTTCAATAGGCTTTGCACCCGATTGAAAAATGACAATCCAAACACCATCCAAAAGTACTACAATATCTACATCTATGTTTGCGAAAAAGTAGCTCGGGCTATATTACTCAAAGGTCCAGGGAGAAGTGTTAATATAGCATTAGCGTGCTGTCGACTTATGGGCAAGTACAATGATTCGATCGAAAGGTTCTGCGTCCCCGAGGTGTTGCCACTTCATCATATTGTGAAAAAATTGCAAACGCTTTCGATAAAAGACTACAACATTGACAGTATAATTGAATTAACAATTTCTAAAATGGTCGGATAATATGATACACAAATGGACCACACAAGAGGAAGAGTTTCTGCGCACGAACTATCCTCACATCGGGTGCAAGCAATGCGCTATCAAGTTGGGTATAGAAAGGAGCAAAGTAAAAGCAAAGGCTTCCAATATGTCGTTGATAGGTCCTCGCAGAGAACCTTTGACACCTGAGCAAATAGAATGGTTTATAGCATCCTACCCAAACACTTCAACGTCACACATAGCATCAACTCTCGGGATTAGTCGAAGTATGGTTTACCACTTAGCAGAGACTTACAACCTTCACAAGACAATAGAATTTATTTCTCAGACCCGTCGAGAGATGTTCGATAGTACCGGGTTGAGGGCACATCAGTTTCAGCCCGGACACATACCATTCAGCAAGGGGAGGAAAATGTCAGAGTGGATGTCTCTTGGGGGGATAGCACGCAGTTCAGCCACTCGCTTTCACAAGGGGAATCGTCCGAAAAATTGGCGACCCGTTGGTTCCGAAAGAGTGAATATCTATGGTTATATAGAAGTTAAGGTTGAGGAAGGGCGGTATGGTTGGGCTCAAAAGCATCGTGTTGTTTGGGAAGAAGCAAATGGACCAATACCAGCAGGGTATAATGTGATGTTTCGAGATGGAAATAGACAGAATTGTGCTCTCGATAATCTTTACCTGGCGAGCAACCAAGAAAAGATGGCACGAAATACAATACACAACTACCCCAAAGACTTGAAAAACGTAATGATGTTGAGGGGATTAGTGAAAAGAGAAATTAATAAACAAACGAAAACAGCAGCAAAATGAAAAAATGCACTATTGAGGATCTGCGAATGGAGCTATTCGACACCCTCGTGAAATTAAAATCCAACAACGATAAATCGTGTTCACCATGTGAGAAATGCTCAATCGAAGAAGCACAAGCCGTGTGCGATGTTGCGCACGAGATTACAGACACCTTTAAGGTTCAGGTCCAAGCGATGCACGTTTTGTCCAAAGCAGACAATCCCAAAGCTGTTACTGAGTTCCTAATAGGAAATGGTTTTACTGAAATGTCAACGCCTGCACTATCTCAGAGAGATCGTTAGATATGAAGAAGTACAAGTGGAACGAAAACGGAGTCTGCCTCAATCCAGAATCACCCATCAACACAATTAATGGTAGACGTGGTTTTAGTATAGAGGTGGCGCAGGCTCCCGATGGCACCTATCGCGCGGGGCATCACATAGTATTCCCTGCTGGAATGGCTATACACGGAACCAACATAAAGGGAGATGTGTATCGGTCCGACAAAGAGGCAATCCGATCGGAGTTGAAGAAAGTTATTGCTCGCTGCGATTGCCCTAAGGAGGTGGTAAAGGCTGCCAGAGGTTTCTTAATGGAATACATATTTGAACAACAAAAACTATTTTAATATGATTCAATTGAAAACTTTATGTATCGGCGACATTGTTAGTGCCGTTAATGCGAGTAGTGAGTTTGGGCGAGGGTGCCGTATGACCAATGCCTTTATTGAGAAATGGTACGATAAAAACGCAGCAAGGTACACCGAAGAAATAGAAAACATATTCTATGCTGTTGCATACGCTGCGCAAAGATTCCTAATAGATGAGGCTTGTGAGTGGCTAAAAAACGAAGCCTATTTTTCAGTAAATGATAATACCGGCTGTCTTGATCATGAAGATTTAATATCGAGATTTAGAAAAGCAATGGAGGAGTGACAATGAAATTACCAAAAGTACATAAACGGAAAACGGCGGTAGATATAAACGAATATCTTACCAACATGCGCCTGCGTGTAAGTATACAAACCAATAACCATATAGCAGAGTGTATAGAACAATACTGCCACCTTCTTACATTAGGGGAAAGAAGGTTGAGTAATTATATGCGGTGCCGATTAGAAGGAATTGAAGTAGGGGCTGTTTTGATTTTCAAAAATTTACAACCTACGCAATGCTTAAAAGAAGACGGAGACCACCCGTTTGTTAGAGAGTTTTATGAACTATGTAAAAAGCATAATTGTGCGATTCAATACACCCCATCATCGGGACAAAAATTGGTAGTAATGGAGAGATCAAAGTAAGGTATGCCACGAGAGATTAAATTCAGAGGAAAACGAAGAGATGGTAAAGGTTGGCTTTATGGCAACTATATTACTTATGACGAGGATAGCAACCTACATGTATTCATTAATCCCCCTGGTTGCTATACTGATAATGATGACCATTTGGTATTTCCCGACACCGTAGGTCAGTTCACAGGACTACAAGACAAGAACGGCAAGGACATTTACGAAGGGGATATATATTGCTTCGAGAATCCCGATGCCATAAACGAGGTTTGTTATTGCATCGGAGGCGGTTTCGCAGGTTTCGATTTAAGTCCTGCCTATACAGACAATAATAGACTGACAAACATCGAGGTCATCGGCAACATTCACGACAACCCCGAAATGTTAAACACAAGCGAGTAATTATGAAACAATACACAACACCCGAACAGACCGCCAAACTGATAGAGTTGGGGTTTGAGAAGCCGAAGTTCGTTAGAGGGTATAGACAAGGTGAAACACGCAGGATAATAACCTCTTTTGGCGTATTAGAAACAACTAATGATGTGAGTCGACCCATATTAGACTACTCTATTGGCGAATTATTGAATATATTACCTAACACCTTTACTCGGCAAGGCGTAGTGTATGCCTTATCTGTATCTGGCGGGAATGCAATTTGTAGCTCGATAGGTTGTTCTTGGTCGATTTATTATATTCCCAATGCTAATGTTGATGTAATTGGATGCACCAGAGATGAACTTATAGATGCACTTTACAGTTTAATTATTAAACTAAAAAAAATAGATGTGTTATAAAATGAAATTAAAACCTTTATTTGACAATGTGCTGGTGCTGCCCAAGGAGGCAGACCAGCGAACAGCGGCAGGTTTAATTCTTCCCGAGACCGCACAAGAATCTCCTCTAATCGGCACCGTCATAGCAGTGGGTGGCGGCACGCCTGATTGCGCGATGGAAGTGGCGGTGGGAGATATGGTGATCTATGCGAAGTATGTTGGCTCTGATGTTGATGTCGATGGCACTCGCCACATCATCCTAAACCAGCGCAGCATTCTCGCCAAAATTGAACGAGAAAAATGAAAAATATGGCAACCAAAGCAATAGGCACATTATGTATCTTGGGGTTCGTGGTCCAGTGCGCATTTGCATTTCAGTCTAACGGTTTCTCGATTGCCCAACTCGGCGCAGTCAATCTTGCCGATCCCCAATGGTGGCAGTTCCTAACGCACCTGTGGCTACACGGCTCACCACTTCACTTCGTTGTAAACATCTTGGTGTTTATACCATTTGCCCGAGAGGTTGAGAGTAGAATGGGGGTACTACCCTTTGTTGTTGGCTACCTTGCATGTGGCACCTTTGCCTCGACTATGGCATTGCCATATATGCCTTCCGAAGGATATATTGTTGGGTGTTCTGGTGCGGTATTCGGGGTTATAGCTATGTATGGTGTGTTGTTTTTTAGAAGCCACATCAGATGGTTATTCCTCCCGAGACCTATTCCGGTGTGGCTATTCCTGATTCTGCTCGTTATCGTGGAGGTTACATGCTGTGTCGTCGGGTATAAAAACTCTATAATACACTTATGTGGTATGTTGGTGGGGTTGTGTTTCATATTAGGGTGGCTATTGGGCAATAAAGTAAACAATAAAAAAGCATAAAAAGTTTGGTAGTTAGTAAATAATTACTATCTTTGTTCTTGAAATCGAAAATACAAAATACTATTCTATTGGGTACACTCCAAGTAGGATAAACATATTAACAGTCATAGCAACGATTGTGTGGTGCGGTCCGCAGGAAACCAGGACCAAAAATACCCAATGAGTATTTTCGATTTCAACACCTTGCAGTCGTTGCTTATTTTGTATTTACACATTATGAAATCGAAAATTTACTCATTGGGAAGCAGTGCTGTCGGCACTATTGAAGTTTTGGATGCACCATCCATATCGATTAGGCAAAGAGCAATCAACATCATTCTTCGCCCATACATCAATAGTCTATATCATAGATATACGGGTAAGTTTATGGCACTTGCCAAGAGGATTAACAAGCGCCCCACCACAGGTAACGCCATAACCGATTTAAGAATGAACGAGTTTGAACTAAGATGGTTGATGCGCGGTTTTCTCCGTTTTCGTTGGCGCCGTTGGGCAATCAGTAGATTCTGTGTGGACCTCGAACGCAATAGTGACCTTGCCGACACTATTCTATCTCTGCAAGATTGGAATAATTGGAAGTGGGTAAACGAGGGCATTAGACTTCTCGACAAACAAATAGATAACCTTCGCCGTAGTGCATAAAAGATGATGATATGAGACAGCTGAGATTAAAATTTGAAGGTATAGATGACTTTAATCGTCCTGTATTTGTACGCCCCGAGACCGGAATGCGATGTGGAGACACCAATAATCTATTTGCCCTAAATGCTACCAAGGAAGAGGTTATGCGGTTCTATAATAACCAACCAAAGCCTTTAAGGGACTTTCTTGTTATATTCGGTTATAGATTTGGTTGCGAACCCGATGGAATTCCCCTTGCAAAGGATGTCGAGGTTATCATTATCCCAGATGATGTGGATGATATATAGAATAAGGACACCGTGGGGTGTCCTTATTCTATTATAGGTTGCAAGTTGAGAATCCGCAGCAGGGGCAGACGAGGCAGTGTGCCCCTTCAAGAGTGGCTCCGCAATCCGGGCATATGCCAGCTGCAAGGTACTGCTCCACCTCTTCTGCGTCCGTGATCCGTGCCCATTGATTAGAGTTTGCTGTGTCCATATTTTACTTTTAGTTTTTTATTTTGGTCCTGTTCAGCCACAGCAACCACATAACCACCCTCTTGCAAACGTTTAAGTGCTTCCGCAGCTCTCCGTTGCGATAAACCGCGCAAATAAGATTTGCGGTAGTCGAATATGCGTCCACACTTGGGGCACATTCCCACAGCATCTATATTATACATATATCTCTCTCGTTTTCCGATGTGAGCGTGTGATGCGTAACACACATAGCCAACATAGTCTCTTTGATGAGCGCAGAAGAGTTCTCGAAGCCACTGATAGAACTCTTCACGCCTACGCTTCTTTTCTGCTTTCCTACGCTCTTTTTCTGCAAGCATAATCTTTACATTCTGATTGTTTTCCATATATACACGTTTTTACCAAGTGAAATGAATTTGTGATAAAAGTGATACTTTATCTTAATCTTCGCAAGTATTTGATATAGTGTTCAATGTCAATGTGGGTAAAGGAGGCATTTTGCGAGCCTGTCACAAGAAGTGTGATACGATACCATCGAGCCGATGACGACACCCAGCGTATAATGCCGAGTTCCTTATCTGTTGTCTCTATTTTTCGCAGCGTTTTCCATTTACCGGTAGGAGAACTTGCACCCTCGATTATCACAATAGTAGGGAGTGTGTCGTCATCATATCGTGCCCATCGTGCCCACAAAGACTCTATGCGCGTATAGCGCATTGGTGATAGTTCGAATGGGCGTGTAACGATTTTTGCAGCAGTTGTTGTATTGTAGGTACAGTCCACCTCGCTATCCAAAACATACAACATTGTCCCTTGATCAAAAATAAGAAAATTTTCATTGATTTTCTGTCCCTGATAGTTTCTGCTATACCACCTCCCACTATCGAGTGAATACACGAAACTTGGACGACTGTCCTCTTCCCAAGAGGAAACATCCACGATAAGTTCGTTGTATTTGTGGTTCAGCCACAGGTCTGCATAGTTGCGTGGCTCAGAGCGGTCAGGGCTCTCTATGGGTTGGCTGATGAGTGTGGCTTTGCGTCCTTCTAGGGCGTGTATGCCACGTTCTGTCACATAGAACACAACTCCATTTGCAGCTGTCGTTCGAGTGAGGGTGATACGGTCAAAGTTGATAAATGCCCAATTGGAGTAGACAACTTCGCCACTACCAACAATAGCCGCCCAAATGCCTTTGTCGGTAAAAACATACAGAGGTGTTTCGCCGAAGCGGCTATCTGCCAGCATTTCGCTAACGGTATTAATACTCTTGATGTGGGTTTCTATATCACCAATCTTATATGAGGTGTCGAATGGTAGGTTGAGGCAGTTGCCTGCTGCACTAACTTGCAAACGATTAGACTCTGTGTAGATTGGGTTGGTGGCAGGCTCAACTATCGCAGACATATTAAGTTTGCTCAACTCAGAGTACTTAGCGCCTTTGGTTGGTGGAAGAATGAAATATGCAAAATTGTTGGCTGCGGCAGCAGCTAACGTAAATTCTGGTCTTGTAGCGAGAGCTTTCACAGTTGTATCAGTATATCGTGCATAGAGCCTGATTTTATTTGCCCTTGCGTCCGGATAACTAATTATTTTCCCATTGATAACAACGGCTGAGTGCTTATCCTCTGTGTCGGTATCCACAAGCCGCATAGAGCCCTGTATCGTTATCCCATTGGTAAGCTCAACAATATAGAATGGATCTCTAAATACACTATTTCTTACATAAAAATCTATATTGGTGTAGCCCTTAAACATATTGGTTGTGATATCCGCCAAGTGTAATCTCTCGTTGTACTCGAATAGAGTTGTAGGCACAATCTCGTGGAGGCTTTGGTTGGGAGTATAAATATCAACCTGTGAGGTGATATTTTTAAGTTTATCATAGCCAAGTTCAACAGTCCAAATATCATCATCTATTTCTTCAATTTTTTTCTCTTCAACTAAATATAAGGGTTGCTCGGGCAAACGATTGTCGGCATACGCCTCAGTTATAGAAATACTTTGAGCGGTGGGTTCTACCTCCAACTTTACGAAATTCTTCCCATTCTCGGTACTTGCTCGCAGTGTGCCATAAAAGGCATTTCTGCTATCACTCAATTTCTTGTAGTCGTATATGGTGTTTATGCGCGTAGCATATATGGCTACACGGTCTATGAGCGGATTGTTTTTTATGTTTTCTGGAAGTGTGACAGCAATACTTGGTAGAAATTTCCGCAGACGCGAGGTATATGTCTCTCTTCTATCCTCGGGGACCCCATTATAGTCAGTATTCTCAAACATCATACACCACGCATCGGGGAGATACAGAGTGTCGTCCATTTTTAACTTTGCGAAGAGCCACTCGCGGTTTTCCTCTCCCTCGGAACATAGAATGCGCAATTCCGAAGGAGATACAATTGTACCATCCGCCATTTTATAGCACACGAGATAGCATAACTCTCCCCACCACATATTGCTGTTCTCCTCGGAAACAGCACGCTCCTCCAAGTTGTTTTCGATATCATATATGCGCCATATATCATACGCTTTGCCGCTTTCTGAGAGATTTGTGAATGCAGCATACCCTACCCCCACACCCGCTCCATAACTGGCGTACTCTAAAATTTCTACCGGCTGAGGAGTTGTGTATTTGTTATATTGTAGTTTTAGTTGGTCCCATACGAAGTAATGCACTTTACCGTCAACTAAGATAATAAGGACCTTTCCAAAATGAGATACAGTGACGGGCTCTTCTTCAATAGTCAAGGATCCACTGCCAAAGTCAGAGAGTAGAATTATGGCATTAGATACTATTTCCTCAGTTGTACTTCCATCTTCAATAGTAACGACTACCAAATCTTTCATACCATCTGTTTCAGTGATGGCAATAAATACATTGTCTGGGCAGACTGGATGGTGATATAGTATTCTCAATGAATAACCTTGGGACTGCTCTATGCCATAGAGCGTTTTCTGAGGCACGATCGGACGCCACGCATTATTAATGTAGCGCAGGTTGTGTAAAGTCAGGCAGCTGCCTTGTGGAGCCATATTGTCGGGTGAGGATTGGTCCAAGCCGATAATAGGTATTGAAGTGATGATCCTTTCTTTATTCATCTTTCTTAGTATTTATGAATGTTATATTGTTTTCTTGGAATTGTTGAAAGAATGCGTGAGTTGCTGATACTTTACTGTCGCCACCATTACTATCTTCTTTTTCTTCGCCAATCAATGGTTTATTTTCGGCGATAGAGTATGAGCCCTTTATAATGGCTAATAGGTCTTTGTTTTTTATGGCTCCTGGTGCTTCTTTCAGGCGAATAAGCATCTCGTTAGTTGATATTTCGAACATCTCTCGCATCTTACGCCGCTGTGCTTGATCCCACTCGACATTATGTTCAACTATCGCTTCTGCCACAACTGTTGCGCTATCATCAGCTGTCGTTGAGTATTTATATTTTTCAGATGGCGATGCACTCTCCCACATCCTTTTCACTTTCATAGGATGAATGCCGAACTCCCTAGCAGTAGCATTAAAACTTCCACTAGCTGCGTAGTGAGCAAGCACCGCAGTGCGTGCCACATCCCCGATTGGACCATTTGTGCTTTTATTATTTGTCTTTTTCGCCATTTTTTATGGTAAGATTCTTCCGCAAAAATAAAGTTATCTTTTTATTTTTGAGCAGTTTTATAAAATTATTATAATATAACGTCAATGGATCCTATTACGATAGCAGCTCTAATCAACGGAGCAGTACAGGTTGGTGCTTCTGGCATCGGTTCCTTGATCGGTAATCTTAACCGCAAAAAAGCCGAAGATTTGATGGAATCGAGGAAACAAGAACTGAAAGACTTGCACGACAAGGAGATGTCGTCTGACTTTTTAGACCGTGCAGACTCCCAGTCGGTTCTACGTCAAGTTCGCCACAATCAAAAAGAACAGCAAGAAGCCTTAGGCAATGATGCCATAAAGACTGGTGCTACCGAGCAGGCAAAAGTTGCGGCAGCAGCCAAAGCAAATGAGCAGTACGCATCAACGGTTGCTCAGCTTGCAGGTATCGGTTCGCAGCATAAAGATAACGTGCAACAACGATATCTGCAATCCACTCAGGGATTGGATAATTTGAAAATCCAAAATCTTATGGATACCAGCGGCATCGACAAAACGCTTCAAAACCTTGCATCTACGGGGAATTCAATTATGCAACTATACGCTTATTAGGTTATGACTACAAAAAATAATCCGAATCAACCTGCCGCTGGTACTTATGAATACTACTTCGGCAAGGAACGTGAACAGGAGCAGCAAGCCAACCCCTCCATATCTCCTGAACTGACCGAACAGCAAACACCGGTTACCAATCCCTCGATATCTCCCGACCTTGCACCCTCGGAATCTGACGCATTCCGAGTTAGGGGTATTAAGCCCGGTGCAGCAATTGAGAAGGGAAGTGGTATTGATGCTCAGAAAGCGAAACAGTTGCAACAATCCCCCAAGCCACAACCTGTTGATGAAGTTCGCCAGAGAATAGCAGATGGCGAGGAGCCTTACTTGGCGCTAATTCAAAATAGAAAACCAAAAAAGGATGTAGCGAAAGAGGCTAACCTTAGAAAGGCTGGGCGCCTCACTGCTATTACCAATGCTCTTGCCACTTTGGCAGGGGCTATACCTGGTGCATTGAGTTCGGGCAGGGGTTATATGCCACAGGTGCAGCGTAGCGAGGAGCCATTCTTAGCACAACTCGCCCAGCTCGAAGAGGATTATGATGTCGCGAATAAGGAGTACGAGCAGCTTGAAACCTCTGCCCGTATGCAGGACCTCTCGCGCAAACTGAGTCTTGCGGACCAGGCAAAAGCCGAGGAGGTGGCAAAGGCAGAAAAAAAGGAACAACGCGACTACGCTGAGAAGATGCGCAAACAGCAGATTACCGATGCACAAGCTACCAAGGAGCGAGATATTGAATTGGGAAATATGTATGCTGCCATTGGTGAAGGAACCTTCTCGGGTACTTTTGAGGAGTGGATGGCGATGCCTACTGCTAAGCGAACAGGAATTGTAAAGAGCACCACTGATAAATTATACGAAAAAGGTCTGAGGGAACGCACGGTTGGCAGGACTCCCAAAAACACTACGCCAAAGAATACCGTTGACCTCGATTTCGGCAATGGACAAACCTTCACGGTGCCGAAGACCGTTCTCAGAGCCAATTTGGAGAGGCTTTACAATGAAATGGTGCGAGAAAATCCCAATCTTGCGGCTCCAAAGGTGGCAACAGGCAGGGAAAACAAAAATTTGGAGATGATATATCGTGAGCCAACCTCCAACGAAAAATACGATTATTTAATCCGCAACATCAATTTATCGCCGGCAGCGCAACGAACACTCTCTTCCATAGTGGAAAATCAAGGCAAGGTGGGCTTAAAAAGTGTACCTACACAATCTCAAAACATTGGTAACGGTATGCCCGAAAGAGAGGATTATACCACATCTGGTAATTTTTATCAAACCTACGGAGAATTTTAAGAAAAGATAGAAAATGAACAACGACAATAAGAAAAAAGTGGAGTTTTGGGAAAACTATTTCGACAATTTAGGCGATGCTCCTGTCCCAAGTAGCTTTTTTACCCATCAACCGAATGGCAAATTTCAAAAAAAAACACATATACCCAATTCTCCGCTGAGGGAAAACATTATGTCTCCTGAGGAAGAACGAGAATTTTATGACCCAAATCTAGTTACATCTGAAAGTTTTATCAAGCCTGGTTTTTTGGAGAAGAAACCTCTTCCACTCAATGACGACTTTCAAGGGGCACCCACTCTAATCCCTGATAGAAATAAGGCTACTATCCTATATAATGGATTAAAGCAGAAGCACACCGACATGCCCTATGATTTTAATGAGTTTTATAAGCGCTTGTCAACACCTGGCAAGGCTCAGATTCTATACGATGGTCTAATTAGAGACTATGGAGAAGAGTCGAAAAGTGTTTTCGGTAACACATATCAAGACTTTGCAACCAAACTTGGTGTGAGCGAAGTCGGATTAGATCTCTATAAATCACATCCCGAGCGACTCGTGATCCATAATATCGACATGCAGCGTAGTGGCATCGATGCACAGCAGGCTTTTGACGCATTTGACTCGCTTCGCAACTATATGCGCAGCAGAGGTGTCTCTTTTACCGAACCTGCGGAGAACATACAGTGGAGCGAGGATACGCCCGACAATGTGAAAGAACTTTACGAGGCATACTCTACCTTTCGTCAGAATACCCCCTATTGGGACGAGTTGTGGGATAGATACGATAAGGATCCCAACTCCTCGTATTCGATGCAACGACAGAAAGAGGCGGAGGAACTATTCGATTATCTCAATACCGAGATTGGGCGCATTGAGGAGTCGATGCAGAAGAAAAATGAAGAGGCTCTGCAACTAGCGAAACAACACTCTCAAATGCCCGATTTATATTTTCCCGCAACTTTACCGGCACAATCTGAACTCCGACAGCTCCGCAAAAGGCTTAATCTCCCTAAGCGAGGCGAAAAGGGCGACGCTGGTAGTTGGCTGAAACAGCTGTCAAAAGGCTTTGGAGCAGGTTTTTCTTGGAGTGATCTTGTCACCTTGGGCTGGGGCGACCTTATTCCTGCAATGGAAGAGAATAGTGTACTCGAAAAACTCGAAAAGGGCGAGGCTCTCAATGACTACGAGCAGGATATTTTTGATTTAATAGAACTTAAAAAGGGTGTAGAGGGTTACATCCAGTCTATGGGTGGTCTCACAACGCCTGCTTCTGTTGGTTCGGGCATAGGACAAATGGTACCCTATATGGCTGGGTTTGCCACTGGTGCCACTGGTGCCAGGGCAATAACAGCACCCCTAACCAAAAAGATTGCAAAGTCGGGAGCAAAGTCGTGGGTGAAAGGTCTGTCTACGGCTGCCATCAATGCGGTACCTGCCACAGCCTTGACACCAACAGCATATTTAGATTACCAGCAACGCACGCAAGAACAGTATTTCGATGAGGGTGGTAATCTGCATTTTGATGAGGAGGGAAATCTTTACAAGTGGCAACCCACAAGCGCTGGCAAGCGTCTCTATCAGGCGGCTGTAAGCGGTTTCTTGGAGAACTTCTCTGAGATGGGCATTGGTGAGTTGATAGAAGCTCCGTTGTCGCGAATCACCAAGACTTTTGGTAATCATCTTGGCTTAGGTAAATTGTATAAGATGGCGGATAAAAAAAACCTGATGCGTTCTTTGCAGAAGTCTATCAACTGGAATGGCTCAACGGGTGAGTTCGTGGAGGAACTGTTTGTGAATATCACCCAACCTCTTTTGACTCTCGAACCCGATCAACTGTTAGAGACACTCTCTGCCCAGAACTTGTGGGAGACCTATCTTGTGTGCGCGATTACCGGAGGTGCTATGAATGTAACCTCCGCAGCGGGCACATTGCTTAATAATGGAGCAACTAACTTAGCTCTGAAATCGCAAGAAAGAGACACCCTTAAATCCATTTCCTCTGACTATATACGCAATGCAGCTCACGATGCAATGCACGGAACGAATGTCGCTAAGATGTCGCAAGCGCTGGCTGATATTAATTGGAGCGAGGCTTCCAAAGATGACATTGCCGGTGTGTGGGGATACATTCAAAGTCGCATCAATCGCCTAATGTACAACTCAGCAGGCGAAGCCAATAAAAATGTACAAGAGTTCGCTAGTAGGCTTGACAATATCGAAAAATTCATCTACAAATACTCTCCGCAGTTGGATGAGAAAGGCAAGGTAATCCCTGATACTTTTGCCAAAACGGAAAATGTGGATGATAGTGTCGTACTATGTCAATATAATGGTGGTACTGTTGCCATAAAAACGGGCGACTACAAATCAGGTTCCTCCACTACACCTATAACTATTGTCGATAAATCGAGCGCAGGTAAAACCATAACGCTCGGTCAGGTTTCAAACATCCAAGAATACTCCGTAAATGATTACATCAAGAGGACCTTTGTTGATGTCACGCAGCAAGCTGCCCCCATCAACGACACTAAGGAGGTCAAGGATGATGCAGAAATCTCCCAGGCAGTAGGCATCGAACCTGTCGAGACGGTCGATGAAGCAGTAGCTGAAAACGCATCGCAGGCATCGGTAGCAGACCAAGACAACCGTTCCAAAGATTCGTATGATGTCGGAGAGGAGATTGTGACCTCCGATGGTCGCAAAGCTCGCATCTATGACAAAGATGAGTGGAAGAAAACTTATCAAGTGCAGTATTGGGACGAGGACAAACAAGAATACACCCACGAACAGATGGGTGCAGTATCCTACGCAGATGTTGCTGGTGTTCCTCGCATCCAGAGTTTCGATGAATTAGAAAGAGAGAAAGAAGCTATCGATACGGTAAGTGAGCAAGTTGCCGAAGCAACAGAGGCTATTGCTCCTGAGACGCAAGACACTATGCCCACTGCGCTTTCGCGCATTCCCGTTGATACCGAGGGTAATCAGTTGTTCGAACAAGCGCCCATTGAGGACTCGTGGGCAGCACTTGTGGAGATGAATGAAGGCGACCAAGCGCAGGCTCTTGATACAGCCCAACAAATGCTGGGTAACACCACCGAAGCGTTGGAGAAGTTGAACAATGCAGATGCTCCGAAACTCACTGTTGCAGATATTCAGCGCACCAAAGCAGAGAGAAAACGCCTTGTCGAGATACAAAAGTATTGGTCTGATGTCGTGGCTGCCGGTCAATCAGCAATGGTACCCCCAACCACTACCGAACCATCCGTTGAGGTAGAGACTTCCAGTTCAATGAAAAACAAAAAAAGAAGCGAGGAAGACGCCACACTTTTCCGCCAAGGCATCTTTAACGAGGAGAATGGGACCCCTGTATCTCCTAACTCTGCTTCTACGGACAAAGGTACAATATCTATTTCAGAAAACCAAACAGAGGACCAAGATGTTGCCGAAACTCCTTCAACTGACGCCCGAATTGAACAAGCAGAACAGGACACAGCCACCGAACCGACCGAAGCTCAAAAGGAGGCAGGTAATTACAAGAAGGGGCATATCAAGATTGATGGCTTTGACATCACTATTGAGACACCCAAGGGTGTAGTGCGCAGTGGCGTGGATGAACAGGGTAACCCTTGGAGCGTCACTATGAATAACACCTATGGCTATATTCGTGGCACTGAGGGTGTCGATGGCGACCATATAGACCTATTCCTATCCGACCATCTTGATGGTTGGAATGGCGAGGTGTTCGTTGTTGATCAAGTGAAGCCCGACGGCTCATTTGATGAGCATAAGGTTATGTATGGTTTCAACTCTATCGAGGAGGCACAAAGCGCCTATCTCTCCAACTATTCGGAGGGCTGGCAGGGGCTGGGTGCCATCACCGGTACTTCCAAAGAAGAATTCCAAAAATGGATAGCCTCTTCGCACCGCAAAACCAAACCCTTTGCCGAGTACAAGAACGTCAAAACTATCGAGGGGCAGGCAGTATCTCCTGAATCTTCTGAACAGATAAGTTTGGAGGACTACCTAGCTCGTCTTGGTTTGAGCAGTCCTATATCTGACTACATGGATGATAAAATCCGCAATCCTCGCGGATTGACAGAGTCCCAGAAGAAACAGCTGCAAAAAGATGCTGCCATCGCCGCTGAGGAGTACCAGACTAAACGAGGTGAAGCTATCCGCCAATATGGTAGTTTGGTTGCAGAAGGTAAAATCACACCCCCATCAAATCTTGACAGGCTACTCGCGGCAGCAAATGGTCATACCGATAATGACTCCACACAGTCTGCCCGTAAAGTGTTGAAGAAGCGAGGTTACGATTGGAGAACTGGCGAGAAAGTACAATCGGAAGCAACGGATGTTGAGCAGCCAAAAGTCGCCGAAGAAACTACGTCTATTCAGCCTGAGCAGGAGGTGGAAGAGGTCGCCTCCACAGAGGGAACTGAGGAGGTAAAAGCAACCAAAGAAAAGAAATTCTTTGAACAACGGCTGAAAGAACAAGGAGAGATTTCGCCGGTTATGCCTCGTGGTAGGTATAAGTTAGAGGCGAATCTTGACACCAAAGGTGAAAAGGAGATTCCAGCGCTTCAACACGTCATTCATCAGGATGGCTTCGCGGTAGCAACCGACTCTCGCATCTTGGTAGCGGATAAGGGTGCATACCAAAGCGACAAAGAGGGCAAATGGGTAGATGTTAAAGGACAAGTAGTGGAGCCTACAAGTACGTTGGCTTGGCAAGTAGTTGTGAATACTAATGCAGACAACAAGGGATCTTTGCCTACGGGCATATCTCCCGAAAATGTACTCACGTTTGTTGGAGGACTCAAAGCCAAACTGAAAGAGGAATGGCAGAAACGTAAAGATTCTGGTGATAAAGTTGGTGCTTTCAATACCTTTGTTGAGGACTTTTCGGTTATGTTCCCTCTACCCAATGGGGAGGTAGTCGCATTGCGTGTGGATTTGTTGGAAAAATTTGCTCGTGCAGCACAGCACCTTGGAGCAACAGAGATTATGGGACGTGCCGATAACAGACCCATCTTTGTGCAAACTGATAAAGGTGTAGCTATGCTTATGCCCGTATTCCTTAATTACTTAACAAATAAACCCACTAATTATTTTGCCTATGAGCAGCCTATTATACCTCTTGCAGAAGGGGAGTTTGGTCCTATATATGACCAGTTCAGAGGAAAGCCAAAAGAGGCAATTGCTTTTCTGTTGAGAAAAAAGAATGGAGAAGCATTAGGTGCATTGTCGCATCCCGAAATAGGGGAAATTGATCTAGTGTGGGGAGTAGAAGGAACAGGTAAGAGCGATGGATATGGCTTAGCAAAACTATCTAAATATCATCCAGAGATTCTTGAAAATCTGCAAGAGATACTGAACAATATGCAAGTAACCAAACGCACAGCAAACAGAGTGCAATTGGAGAACGTCACTCATAAGGCAGCTGTACGTCTAACTTGGAATAAACGGGAAAAGACTTGGTTGCTAACAGCATTTGAGAAAAAAGAAGCGTCAGCACCAATCGACAAGACGACAGACACTGACGACAATCCTTTGGACTTGCGAGGTGACACAGCTCTCTCGCAAAGCACTAACGCTTCTGTTGACAAAGATACAACTATTCAGCCAAAATACAAACAAAAAGGAGAAGTTGTACTTAAAAATTCCAACACAACAACCGATAAAATCGAAGACTTCGGTGAGAAAATTGGCGGCGCGAGGAAAGATGTGGCACGCGAGAGAGTTAAGGACTCGGCAAAATTGTCGAGGACAGACCTCGCTACGCTTAAAGACCCCGACAAAATACTATCTCGCACCAACATCATCAAGTATATGCGCGAGGGACAAATGACCCCCGATGATGCCACGACTCTCCTCGCCCTCAATATGGCAGTAAGAGGCAATAGTGGTGGCAATAGCAAGGCGGTGCTCATGGATAAGTATCGTCAGAGTGCTTTGGATTGGGTAGAGGGCAAAAATTTGGTCATTGAGATAAATGATGCAGATGTTGAGGCTTATATTTCGGCGTTTAGCGAAACAATAAGAAGCAGAAGCAACTTTGCAGAAGTGGCGCGAAAAGACCTTGAATATGCCTTAAAAACATATCAGGACTATAAAACCACATACGAGGCTATCAGCTATCCCGAAGTGAATAGAGCTA
Organism: Tidjanibacter sp.; assembly: GCA_045602145.1. Lineage (GTDB taxonomy): Bacteria > Bacteroidota > Bacteroidia > Bacteroidales > Rikenellaceae > Tidjanibacter. The sequence goes on from JAZSAY010000026.1 coordinate 61,734, forward strand.
TCAAGAGTGCGTATATCCGATATGGTGAGTTTGACCAACGTTACTGGGTTGTGGGTAGCCCTGCTGCACGCAGGGGCTTCCCATACTCCACGCTTGAACAGGCGGTGGCTAAACTCAAAAAGGAGTACCCAGAAATTAAGGAGGCTCTTGCCAAATCAAGCGGGACATCGCCTTCGGAGGATAAGGTGGGACATCTTTATGTTACTAAGGACAACAGAGGCTACTACCGCATTAAGAGTCGCCAAATACCGGGCAATATCTATCTGTCGGGTAGACTGTACTCCAAGAAGGAGGCGGAGCAATACCTCAAAGACAACGCCGAGAAACTCATTGCTCGCGAGGATAGGATGACCGAAACCCTGATGGGTTCCAATATCGGTATGGTTGAGCGCAAAGGCAAAGACTATCGACAAGGTAAGGATGTAACTCCTCAGGACTTCCTTGACACTTTCGGTTTCCGAGGTGTAGAGTTTGGCAATTGGGTCCCGCAGGCAGAGCGACAGTTGTATCTCAACAAGTCATACGATGCTATTATGGATCTTTGCGAAGCCGTTGGAATATCGCCCAAAGCATTCTCTTTGGGCGGTCGTCTTGGGTTGGCTTTCGGTGCTCGTGGTAAATCGAGAGCATTGGCACACTACGAGCCAGTCAAGGAGGTCATCAACCTCACAAGGCTCAAAGGCGCTGGTTCGTTAGCTCACGAATGGTTCCACGCTTTGGATAACTATATGTCAAAACAGGTGAGTGGTAATGTTACGGAGATGGCTACAAGCACGCACAGAGCCGAGCGCACCGAAGTAACCGAAGCGTTTAGAGAGTTGGTAAGAGAAATGGACAAATTGCCCTACACCAAACGCTCTCAAAATGCTGGCGACTATTGGGGTGAGGTATGGGAGCGAGCTGCACGATTATTCCAAAGCTATATTTACAATAGCCTTCAAGAAAAAAACACAATTTCGCCTTTATTGGTTCGTGGCGATGCCTTGTTTGTGGAATCTGACAATGCAGACACTGATTTTGAAGCGTCATCATATCCTTATCCCTCGGCGAAGGAAAATGAGATAATGAAACCCTACTTCGACAAACTCTTTGACACCATACAAGAGAGGGAAGAGGATGGTAAAACCATTCTTTACCAAGTGGAGCAGGGCGAGCTTGCAAGAACAAATGCCAACATAACAACACAAGAGGTTATCGATCTTGTGCGTGCTACTGGTGTTGAAGTGGAGATGGTTACTCCCGAGGCTATGATAAAGCCCGAAGCCGCCTTCTACTCCAATGCCGAGCATGCTGTGCAAAATATCAAGCAGGAGAAGGCTACACCTGAGCAGTGGCTCAAAATGATTGAGAAGAATGGCGGTCTGAAAGCTGGCGAGGATAAGTGGCTCGGTCTTTCCGACTGGCTTAAAGCAGCTACTTCAAAAACTCTCACCAAGCAGGAGGTACTCGACTACGTCGATGCGAACAAAATTCAGGTAGAGGATGTTGAGTATGCAGATCATCACGAAGGGGTACCAAGCGACTACGCCTATCGTTTGCGTCAAGATATGGAAAGGTATGCAGAGGAGTCAGTTTCACAATCAAGAGAGGACTACTCTGACACCGATTTTTACAGCAAGGAGGATGCTTACGCTGAAACAGCGCGAGCATTGGAGGAAAATCTTGATGCCAAATATGGCGAAGGCGCGAGTCGTTTCTTCTCACTAACGGAGGATTATGAAATTGTGTCCACCGGAAGCGATAGAGAGTTCGGCGACTTTGCGGATGTTGTGTGGCAAACCAAAAATAAGAGAGCGTTTGATGGCATCAGACCCTCTAATTCCACACGAACATCATATACCACCAAAGGTCTCACAAACAAGCGAGAGATTGCTCTGGTAGTTCCCACCATTGAGGCGTGGAATAGAACAGATGAAGTGCATTTTGGCGACGCTGGCGAAGGTCGTGCAGTCGCTTGGGTGCGTTTTGGAGAGACCACAGATGAGGGCGGCAATAGAGTATTGGTTATTGACGAAATACAGAGCAAACGTCATCAAGAGGGCAGAGAGAAAGGTTACTTCGATGAGAAAGAGTTGGATGCGCGACTCAATGTCTTAATACCACGAATGTTGCAAGCAGGCATCTATGTAGAACACGATCCAATGGCTCGTTCTATACGTTTCTTGGACTCAAAAACTATGGTGCCTCTGGAAACACTCACGCATCGTGCTACTAACGAACAAAAGGAACTGATGCAACAGTACCGCAATCTCGTATTCTCCAATGACAAAGTAAAGCCTGCCCCATTCGAGAAGAATTGGCACGAGGTGGCTATGAAGCGCGTCCTCCGCTATGCTGCCGAAAATGGCTTTGATAAGGTTGCTTGGACTACGGGCGACCAACAAGCCGAAAGATACGATATTAGCAAGACTGTTGATAATATCAAGTCGGAAGATAATAACATAGAGGAACTTTCCGATGGCACACCCATTGTTAAGAACATAACAATTTATGCAGGCAATAGTGTTTATAACCTATATGTTGATAAAAATGGTGTCGCACACGGTCGCCAATTTGGAAATCAGCCATTGGCAGATATAGTAGGCAAGCCTCTCGCGGAAAAACTGATGGAGAAAGGAGACTTTGAATTGGAAGGCGATGGTCTCCGCATTGGTGGCGAGGGTATGCGAGCATTCTACGACCAGATTCTGCCCAACTTTATGAATAAGTATGGCAAGAAGTGGGGTGTGGAGGTCGGAGAGGTTACGATGCCCGACCTTGCCGAGAACAACACTATGCACTCGGTGGATGTCACCCCTGATATGCGCGAGAGTGTTTTGAGAGGACAACCTCTATTCTTGCAGGAGCCCACTGCCGAAAATCCCCAAGGCGCGGTCTATGGCTGGATGACAGACGGTAAGATTTATCTCACAGAGCGAGGTCTCAATCCTGAGACTCCCATCCACGAATATACCCATATTTGGGATATGGTGTGTCAACAGGAAAACCCCGAGTTGTGGGCAGAGGGTGTAAAGCTGATGAAGCAACTACCACTCTGGGAAGAAGTGCGCACAAATCCTGCCTACGAAAAGATTGCCGACAATGAAAACTTGCTGGCTTCGGAGGTCCACGCACGCTTGGTTGCTCCGGGCAGTGCAAACATTCTTGATAATATGCTCGAAGAGAAGAGTGTGCGCCCCACCCTTGTTGGTCGCTTGCGTACCTGGCTGTCAAGGTTCTGGCGTTGGTTGAGGAAGCATCTACTTCCCGACACCAAACTCACGATTGCCGAGTTTAAGAATATGCCTCTCAAAGACCTCGTTGCGGAGAAGAGGTTGGATGCAAAAGACGAGATCCGTTTCCGCTCCGGAGAGGTTGAGGATTACACCCCCGAGGAGCAAGAGCTCATTGCCAAAGCGAAATCCAATGGTACCTATCTGAAAGCCCCCAATGGCAAGCCTTCCAACCTCACACCTCGCCAGTGGGTGCAGGTACGCACCAAGGCATTTAAGAAGTGGTTTGGAGATTGGGAAAAAATTACATTTAACGAGGATGGAAGTCTTAACATTCCAGATGATGTATCGAAAATAGTCAATGCGAATGGTGAGCCATTGGTTGTATGGCACGGTTCGAACTGGAAAGGCATCACCTCTTTTGACAGAAGTCAGTCGAAACGCCGCAGAAGTGGCTTGAAAGAGTATGGTCATTTCTTCACCACGAATAGGGCTCTTGCTGAAATGTATTCTCTGGTCGATGATGCTCCCGAGGTTAAGGAGGAGCTCGCTCGACTTGATGCCCAAATAGAAGCAGCTGCCGAGAAGAAAGACATCAACAAGATGCTTGACCTCTATACCGAGAAAGAGAGGATTACTCGCAATCTTGGTGGTCGTGTGTATGAGGTATTCCTCAATATGAGGGACGTGGCAGAGTTTGATGCCGAATATCAAGCGGAGAAGGGGTGGTACAACTTAAAAGCTGATGTCGGGTATAAAACTGCAATAGGTAGGGATGCAATCGAAGCTTATGCAGGTCAAAATGGAATGACCGGCAACAAACTACGCAAAGATGGTATTATTGCCAGAAACATCATCGATCTGTTTGTGGGTACAGAGAATAAAGACGACCTTAAACCATACTTTGAAAAATATGGAGGAGATGTATTCTTGGTATTTGACCCTCAAAATATCAAGTCTGCCACTGAAAATATCGGCACCTTCGATGCAAACAATCCCGACATAAGGTATCGCGGTGGCGAGGCTGGTGCAGGCGTTACAACTACCCAGCAGATGGCAGAGGTTGCAAGAGAATTGGCTGCATCCCTGCACACTCCTATTGAAGTATACACCAATGTTGAGGATATAACCGATGCTAATGCCTACCGTCAGCGCAGAATGCGCCGCGACAAGGGTTGGTGGACCAGCAGTGGTAAGATTGGTATCAACCTTACGCAACACGAGTCCATCTCGGATGTTGAGGCTACAATCCTCCACGAGGTTGTTGGACACAAGGGTTTGCGCGAGGTCGTAGGCAACGAGAAAGCCTATAACGAGTTGCTCGATAGAGTTTGGGAACATCTTACTCCCGAGCAGCAGAAGTTGTGGGGAAGCAAATACGCTGACCGCTATGAGGCAATGGACGAGTATCTGGCGACCCTAGCCGAGGGTAATGTGACGTTGGGTGTTTGGGACCGTATAGTTGGTTGGTTCCGTCAGCTGCTTGATAGGGTTTCCGGACGAAAACTGCAAATCTCCGACAGGGATATAGCCTATCTTTTGTGGAAGTCGCGAGCAAGGTTACAAAAACCCAAGAGTGCAGACGAGGCTCTTGCTGTGGCGAATACCGACAAAAAGTATCGCGAGGAGGCTTATCGTTCTCGCCGCGCCAATGCTCGAAAGCCACAACTGACATATCTTAAAGAATTATCCGAGCCCAAGGTTACCGAGTACCTGCGATACTACACAGCTGCTAACGGTGTGACAGATAAATTGGTGCCGGAAGAGAATCGCAAGGATTTCCTTGTGGAGTTGTATGATTGGTTGCCCAAGGAGTATAAGCAGCTGTTGCACCAGCGCCGCCCCAAGGCACCAGCCGAGGAACTTGACCGTTTGCTCCGCAAAAAGCAAAAGGATGGCAGCACCGACACACTGCGAGGTATTTTGGGCGACAAACTCTACGATGCAGTATTGAGCGAGGTACTGCCCGTATATTGGAGCCCCAAATATGTAAATGGAATCCTCCGCCGTAGGTTCCAACAGGAATTAAGGAGATCGGGGTCGGAGGATCAGGGCAACACCTATCTAGATAAGGGTAATCCCAATGCCACCTTTGGGGAGACAGGTAAGGTGGGTAGTTCCGCGTTTACTCGCAAATTGTTCGACAACGCCGAGCCCGTGAGGAAATTCCAGCAGAGACTTGTGGAGGCTTATGGAGTGGTAATCGATGCCACTAATAATCTTTATAGTGCCATCAATCGCTGGTCATCTCGCGCTCAGGTTAAGATAGATCGCTTCACGTTGAGGTACATTAACCCACTGCTCGATACAATTAAGGAGATCGAGCAGCAAAGCCCTATGAAATATAAGGATGTATCCGACTATTTGACCTACAAACACGCCATAGAACGACACGACTCTGGTGTCACCTCATTCCCTAGTGGAGAGGGTGTTGAGTTGAAGCACCCCGAGTGGAATTACCATAAAGCACACGTGGCTGTCAAAGACTTCGAGAGCGTAGTGCCCAAAGAGTTAGTTGACGAGTTATGGAGAAAGGTAAATCTGCTAAATAAAACCACTTTGGACAATTTGGTAGCCAGTGGTAATATCTCGTTAGACACCAAGGAACACATTTTGAGCCATCATTGGCAGTACTATGTGCCGCTGTCAGGTTGGGATATGTCCACCACACAGGCGATCGACCCCGTGAAATTCTACGACTTTGGCGATGTCAAACATCCCAAAGGTGTTAGTAGCAGTGTTTACATCGGAAAAATTGACGAAGGCAGGATTACGAAACCTGGCGACCCTCTTGCTGCTATGATCAACTTTGGTTGTAGGGCTATCATTTCCGGAGAAAACAACAAGATGAAGCTGGTCGCAGGTAAATTGTGCGCCGACGCCGAAGCTGCGGCTCGCAAACAAGGCAAGCACCCCGAGTTGGTTTTCGACCTTAAAAAACGATATGCGTATAAGGACCTTTCCGGTAAATGGCGTCCTCTGCCCCTGGGTGAGGATATGAATGAAGAGTTTTTGCGAGAATTGGAAATCTCGAAAATGAAACGTAGGGAGATTGCCTTCTGGAAGTCCAAACTTAAAGACCCTAATTTGAGTGCCGTAGAGAAACAAGATATTTTTGTTCGCATTACTCGCGCCCAAGAAGAGGAGGTAGTCAAAGAGATATATCGTGGTGACAATAATATGCCTGGCGAGCTCCCCTTGGCGAAAAACTTGGAGGCTCAGAGGATTGTTACTATGTATGTCAATGGCGAGGCTCAGAGTATCATCTTTGCCGACCCCTTGGTAGCGATGGCTATCAACGGAGAACTCACATCTGCACAAGGCAAGGCAAGTAGGTTTTTGGGAAGATTAACCAGAACCATGTCGGGTCTTTTTACGAGTTATAACCCAGCCTTTGTAGTATCTAATGTGATACGCGACTTCCGACATTCATTCAGGATGCACCTATTGGACTCCTCGTATGGTGGCGTTAGCAAATTCACTCGCAATCTTCCATACACCTATGGAGCAATATGGCGTAGTGAGAGGGGCAAGGCAAAACCTCTTTCGGTAGACGAGGTGGGCGATTATGATATTCTGAATAGCGTTGAGGACCGCGCGATATTGATGGAGAGGTACGGTCGTCAGCGTGTGTTGGATACGCTCTATGAAATCTTCGAGGAGCAGGGTGGCTTGACCGGTTATGTTTTCACGCAGAGCATCGATGAGATAGAGTCGAATCTTCGCAAACTTGCTCGCCGCAACGCTATTAAGTCAAAGTCGAAAGTTGCCCGAGGTGCCATAGATGGTTGGGAAGGTATTAATGAGTGGTATGATGCTCTGGCATCTGTGAGTGAGGGCTCAACTCGTTTTGCTACATTCCTCGCATCTCTCGAAAGAGGCTCGTCCTCTGCCGAGGCTGCGCAAAATGCAAAGGACATAACCGTCAACTTCAACCGCAAAGGCGAATGGAGCAAGACACTTGGTACTTTATACCTCTTCTTTAACGCATCTATGCAGGCAGCCTATCAGGAGTTCAATGTTGCAAAAAACAACCCCTGGCGCACCGCATTATTCGCCACATATAGAACCGCTACCGGCATCATAAATGCTTTGCTGGCAGACTATGCTCTTGATTTAATTAATGGTGATGATGAGGACGAGAGAAACGATTTGGATATTCCATTGCACGTTAAGTTGAGCAACACAGTAATTCCTTTGTTTAGTAGTGGTAAGTATATCAAGATACCTCTTGCACAAGGCTCCGAAACCCTCTTTAACTCTTTGGGTGTTTACCTCTATGAGTTGATGGCAGGCAAGATGTCTGCCGAAGAGTTCGCTGGGGAGTTGTCGAGACTGCCATTTGACACATTCTCGCCTTTGGCAGTTCCCGAAAACGGTGATTTTGTACGCTCCATTCTGCCCACCGTCTTTACTCCACTCTATGATGTTTGGGTAAATGAGGATTACCTTGGACGTCCAATTCATAGGAAACGCTACTCAGATGCAACACCAGAATATCAGTTGGGATTGAAGAATACGCCCGAGTTCTTTGTTAATTGGGCGAAATCGATGAACTCGATGCTGGGTGGCAATGATATTGAGCGTGGATCTAAAAACGACAAGGGAGAGATTGTAGGGTGGAAGGATGTTTTGGAGTTTAATCCTTCGGATATGCATCACATTCTGCAATACTACGCCGGTGGCTCTTTATTTGGCGGTAAATTCTTCTGGAATGTTGTAAATACCGCCAGCTACTTCCACGATATGATAACCGAAGGTAAGAGCGACATTGACGTGTACAATGAGCTGCCAATTGTTCGCCGATTCCTTGGCGAGGCGCATGTTCCCTCGAAGAGTGGTGACTACTACCATATCCTCAATCGCCTGAAAGTGCAGCACGCCGACTACTTGAAGTATCGAAAGCGCCAACAAGAGACCGGAGAGCCCATCCCCGAGAATATATTGCGCGATGAGAAGTTTTACAGGCACATCAATCGCATCCATAAGGTTGTGAAGCGCCAACAGGAACTTATGGCTGCCAGTGAGCCTGACGCTGAGAAGCAGAAGGCTATTCAGCAGGACATTCAAGACATAATGTTCGAGGCTATATACCTTGATAGGAATGTAGACTGGGATGCCAATGATTGGAACAAGCAGTTTGAAAAAACAATCGATGATTACAACAAAAAATATAGGCAAGAATGATACAGAACTACGGAAGGGCTGAGGTGTTAAGAAACAAACGCCTCGCCCAGCAACAGAAGACAGTTAGTCGAGAGGTCGCCGACAGCAAGAAATCAATGAGTGCAACGCAGAGCAACCAGCAGCTGCTCTATGCGTGCGCAAATGATTACGCAAAATGGGACTATGTGCGCAGAAACCACAGAAGAATCTTTGCGTACAAAAATGGCGACCAATGGGGCGAATTGGTGTTAGACCCCGATACGGGTAAATACATTCGCGAGGATCTATCAATTTCCAAACAAGGCAAAACCCCACTGAAACACAACCTTATTCAGAACTATTTTAAGAACATACACGGACAGCGAAACTCCAATCCCTCGCAGACCATTGTCACAACCGTATGTTCTGACGACTCTGATCTTGGCGATATGCTCACAAACTCACTCCAAGCTGTACAACACTTGAACGATTGCGAGACTATTGACCAGAACGTATTGGAGGAGTTGCTGGCAGCCGGCATCGGCGTCGTAAAGATAGGCTACGGTTTTTGGTCGGAAAAGAATGAGTATGATGGTACGGTAAAATTCGTTAACATCAATCGTTTCTGTACTAATCCCGACTTCGAGGATCCGCGTTTGAACGATTTATACCGCATAACAGAGATCCACGACTATACATTTGACGAATTGGTATATAACTTTGCTAAAACCGAGGAGGATAAGGAGACATTACGCAATGAGTATGCAAACTTCCGTAGGCAGTCCTCTCCTTATATGCACAGTTCTCTCACTGAAAGTTCCAAGCAAGTGTTGGAGAATATGGACTTCTTTGGTTACGCATCCATCGACAAATGTCGAGTAATAGAAGTGTGGGAAAAGAAACTACGCCACGTCCTTTATGTCCACGACCCTATGCAGGGTACGGAGGAGATATATGAAGAGGGATTGACAATGGCTGATATTGATAAGATTAACCAAGAGCGTTTGGCTGTTGCTGCTGCCGCCAAGGACGAAGGCATCGACATCAGTCCCGAGGAGGTAATGACAATCTACGCGGAGCCGCGCAACGAGTGGTATTGGAATGTGAAATTTTTAACTCCGACAGGTGTCTGTCTGAAAGAGATGGAGTCACCTTATGCTCATCAATCACATCCTTACTGTTTTGCACATACGACAATAACAGATGGTACCTTCGTGCCGGTATTGATTGACCTTCTTGATATGCAGCGTTATATCAATCGCTTGATCATCATGATTGATTTTATAATGTCGGCATCTGCAAAAGGCGTACTTGCTATACCAGAAGATTGTATTGCTAAGTCCTATGGCTGGAAGCTCGAAGACTACACGCGAGAGTGGGTGAAGTCGAATGGTGTCATCCTCGTGGCGAAGAATCCGACAGGGCAAATGCCACAGCAGATCGCAGCAAACTCCACCAACATTGGAGCATGGGAGATGCTAAAACTCGAACTAGACCTTATGTCCCAGATAAGTGGTCTGTCAGGCGCAGTTCAAGGTCAGGTGGCAAAATCAGGTACCGCAGCATCTCTTTACGCTCAGCAAGCACAGAACTCTATGCTTAACTATATTCAGACATTCAATAGAATGGATAAGTATCAGGAACAGCGTGATGAGAAGATGCTCAAAGTAATAATGTCTAAATATGATGAGCCGAAGTACATAGATATCAATGGCGATGCCTTTACGGATACCGCCAGAACCTACTATCCAGAATTGGCGAAAAAAATTCGTCACTGGAATTTGCGTGTTTCGCGAGCCAAAGATACACCCGTTCTTCGTCAACTTGCAGAGGAGTCTATATTGGAACTCGTAAGAATGGGACAAGTGCCGTTTGAGATTTACCTTAAAAACAGTTCACTGCCCTATGCCGATAAGATACTTTCGGAAATTAAGCAGTTTAATGAGCAGGTACAAATGGCTAATAACCCACAACAGATGCAACAACTCCTCTCCCAAACTGCCGGGAATATGCAACCGACAGCAGAGCAAGAGGCATCTATGGCAATGTTGGGGCAATTCCTAAACGGACCCGATGCAATGCAACGCAGGACTGCTTAAAAACTCGATTCAGACCTCATGTGATTATTTCTGTGAGGGAGAACTGCGTCTGGCTTTATTTCTATTGGCATAGGCATAAGGTCAGATGCTTTCAGGGCAATAGCACGCGACATGTAAATATCGTCATGTTCACCATCCACGGCTCCATAGGAGCCGTCTTTTTTTATCTCATAAACACGAGCCTCATACAGCGCACGGGCATCGTACTCTATATGTAGTACATCCCTGAAACGTCTATTCATTTGAGTGATTAGATCTGTTTTTGATGCCTTGTTCGTGTGGAAGCCAAGGCGAGCAGGTAGACCTTCGCGTATCTTCTGTGGGTCTGTACGACAGAATATATTTGAGAAATGCGGTTTAATCGTGTCGAGAATGGTGAGCGAGTGGTCGCCCTCCTGTCCTTTCTCATCCAAACTATTTGCCTCGGGCACAAAGAGAGCATCATTGTAGAACTTGGCAACTTGAACAGCTCGCCATATTGTAAGGTCCTGGTCGAGATGAAATTTATAGGTGGCAATACACTCTTCAATTCCGCCGTTCATCAGAGGAAGTCTATCTACTACCGAAATAACTGACCAGTCTGCATCATCTCCTCTGCCACCAATATCAAGAGACACAACGTAACGATTTTCTATCGTGCGAGTTTTATCTGGCAACGCCCAAACCCAGAAATCACCATCAGCAGTTTCACTGAAATGCACATTTTTCAAACACTCTGCACCATCCATTGCATCTGCAAAAACCTCTCCTTTATATAGAGGTTCTTTGCAGAATGCCTCCATCTGTTTTATGTATAATGGAGAGTGTGCAGGATGACCAGTAGATTGGAACGCCTCGTCTGCGGTAGCCGGAAACTCACTTCGCATACGCCACACATCACCGTGCATTCCTCTCAATTTTTTACGATACCAGTTGAGTCCTTCCAATGTCGCGCCCAACGAAAAATAATAGAGCTCGTCTTGCGACATTGATTCCACGAATACACGCATCTCCTTTTCGTTTCGGAATGGTCGGCGATAATCCTCTATTTCCCACCATCCGACAAACACAGGAGTGTAACCACTACGACCCTCTTCTGCATCTTGCCAAGCACGATGGAAATAGTTACCAACACCCTTTGCTGTTGATTCTTCCACGATGATAGTGCCTGGCTCTTCGCCAATGGAACCAGCAATTGATTGTATAATATCTTCGGGTTTCTTGCCATCCGTCTCCTTCCAGAGACCCACCTCCGAAAGATGAGCCATAGAAATATCCGATGAACGCAAAGTGTCTGGGTACTGCATTGAGCCGATGTATATTACGTTTCCTCTACCCTTTAACTGCCTATGGGTTGCGGACCTTTGATAGCTTTTCAGTTGTACATCATATATTTCCTTGGGGTGTCGTTTCGCCATTAGGTCGTACATATTAAGGATGTTGTACGCCTGGTCTTTGACTAATGCCACAATTGAACTATTCCAGTTCTCTTTGTGGAATAATTGTACCCACGCCATAAAGAGCTGAACAAGCGTAGAACCACCCCATTGCCTCGCTTTCAGAAGAATTATTCGTACCGGAATGCCATTGAAGAAATCGTCGACTAGTACTTTGAGTAACTTCAACTGCGCCCTTCGCAACACAAACTTCACCTCCTTACGAGACCTTTTATTGTAGATGGTACCACAGGTGGCTGCCCAGTACTCAAAATCCCACTGTACTCGCCATTTGTTAAGATCGTCTATGAAGGTTGAGTAGTCAAGTTGTTGCGATTTACACAATTCTTCGATGGAATCATATTGTAGTATAGTTTTTATGAAGGAATGCTCCTTTGTATATTCGGGAACTAATATATAATGCTGGCTGTTGAGGTGGAGCTTATATCTACTGACAGATGAGCCTTCACCTGTATATGGATTATATGGCGAGAAGAGCTGGTGATTATGTATGATATTATCAGAGAGAATACTATTTACTTCGCTTTCCGTCATAGTTTCTGTTAATTATTTTCTCAATATGAGTTTTGCCCTTAACATCAAATCGAGGGTCAGCCATTATTTTTTCTATATAGTATCCCTTTGCGATGTACTTTGCTCGTTGAGGATTATCCTTGTATTCTTCTCGCACCAACCTATCATACTCTGCTCTTATAGCAGCGTGTTTTGCCGTTGTTGTGTCTTTTATCATACTTCGCTTTTATTTTGGCGTTTTTCGCAAAAATAAAGGTTTTATTTTATTTCAAATCATTAAAATAAAGATTTTCTTTGTCATCGTAGTATTTCATTATTGATTACCATGGAAAAGGATAAAGAAAAAACACAGACCGAGAAGCCCGAGGAAGTCGAGGCTGTCATTCCTGCTCCAACCGAGAATGGCTTGCAGGTATATTATCGCGAAAAATACCCCGATAAAACATTTGAAACCGAGGCAGATCTTTACGGCGATGCAGCCGAAAGGCTTCGTGCTGCCGACGAACGTGCTGCCAAGTATGACGAGGCTAACTTAACAATTCAGGAAGTCATCGATGATTATCCCGAGGTTGGCAGTTTCATTAGCGACCTTACTCGTGGTATCGACATCCGAGTAGCACTTCAACGCCACTTTGATATGGACGACTTTTCCGTTGAGGAGGGTGAGGATATCGAAAAGGACTACCGAGAGGCTATTGCCACTCGCAGAAATAGGCGTAAAGAGGCTGAGGAGCGTATCGCCACTCGCAATGCCAACTGGGACGAAAGCAAAAAGTTGTTTGATGAAATGCGCGAGTGGGACGATGAAAAAGAAAAGGGGTTCACCGAGTGGCTCGGTCAATCTCTCAACGACATTGCAATGGGTAAAATTACCCCGGAACTTATGAAGAAACTACGACATGGCTACATTTTCGAAGAGGCAGTAGCGGATGCTCATAAAGAGGGAGAAATTGCTGGTAGAAATGCCGACATTGAAGCCAAGCGAATCAAGAAAGCAAAGATGAGCGACGATATGCCTTCTCCCGGCGTGGGTGGCATCGCCGCATCTGAGCCCGAGCCTGAATCACCTTCTTTGTTCGGCGACGTATTAACTTCCATCGAGGCACGCCAAAAACGAATGAAATAACAACCATCTCATAAAACTTAATACAATGAAAATGAAAAAAATCTTCAAGTTTGGCTTGCTCGCAGTAGTAGCAGCCATTGTGTTCACCTCCAATGCTTTTGCTGGTGAAGCCGTAAACTTGTTGCCCGACTTCTTTATTGGGGGCGGTGCAATTTTGGCAGATGCTTTTGCTGGCGCTTCTGAAACCACACAGGGCACCGCAACTGTCGCTCAGAAGCCCGAGCACAATAAGGCTTCGGTTGACAAGGTACTCCACAAGATTATGCCTTCGCAGTTCCCAATGGACGAGATGCTCCGCCACCTTTCCACTGCGAAAACTGAGTCTACCAAGTATGAGTACTTTAAGGTGCGTGCACGCGGCATCAGTGCAAGTGTGGCTGCTACGGTCGAGCCCGCAAGTGCTCCCAACGCAACACCCATCAAGTGTGATTCGGTACACATCTTCTCTAAGGACGGCAATATCTTGGTGCCAGGTTACAATGCCACAGGTGTTGACAAAGCAGCAACGGCAGTTTCTTCTGGCAGCGTAGCCATCCAGCCCTTGATTTTGCACATATGCGAGATCAACCGAACAACAAATACCATTATGGTAATTCCTCTGAACGCAAGTGGTGTTCCCGCGATGAGTGCCAGCACTAAGTTATTCCGTATGGGTACTGCCAAACACGAGCTTGCAGCCATCTCTGAGGATCCTTTGAGCCAGCCAGTAAAAGATTACAACCTCTGTCAGATTCATATGACAACCGTATCGGAGGGCGTATATCAGAAATTGCAGGAGAAGGAGGTTCCTTATGGTATTGCAGAGTTCAAAGAGCAGGCGCTCTACGACTTCCGTATGACCAACGAGATTGACGCTATCTTTGGTGTAAGGAGCGAATTCACCGACCCCGAGGGCAAGACCAAGTTTACTTCCGATGGTCTCGTGCGCAAGGTAAACAAGCATCTCGACAAGGGTGATGCTGCGTCTGTCACCGAGGACATACTTCTTGGCTGGTCTGCCGACGTATTCGACGGCAACAATGGTTCGGATGAGCGCATTCTTCTTTATGGTACCGAGTTTGGCAAAGCCATTGCTAACTGTCGCACCATCTACAAGTCGCTCGAAGCTGGTAAGACCGAAGTTAAGTTTGGTATCACCTTCAACCGCATTGAGACCAACTTTGGTACCTTCCTCCTGAAATATCACGGTCTCTTGAATGCTTACGGCTACGGCGCATCAGGTATCGTCGTAGACCCTGCTAACGTCTACCGCTGTATCCAGAAACCCTTGGAGGCTACCGAGTTGAATCTCGATCAGTCGGGTCAGTCGAGGAGCAAGGATATTCGTATCGACGAGAGCCACACCCTCGCCGTTACCAATCCCGAAACTCACGCAATTCTTTTTGCGTAAGTCTTTCTTCAATAAAGTTCAATCGTTGGGCTGCTGCAATACTCGGCAGCAGCCCTTTTAAATTTGAAAAACTATCATGCAACTTACTACATTTGAGAGCCGTGTCAAGGGCTATCATACCTTTGTTAGTCTACCTAATGGTTCGCGAGTATCTGTACGTTTCGAGACCGTACAGTACCAAACTACCGAAGGACCCTCGCTGTTTCACACTGCCGATGAAAAAGTTATCGAGGCACTTAAAAAACATCCTCGTTACAACGATGTGTTTGTGTTGAAATGCGAACCATCAGAGTCTGCTGTTCCCGCCGAGGAAAGTAAAAACATTAAGGGATCGCAGGAAATCAAATATCAAGAACTCGTTAATCCCGATAAAGAGATTATCTTAAACCACAGTGTCACTACCGCAGCACTCGCGAGGGCTTTTGTTCAGCAACAATTCGGAGAGCCTATCCCCGGTGACTGCAAAACCAATGCTCAGATTAAAGAATATGCCGCTCGCACACACAATCTGATCTTTGAAGCATGGCACTAATAGACGATATCAAATCTAGGGTAATGCAGGTCCTGAATGAGCTGATGCCAGGTGACAATAGTTACAACGACATCCTCTCATTCGACATGGACAACTGCATAGACGAAGCAGGTAGGAGGGTTGCGCTCGCAGCCCCCCTACATATGCTATCGACATCTTGCACTTTTTCGACCCAAGTCTCTCAGACAACAGCTAATGGTCATATGCTTGTTGTCCCTAAACCAACCAACTATTTACGTCTGATTAAAGCGGAAATGGATGGTTGGAATCATCCCGTATATGGCAATGAACTGATAACGCCCGAACATTCACTATACGCTCGCCAAGCAAATAAAATCACAGCTGGGGGCGCCCATAAACCGGTTGTAGCTCTCGCTAATAATCAGTTCGAATTCTACTCGCTTGTCGATGGTTTTCAGGAAAGTACAACAGCAAACATTACATACTTCCCAAATTATGCTATATCAAGCTGGGATAGTGTTGCTCCTGGGGAATCATATCCAAACCCCTTGATTGAACCGGTAGTTTGGCAAACCGCTTCGTTGCTATTCAATATCATGGAGGAACACGACAACTCCATAGTCGCTCAGAATAGATGTAATGAACTCTTAACCCTCAATAGTGCCCTATGAAAATAGAATTTGAGTTGGATTCTTATAAGTTGTTGGACGAGTGCCAGCATCAATCACTCATTGACGCCCAGATGAGCACAATAGAATCCGGACAAATCGCAACACAACAAATAGCGTTGTCGAGAAAAAACCATGATATCTTCCATACTGAATTGGTAAGTCAGATTTCTCAATTGTACTCAACGTTTGCAAATCTTATAACATACACCATCGACAATGGTTCCATTAAAATTAATGTTACCATCCCTGATGTTCCCGAGCCTTCGTATTCTCAGTCGGTCGCCATTGGCATAAAAGATTATTTGAAGAACGCGATGCTAGCATGGTGGAACCTATCTCGTGGCAACGGAACCTTGATGGCAGCATACGCCGCCAAACAAGACGAAACGCGAAGCTATATAATTAACCTGATAACTCCCAAAGTTGAACGTCCATATAGATATTGGTAATATGTATAGTCACGATTCCTCTCAAATACGATTTTACTACTCTCGCACAGAAATTTTCGAGAAAATATGCAACATATCTGCGCTGAATGCTAAATATGTTAATGAAGAGATTAACATTGACTCGCTAGTTATCACGCCTGATGAGAAGTACTTTTTCGATAGTAACATCGAGCCAATAGTGGCAACGCTGGCTAATTACTTCGTGCGAATTATCATAGAGAAAGATAGCTCATACAACATCTCTGATTCCACTATTGAGATTTCTTTTGATGCCGCACCACTTACAAAAGGACGTCTTACGCAGGTTGAGGTTGATATTCTAGACTCCCTCATCGAGGAGTATTTAATAACCGAAAATCTGAGATTGTGGTATCATTCAGTGGCTCCTTATGAGCTGTTGGCGACCAAATATGCTAGCGAGGCAAATAGAATAGATGCTCGCCTGCGGGAAGTTCTGTTCCAATTCTATAAGCCAATCAACGAAGACTCCATAATTAATTGCATAAAGATAAGCGACGGTAAGGATACGGACTCGCGCCGTGTAAGTGATTATTCCGATCCAGTGGAGGGTTCTCAACTACTTATGACATTCTGGATGGAGCCAGACGGTGACGTACATCTCGAAAATTGCGAGTTTGAAGTGCAATACTATACAACAACGATCGAGAAGTGTCATAAGATCGCCAAAAACGAGATGGTGAAGAAGGATGCTGATACATACTTGGCAAAGGTAGAGACAGACCTTACGGGTGCTGGCACTTTGAAGTATGTAGCCACTATCACTATGCCGAATAAAGATTTTGCTGCCGATGACACCCTCAAACTCATCAAGAATGTAACAACATCCGTAAACATTCGTCCAATGCCAAAATAATGGAGACCGAGAAGATATGCCCGTGTGTGAAAATGGGTGGGAGTTCTTTGAACAATCCAAACCTGAATAGTGCCAACTATGGCAAATCTATTCGCACATCGAGCCATCTTATCGCCTGTGTGGCTGTTGATAATAGTGCCTTCCCAATTCCAAGCGTAAATAGCAAGGCTGGGGTCGATGTTCATATAACCGCTAAGTATGATGGTCGATACATCAGTATTGATGCGACACTTGACAGAAATGTTTGTCTCGCAACGGAGATTATAGACATAATAACCAACATTCTTCTTTTGTACGACGAGGAGTATGAATTTGCACTAGCGGCAGAGGACGATGTATTGGTAGATATTAGAGAAATTGCACAACAATGAGTACCGAGATAAAACGAAGACGAATATCAGATTTTCCGATAGGAGCCCCCGAGAATGTCGAGCTGTTTGCGAGAACATCTAAGGGCACCAACGTCCGCGTGCGGTACGATGTGAAGCAGCAGGTGGGCACGTCGGAGACGTCGGTGATGAGTCAGTCGGCGGTAACTGCCGAGCTCGCCAAGAGGGATGCCGCTCTCAAAAGCAAGAAGGGTAACACCATCGCTTTGGGTCGCTCGATAAAGTACGGCAACACCATAGTGGCAAGTGATGCGACAATAACGGACACCATAGAGAACATCGCCCAGCGTATAGAGAACATCGCATTAATCGAAATTCCCGATGGCTCTATAACTGAGTCTAAGTTGTCGGATGATGTGCGCCAGAAGCTCAATCACGACAACGGATATTGGTTTGAAGTTGTCGGGGAAGCGGCGGCAACTCAAACGACCAATAACACCGCACAAGTGGTATATAGCAGAAGTTTAACCAAATAAATTATAAAAAATGGCAATTCAAAAATCAACAATCGACCTCCTGAACATTCAGGGAACATCGGCACAGCTGGCAAATGTCAAGACTCTGCTTACGGCTACGCAGAAGGCAATCTTTACAAATACAGATACGAAGCGGATGTATCTG
The DNA here is from genome assembly GCA_045602145.1 of Tidjanibacter sp. GTDB lineage: Bacteria > Bacteroidota > Bacteroidia > Bacteroidales > Rikenellaceae > Tidjanibacter. The sequence continues at coordinate 80,152 of JAZSAY010000026.1, forward strand.
TGTGAAAATGGCAAAGACCCTATGATGCTGGGTGCCGACGTCCAGAATGTGACCTATGCCGACGGTGTCTTGACTATTACTCCTGTTGATGGGAGCCCTGTTTCCATCACGCTGACTATTGATGACGAACTGAGTGGTTTGGAGACCAAAATCACCAATGCATACACCAGTGCCATCGCTAGCGCTCAGGAAGAAACGCTCAAAACGGTGGGTAACACCTATATCAATAAGAATAAAATCACCGATAACACCTCAGATGATAGCACCTTAGTTCTGAGCGCAAAGGGTGGTAAAACCATTATAGAATATGCGAATACGAAAGTAAGCTCTGTGACAGGCAACTTGGTAACTAATTCAGGGACTGATTCCACCCATCCAAAGGTAGACTTCTTTGCCCACTACGACTCTGTCAATAATAAGATTTGGTTTTACAAAGGCACTGCACAATTGTCGAACCCTACCACATCTAACACAATCTGCTCAATAGATACCTCCGACTTCATTTACAAGGGTATGATTGACGACGTAAGGTTTGATCCCGACACCAAAGGGTTGACGATCGACTTTAATACCGCTAGTGGTAAGGCTGATATTACCATCGATATGACCTCGTTGGTGGATACCTACGGTGTCGTTGCAAATGGCGGTCTTTTTCTAAATGATAATGAGTTCGGCGTAAATGCAGGTAATGGTCTAACAGTAAACTCTCAGGGAGAACTACAATTGGAAGTAACAGGTGCCGGGCTCAGTTTGGACTCTAACGGCTTAGCTCTTGATAGTGCTTGGCTAAACAGAAACTTTATAGCAACTATTGCAGGAGATGGAGTTCAATTGAAAGGTGCTGTAAGTATACTTGGCGCTGTGGTCACCAAACTAAACGAGCTGACTGGCACCATAGACGTGCATCCCAAGTGGTATACAATCGTCGACTAGTGTATGAGTCTGAACAAATCGGATATAGATTGTAAAATAGTAGATGCAACGGATGGGACCAAGAGTCTTGATGAACTGTTGACACTGTCCGCAGCGGACACTATTGCGCTAATCTTCTCACCATACGGAGTGATCAAGGGTGGAGAGGTTATCTCTACGCGCTCTCGTAAATGGGTATGGAATGGGGAGAGTGCAGACTACACAGAGTTTGTAGCGAATGTAGGCGTAGGTGATACACTACAACTCAATGCCAATGTGATAGTTCCTATCGTTAGAAAAGAAGTACCTAATGGCGCGAGTGGAGTGGTATTCGTATATATACTTACAACTGAGGGACAAGAAAGATACATATTCACACAATCTGGTAGTTTGTGGAAATACAACTCTAAGAGTGTCATAGACTACCTCCGCAAAGAGGATGCCAACTTCTTACCCTCAGTCTTAGACTATAACGAATACACGTTCACCGAGAAGGTCACACCCGAAGTAAAGAATGAGAGTGCTACTATTAGGGGTATTAAGGGTAATACTGTGGTGTGGAATCAGATGATAGATACTGATACTACGATATTAGACCTCGTAGCCAATCATAAATATATTACCAATATCGATGGTGCTATCAACCTTCAATCTCCTACCTCTGCTATAACTATCAACGTAGTGGCTGATACCGATAAAGTTACAGACCTTACCCAAATGTTTGGTGCTGGCAATGAGCCTACGACCGTAGAGGAGTTCTATGCGAAAAAGCCTATCGGTGTAGACGAGAACGCATACAACGAGGGCGAGATTATAGATGGTAACTATGTCGGAATTAAAGCTACTAATGTTGACAATAATACATCTTCTACTTGCGACTTATCGTGGTTGAAAATATACTTCCCTAATGGTATGCGTAGTGCTGGAAGTGCAAGGGATGAGATTAGGTTCAACTCCACCACCCAGAAGTGGGAAGCTGTGCAGAAAGTGGATGTAGTGGATTTGGGAAGTTTTAGTTGGTCATATATTGAGGCTTATGGTTTCTACGTGCCAGCACCAAGTAATATGGTAGTGGGGAATCTTAATTATTTAATAGAAAAAACATACACAAGATACGCCAACCCAGATAGAATAACTTGGATAAGTCTCGACAATGCTATTACTAACGGTTTTAATGCAATTGGTACTTCTTGGGTAAGGAACATTGTTATTAAAGATTCAGTATTTACGGATGCAAGCACCTTCAAATCAGCAATGTCTGGCATAATGCTTTACTACGAGTTGGCAGAGCCTGTCGTTACCGAAATAGCTTATCTGGACACATCCTTCAAAGCCTTTGAAGGCGGTACAGAAATGTTACTTACCGATAGTGCTTCCACACCTATAACTGCTGAGATAGCATACGACTATGACGCTATTCAGAAGATTGAGAGCATTAACAATGCGCTAAAAGATGATAGCAGACCTGTCTACAATGCTGCAAACATTGCGCAAAATCTTGACGACATAAGAATTGGCGACCCATTCGGTCAAGCAATAAGTGCTGTGACAAGTTTAGGTACAATAGTATCTATTGTCAATCTATCAAGTCAGACAACTGCAACAGTTATGGTGTTCTTTGAAGGAAGATTTTACCGTTACTTAATTGACAAAACAAATAACAATATCAATGTCGCACAAACAGAAGCATTAACATTCACAACAGCATAAAAGTATGAAGAAGATTATTAATTGGATTAAGTCGAGCAACCACTACTATCACATAGGGTTGCTTGCAGCACTCTCGCTCGTAATGATGAGCATTGGTGCTTTTGAGTTCGGAGCACAGGGGCTTTGGACTAATGTATGGCAGACCGTAAAGTTCGGCATTATGACTGGCTTAGTAATCGAGGTCTATCAGGCTATCGTTTCGAGGTCGTTCAACTTGCGCAACTCGCTCGGCGACATCGTGGCAGATGCTATTGGTTTGGTGCTCGGCGTAGGCGCATACCTCCTCTTAGTGTGGGGTGCTCCCGTAACTTCCATAGTGCTCTACATCATAGCATTTTTCTCGGTAGTATGGGCAGTATTCTATCAAGAGATACGCATATACCTTTGTATGCTATTCTTTGCTTGCGCAATTTTAGGTTTCTCGCTCTTTATCTATGCGTAAGTGGGTAAAGATTAGGCGTTGGACGTGGGAACTGCCCCAAACTCTCGTTGGGGCAGCCATCTCCCTTTTGCATAAGGAGAAACCTCTGCGCGTCATAGAGTATGCCGACCAAAAGGTCTATCTTTACAACCACTTCAATGGTGGTATCTCGCTTGGCTACTACACGCACCTCGATTGGAACGCCAAAGACCATAACAACAACGTAATGCGTGAGGGCTTGAAAAAGTCTGTAAGGCACGAAGCAATAGGGCACGGCACGCAGAGCAAGTTGCTCGGTTGGTTCTACCTACCTATCATTGGTCTGCCAAGCGTTATTCATTGTGGTATACATAAGTTATGTGGTCGCAGATGGAATTACTACTCTTTCCTCACAGAGCGCAGCGCCGACAAGATTGCGGGAATTGAAAGGTGATGTAATTTAAATTTAGTATAAATGCAAGAAAGAAACATAATATCTGGTGCCGCGAGCGCCTTTTTGGCTCCTTTGATTGATGGTTGGGAACAACTTACTATATGGATGCTCTTGGCATTGGTGCTATTGTTAGCGGACCTTAAATTCGGCATTTCAGCAGCTAGAAAGCGAGGTGAAAAAATACGCCGTAGTCGCGCCGTTCGTAGAACTATTAACAAGTTGGTGGATTACATCTGTTGGCTGTCTATCGCGTGGTGTATTGGTCATACATTTGGCGAGAGTTTACATATTCCTACCCTTGCTATAATTGTACTAGCAATTATATATTCAGTGGAACTTGCTAGCATATTAGACAACTACTTTGAATATCGAGGTATCGCAAAGCGCCTAAATCTAGGAAAGTTACTTGGGCTGATTTTCAAAAAGAACAATATAGAGAGCATAATAGAAAATAAAGATGAAAATAAAGATGAAAACAAAGATAGAGAGTAAGTATTTTAGCGAGAAAGAGTTTAACCGTTGTACACCATCCTGTTCGCTACAAGATATGGATCGGGCGTTTATGTGGATACTCGACGCCATAAGAGAGGAGGCAGGTATCCCACTTATATTGAGCTGCGCATTCCGGAGCAAGGAATATGATAAATCTCGGGGGCGTAGCGGAAATTCAGCTCACACAAAAGGGCTCGCGGTCGATATCAAGTGTAACTCATCCGCCACCAGAATGAAGATTGTAGCTGCTGCTATAATGGTAGGAATTGACCGAATAGGTATCGGTAAAGACTTCGTACATCTTGACTATGACAGAAGCTTACCTCGCAACGTAATGTGGGAATACTATGATTAAAAATACTTTACATATATTTCTTCTGTGCATATTTGTTTTTGCTATTGGAGGATATACAGGATTTCGTTTCCATTCATTATCATCAATACCAATAGCAGATACGATTACCATTCATGACACAGTAAAAATTCATATGCCACAAGTGGTTCATCGCAAGGAAATAGGTTCATCGCTCACCTCGATTCCTAAAACTGCTTGGATATATCCAACCGGAGACATCAACGTACCAGATAGTATAGACATCGAGCTTCCCATAGAGCGAGTAGAGTATTGCGATTCTAATTATCGTGCGGTAGTGGAAGGCTATAAACCACGTCTTGTCGATATTGAAGTGTACCCCTCTCACACCACTATCATCCAAAGTGCCCGTCAGCAGCAAGGTGGTTGGAATCTTTCAATTGGTCCCACGGTATGTTGGGGCATTACCCGGGACGGATTTAGGTTGTGTTTTGGTTTAGGCGCAACGGCGACATATCATTTCTAATAATATAACATCTTAAACAAAAACGTATGGAAAGAGAAAAACCACGATCAACAACCGATCGCCCTACGCAGCAAGCCCCTATTAGTAAAGAGCCGACACCGCAATCTCCTCTCAGCTCTGCGACAGTTAAAAAACGTCCAACGCTAAGATCTACACCCAAACTAAGGCGAACAGGAGTTTATTATCCATCATCTCAATTCACAGTTCATCGTAAAAAGAAAGACAATGAGTAACACACAAAGATCCCACATCGCGCAAATTATAACGCGAACATTGATAACCATTAAAGTCGCCCCATTTATTTTCACATTAGGATATATCATCTGCTTGCTCTGCTATATGTGGGGAAGTGACATAATTGTTAGGTTTGCAGATATCTTATTTTACACCTCTCCGATGACGATCATCTTATTATTGATTCTCTCGAAGATATATCAGTTATGTGGTTGGCATCGTCTACAATGTTGCATACCTCTATTTCCTATGGCTTTAATGATCTTTGATAGTTTCATAGTTGAGGTTTCATCACTTGTTGCCGACATCAACTTGTATCTATGCCTATTAATGTTTATCCTCACCTTAATCAATGCTTATAAAATCTTTTTGTGCAATGGAAGATGAAGAAGTAAAGGATATTGTACTCCAAGTGGTAAGAAAGTGGGAGAATGACCTGGTTTTAGGTAAATGTACTCCCCATCAAATTAAGTCGCTATACAATGTTCTTATCAATAATATCGATATGGATGCGTCCATAGACGAGATGGCGGAGCATTTTGGACAATCCAAAAGCAATGTGAGTAATGTTATTGCTCGCCGCTTTGTGGGTAAGCCAAAACGAAAGGTTTTATATCCTTTTCAGAAAATAATAAAGATCGTACCTCGTAGTTGGTTGTCTACAAAGGGCGAATAGAGGGCGTATTATTATACGCCCTTTTTTATTCCAACACTTAATATACATATTTATTGAACGTTACTACTATATTGTTGTAAACTTATTTTCATCGTCATATTACCTCATATTTGTATTGCAATCAATGGTGATTGTACAACTAAAAATACAAATCTATGGAAGGTAATTATCTCACATCGGGTGACCTCGCATTGATCGAAAATCGCAGAGGTTACGGCTGGGGCAACGGCTATGGCGAGTGCGCTCCTTATCACAAAGGTATGGGTCGAGGTGCTGCTACTGGCATTGGCTTGGCAGCTGGCTTAGGCGGTGGTGCTCTGCTTCTTGGTATTGCAGGTCTTTGGGGTCTTAACCAGGCTTCTAAGGCTCGCGCAAGAGGTGCTGAGAATCTCTCACAGGCAAACACCAACAGCATCAACCAGCTTGCTACGTTGGCTCTTGCAGAGCGTCAGAGCCGCGAGGATTGGCAGAATCGCCACGCTCCTACATTGACACAGTATGTCGATGTGCAAACCGGAGCAGGCGCATTTAGCGGCTCGACCTCGAATGCGCTGGCTACCGCCCTTGCGCTCAACAACAATAGTGGTCTCAATTCCGCTATTGGTGGCTGCAATTTTCTCCGAGTAGCACGTTTCTCGGCTCCCAAGCCCTGTGATTGTGACTCCTGCGGCGAGTAGTAGTTCACCCCGGGGAGGGGATAATCTCCTCCCCTTACTTTATCATCTAATGCAACGGAAATATGTTTGGAAAGAAAACGGTGGACATGGACATGATTGTTACGACATCTAAGATGGCTCTCAAAGCGTCCTGCATACGAGCTTGCGGAAACGATATTCAAAAGGCTACTGAGTTGTACGATTTCTTTATTAAGGATATGACAACCCTTCCCGATTTCGACATCGTGCCGCCTTCAATGATGACGCAGGTCAAGGACTTCATTGGCAATGCACTTGGCTGGATAGATCAGAATCAAGAAAAGATTATGGGCTACTACCATTTTTTTCAACAGTTGAAAAGCGGACAAGGTAACACCATTACAGAACAGCCCTCTGAAATTCCACCACCTATACCAGAAAGACGATGAAACCATATAAAGTACAATTCTATATCTACGCTACATCAGAAGATGAAGTTATAGAACTGGAAAAGACGATGTATGATTTCGTAGATAGTCACTATAAAAAGGGAGTCTTTGTTACTGCCAGGCGAGTTGTTGAGGCTCTAAGGCAGTTTGGCTCTAACTTATTCGTAACCAATTTTCTAAAAAAATAATATGGCGCAACAAAAGCAACCTCGCAACATTTTCGAACAGATATTGTTCGGGCAGGAAACAACAAACGAGAATGTTATTGTTCTCGGTGAAAACCTGAAAACCGTTAATGATAAGCTTGATTTCGTAATTGGAATCCTTTGCCCACAAATAACTGAGCCAACGGCTCTCGGCGCAGTAAATGATGAAGATAGAGAGCCTCAAAAACCTCAATAATATGTCGTGTAAAAAGAATTATTTTGCCAACATCACCACCACTCTGGCTGCTGGTAGTGTAGCAAGCCCCTTCTTGTTGCAGGTAAATATCTCACAGAAGCTGTGTAAACCTGCCTGCGTAGATTCAATTCCAGTATTCGACCCAAGGTTTTCTTTGGTGGGATACTCTTTGGTAGGTCCGGGCAGTTACGTTGCAACGATTAGGGTAGAAGGCACGATCTCTTACGTTCCTTGCGATGGCAGCGTTTGTTGCACCAAATCGCAGGTTGTTTCGCAAGAGTTTACGTTCCCGTTTGCTTCCGCAACAGCACCCACTACGGTGACTATCGCCCAGGGTGTTAGTGTAAACTCCATCGCCCAGTCTGGATGCCAGACTTGCAGCCGTAATTTTGTGAGTGAAACACCTCTTACATTAACCGTTGCATAGTATGGTGGGGATAGTCCTATTAGTAATGTTCTTTACAACATTAATGTTCCACCTGGGATTTCCAGAGGCAATTGCCAAGATTGTACTGAAAATTGCAAAGTGCCCCAAATGCGTAACGTTTTGGGTAGTCTTAATAACAACTTTGTGGCTAAAATGCGAGTGGTGGGTTTCAATAGGACTATCCTTTTTAATGGGTTATTGTTCTCTATGGCTATCGCTTGTCTTCGCCTTGCTTACCAACACGTATAATCGAATATGGGAAAAACTAAACAACAAAAACTAAACAATGGCGAGAAGGTGCAGCCACAATCTTCGCCAGTAAAGATCATAAAATATCGACCACTGCCTAAAATGGGCTGCAAAAATTGTTAGTAATGAGTGAAATTCTAAAAAAATATGAGGAGTACTATCAAGAGATGGTAGCCTCAAAAGATCCTGCCAAAATGAAGATCTTTGGTGCTGCCGAACATAAAATGTTTGGCAAAGTATCTATGGCTCTACCAAGGGTGGCGAGTGAGTGGTTAGATCTTTTGGAACCTATGCACTGGAATAACTACCTTAGCTTGGCTGAGGCAGAGACTATCGTTTCAAAATTAGAGGGAATGGATGGTTCTCATGGACCACATTGGTCATTTGACGCCTTCAAGAAAACAGTGGAAGCTTTTGGCGGTCATTTGTGTGAGGAACCACTCTACAACTCATACGCACTTTGGGCGACTGTCAATATGCTTTATTCTGACCATTCCGAAACTTGGTCTAAGCACATTGCCAAGGAAGACGAACCATACTTTTATTATCTGACGGCAGTTGACAAATTGAAAGATAAAGACCGACCACATTTCGTGCGCGAGTACTTTCATTTATTCTAACAGTATGGGCGTTACAAACGCCCATACAGCACCCAATCAATTAGGTGGCGATTGGCATCATCGATTATCGTGTAATCGTACTCTATATAGATGTCAGTTACCGTCTTTTTCTTATGTCCCAACGCTGCCCCAATAAGATCTTGGCTAAATTGCAACTCTTTACTTGCCGCTATTGTTCCCCACGAGTGCCTAGTGTAGTATGTCGATAATTTTTCATATATAGGTTCTCCGGTTTCATCCGTCAACTTACGCAAGTTATCATTTAGCCTATGTGCGTAATCTTTATAATTCTTATAGCGGTCCAATATATTTAATAAATACTTTTTACCCCTGTATCTTTCAATTATCTCCATCGCCTCGGGTTCAACCTTTACGCGCAACATACCTCCCGTTTTACTACGCCTATACTCAATATAGCCATCGCTTGTGATTTCTTTCAGGTGACATAGATCCACGATATTGATACCTCGGAAAAAGAACATCAGCATAAACATATCAGCGTATTGCTTTTTACGAGGATCCGTATGATAGTTATAGATATCTCTTATTTTCGCTGGCGGTATATTACGCTTTAATGTATCCTCTTTTTTTATGACAAATGTTCTGAATGGATAATCATCAACCGAGACATATTTCAGATCTATTGCCTCGTTGTAAATAGCTCTAAGGTTTCTCATATGGATACCTCGCGTGTTTGTCCTCAGCCCTTGGGATACGAGAAAACCATCAAATCTTTTTAAGAAGTTCTTATCCATTTCAGTAATTACTGTATCATCACCGCAAAACTCCTTGATCTTCGACAAAGTATTCAAATAAACCTTCTTTGTATTCTCCTTAGACTTTTCCTCAATAAAACGCTCTAATAGTTGTACGATCGTAGGCTTTGTCATTGACGCCTGCATCGCTTGTTCCAACTTGCTTCTTATGATTTTTTGTGGCAAATTGTAGATTTCTTTACTCCAAGTCATTTTTAAGACTTCGATTTCAACTTTATTGAGGTACTCATCAAGAATTTGTTGTAACTCATATTTGTCAGATCTTCTTGTAACCCTGCCACACCACTGGGTTGGCGCTAAGTCTACATGAGCAGGAATGAAGAAACGCTTATTAGCACCATACGACACAGCTATCTTCAAAGGTGCTTTACCATTCTTTTTTAGACGCCTTGCATCCAAGTAATAACTAACAGTTCCCATAATCAAAAATTTGCACGTTATTTAGCATTCTACGGTACATTTTGAAACAAATTGGCATATAATTGCCACCAAGGAATGGTCGTTAAAAACAAAAATACTACTACCCAACATCTTCATAAGTTGCTGAGTAATAGTAGTTTCATTCTCTGTCGGGGTGAAGTGATTCGAACACTCGACCCCCTGCTCCCAAAGCAGGTGCGCTAACCGGACTGCGCTACGCCCCGAGTTGATGGTGCAAATATATGAATTATTTTTGAAATACAAGCGTTTTTTCCTTAATCAACTTTTTTACACCCCTCGGCAGGTGGCGCAAGAAGGGTATCAGCACTCTATAACCCCATCCCAAAGCAACTCTGCGTCTATCCGCAAACATACCACTAAGGCACTTCCGAGCGACTTTCTCGGGTGTAAGGAGCACTCCAAGGCGCACACCCAAGCGTTGGTAGTCTTCGGAGAGTCCATAGAGGTCGGTAGCCACGCCCGCAGGCACCGCCACCGTAACCCCCACGCCATAGTCGCGCAACTCCTCCCTTAGTGCATACGAAAACTCCCTAACATAAGCCTTTGTGGGAGCATAGAGCGACAGTCCGCCAAGTGGCAACCACGAAGCATAAGAGGACATATTAAGGATATGCCCACGCCCGCGTGCGCACATATCGCGTGCGAAGAGTCGGCACAGATGCGTTGTAGCCTCAACGTGCAGGGCGAGCACTTGCTCCACCCTCTCGGGCTCCATATCGCACAAATCGCAGTAGGCGAACACCCCTGCATTATTCACAAGCACCTCCACCTCCAAGCTACGCCCCACGCACTCCTCATAGAGCCTTTGGGGTGCGCCACTCTCGGCAAGATCAATGGCAATGGTCACAACCTCGGGGACACCCTCGCTCAGCAGCCTCTCTCTTGCCTCCAACAGTCCCTCCTTGCCACGAGCCACCAGCGCAAGGCAATATCCCCTTGCGGCAAGTCCTCGCGCCAACTCCAAGCCAATTCCTCGGCTCGCGCCCGTCAATAGTGCCCACTGTTTTTTCTCCTGTTCCATAGGTTTTGCATCTTTCTCGAAAACAAAATTACAAAAAAATTGCATTAACTCTTGCATATTCAAAAAAATGCCGTAATTTTGTGATATCAATTTAATATCATTTTGAATTAGGCAACAACAAATAACTTTAATAACCCTAACTAACAAAAAACAACTATGGAAAACAAGGAGTATAAATTTAGCGGTTTTCGAATGAGTGGTTTTGCTGCTCTCTTTCTCATTTTCGCAATTATTGGATTGTCGATTTGGGATTTTGCGACATTGGAGGGCGATGAGGTGCCCGTATTGGGTATTGTTGGCATAGTGGTAGCCTCTATTGCCAGCGCAGGTTTCCGCACCTTGGAGCCCAATCAGGCTCGCGCGATGGTCTTCTTTGGCAAGTACAAAGGCACCTTTACCGAGGAGGGTTTCTGGTGGACCAACCCCTTCTACACTGCCAAGAGCGTATCGTTCCGCGCACGCAACCTCAATGCCGATGCCATCAAGGTGAATGACAAGACCGGTAACCCCATTATGATTGGTTTGGTGGTTGTATGGAGAGTGAAGGATACCTACAAGGCTCTCTTCGAGATTGACTCACAGACGATGACTCAGACCGTCAAGGTCGGCAAAGATGGCGAAGTTGAGGGCGTGGGTGCTGCCGCAGGTCGTATGCTTGCCTTTGAAAACTTTGTAAGGGTGCAGTCCGATGCAGCACTTCGTCAAGTTGCAGGTATGTATGCCTACGACAACAACAATGGCGAGGAGGGTGAGTTGACACTCCGCAGTGGTGCAGACGAGATAAACGATTTTTTGCGCAAAACTCTCAACGAGCGCTTGGCGATTGCAGGTATTGTGGCTGTGGAGGCTCGCATCAACTACCTCGCATACGCTCCCGAGATTGCAGCCGTTATGTTACGCCGTCAGCAGGCAGACGCCATCATCAGCGCAAGGGAGAAGATTGTGGAGGGTGCTGTTTCGATGGTACATATGGCTCTCGACAAACTCAAAGCCGAGGGTGTTGTGGAACTCGACGAGGAGCGCAAGGCGGCTATGGTCAGCAACCTCTTGGTTGTCCTCTGTGCCGACGAGAGCGCACAACCCGTAGTAAACACCGGCTCACTCTACAACTAAAAGTCGAATTCACGACTTTTAGCAGTCAAACGACCAACGTCTAACGTCTAATGTCGCGGACACTGCGTATCCGAAAAAAGACTTAGGACTTTTGACGTTAGACCTTAGACGTTAGACAACAAAGTGATAAGAATTATGGCGAAAGACACCACAAATAACACCAAGAGTTTTGTACTCCGAGTTGATGAAGCGACTATGGACGCCCTCGAAAAATGGGCTGCCGATGAGTTTCGCAGCATCAACGGTCAGTTGCAGTGGATTATCGCCGAGGCTCTCCGCAAGAGCGGGCGCAAACCAAAGAAGAAGTCTAACGAATAGTCGTTAGACTTCTTTCGAATTGAAAATTGAAAATTGAAAATTGAAAACCATTATGAAAAAGGCGATTATATATTCGGCAGCGTTGTGTGGTGTGAGTTGGATTGCTGCACTCGTATTCCACCTTGCAACGGGCTACACAGGTCCTGAGTCGGGCGTTGATAGTGTACTGAAATTCCGCACCTTTGCAATGGCTTATATGTTCCTGCCCGCCATTGTAGCACTCGTTTTGCAGGCGGTGGGTGGCGAGTTGAGCATCGTAAGGCGACACGCTACACGCATACAGATTGTTCCCACCGACAACTCACTCTTAAAGTTCCGCCCTCGTTGGAGCTGGCTTGTAGCAATACTCACAACCGTAGCGATGGTGGCTCTCTCGCTGCTCTTCTCGGCTCTTTTTGCCGACTTTTCGACAATGAAGCAGACCACCCTCGACCTCATCATTGCTCAGGGCATAGACAATGTACCTGCCGAGCAGATTGCGCAAGTGGAGGCTCTGCCCGAGTGGGTTATGGTGCTCTCTACGGTGCTCTCGGGCATTGTTGCGGGTGTAACGATAAATGCCCTGTTTGCCTTTGGCGAGGAGTATGGTTGGAGGTGCTATATGGTAAAGACTCTCGGTGGACGCAAGTTCCTCTCGGCAGCACTCCTCATCGGCTTCGTGTGGGGCATTTGGCACGCACCCCTGATTCTTATGGGGCACAACTACCCCGACGCGAGAGTTGCAGGCGTGGCGATGATGGTGTTCTTCTGCATCTTGGGCGGCATTATTGAGCTCTACTTTGTCTTGAAGAGTGGCTCAATGTGGGCTGCGGTCTTCATCCACGGCACCATCAACGCCCTTGCGGGTATGAGTGTGCTGATGTACCCGGGTAGTAGCGCACTCCTTACGGGTATGACGGGCGTGGCTGGTATGATGGCAATGGTGGTCGTTATCGCCCTCCTGTACCTCTACGACCGCTCGCACGACCGCATATTCCACTCTACGTTGTAAAAGATACCTTACAAGAACTGACCTCTTGCGCCCTTCGGGCAACCTCCCCTGACACAGGGAAAGGTCTGCAACGCGGGGGAGAGGTATGTAAAAAAGTGCAATTTATTGCAAAAAAGTTTGGATAAGTTTGCGATTATATATATATATATATATATATATATTTGTTGCCAGAAACAGCCTTATAATGTAATAATTGACTCCCAAAATAGTCCTAAACAAAAACAAACACTTAACGATTATGAAACACATCACCACACTACTCACCCTACTGCTTGTAACCATTGCGGCAGTGGCTCAAACCCAAACCCTCCAACTTAAAGGTTATACTGTGGACTCGGAAGGCGCACCCATCGCCTACACATCGGTTGTCCTCACGCCCCAAGGCGAGGAGTACAGCCCCGAAAAACCCAACCATCACATAACATTCTCAGACAAGCAGGGCAATTTCTCCATAGAAGCCGTAGAGGGCGACTACACCCTCTCGCTATCGTGCGTGGGCCATGAGAGTTGTGCCATAGAGGTTGCGCTCACTGCCGCCACCGACCTCGGAGCCATCACCCTCGCGCAAAGTGCCGAAGCGATTGATGCAGTGACTATTACGGGTAATCTGATAACTCGCGAGGCAGACCGTTTTGTAATGAACAACCTCTCGGAGAGCACCATAGCCAAGGGGCGCGACAGTTACGAGATGCTACGCCTTGCGCCAAGTGTTTATGCCGACAACAACGGCGGCATAAGCATCAACGGCAAGTCGGGAGCAAAAATCCTCATCAACGAGCGCGAGGTGCGTATGACTGGCGAGCAGCTGATGAACTACCTGAAAGCCATCCCTGCCGAGAACCTCCAAAAAATCGAAATCATACCCGAGAGTGGTGCCGACTATGACGCCGACAGCGCAAGCGGCATCATAAAAATCACACTCCGCCGCCAGAGGGACGAGGGTTTGAGTGGTTCGGTGGCTATGGGAGGTCACTTCTCGACTCTGATGCCCAACTACACCATAGGTCCCAACGGCAACCTCAACTACAAGAACGGCAAGTGGAATCTCTATGGAAACCTCTCGATGTCTAACTACACCTACAACTCGGGCGAATACTCTATGAGTGAGCGTACCCAATACGACAATGGTGCCTCGGTCACCTCCACAACAGCAATGGAGAATGGCGGCTCGTCGGGCGGCGGTATGGTGGGCGCAATCTACGACATCGACGATAGGAGCAGCGTTGGTGTGGAGTACAACCTATGGCTCTCGCCCACGAAGCCCACAATCAATCTCAGCACTCTGGACTACACGCTTGGCGACTACCACGAAGCACACCAGAGCCGCTATGAGCAGTCGAATAACTCGGTAAACCAATCTCTCACAGCCAACTACATACGCACTCTCGATGAGCGTGGCTCGACACTCAAAATCATTGCCGACTGGGCAAACAACCGCACAGAGGGCGAGAACAACAACTTCGACACCTCGGTAGTGACCATAGGTGGCGTAGCAGGTGCGCCCGTCGACTCGCTCTATCGCAACCACTCGAAGGCAAACTACTCCTACTATACGCTAACGGCGGCTGTGGAGAAGAAAATCTCGGATCTTACGACCATCTCCTACGGTGCAAAATACACCCTTACGGACAATTACAGCACCACCGACTACGCCTACAAGCGTGGTGAGGAGTGGAAGGATTTGACCTCCTACAACCAGCTGACCGACTTCAACGAGCACATTGGGGCACTCTATGGCATCTACTCCACACGTTTTCTCTCGGGGGCTTCGCTCTCGGCAGGTCTGCGTGCCGAGTTGACGGCTATACCTCAGCTCTCGGAGCGTTATGTAAGCCTCTTCCCACATCTGAACGCCTCGCTGCCCCTCAATCCAGCGCAGACCGTTATTCTCTCGGCAGCCTATAAGAGAGCTATTTCGCGCCCCTCGTTCTGGACTATGAATCCCGTGAGGACACAACTCTCGGAGTTCTCCTATCAGGTGGGCAATCCCGACCTCAAACCCGTCTATGTCAACAACATTTCGTTGACGGGTATCTTCTTCTATCGCTACTCGCTGACGCTGGGTGCATCGTTGCAGGACAACACCATACAGCAACTCTCGATGGTCGATGATGCCGACCCCACAGGGCGCACGCTGAAATATCTGCACGTCAATCTCAACAACGTCTACCAATACTACGCCCAACTCTCCATACCTGCACAAGTCGCCCCGTGGTGGACGATAAACACAAACCTCTTGGGTGTGATGATAGACCAAAAAATCAATAGAGAGCAGAAAAACGACCGCACATTTACGGCGCAGGGTTATATGGCAAACACCTTCACGCTGCCCAAAGGGTGGAGTGTGGACCTTACGGGACAGTTTATGACTGACGCACACATCGGTAACCTCACACAGAAAGGTGCGGGCAACATCTCCCTTGCGGTGAAAAAGCAACTCCTCGGCGACAAGTTGACGCTCAACATAGGACTGAACAACATCCTCCCCACCTCCGACCAAGAGGTGTACTCCTCTGGCGAGGGCTTCACAAAAACCCTCTATTCGCCCAACCTATGGCTCCGCAGCATCAACATCGGCATACGCTACAACTTCCAGAGCGGCAAGATGTTCCGTGCCCGCAGCGTGGAGAGCGGCGCACAAGACGAGAAGAGCCGAATGGGGAAATAAGAGTTGAGAATTGAGAGTTGAGAATTGAGAATTGAGAATTGAGAATTGAGAGTTAAAGGTTCTCCCATATCTCCCATATCTCCCATATCTCCCATTACTCTCATTACTCACCCCACACAAAAGCACTTCCCCCTTATCTGCGGGTATTAAAAAAGATACCCGTGAATAAGGGGGAAGATATTTTTTAGTTATCGCTTAGTGCTCGGAACCTAAAAGAGTCGAGGGGCAAAGTCCACCAAGTAGTCGCGCCAATTGCGCCAGGTGTGTCCGCCCTCGCTCTCGACGTAGATATAAGGATATTCAGCCTTGTCAAGCCTCTCGCGCAGAGCGACATTCTCCTTGTAGAGGAAATCATCCTCGCCAATGGCAATATAGTAGAGCGCAAGCGTGGAAGAGCCAAATAGCCTTGCCAACTTAGCATCCATATCGTTATAGACCTTGTGAGTGTCGCCATTGAAGGGGCGCACAGCAGCCGAGAAGAGTCCTACATAGCCAAACATATCGGACATATTGGCAGAGATATAATAGGAGTGCATACCACCCATCGAAAGACCCGCAATAGCCCTTCCCGATGGGGCTTTAATGGTGCGGTAGCGACCATCCACGAAGCTCACAACATCGCCAAACGACGACTCAAAAGAGCCGTTTTTGGAGCCCACATTATAGGGCTTATACATACCTTCGTGGCTCTCGCCGGGTGCCGAGGCGTGCTGAGGACAGCCGTTGGTCATCACCACAATCATCTCCTTGGCACGTCCCGAGGCGATGAGGTTGTCGAGGATCTGTGCAGCCCTACCCGTGCAGAGCCAAGCCTCCTCGTCGCCACCCATACCGTGGAGCAGGTAGAGTACGGGGTACTCCTTGTCGCTCTCCTCATAACCTGCGGGGGTGTAGACGCTCATACGGCGCACACCGCTCTCGGTCGAAGGCGATGGGTACCACACCTTCGCGACGGTGCCGTGGGGTACATTCTGCACCTTGTAGTCGTCTGCCTTGCCACCACCAATGATAAAATAGTTCATCAGCGAAGCTATATCTCTCTGAATGTATACATTCGAGGGGTCTTTCACCGCCAAACCATCCACCACAAAGTTGTAACTGTATAGTTCGCTCGGCAGGGCTGCGGAGGTATATTCCCACATACCATTCTCCCCTTTGATTAGTTGAGCAGCACCGGGAACATTGAACTTGCCGTGTGGCGTATCAATCTCGCGAGTAGGTAGGAAGTCGCCCGTCACCTCCACACTCACGGCAGCGGGAGCATAGAAGCGGAATGTTACGGAGTTGTCGGCATTTATCTCGGGCGAAATGATGCCGCCCTGCATCCAGATGTTCTCTTGCGCCCTGCCTGCAAGCGCAAAGGCTAAAAGCGTGACAAATAGGTAAATACGTTTCATTCTATTGATGGTGTTTTAGAAATTGAGTCTTATGATAAATGAGTTTTTGCCCTCCACCTTACCCTCTACGAAGTAGGTGTCGCCCTCGGTGCGATAGACCGACAGTTCCACAACATCTTTGGGGCGCACCTCCTGATTGAAGTTAATCTCCATAGCACGGAGGGGTTTCTCGTCGGTAACCTCCAAAGCCACTGCATCCATAGCCCACACGGTATACATCACATTATTGACGTGACCATTCATATCCAAATCCGAGTAGGAGGCGGTGTGAGAGGTGGTGCTGACAAGTTCGGCACCCTCGGGGAGTACTACTTTCTGGGCTGGTTCCTCAATGGCGTTCTCCCTGATACACTTCGACTCGTCGCCTGCAAACTCTGCAAAGGAGCCTCGGCGGGCAAGCCTACGGGTGGTCATATCCACAACCAACCACGAAGAGGTAGCCTTAACCAGAGGATTGCCCTCACTATCGCTCAACACAAAGTCACGCAAGAACATAAAGCCCGCAGCACCTTTGTGCCACGATTTGAGGTTTACCACGTCGCGCCACTGGGGCATCCTCAGAAACTCCACCTTCATACGCGACATAATCCACGCCTGCTGGGCAGCCATAAGGGTATCATAACCCACACCGAGATATTCGGCGTGGTGGTTGGCGGCTTCCTGAGCCATATTGAGAAATGCCGAGGGTTTTAGCCTCTTGCGAAGATCCGTATCGTAGCAGGCCACAAGGTAGTCTGCGCTGAATTTTTCTACCATAATACTATCTCTTTTTGTCGATTTTTTGTCGGTTTTACCTCTCAAAGATACTATTTTTTTGCTAAACCTCAACATTTCGTGCCAAAGCATCACTTTTGGCGAGATATTGGAGAGCCTCCCCCCTAAAAGAATTTATGTCGAAGTATGGTTTTATTGGTAAAAAGGGCTATCTTTGTTCTGCAAAACGTGAGGACCCTCACAAAACAGAGGGTCGCAAGCCGTAAGAAAGAGAGGCGAATGAAACAAAGCAGAACACGATGGATGCTGTTATTGGCGGTGCTGATAATCTCGGCAGCAGGGTTTATACCCCGTACCGAGCAGAGTATCTCCGAGCAGACAGCCGAGTCGCTGCTGAGGGAGGCAGACCACGAGCGCGATTGGCTCTCGGAGCGCACCACGCGCACTGCCCTACCCTCCGAAATCTCCTCGCGCATTATGCCCCCAACGGCTCGCACACACGTTTGGCGTAGTCGCACCCACGCGAGTTGTGCCACCCTTGTCAGCAATCTGCTCACGCCAGACAAACACAATGGTCTGGGGGTACAAACGACAGGCACAAGACACCTTACTTGCTTTGCCTCTCGTGCTGTGGATTACTACATCTTTGCGCTACGCCACATAATCATTTAGAAGTGTGATTTGCCCCTAAATTCACACTTTTATTTTCTATTATTAAAATTTCTTAAAAACACATTTTGACGAGGAAGATGCATTGGTCTTGCTCGTCAATAGTTATCCGTAAAAAACATTTCAAAGATGAACAATATAATGAACAGGGAGGACTTGTGTCGCTACTGCGCAGAGGTTGAAGAACGCTCGGCAGGTCGCGTAGTCCCCGCCATTGTTACACTCGTTGGCATTGTATTGCTTGTATGGGCATCCTCGCTCGGCGATGCCGAGAATTGGAGCGTGGCAATGTTCACAATCGGCATCGTAGTGTTCGCAATCGGCATCATAAAACTCATACGCCCCTCGCGTACTCTCTTCTATGTCGTAACGGGCGAAAAGGTGGTACGCCACTTCGAAGGATACGAACAAGAGGCAAGGACACAAGTCGAAAAGTGCCTGCAAGAGGGCAATTTCGAGCAACTCGCCTCGCTTAAAGCATCCAATAGTAGCGCACCGCTCGTTAGCGTCACCTACTCTACCGCTTCGGGCAGTCTGCGCATCGGGCAGTTGTTGCACTATGTGCCCTATGAGTACCAGCCACTCTTGGAACCCGTAATCCACAAGTCACAAAAGTAAGAAGCGAAAGGATGTTTATAGTAGAAATTATTGTTGGAGCACTGCTCCTGAGCTTCGGTGCCAACTTCTTGACGGACGGAGCATCTGCAATCGCCAAAAGACTCAAAGTGTCGGAGTATCTGATTGGTGCCACAATCGTTGCGGTGGGCACCTCGATGCCCGAGTTGGTTGTGAGCGTTATGAGCGCAATAAATGGTCAGAGCGATGTGTCGATAGGTAATGTCGTTGGCTCCAACATCTTCAATATCTATGCAATTTTGGGCGTTACGGCGATGGTATCTCCCCTTGCGCTAACGCGCGACAATATAAGGCGCGACATTCCCATCTGCCTTGCCACAACACTCCTGCTGATTGCCCTCGCACTCGATAGTTCGCTCTGGGGCAGAGGGGCTAACACCCTCTCACGCCCAGACGGCATCTTGCTGCTCGTGGGCTACGGAGTATTCTTGTGGTATATGATACGTTCGGGACGTAACACATCCGCCCCATCTGCTACCGCAACCGACACTACCACAACCACAAAAGAGGAGAAACTTCCTCTTGCGGTAGTGAAAGTTGCGGTAGGTTTGGGCGGTTTGGTTTGGGGCTCAGACCTCTTCCTTGACGGCTCCATAGACCTTGCACGCCGAGTGGGACTCAGTGAGGCAGTAATCGGCATTGTGCTTGTTGCAGCAGGCACTTCGCTGCCCGAGTTCTTCGCATCGTTTGTGTCGGCACTTAAAGGCAAGACCGAAATTGCGCTGGGCAACATCCTTGGCTCGAACATTGCAAACATACTACTCATCTTGGGCACGAGCGCAACCATTACCCCCCTTAGGTTGGGAGGTATTACCCCTATCGATATG
This sequence comes from Tidjanibacter sp., assembly GCA_045602145.1. Taxonomy (GTDB): domain Bacteria; phylum Bacteroidota; class Bacteroidia; order Bacteroidales; family Rikenellaceae; genus Tidjanibacter. Next base: position 100,222 of record JAZSAY010000026.1, read on the forward strand.
GTGGTGATGCTCTCGGCTGTGGTGGCTGTTATGGTGGCTGCTTTCACCCTAAGGCACAAGAAGATAGACCGCGTGGAGGGCTTTGTGTTCTTCGCCATTTATGTAGTCTACACCCTTTGGCTATTGAATAAATAAGTTTTTTGACTACCTTTGCGCTTTCGACAAAAACCGAGAGAGAAAAGTATGAACTTCGAAGGATTGATAATAGGCGTGTGTACCTTCCTAACCATTGGGCTTTTCCATCCGATAGTCATCAAAACCGAGTACCACTTTGGCGTTAGGGTGTGGTGGGTATTTCTGCTCTTGGGCTTGGCGGGAGTTGCAGCCTCGCTCATTGTGGAGAACACAATACTTTCAACCCTCTTGGGCGTCTTTGCTTTCTCCTCCTTCTGGTCTATCAAGGAACTATTCGAGCAGCGCGAAAGGGTCCGCAAAGGGTGGTTTCCCAAGAAAGAAAACAGCACCAGAGAGTAACCCCTTGTGTGAAATAATGCTAAGAGCAACCGTAGTAGATCGGTTGCTCTTGCTTTTTGTGGGAGATATGAGAAGGCTATAAGCCCTATAAGCCCTATATGTCCTAAAAAAATCGCGGGCAGCGAGATTCGCTCGCAGCGAGTGGGTTTTGTGAGGCGAGTAGTAGGCGCACAAGAAAACCACCTCCGCAGTTTACTTTACTGTAAATGCGGAGGTGGTTACAACCTAATCGCCCACAAGGCACGCTCGCGGCGAGTAGAATATCGTCAGAGGAAATTTTGTACCAAAAGAAGGAGCGACACCGCAGTTTGCTATGCGCAAATGAGGATGTCGCTCTCTGAATTTTGGTGCAAAATTTACCGACGAGATTCGCTCGCTACAATAGGGCAATAGATAACACCTCCTCCACCGTCTTAACATAGTGGAAAGTAACGCCCTCTAAGTAGTCCGCTTTAATCTCCAAAATATCTTTACGGTTATCTTCGCTGAGGATAATCTCGGTAATGCCGGCACGTTTGGCAGCGAGGATTTTCTCCTTAATACCGCCCACGGGCAGCACCCTACCTCTCAGTGTTGTCTCGCCCGTCATAGCCACACGCTCCTTCACTTTGCGTCCCGTATAGGTCGAGGCGATAGAGGTCGTCATTGTGATACCTGCACTCGGTCCGTCCTTGGGCACTGCGCCCTCGGGAACGTGGATATTGATGTCGTTTTTCTCGAACTTTTCGGGCTCTATGCCGAGTTCGGCGTGGTGAGCCTTCACCCACTCCCAAGCGATGGTTGCCGACTCCTTCATAACATCGCCCAAGTTACCCGTAAGGCTCAGTGCGCCCTTGCCGGGGGTCAGCAGCGATTCGATATAGAGGATGTCGCCACCCACCTCGGTCCACGCCAAGCCCGTAACAACGCCAGTCATACCGCCAATATCGTACCTATCGCGCGAGAACTTCGCAGCACCCAAAATCTCCCTTGCCTGCTCGGCAGTAACCTCGGGCGTATACTCCTCGCCGAAGCCTATCTGTTTGGCTCTATGGCGTGCAATTTTGGCAATCTGTTTGTCGAGCGAGCGGACACCACTCTCACGTGTATAGTCGTCTATAATCATAGCCACGACATCTTTCGAGATGGTCATCTGTTCGGGCTTAATACCGTGAGCCTCACGCTGTTTGTCCAGCAAGTGTCGCTCGGCAATTTCGAGTTTCTCGTCCATCACGTAGCCCGCAATGTTAATCATCTCCATACGGTCGCGGAGCGCCTGCGAGATGTTGCCGACATTGTTGGCAGTGGCAATAAAGAGCACCTTCGAGAGGTCGTAGTCGATGTCGATATAGTTATCGTGGAAGGTGGAATTCTGCTCGGGGTCCAACACCTCCAACAGAGCACTCGAAGGGTCGCCGTGGTTGGAGCGGCTGACCTTGTCCACCTCGTCCAAGATAATCACCGGATTCGAGGAGCCGCAACGTTTGATAGTATCAATAATACGACCGGGCATTGAGCCGATGTAGGTGCGCCTATGACCCCTAATCTCCGACTCGTCGTGCAGACCGCCAAGCGAGATACGACCAAACTTCCTGCCCAAAGCCGCAGCCACTGACTTGCCGAGCGAGGTCTTGCCCACTCCCGGAGGACCATAGAGGCAGAGGATGGGCGATTTCAGGTCGCCTTTGAGCTTCATCACCGCCAAGTGTTCCAAAATGCGCTCCTTGACCTCCTCCAAGCCGAAGTGGTCGGCATCGAGCCTCTGGCGAGCCTTCGAGAGGTCCATATTGTCCTCCGTAAGGTCGTTCCAGGGCAGATCGAGCATCGTTTCGAGGTAGTTGATCTCCACCGAGTACTCCGCAACTGCGGGGTTCAAGCGTTCCAATTTCTGCACACCCTTCTCGAAGGCGGCAGCCACCTCGTCGCTCCAATTCTTGTGGGCAGCCCTCTCCCTGAGGCGCTGTGCGTCACCCGCCTCATCGTGACCGAGTTCATCTTGCAGGGTGCGTATCTGCTGCTGAATGAAGTACTCCTTTTGCTGCTGGTCGATCTCCTGTTTAACCTTGCTCTGAATCTGGTTTTTCAGCTCTACGAGTTGTCGCTGGTTGATGAGTATTTCGAGCAACTTGCGCGAGCGAGCAAGCAGACCGGGAGCCTCCAAGAGTTTCTGACGCTCGGCATCCGTGAAGTCCATATTGGAGCAGATGAAGTTGATGATGCCACGCTTGGAGTCGATATTCTTGATGGCAAATGTAGCCTCTTTGGGAATGCCAGGCGAGATGCTGACAATATCCAACGCCACATCCTTTACGGAGTCCACAATAGCCTGAAACTCAACGTTATTCTTATCGGGAGCCACATCCTGCAAAACGCTCACCGTAGCCTTCATATAGGGCTCCGAGCGGAGGAACTGCAACACCTCAATCTTCTCCAAACCGTGGAGGATTACCGTGAGGTTGCCGTTGGGCATTTCGAGTATTTTGAGGATTTTGGCAGCCGTACCCACGCGATACATATCGTCGGCTGCGGGGTTTTCGACATCTGCCTCGCGCTGCAAGACAGCACCCAAAATGCCGCCCTCGCGCTCCACATCCCTCACAAGCTTTATGGATTTCTCCCTACCCACCGTAATGGGAGTGATAGCACCCGGGAAGAGCACCGACGAGCGCAACGACAGGATGGGCAACTCGGAGGGGATAGCTACCCTCTCGCCGAGTTCGTCCTCGTCGCCCACGATGGGGATAACCTGATGTATGCCTTCTGTGGACTCGCCAATGCCAGCCACAATCTCAAATTCTACGTTCTTATTTTTGTTTCTATTCATAATCGTACAAATATCCATTTTACAAATCAAACGCAAATATAGCACATTTCGCGCGCCAAAGGCTCAGATATCTCAAAAAGTTATCAACAAATAAACAGAAAACGGCAAACTCCTTCGGTTAGTTGGCGGTTTCAAATGCGGATGTCGAACAATATAAACACCTCATTGGGGGGTATAATTTTCAACTAATGCAAGTGCTATTAAGCGCGGGCTGCGTGAACCCCGCTCACAATGCCGAGTGAGAGCATTTTAGAGGAAAAAAAATCATAATTTTTCGTCGATTTTCAATTCTTTTTGTATCTTTGCACGCCGTAAAATGCGGCAAGAGTATTAACACATTAATTAACTTATTGTAAATGAGCAAAATTTGCGAAATCACCGGTAAAACTGCTCAGTCGGGAAACAACGTTTCTCACTCGAACAGGCGCACCAAACGCAAATTCAATCTTAACTTGAAGACAAAGCGTTTTTGGAGCGAGGAGGAGAACCGCTGGATTACTCTGAAAGTAACCGCAGCTGGTATCAAAACCATCAACAAAAAAGGTCTGGATGCAGCTCTCCGAGAGGCAAAAGCACCTGCAAAAATTCACTAATCTTTTTTTAACGAATTAAAGAAGTATGGCAAAAAAAGGTAAAGGTAACCGAGTACAGGTGATTCTCGAGTGTACCGAGCAGAAAGCAAGCGGTGTTCCCGGAATGAGCCGTTACATCACTACCAAAAACAAAAAGAACACACCCGACCGTATGGAGCGTAAGAAATACAATCCTTACTTGAAGAGGGTAACTATCCACCGTGAGATTAAATAAGGAGGAAAAGAATTATGGCAAAGAAAGTAGTTGCAACCCTTAAAAAAGGCGATACCGTAAAAGGTATTAAATGTATCAAGATGGTTAAATCGGAGAAGACCGGTGCTTATGTTTTCAAAACCGACGTTCTTCCCTCCGAGGCTGAGGCAAAAGCATATTTGGCAAAGAAATAATCTCTGTCTCAACCCAACCAACAGTATTTAGGGCATTGAGTCCAAAATACAAAAGGCGTTCCTTGCGGAGCGCCTTTTGTATTTTGTGGTAATTCCACTTTTATAGCCGAACTTTGGGTTGAGAGTTATTAGGGAGTGTAGGGAATTTAGGGAGTTTAGGGAGGGGCCTATAAGCCCTATAAGCCCTATAAGCCCTATAAGCCCCATAGGCCCCATGACCCCCCGTACCCTTCCTATCCCTGCCACCCCTGCTACCCTTGTGACCCTTGTAACCCCTGTGACCCCTGTAAAAAAACTCGGGTATCTTTTTTAATACCCGAGTTTTATCAAGC
>JAZSAY010000027.1:0-40672 GCA_045602145.1 Tidjanibacter sp.
CTAAAATGCTCCCGCTCGGCATAGTCTGCGAGCAGCCTCTGCCCTCGCTTACTCGCATTTGCCTCAATTCTCAACTCTCAATTCGCAATTCGCAAAGGCTTTGCCTCGGCTCCCAAGGGTACATCCACGCCTATCATCTCGGCGAGGGTCACCACCAACGAGCGGACATCGACCTTCTCCTCAATCCTTGTGCCCTGCTCCACACCCATTCCGCTCAGAGCCACCAGAGCCCTGCGATAGGGGGCGTAAACCTGCGAGGAGGACACCTTTGCCGCCTCACCTTCGCTCTCCACCTCGCACCAATCGGGCATCAGCACCAGAAAGACATCTGCCGAGCGTTTGGGGTAGAAACCCTCCTGCACCACTGCCACAACACCCTCTTTGGTATTGCCGTTCATCATCTCCGAGGCTGTTATGGCGTGCGACACACCCCTAAGTCCCAGAGCAAACGTGCCCACCTGACGCTGCAAGGCTGCAAGATCGAGCCCCTTCGAGAAGATGAGCGTATGGTTGAGCCACAAGCCCGCATTGTTGTATCCCAGCACCCAATCGCCCTTGCCATAGTTGGCAGAGAGGAAACTGTTTATCAGAAAACGTGCCTGCGCAGCATTAAAGACCTTCTGACTGTCGGCAACCTCCCTCACACCCCCGTCGGTCGAGAGCACAAAGAGAACCTTCCCGTCTGCCTGCGCCGAGGCGAAGTTCATAAGGTCGGCGAGCGCCTCGTCGAGCCTGTAATACATATCCTCCATCTCGCGCGAGGAGAGTCCATAGCGGGCAGCAATCCTGCGTGGCGAGTCGAAACATACGTTGAGCATATCGGTTGCCGCATCCCCTCCGAGTCGGTTGTAGATGATAGCCTCCTTGGCAAACTCTGCCACCATCTGGTTGGAGATTGGCGAGTAGAGCAATTCCACAACATCGGCTGGTGTGGGGCGCCTCTTCTTCTCTTCGCGAGGGGGCTTGTAGCCGTAGGGTTTGGCGATATGCACCTGGCTGTTTTTATACCCCTTTTCGGGGCGCGAGAGCACCCACTCGTCACCTATCCTTGTGCGCCAAAAGCCCGAGGCGTTATATCGGCTCACCCACTTAGGGAGCGTTGTTTTGTACTTTGTGGAGGTTGTCCACCTGCCCGACAGGGAGTCTATCCACCACACCTCCGAGGGGGCAAGACCTCCGAGGATGATTGCCGAGGAGGCATCGGCAGCCACCGACACCGACTTGGCACCCTCCACCTCTCGCCCCACAACATCGCTCAGCGTTTCGAGCGTCAGGTTCTCGTTAGACACTCGGCTATCGGGGTGGTCGGCATCGAAAGAGCAGCAGTGGCTATCGCCCACCACCAACATCTTCGAGCCGTTGTTGTTGTTCCACCAACACTCGCCCACCACGCCACTGAGCCAGGGCGATGCACCCGTCGAGAGCGCCGCCAGAGCCGAGGGGGTGGTAGGTGCAAAGGGGTAGTAGGCGTAGGGGTAGCTCCTGCCCGAGAGCAGACGCTCGAAACCTCCCGCACGCAGTCCCTCCGCGTAGCGTTCCAAATCGACCATTCGTGCCTGCGATACCACAATGTTGACCACCAAGCGCGGGCGCTCGGCAGCCCTCACCCCAAAGGCGAGCATAAGCAGAGTGGAGAGTAGCAGCAAACGGTTCTTCATACGGTTTGGTCAAAATATCGGGTAAAGATAGTAAATATCTACGATATTTAACCCCTCGCAAAGAAGAAAGTTTCCCGAATGGCGGTTTTTTCTCTTTTTTGGCTGATTTTTGGCAGTTTTTGAGCCCTTAGAGCCTGCACACAAAGAGCTCTTCGCCGGCGAAGATTGGTTTGTAGGAGGGCTCGCTCTCGAAGAGTCCGAACATTGCCGAGCCGGAGCCCGAGAGCGAGGCATAGAGAGCCCCCACTCGTATCATCTCGCGTTTGACATTTGGCAGGGCAGTATATCGCTCAAAGAGCGTGGGTTCGAAGTCGTTGACAATCTCACTCTGCCACTGCTCGCGTGGGAGTTTGAGGCGTTCTTCGAGCGGCATCTCGGGAATGTGGGGCACCACACCCGCATAAGCCTCGGCTGTGGATATACCAAACGAGGGCTTGGAGATAACGCACCACAGCCCCGCAAGGTCCACCTCCTTGGCAGGAGTCATAATCTCTCCTCTGCCACGGCAGAACATAGGCTCCGAGTGGATGAAAAAGGGCACATCGCTACCGAGTCGTGCGGCACACTCCACCATCTGTTCGGTGGAGAGCCCGAGCGAGAAGATCTCGTTCAAACCCCTGATGGTGGCTGCTGCATCGGCACTACCGCCACCCAAGCCCGCACCGAAGGGTATCTGCTTGTGTAGCTTAATTTTAACGCCGCCAATACCATACATCTCGCGGAGCAACATCCACGCCTTGACGACCAGATTGCGGTCCGAGACGCAGTCTATGCCGAGCCCCTCGGTAGTAAGGCTGCAACCGCCACCCAGAGAGGGTTCAATTTCGAGAGTGTCCGAAACCGCCTCGATGGGGACCATAAGGGTGTCCAAATCGTGGTAGCCGTCTGCTCGGCGGCGCAGAATATCGAGTCCGATGTTGATTTTGGGGTGTGCTGTAAGTATCATTTAATTGCGGGTTTATTGTGAGAACAAAGATAATTATTTTATCTTTGCCTACAAAAGCCTAAGACTATGAAATTACGTACCGAAATTACCATCCGTCCCAGCGACCACAAGATGGACCAGCACCAAAGAGTCTTTATGGTCGGTTCCTGCTTTACCGAAGAGATTGCCTCGCGCCTTGTGCGCATCGGCATACAGACCCTCAGCAACCCTCTGGGTGTGCTCTACAACCCACTATCCATAGAGAGCTGCATTCGCCGAGTGGTGGAGGCTCGCCAAATTGAGCGCGAGGAGCTTCACTGCAAGGGCGATATGTGGTTTTCGCTCGACACCCACAGCTCATTCGACAGCCCCGACCCACAGAGGGTTTTGGAGAGTGTGAACGGCTCCATTTGCAATGCTCACGAGGCGTTCGCCAAAGCCGATTGGCTCATCTTAACGCTCGGCACGGCAAGGGTTTACGAGAGGGCTGGCAAGGTGGTTGCCAACTGTCACCGAATGCCCGCAGCGGAGTTTACGCACAGATTGATGACCATCGAAGAGGTTAGCGAGTCACTCGAAAGGATTGTGGCTTTGGCAGCAGGCAAGCGCATCATCCTTACACTCAGCCCTGTGAGGTATGTGGGCGACGGCTTGGACGGCAATATGGTGTCGAAATCCATCCTGAGGCTCGCCGTTGAGAGGCTGGTGGCTGCCCACGACAACGTCGACTACTTTCCCTCCTACGAGATTTTCCTCGACGACTTGCGCGACTATCGCTACTATGGAGACGATATGTTGCACCCCTCGAAGGCGGGTGTGGACTATGTGTGGGAGCGACTCGGGGAGTATTGTATGACCCGCGAGGTGGAGGCAGACGGCGAGCTCTTCGGGCGCCTTACCGACGCACGCAATCATCGCCCCCTGCACCCCGAGAGCGAGGAGTATGCAACCTTCTGCGATGCGATGTTCCGCAAAGCTCGCACCCTCGCACACAAGTTCCCGAAGAACGAGATTGCCGCCTTGCTGGTACGACACTTTGCCGAGAGAAATTAGCCCTCGACAATACAAAGGCAGTGGCGCAGAGAGTCCTCTGCGCCACTGCTTTATTATTCCGTCTTAGCCCCTACTCCACCTTCGGCACGAGGGTCGCCACCACTGCCTTATGGTCGGAGTACTCCAAGTCGTAGGAGCGGTACTGCTTGATGTCGAAGTGCTCCTCGGCAGGCAGGATGTAGTCGATACGAAAGAGGTTGTAGAGCCCCTTGAAGGTATATTCCGTACCCCTGCCGCACTCTACATAAGCGTCAGCGAGTCCCTCGGAGATGATTTGGTCGTAGGTGTACGAGGCGGGCGTATCGTTGAAGTCACCACACACCACCACTCGGTAGGGCGACTCCCTGACAACTTGTGCGGCAGCCTCTGCCTGCAAGGCTCTCAGGCGGTAGTTCTCCACCACCTTGGTCACCACGCTCGATAGTTTCTCGCGAGCCATCTCGTCGTCTATGATTTGGGGCGAGAGCGTGTCGCTCCTATCGGTGCTCGTGATGCCCGTCGATTGCAGGTGCAAGTTCACAACCCTCAGCGTATCTCTGCCCACCTTAACATCTGCCCACACGCCAAAATTATTACTCTCCGTAGCACTCACAACAGAGTGGCGCAGGATAGGGTAGGCACTCATAATTGCGTATCCCGATCCCGTCTGCACATCCTGGCTCTCGGGCTGGGCGCTTGTAAAAAAACCGTAGCTCATCTTTCGGAGCCCCTGTCTGAACTCCGCAAAGCTCTTGCTCTCCGAGAAGTGTGCCTCTTGCAGGCAGGCTATATGCACCCCTTGTTCGCCAAGCCACTCCATTACTCGGTGGTAGTTGCTAACGCCCTCTGCCGCACCTTCGTCGCTGAAATTCATTACGTTGTAAGTCGCAACAATCAGGTCGTCGCGGCTACGCTCCACCTCGCCACTCTCCTCCCTCAGGTCGGAGCGGTAGAAGAGTCCTATATTGCCCAGCCCCACCAGAAGCATTGTCGCCGAGAGGAAAAACCATCTCTTCCAACGCACAATCCACCATAGGGCACACGCCACATTGCAGATGTAGATAACCTGAAAGAAGAGTCCCGCGAAGACAAAAAGAGAGGTCATCTGCGGATTGACAACCCTCGCCAACACTCCCCCCAGCAGAGCCACAGCCGAGGCAAGAGAGAACACAACCATCGCCACATCCACCACCCACAGCACAGCACTCTTCACGCCTCCTCTGGGGCGTGTGCGCTGCACCTTGCGGTTTTCGTCGTGGTAGTAGTCGGAGTGTCGAGCCATTGCCGTTAGTGATTAGGGTGTGGTGGTTAGTACCAGATTTGATTTTTCTTCTTCCAATAGCGGAGCAGCAGCAAGCCAAAGAGCATACCTCCCAAGTGGGCAAAGTGCGCCACATTGGAGCCACTCGAAGCCACGCCACCCACGAGTTCCAGCACACCATAGAGCACCACAAACCATTTGGCTTTCAGCGCAATAGGAGGGAACATCAGCATCACCACATTGTTGGGGTGAATCATACCGTATGCCAGCAGCAGACCAAACACCGCACCCGAGGCACCAACGGTCGTAAAGCGGGGTAGGTAGCTATAACCCTGCGCCACGAGCGAGGCTATCTCGGCATAGTTGACGCCCAACTGGATAACCGCCGCGCCCACACCGCAGACAAGGTAGTATGTAAGAAAGCGTTTGCTACCTAAGTCGTACTCCACAATGCGTCCGAACATCCACAGAGCGAACATATTGAACAGAAGGTGGGTGAAGTTGGCGTGCATAAACATATACGACACCATCTGGTAGAGCGTTTTGAGCCCTACGGGGAAGCTCAGCGCAAAGGTCTTATAGAACCACGCTTCGAGCCCTGCGGGGAGCAGGTTCTGTGTGAGGAAGACCAGCACGTTGATGATAAGCAGATTTTTCACCACGGGGGGTATGTTTATCTGCGGGCGATAGTATGCGTTATTATCCATTGTTTCCGTTTTTCTACAACAACATCTTTTTTACTTCGGCACCGTCGAGTACCCTCACGACTACCCTACCATCGGGCGTGATGGTCGACTTTGTCTCCGAGAGCGACACCAAGAGTGCCTTGACCTCCTCCTCGGAAAGCTCCTTCACACCGCTTGTGCGCGAGAGAATAAGCGCCAAGCGTTCCCTGCGGCGTGTGCGGCTCAAATCCACACCATCGCGCAGCGAGTCGAGCATATCGTAGACCACATCCTCCAATTGAGCCATAGGCAGGTCGGCAGGCAGTGCCGAAAATTCAACGCTATTGGTGTCGGTTATGGTATATTCAAAGCCGAAATCGGCAAAATAGTTCTCACTCTCGCGAAGCATCTCCACATCGTCACACGAGAGCACCATCCTCTCGGGGAAGAGCAGGCTTTGGCTCACAGAGTTACCCCCTTCGAGCAGCATCATATAGCGGTTGTAGAGCACAAGTTGGCGTGCCCTTGCCAAATCGACAACAGCAAGTCTGCCGCCGAGGGTTGTTGCCGCATAGCCACCACCTATCAGCAGTACGCCCTTATATGCGCCACTCTCGGCAGAGAGTTCCAACTCGCCCTGCCGGGGCTCCTCAAAGCTCTCGATAAAGTCTGCCATACTGCTCTCGAACTCCCTCTCCCTGCTGTTTGCAGCCGAGGTGGGATAGGACTCGGCATAGCCTCCCACAAACGAGCGGCTACTTGCGCCCTGCATCTTGGTTTGTGGCTCCTCACCCTCCTCATCGAAGGGGTTATAGAAGGGGTTGAAGGCGGTGCGGGGCTCGCTGAATGTTCCGCCACGCCCCCTATCGAGTACGGGTATCTGCACCTCACCCTCGTCCTCAAAATCCATCATAGGCACTGCACCCGTTTTGGCAAGCGACTCGCGGACGGCGGCACTTACAATCTGCCAAATCTCCGAGTCCTCGCTAAACTTGACCTCGGTCTTTTGTGGGTGGACATTGACATCCACCTTGTGGGTATCGACCGTAAGGTAGAGGAAATAGGAGGGTGTGACGCCTGCGGGGATGAGTTTTTCGTATGCCGACATCACTGCCTTGTGCAAATAGGGACTCTTGAAGAATCTGCCATTCACGAAGAAGAACTGCTCCTCTTTGCGCTTTTTGGCAGCCTCGGGGCGTCCCACAAAGCCCTCAACACTAACGATTGAGGTCTGGGTGGATACCTCCAAGAGTTGCGCCGCTACGCTCCTACCCATAACGGCACCAATCCTGCTTTTGAGCGTGCCTACGGGAAGATTGTAGAGCGGTGCATCGTCCTTATAGAGTGAAAAAGCGACCTCGGGGTGGCAGAGTGCCACACGCTTGAACTCGGTCTTAATCTTACCAGCCTCCCTCTCGCTACTCTCCAAGAATTTGCGCCTTGCAGGGACATTGTAGAAGAGGTTGCAGACCTTGAAGTTACTGCCCTTAGGTGCCACCACCAACTCCTGAGAGCGGAATTCTCCACCCTCGATGACTATCTGCGTTGCCAGCTCGTCATCCTCGGTGCGGGTGGTAAGTTCCACCTCCGCCACTGCCGCAATAGAAGGCAGAGCCTCGCCCCTGAAACCGAAGGTCGCAAGGGTGTATATATCATCGAGCGAGGTGATTTTGCTTGTGGCGTGTTTATCGAAAGCGAGCCTTGCATCTGCGGGAGTCATACCCGAGCCGTTGTCTATAACCTGCACAAGTTCCCTGCCATCGGCACGGAAATTAACAGTCACCTGAGTGGCGCCCGCATCAATGGCGTTCTCGGTCATCTCCTTCACAACCGAAGATGGCGAGCCGACCACCTCACCGGCGGGTATCTGATTGGCAACACTATCGGGTAAAACACGAATCTTCATAGAGTTGAGAATTGAGAATTGAGAATTGAGAGTTGAGAAGTGAGAATTAAAAACTTATGCCGAAGGCACTACACAATTTTCAATTTTCAATTGATTAAAAGTTTATGCTTCGCAGCAGAAGGTAGAAACCTGCGATAAGCAACACCACAAACAAAATCCTTGTCGCATTGCTCTTCTTGCGGGCTGCCACATCGCGCTCGGTGCGCAACATACGCTGCTCGGCACGAGCACGGAGCAGGTCGCCGGGTTTACGCTCACTCTGCGTGCCATCATCCTCCAAAGGGGCGTGACCGAGTTCTATACGCCTCTGGTTACGAGCCTCCTTCTCGGCATCGTAGTAGCGTGGGTTGTAGCTAAATTGGCGGGGTTTGCGCCTAATGGATTGACCTATTCCAAACATAAATTCATCTTTTGGTAGTTACAATTTGTGGGCGACCGAAGAAGCCACCCACAAAAATACGTTATTTTATCCGAAAAAATTGCGCATTCTATCAAAAATGTTCTCCTCGCCACGCGGTGTGTCGGTTTTTTTGAAGTTGGGCTGTGCGGAGAGTTTTTCGAGCAGTTTTTTCTCCTCAGAGGTGAGTTTGGTAGGAATTATCACATCCACAATCGCCAAAATGTCGCCCCTGCCGTAGCCGTTCAGTTCGGGCAAGCCCTTGCCTTTGAGCCTCAGCACCTTGCCCGCTTGCGTTCCGGGAGCAATCTTGATGCGTGCTTTGGAGTCGATGGTTGGCACCTCCACCTCGCCACCAAGGATGGCTGTCGTCACAGGAATTTTCAGGTTGTGGAGCAGGTCACTGCCATCCCTGACGAGTTCGGGGTTCTTCTCCTCCTCAATCACAACCAACAAGTCACCATTGATGCCGCCCCTGCGGGCTGCGTTACCCTTGCCGCTTACGGAGAGTTGCATACCCTCGGCAACACCTGCGGGGATGCGTATCTCCACGACCTCCTCGCCACGCACCACGCCCTCGCCACGACACTTCGAGCAGGGCGAAGTGATAACCTTACCCTCGCCACCGCAGGTGGGGCACACCCTCTGGGTCTGAGCCCTGCCGAAGAAACTATTTACCGTCTCAATGGTGTATCCTGCGCCATTACAGTTTGGGCAGGTGGAGTGGCTGTGCGAGTCCTTAGCTCCCGAGCCACCACATTGGTCACAAGCGACCTGTTTGGCGATTTTAATCTTCTTGGTGCAGCCCTCGGCAACCTCTTTGAGCGAGAGTTTCACCTTGACCCTCAGGTCACTACCGCGGTTGACACTCCTGCCACGCGACGAGGAGCCACCACCAAAGCCACCAAAGCCACCACCGAAGTGACCGCCGAAGATGTCGCCAAAGTTGCGGAAGATGTCCTCCATAGTGAAGCCACCGCCCGAGAAGCCGCCACCGTAACCTCCGGCGCCACCCTCCATACCTGCGTGACCGAACTGGTCGTAGCGAGCCCTCTTCTGCTCGTTGCTCAGCACGTCGTAAGCCTCGGCAGCCTCCTTAAACTTCTCCTCAGCCTCCTTGTCGCCCGGGTTTTTGTCGGGGTGGTATTTAACGGCAGCCTTGCGGTATGCCTTCTTTATCTCATCGGCACTTGCGCTCTTCTCCACGCCCAGCACCTCGTAATAATCACGTTTTGCCATACTATTGCTTGTCTAACGTCTAACGTCTAATGTCGATAGTCCTGAGGCTTATGAGAGTTCTGGGAGATATTGGAAAATTCTCAATTCTCAATTCTCAATTCTCAATTCTCAACTCTCAATTCGCCAGCGAGTGCATATCGTGCCGTAGATGCAGTGCGAGATGTACTCGCCCACGAGATGTGCTCGCTACTCGCCTACTACCACTTTTGCGTAGCGAATAACCTTCTCTTTGAGCTTGTAACCCTTCTGCACCACGTCAATCACTTTGCCCTTCTGCTCCTCGCCTGCGGGGAACTTGGCAACAGCCTCGTGGAGGTCGGTATCGAGCACCTCGCCCTTAGCCTCAATCTCGCTCACACCTTTTGCTTTAAGAGCATCGCGCATTTTCTGCGAGATGAGCTCCACACCCTCGCGCACCGATGCCACATCCGTGGCACTCTGCATTGCCGACAGGGCACGGTCGAAGTCGTCCATAACCGAGAGCATCGACTTGATGACATCCTCGCCACCGCTCTCTATGAGGTCCATCTTCTCCCTGAGGGTACGTTTGCGATAATTGTCGAACTCGGCACTCAGACGCAAGTACTTGTCCTTCCACTCCTCAGCCTCCTTGTTGGCTTGCGCCATTTTGTCAGCCTCTGTCACCTCCTCTTCTGTCACTTTGTCAGCCTCGGGGGTTTCAATGGTGGTGGTTTCTTCTTGTTTTACCTCTTTGTTTTCGCACTCAACCTGCTGGTTTTCAGCAGTTGTTTTGGTTTTATTACACTTGGTCATATATAATTTTGTTTGTTTCCTACTATAAGTTGTTCAAAATGTGTGCCGAGCAAAGGTAATACCCTCCACCTTAGGCGGGGGCGTAACGCCCCTTTTGTGCAGGGATTTCTCTCAACCGATAAAAACGCATAGAAGCGAGCGGATTTTAGGCGCACAAGAAAATTCCCTCCGCAGTTTACAAGGGTAAATGAGGAGGGAATTTATCGCAGTGCAACGCCAAAGACGCCGCTTATATGCGTTTTTTATTTGCCGGACTGACGAGTAGCAAGCACAGCCACAACCGAAGTGCTTGCAGGCTGCAACATAGTCAGACCCTCGTAGTGGAGGTCGCCTACGTTGATGGTCTTGCCAACGCCCAGAGGAGTGATGTCGATAACGAGCTCGTCCAAGAGGTTCTCTTCGAGACCCGAAACGGTGAGTTTACGACGGAGAACCTGGAGCTTACCACCGGCCTTAACACCCTCCGAGTTACCAACGATAGCCACGGGAATCTCGATCGATACGGGTTTGCCTGCAACTACGCGGAAGAAGTCGATGTGCTGGCAGTAGTCTTTTACGGGGTGGAACTGAGTCTCACGGATAACACCTTTCTCGATGTTGCCGTCGATGTTGAGCTCAACGATGTACGATTTGGGAGTGTAGAGAAGTTTCTTTACCTCAGCAGCCTCAACGGAGAAGTGGATGGTCTCGCCACCGTTACCGTAGAGTACGCAGGGGATAAGTTTCTCGCGACGGATGTCTTTTGCGCCTTTTTTGCCGAATACTTCGCGCTTAACGCCGTTAATCTGAATAGTTTGCATAATTGTAAAAGTTAAAAAGTTAATAATGTTTCTTGGGTGACACTCAGTTCGGTTCATGCAATCTCACCGACCCCCATGGTCACTTGCGGCTGCAAAGGTACAAAAAAATTCAAAATTCAAAATTCAAAATTCAAAATTTTTTGATTCTCAGTAGATTTTGCAGGGGTGGCTCGAAGAGGAGGGGGGGTAAATACCTAATTGTGGGTATTGATTTGAGGGCGCAAAAAGGCTATTTTTGCGACAAGCAAAAATAGACTAACAACAAGTTATGAAACTTTCGGAACTCAAAACAGGCGAAAGGGCTGTGATTGTGCGCGTTGCAGGTCACGGCGGCTTCCGTAAACGCCTGATGGAGATGGGGTTTGTCAGAGGTGTAGAGGTGCGAAGTGTGCAGGACTCACCGATGCACGACCCTGTGAAATATACCGTTATGGGCTACGATGTGTCGCTCCGCCGCAGCGAGGCAGAGATGATTGACGTACTCCCCGAGGGCGAGGAGAATCAACCCTTGGAGGGCGTGGGTAGCCACACGTGCGAGGGAGGATGCGAGGCGTGTTCGGTGGTGGAGTGTCTGCTCCGCAGCCGCAAACCACTGCGCCGCAACGAGATTAATGTGGCTTTGGTGGGCAACCCCAATAGTGGCAAAACCTCGCTCTTCAACGCCCTTTCGGGAAGCAGCGAACACGTTGGCAATTATAGTGGAGTGACGGTCGATGCCAAGCTTGGCTCGCTGACCTACAAGGGCTATCGCATCAACATCACAGACCTGCCAGGCACCTACTCACTCTCGGCATACACCCCCGAGGAGGTCTACGTGCGTCAGCACCTCTACAACCAGATGCCCGATGTGATTATCAACGCAGTTGTGGCTTCCAACCTGGAGCGCAACCTCTATCTCACAACCGAACTTATCGACCTCAATCAGCGAACGGTTGTGGCTCTAAATATGTACGACGAGTTGCAGCAGAGCGGCTCCTCGCTCGACTACGAGGCTTTGGGTGCTATGATTGGTATCCCAATGATACCCACCATTGCCAAGACGGGCTACGGTCTGAATGACCTTTTGGACGCCGTCATCGAGCTCTTCGAGGGCAAGAACACCATCGCCCGCCACGTCCACATCAACTATGGCTCAACGATGGAGGAGGAGATAAGGCGACTCTCGGAGGAGATAAGGCTCTCGAACGACCTACCTCGTCAATTCCCCGTGCGCTATTGGGCTCTGAAACTCATCGAGGGCGATAGGGAGGCAACTCGCACATTGGAGGGCTGCGGTGACTTTGCACGCTGGCGCGAGATTGCCAAGAGTAGTGCCGAGAGGGTGCAGTCGGTAGTGGGTAGCGATGTGGAAACACTGCTCGGCGACTACAAATATGGTTTTATAAATGGTGCGCTCGAAGAGACACTCAAAGAGGGCTCGGGCGACATCAACCGCCGTTCGAGGCGCATAGATAGGCTTGTGGCTAACAAGTGGCTCGGTTTTCCGCTCTTCATTCTGCTGATGTGGCTGATGTTTTGGGCGACATTCACGCTGGGCGGCTATCCTCAGGAGTGGATAGAGAGCGGCTTTGGCTGGCTGGGCGAATGGCTCTGGGGTATTATGCCCGAGGGAGCACTGAGGGATATGGTCGTAAATGGAGTTGTGAGTGGCGTGGGTAGCGTGGCAGTATTCCTGCCGAACATACTCATTCTCTACCTCTTCATCTCGCTGATGGAGGATTCGGGATATATGGCTCGCGCGGCATTCATTATGGATAGGCTTATGCACCGTATGGGGCTGCACGGCAAGTCGTTCATTCCGCTGCTGATGGGCTTCGGTTGCAACGTGCCCGCAATTATGGCTACACGCACCATCGAGAGCCACTCTTCGAGGCTCATAACCATTCTCGTTACGCCCTTTATGTCGTGTAGCGCACGCCTACCTGTCTTTCTGCTCTTGGCGGGCACCTTCTTCCCCCGCCACGCCGCAACGGTGCTCATAGGGCTTTACCTATTAGGTATTGGCGTGGCATTCCTTACGGCTCGACTGCTGCGCAGTACCAAGTTCAAGAAGGACGAAACGCCTTTTGTTATGGAGTTGCCGCCCTATCGTATGCCCACACTGAGGGCTACGCTGAAACATATGTGGGATAAGTGCGCACAGTACATCCGCAAGATTGGTACGACCATCCTGCTGGCAACCATAGTCATTTGGGTTCTCTCCTACTACCCCCGCCCCAAAGAAGAGCAAACCATTTTGGCACAGCAGGAGGTGGTTGCCGAGAGTGGCGAGGGTAGTGCCGCGAGCGAGGCTCTGGTAGGCTCCTACATTGGTCGCATCGGCAAATTCATAGAGCCTGTAATGAGTCCCTTAGGACTCGATTGGAGGGCTGGTGTGGCACTACTGACGAGCATCCCTGCCAAAGAGTTGGTTGTTAGTACTATGGCTGTGCTCTATGGTGGCGATGACATAGCGTCGCTGTCGAAGAACATTGTCAACAATAGTGGCATAACGCCTCGCTCGGCTATGGCGTTTATGATATTCATACTGCTCTTCTTCCCCTGTATCGGCACCCTCGCCACCATCCGTAGCGAGACGGGCAGTAGAGGCTGGATGTGGTTTACGGCAATCTACAACACCGCCATAGCGTGGCTCATAGCGTGGCTGGCGTTCCTCATAGGCGGGATGTTCTAAAAGAGATTCGCACCGCCCACAACAAAAAAAAAACACTCTCCCCCTTGTTCGCAGGTATTAAAAAAGATACCCGTGAGCAAGGGGGAGAGTTTGTTTAGTTGTCAGTTATCCGTTATCAGTTCTTAGTTGGAGGGGTTGGGAAGTGGAGGAGAAATCTCAGGGCCGACACCAAGAGCATAGGACCCAAGCCCGAGTAGAACGATGCAATAAAGCCATTGGGGACAAAGGGTGCAAGGCGCAGTGCTCCTCCCAGGCACATCATAATACCCAGCAGCAACCACCCCCGAGGAGTGAACGTGTTAAGTGGGCTAACCCTCTCGGGGAGCGAGAGAATGTGGGCAGTGTAGCGTGCTACAATGCGCCTGAACATAGAGCCAAAGCCCACCAGCACCAGAGCCGTAATCGCCAAGTGCCACCACATCTGTTCGCCCGCCACCTCGGCGTATGCACCTACGCCCTTAGAGGTTATAATCGCCCCCGGGAAGCCCCAAACAAGTGCCGCCAAGAGAAACAGCCATCTGCGACCAACCCTCATCATTGTTGGTTGTATTTTGAGAAGTTGTAGCGTTGGCGCAACTCGTTCTGTTTCTCTGCCGAGAGCGAGGTGAAATATGCCTTCCACCCGGGGCAGAAACCTATGTGCCATCGCCAAAATCTACCTACCAACGAGCGAGGAGCCTGCTCGTACTTCGCCCTCATAGGGCACGTTTCGCATCTATACTTTTCCATATTTATTATTTGTTGGGCGTTTTGAACTTGCTGAGAAGTTTGTGCAGTATGCGATAGAGTTGCAGTGCATCCTCACTTTCGAGCCCCACGCATTGGGCTGCACGCTCGGGGACCTCAGAGAGTCGCTCCTGCAAAGCCTCGCCCTCGGGGGTGATGGTAACAACAACACGGCGCTCGTCGGTGTGGCTGCGCTCCCTTGTGAGCCATCCACGTTGTTCCATCTTTTTGAGCATAGGGGTGAGCGTTCCCGAGTCGAGAAAGAGCAGTTCGCCCATCTCGCCAACACCTATCGAGCGGTGTTCCCACAGCACCATCATAGCCACATATTGCGTATAGGTCAGCCCCAGCGGTTCGAGCAGTGGGGTGTAACTCCTTACCACCTCCTTAGCACAGGCGTAGAGGGGAAAGCAGAGTTGATTTCCGAGTTTGAGTTGCTCTTTCATAGTAGTTTTTCGATATCTTTTGCAATGTTTTCGGGGCGTGTGGTGGAGCCATAACGAGCCACAACCCTGCCCTCGCGAGAGATGAGAAACTTCGTGAAATTCCACTTTATGCTCCTACCCAGCAGACCACCACCCTTTTGGCTTTTGAGGTAGCCAAAAAGCGGCTCCTCGTTTGCGCCATTGACCTCCACTTTGGCAAAGAGTCTAAAAGTGGTCTTGTATTTGAGAGTGCAGAAATTCTGTATCTCCTCCTCACTGCCGGGTGCCTGATGCCCGAATTGGTCGCAGGGGAAGTCGAGCACCTCGAAACCGCGCTCCTTGTACCTGTCGTATAGTTCCTGCAACGCCTTGTATTGGGGCGTGAAACCGCACTCTGTTGCGGTATTTACCACAAGTAGCACCTTACCCTTGTAGTCAGCCAGCGACACCTCCGCGCCCTTTGCATCCCTGACCTTAAAATCGTAGATATTCATAATCTCGCAAGTTTTACATTGTCCTTTCGATTGTATACAATCAAATTGTATGCCACAAAAGTACAAATATAATTGAAAAATGAAAATTGAAAATTATTCCCCTCTAAGTTAGAGGGGAATTAAAACTCCGTCTTGCCACGACCACCGAAAGTGGGCGGTTGACATCTACCGCTCTCAAACTTCAAAGCCCGATCCCATTTTTTTCGCGGGTATCTTTTTTAATACCCGTGTTCGTATAGGGCTTATACGCCTTATACGCCCTATAAGCCTTAGGACTATTGACGTTAGACGTCAGTCCCAAACAAAAAAAACGACACCATAAAGTGGTGTCGTTTTTAGTTCAAATCGAGGAGTCCTTCGGGTAGGTCGAAATGGACTGTCCGCCCGCTCGGGGAGTACTCCACTATGAAGTCATCCACCGCAGGTACCATAATCTCCTTGCCCCCTATCTCTATAATAAACAGAGGATTCCAATCGCTATCCTCGAAGTCTGTAATCTCTCCCTCTACATCGCAACCCTCGAATGTGGCGCGGAAGCCCACAAAGTCTTCGAGGTAGAGTTCGTCGTCGTCCGAGAATTCTTCTACATCCTCCTCCGAGGTCAAGCCGAGGAGTTCCTCCTCCAAGCCCATAAAGAGTTCTTTGCCGATCAGTTCTGCGGCGCGATGGGCTGTATCGAAATCGGCAAATGCGACCACTCCTCCACTCTTACCCCTACGCTCGAAGCGTTCCATAAAAAGAGGAACCGCCAAGTTGTCTATATAGACAAACAGCGGTTCCTCTATTGTGAAGTCCGAAGGGAAAGTGTCGTAGAGATTGATGGTAAGTTCGCCCTGAGTTCCGAAACTCTTGCCCACTTTGGCAACTGCAAACCCTGCCATAACTCTCACTGCCTTAAACAAGCACCAACACTCTACCTTCTCCCTTCCAGATGGGACTAAGCCTCCTCTGCGGGAGCAGCCTCTTCTGCATTCTCCTCGGCAGCAGCCTCAGCGGCAGCAGCGGCAGCAGCAGCCTTCTTCTCAGCGATTTTGGCAGCGATAGCCTCTTTGGTCTTAACCTCCTCAGCAACAGCAGCTTTGTGAGCAGCTACTTTATCAGCAGCGATTTTGCCGGCCTTAGCGGAGATTTTAGCCTCTTTCTCGCCCATCCATTTGTTGAACTTAGCCTCAGCGGTAGCCTCATCAAATGCGCCCTTAGCTACACCACCCATAAGGTGTTTTTTGTAGAGCACGCCTTTGTACGAAAGGATAGCGCGGCAAGTGTCGGTGGGCTGAGCACCCTTCTGCAACCAATCAAGAGCCCTGTCAAAGTTGAGCTCGATAGTTGCGGGGTTGGTGTTGGGGTTGTAGGTACCGAGTTTCTCGATGAATTTACCATCGCGGGGAGCCCTACTGTCAGCGGCTACGATGTGGTAGAAAGCATAACCTTTTTTACCGTGGCGAGCCAAACGAATTTTTACAGACATTTTTTGTAATTTTTTAAGTATTAATCTGTTGTGACCCTTCCCGAGGGTCTGTTACTACACTCCGAGCCCTTCACGAGAGCCCAATGAGCCCGCAAAGATACAAACAAAATTGAAAATTGAAAATTGAAAATTGAAAATTTTTTGATTTTTAGCGATTTATGGCTCTATATGCCCTATAAGACTTAGGACTATTGACGTTAGACGTTAGACGTTAGACGTTAGACGTTAGACGTTTTACCCCCCTCTTCGCGGGTATTAAAAACAATACCCGCGAGGGGGGGGGGGGGGGAAAACTCCGCTTATAGCGTTAGTTTGTATACGCAACTACGCCCGTCGAGTCACGTTGAGCTTGTGGCGCCACTTTACGTCAGTTTGCGTCGCGTTACATCGCATCCGTAACGTCCCACACGAAGGCGCGCAAGCCTTGCAGTTGGGTCTCCTTATCGATTGCTCGCAGGGCTGTCATTGCAGGTTCCACCTTCTCGTCCTCCACGATGGCGATAATGGTGGAGTTCATTGCTGGCCAAGTGTGGTTTGCCATATGGGGTTCACCCGTAAAGGAGCCCCTGCCGTGAGTCAGCGGAAAGAGGGTATAGCCACGAATACCCACCTCATCGAGCATCGCCTCCACGCGCTCGGTAGTCGCCTGATTGTATGATATAAAAAGTGCTTTCATAATTCTATGTCTAAGGTCTAATGTCTAACCGACCTAAGTCTTAAATAATGCTTGTAATTACTATTGTTGTTCGCGCTGGGCTACTGCCTGCAATTTCAGTTGTGCTTTCCTCTCGCGGCGAGCCTTGCGGCGTGCGTTGAACTTCTCGCTCCTACCCATAAATACATAGTAGAGCACGGGCACTGCAACGAGTGTCAGCACCGTAGAGAAGAGCAAACCGCCCACAATGGCGATACCCATAGGCTGCCACAACTCGGCACCGTTGCCCATACCGAGTGCCATAGGCAACATACCGAGGATAGTGGTCAGTGAGGTCATCAGCACGGGGCGCAGACGGCTCTTACCTGCCGTATATACAGCCTCATACATTCCCACGCCACGCTCGCGGAGCAGGTTCGTAAAGTCCACCATCACAATACCGTTCTTCACCACAATACCCACCAACATCACAATGGCGATGAGTGCCATAAGGCTCAAAGGGGTATCGGTAATCCAGAGCGCAATAGCCGAGCCGGGCAGAGCGTAGAGGATTGTAAACATAATGATGAAGGGCATCACAAACGACTCGAACTGCGTAGCCATAACGATATAGACGAGCAGCACAATCAGCAGCAGAAGAGTACCAATCTGGCTGAACGACTCTTGCTGGTCCTCCCAATCGCCACCGATGTAGGTGTAGACATCTTCGGGCAGGGGGTAGTTGTCGAGTACGCCATTGACCTTAGCCACCATATCGCCCAGCACCACGTCGTTACCCAAAGCCACCGTAACCGTAACGAGCCTCTGGCGGTTTTGGCGTTCGATGGTTGGTGGAGCGTAAACCTCCGTCACTTTACCAATGTCGCGCACCCTCACGCCCTGACCGCGCGAGTTATAGACCAAGATGTTCTCCACATCTTCGAGCGATGTGCGGTGCTCCTCGCCGTAGCGTACCTTAATATAGTACTCCTCGCCATCCTCGCGATAGATGGAGGCGGTCATACCATTTATACGGTTGCGGATAGCAGACGACACGGTAGAGGAGTTCAGACCATAGTAGGCGAGTTTGTTTCTATCAAACTCCACGTTATATTCGGGGCGCATATCGTCCCTCGAAAGCCTCACATCCCTTGCGCCGTCGAGTTTCGAGAACTCTGCCATAAGTTCCTCGGCAATGGCGTTGGTGCGCTCAATATCGTGACCGAAAATCTGCACCTGTACGCTACTGCCACCACCCATCATACCGCCACCACTGCTTACCATCGAGCGTTTAATCTCGGGAATGGTTGCAAGGTCGGCTCGGAAGGCGTCGGCAATCTCAAAGACGGTGCGTTCCCTATCCTGCGGGTCGGTAAGGCGGAAGGTGTAGTTGATGATGTTGCTGCCCGTAGTGCTCATTGCCGCAAAGACATTCGAGGTGCTCGACGAACCCGCCGAGGCTGAGAGCAACATCACTTCGGGATATTTGGCATAGACGATGGAGTCTATCTGTCGGGCGATGCGGGTGGTGTACTCCACGCTGAGGTTCTGTTCGAGCGTAATGGTAGCGCTCATATGGTCGCCATCGCTGCTGGGCATAAACTCGGTGGGGATTTTGGTGGCAAAGAGCCATACGCCAAACACCAAAAGCAACATTGGTGCGAAGAAAACTATCTTCTTGTGCGCCAAAGCCCAACGCAGAACAGCCGCATATGCCCTATCGAGCCAAGCGAGGAATTTGTCGATGGGTTTATATACAATGCTCAGACCCTTGTAGGTGTGTTGGTTGTTCTCCAAGCGGAGCAGGAGTGCCGACATCATAGGAGTAAGCGAGATAGCCGCAGCCGTAGAGGTACAAACCACAAGTGACACAATCCAGCCGAGCTGTTTAAACATAACGCCAGCCATACCCTCCACCATAGTCAAGGGCAGGAACACGGCTACAACCACAAGCGTGGTGGCGATAACCGACAGCCAAACCTCGTTGGTACCATAGATTGCCGCCTCGCGGGGTTTGCTGCCTCGCTCGATGTGGGTAGTAATGTTCTCCAACACCACGATAGCATCATCCACCACCATACCGATAGCAATCGAGAGCGAGGAGAGCGAGATGATGTTCAGAGTTCCGCCCGTCAGTTGCAGGTAGATGAACGACACAACGAGCGAAATGGGAATCGTAAGGCAAATAATCAGCGTAGCCCTCCACCTGCCAAGGAAGAAGAGCACCACCAAAATCACAAACAAGAAGGCGAACATCACCGTATCGGTAAGTGTCGAGATGGAGTCCTTGATGTTCTTTGAGGAGTCGTTCAGCAGGTAGATTTCCACATCCGAGGGGAGATTGCGCTCAATCTCGGGGAGCATCTTTTTGACCTTCTCGACAATCTTCACGGTATTGGCACCCGACTGTTTCTGAATCATAACCCTCACGCCCAACTCGCCATTCATACGCTCATCGAGAGTCTGTTTTTCGAGCGTATCGCGAATCTCGGCAACATCCCTTAGGTAGACCTCCTGACCTCCGAGGTTGGAGATGAGGATGGTTTTCAGGTCGTCCGAGGAGTTAAATTCGCCGTCGGCTTTGAGGTTGTAGGTGTGGTTACCAACATCGAGCGTACCGCCCGAGGTATTGATGTTCTCCTGTGCAATGATGGCACCAATCTGCTCCACCGACAGACCATAAGCCTCCAACTTCACAGGGTCTACGTTTACCTGAATCTCCCTCACGGGCGCACCCATAACGCTCACCGAGCCCACACCGTCGATGCGGCTCAGGCGGTTTACGAACTGCTCTTCGAGGATTTTGTTCAGTGCGGGATAGCTCTCATCTGCCGTAATCGAGAACGACATAATAGGCATCATTGAGGAGTTGAAGCGGAATATGATGGGGTCCTCGGCATCCTCGGGCAGGTAGTCCGAGAGTCTGCCCAGCGCGTCGCGTATGTCGTTTGATGCTTCATCGAGGTTCGTTCCCCACTCAAATTCGAGCGACACGAGCGACACGCCGTCACTCGATTTGGAGGTTATCTCTTTAAGGTTGCTGACGGTGTTCAGACCATCCTCGATGCGGCGAGTGATATTGTTCTCAATATCCTCGGCATTGGCTCCCTGGTAGGTCGTGATGACCGAAATGGACGGAAGGTCCATTTCGGGCAGCTGGTCGATAGCCAGATTATTGAGCGAATAGAGTCCGAAGATGATTACGGCAACAAAGATTAGTGCCGTAGAGATCGGTTTTCGGACTGAGGTTTCGTATATTTTCATCGTTTTTCTCTTGTGCTTACTCTACAACTTTAACGGGCGAGCCGTTTTTGATTTTCGACAAGGCGGTAACTGCTACTTCTTCGCCAGCCACTACGCCCGATAGAACCTCAACACGAGTGCCCACCTGACGTCCGAGTTCCACAACCCTACGCTCGGCAACACCGTTCTTTATGACATAGACATAGCGGTCGTTGACACCCATCTGTTTCTGCACAGCCACATCGGGCACCGTAAGGCTCTTGCGGTTGCCCATATTGAACTCCGTGCGGGCGAACATACCGGGGCGCAAAATCTCTTTGCCGTTGGGAACGATCACCTCTACATTGAAGGTGTGGGTTGCGGAGTTGATGGCAGGATAGACAATGTTTACCTCGCCCTCGAACTCCTTGTCGGGGTAGACGTCAGCAGTAACCTTAACCTTCATACCCTTGTAGACCTGTGGGTAGTACTTCTCCGAGATTGCCACCACAGCTTTTAGCTTATCAATTTGCATTACTTGCAATACGCCAATACCGCCATCGGCATTACCCGCCATAGCAAAGAGGTCGCCGGGCTCGTTGTAGCGTCCCGTAACTACGCCATCGATGGGCGAGCGGAGTTCTATGTTGCGCTCCAAGTTTGCTACCGTTTCGCGCAGAACCGTAACGGAGGTTTCGAGTTCGTCAATCTGTGACTTGCTCACGCCGCCCGCCTCATAGACGGTTTTGAGTCGTGCAAGGTTCTGCTCGGCATTCCTCAGCTGAACGGCAGATTGGTTGTATTGGTTCTTGTCGAGGGTTGCCACAAGTTGGTCTTTTTTGACGTGGTCGCCAACCTCCACCCTAATCTCGTCGATGCGAAGAGCCATTTGGGGTGTGATGAAAGTCTTTTTGTAGGGCAAAAGGGTGGTGGTGAAATCTACCTTCTCTGCCACCTCTACACTCTCTACGGGCGAGGTTTTGGTCAGCACCTCGGTGGGCTGGTTCTCCACAGCAGAACCTTTCTGCGAGGCGGTACCCTGACCGCCACACGAAGTGAGCGTAATGGCTGCAAGGGTTGCTACAAATGTGAAAATTGTGTTGCGTTTCATACTCTATACTTTGTTATTTATTCTCTTCTGCGTTTGGGGTATTGTGGGTCTGCTCCTCGGCAGGGGCGTCTACCTCAAAGCCCTCGCCAATGATTTTCTCGTAGTCGGCACGGGCTGCAAGGTAGTCGTAGATAGCCTGTGAGTAGTTGAGTTTTGCCTGCGTGAGCGAGAGTTCCGAGGAGTTGAGTTCGAGAATCGTTCCCGTACCCGCATTGTACCTCACCTCAGCAATCTCGTATGCCTTCTGAGCCTGACGCACCGTAATCTCGTTGCTGGTCATCTTCTCGCGTGCCGTAAGGATGTTGTTGAAGGCACTCTCTACCTGCACATTCACACTCTGGCGCAAGTAGTCCTTCTGCAAGGAGAGTTGTGAGAGTGTATTGCGAATTTCGTGTGCCTTGTTGATGTTCTTGCCACCCGAGAAGAGAGGTATGCTGATGGAGATACCTGCCGAAAGGGGGTTCTGCCACCACCACTCTTTTTTTGTCGTGGATGCGGAGCCGCCGGTTGAGCCGCCACCTGCACCTCCAAAGCCGCCACCCATCATACTGCTGAAATCCATCGTATTGTCGTTACCCGAGTAGATGAAGTTCGTGAAGGCAGCCACAGTGGGCAGGCGCGAAGCGTTGACGAGTTGGAGTTGGTGTTCGAGCAGCTTGGACTGCAAGTCCAGAGCCCTCAGGTCGGCATTGTTCGACAAGTCGACCTCGTTGGTGGGAACGGTAGCCATAGCCACCTCCTCGGCAAAGTCGTCGAGCGAGCCTGCAAGCGTAAAGTCGGCACTCTCGGGCAGTCCGAGATACATCTTAAAGAGTAACTTGGCGGTCTTTATGGAGTTCTCGGTCTGGATGATTGTGGGACGGAGGTTGGAGAGTTGCACCTGTGCCGAGAGCAGGTCGTACTCGCTCGCCAAACCCTGCTTGTACATCGTCTCGGTATTGCTGACGGTCTCGGCAATAGACTTCTCGCTCTCGCGGAGCACTACGAGCGACTGCTCAGCCAAGAGGATGTTGTAGTACGCCTTCTTGACCTCGTTGGCAAGCGAGATTTTCGACGAGCGTGCGCTCTCAACGGCCTGTTCCATCTGCGTGCGGTTCATTTTCAGCGTTTCGTAGACCGCAGGAGCAAACAGAGGCAGGGTGAGAGTTGCAGAGTTGCTGATGGAGTTATCGGCGCCAAACGACAGACCCTTTGCCATCTCCTGCTTTACGATGCTGTATGAATACTGACTCGAAATGGATACGTTGGGCAGCAGATTGCCCACAGTCTGTTTTCGCACCCAATCCTGACGCTCAATCTCCAAGTCGGCGACACGGATTGTTGGGTTGTCCGAGAGGGCAATTTCGAGGGCTTTTGCGAGCGTGAGCTCGAAACTCTGCGCTGCCGCTCCCCACACCACACCGCACAGAGCGAGCAGTGTGAAAGTAATTTTCTTCATAACCTAAACCGTTTATTGTGTTAATGTTATATTTAACTTTCTTTTGTCAAGGAATTTTCAGCCCGCAAATGTAATGCGAAACTCGAAAAAGTGAACGTTTTTTTGCAGAAATTATTATACCATTCGGCACAAAAAGTGGGAATAAACACTTCTTGTGAGAAAATTGCAAGGCACCGGGAGAGATAGAAGAACCAGAACTATTAGGCTTAGAGATTCCTTAAACTACTTAAACTACCTAAGATACTTAAACTCCATAGAAAACAAAAAAGGCTACATTTTAAAGAAAAAAGTGTAACCTTTTAATAAACTGGGGATAGAATCACTTCTAACCCAGCTTCTACTAACCTAAAACTACTAACCTAAATGAACCTTAAAACTTCGTTGCAAAGATAAATCGTTTTAAGGTTAATTTCCAAATTTATTAAAATTTTTTAATAATAATTTAACGTTAAGTTTACATAGATTTTTGTAATTTTAGGACATATCTGACTGACACTCTGCAACTTAGAGCCCACAAATAGCAATACTAAAAATTTTTAATAAATTCTATGTTAACAAGCTAAAATGGTGACTCTCACGCCACAAGGGCACTTTTCGGTTACCCTCTGCCGGTGACGGATTTGACCTTTCGGAAGACCTCTTCGGGGGTGATGGAGTGCATACATTGGTAGCCCCCCACCAGGCAGCTGCGGCGACCACTTGTGGAGCAGGGGCGGCAAGGAAGTTCCTTCTGTATGGCATTGTCGGGGTTCTGACCATAGCCGCTCGAAAAGAGGAACGGGTGGGTGGCTCCCCAGAGCGACACTACGGGGGTGCCCACGAGCGAGCACAGGCGCAACACATCGTCGTCGATGCTCACCACAGCATCGAGTGTAGAGAGCAGGTCGAGGTGTTCGTCGAGCGAGAGCCTGCCCGCAACGGATATAACATTGGTGTGAAGTTGTTGCATACCCTCGGCAAATTGGCGTTGATACTCCCCTTTGCCAAAGACAAAGACCTTCTGATAGCGACCCGCCAGCAGTTCAATAAGTCGTGCGGCGTTGGGTATGGGGTAGCAGGTGCCATTGTGATTCGAGAGCAGCGCGACACCTACCCAATTACCACTCTTCTCGCCCGCCAAAATATCAACTATCGGAGGCAGGGGCGCATTGCGGCGACGCCTTACGGGTGCAGGCATACAGAACGGCAGACCAAGCGAGCCAAAAAGGTCGCGCGAGCGGTTTTCGAGAGGAGAGAGTTGCACCATAACTTTACGGTACTTGCGGGTGAGTGCCTTACCCTCCAAACGAACACTCTCCAAACGAGCCACCTTGCGCCTCCAAGGGGTAAACGAGAATGACAGCAGGCGCGAAAGCGAGGTGGCGCTAAGGTCGGCAATGGCGTCCGAGCGAAGGCGTTGCAACGCACGCCAAAGTCGGAACTTGCCCACCAAACCCTTATAGCGTGGCTCGTTGGCAAATATAAATTCTAAACCTTGCACATCGCGGAAGAGCGGTTGCCACTCGCTCAGAGTCAGCACCGTAATGCGCAACATGGGAAAATCGCGCACCAACCCCCTCAGGGCGTGGACACACATCGCAACGCTCGACAGCGAGCCGAGGTGAATGACAAGTATATGTCGTAAGGATGTTGTGACCATTTGCGCAGTGTATTTATAACATCAAGTGGAACTTTCTGCCCACAAAGGTAAGAAAATTAAAATTCCCTTGCACCTTTTTGGGCGAGTATTCAAAAATTATCTATCTTTGTCGTTTGAAACCCACAAGAAACAAGAGGCTCAGATGGTAGGAGTGAGAAAGATAGTCTTGGCTGTGATTATGGCAATGTTGTGCCTCGGTGTGCAGGCGCAGCAGACCATCACTCGCGCAGAGTATATAGAGCAGTATGCACCACTTGCAGTGGAGCAGCAGATGCTCTATGGCATTCCCGCAAGTATCACTCTCGCACAGGGTCTTTTGGAGTCTGCCAACGGTAACAGTCGCTTGGCAAGAGAGGCAAACAATCACTTCGGCATTAAGTGCGGCTCCTCGTGGGACGGCGAGAGCATACGCCACGATGATGACGCCGCGCAGGAGTGTTTTAGGGCATACTCCTCGGTTGAGGAGAGCTACATTGACCACTCGCTCATCCTCTTGGAGCGCAAGTGGTACCGCCCACTGTTCGACCTCGACCCCAAGGACTACAAGGCTTGGGCGCACGGTCTGAAAAAAGCTGGCTATGCCACCAACCCCCTCTATGCCGAGTTGCTCATTAAGATTATCGAGGACAACCAGCTCCATAAATACGACAACGCCCTGCTCTCCGATTGGCAGAGTGGCAAGCAGGAGGAGCCTACCGCTCCCGCCACCGAGGAGGTAGTTGCGGAGGTTATGGAGGAGATCGCTCACGAGCCCGAGCCTCAGAAGCCCCAGAGGGTAGATGTGGACAATCTGCGTGTGGCACTCCATAGTGTGGGGGGCTACGGTATCTTCTCGGAGGGTGGTAGGCGCTACGTCATTGCCACCGAGGGCGACAATCTCGCGCGAGTGGCTAAGGCTGTGGGCATCACAGAGCGTCGCCTGCGCCGCATCAACGGCTTCGACAAGGAGCGCACCGTCTTTACCGATGAGCGCATTTTTATTGAGTAATCAATCATTACCTTTTATATATGACTATGGAATCACAATCTGATTTACGCGCACACATCAAAGAACTTTTAATTAGCAAGTCGGGTCTGAAACAGCAGATCTTCGACAACACCAACACCCTTTTTGGCGAGCTCAAAGAGGCTCTGCACGAGTTTTCGACCGAAATCGACGAGGAACTCGATGAGCGCATCGACAAACGCATCCGCA
Organism: Tidjanibacter sp.; assembly: GCA_045602145.1. GTDB lineage: Bacteria > Bacteroidota > Bacteroidia > Bacteroidales > Rikenellaceae > Tidjanibacter. The sequence continues at coordinate 25,684 of JAZSAY010000027.1, forward strand.
TTGAGTATAGCGACAGGGGTAAGTATGAGGCACAAATTCAGATTGCAGGCGACCTTTTGGTCTTTGTGATGCACACCAACGTCTTCAACTTCGAGCGTAGCCACCGCATTTGGCAGAACCCATACGTTCAGGCAGATAGGAACAACGCCTACTGCGGCGTGATTAATATCTACAACTTCCTCGCCGACTCTATGAAGTTCAAACGCGAGGAGGACGAGGGCTACCTGATTGGTCGCATCTTCGTAAACCGCGAGGGCAAGTTCTTTGTGGAGGGTAAACGTCAGGAGCGTTGGAGAGTCGAGGAGTTCGGTGGCGAGAACATCTCGCGCGAGGCTATCCTCGAAATACTCGAAAGGGCAATGCTCTACGCCCTCAGTTTCGACCTTCTGGTGCCCGCCTACGACACCGTTAAGCACGTCACCGCCGAGCAGTTCCTATCGCGTCAGGAGAATACCAAACTCCAAACGGGTAAGCGACTTGGGTATGAGTTCCGCTCGGACGATATTTAACAACAAAAGCGCATCCTTCGGGGTGCGCTTTACTGTTGGATGCTATCAGAAAGGGGTTGAGGGAAATCGAGGGAGTTTAAGGAGATTAAGGTAAAACTCTCAACTTTCAACTCTCAACTTTCAATCCTCTATTGCTATTTCGCAAACATTTGTTATTTTTGCAACGGAAACAACCAAAAACAACAAATAGCTATGAAAAAACTCACTAAACTTTTCTCATTGGCACTCGCAGCATTGATGAGTGCTGTGATGGTGTCGTGTGACGATCCCGAACCACAACCCGAACCCAAGCCCGAGCCCACACCCGAGGTTACCGCTCCTACGATTAGCGTTACTGCTGGCGAGGCTGGCGAGGACTGGATTTCGTTCTCGGTTACTTCTGCAAACATTAAGAGGGCTTTCTATGTTGCAATTTCGGAAGATGTTATCAATGAGGTTACCGTAGATGTTGATTGGGTGCTCGACTCGCCCAATATGGTTCCTAAGCCCAATACCACCTGCGAGATTCTATTCGAAGGTCGCACCCCCGATACCACGTACTACATCTACGCAGCAGCCATCAACGAGAACGGCGACAAGGTTCTCTCGGAGTGCGTAGAGATGACTACCCTTGCGCACGAGTACACCACAGTGACTCTGCCCGAGGCTGACTATTGCGACATCAACCTTACGGTTCTTTCGTCCACCGACCGCTACACTTTTGAACTATCGGACGAGGAAAACACACTCTATTTCACCTTCAACCTCTACACCGCAGCAGGCTGCAATGGCGCTATCCCCACGGGCACCTACACCATCAGTAATGTTGCTGCTGCCAATAGTATCGAACAAAACAGTATCTATATGGAATACAACGGTCTTCCTACCGCTATCTCGGAGGGCACAATGGATGTTGAACTCTACGACGAGGGCAAGAAGATTAAACTCAATGGTAACTTCAAACTCGTTACCAACGATACTGCACTCTTTGAGTACGATGGTGATGTGACCATTACAGGTCTTGGTGGTAGTTATGATGATACCATTGTGTTTACCCGCGTTCCTTTGGTTGGTACAAGTGGTGAACCCGGACACCACGAGATTCAGTTCCAGCCCGCCGAGGGTACTTCTGTGCTCGACCTGCAATTTTATAGCGATCCCGCGAAGAGCTATCTCGCAGACGGCAGATATCAGGTCTTCGGTAGTGCAGATGCAGCAAATGCAGCAGGCTTTGGCAAGAATTGGATCTATGTAGTAGAGGGTGCTCCTGCGGGCTCGTTCTATCAGGATGATATGATGATTCCTTCGATTATCTTGACCGGCTCAGATAGTTATGTAGATGTGGCTACCGATATGGATGAGGGTGTAGACTACTACGAGATTACCTTCTCGCTCAAATTGCAGTCGCTTATGGATCAGTCAGTGAGCACTCTGAAAGCAGTTTATAAGGGTTCGCTTGGCTTTACTCCTTCGGAAGAGGCTCCTACTATGAGAATGGAGTCGATGTATGTTGATGTTACTACCGAGGGTAACGCTCATACGTTTAACTTCCACGGAGGTTTCTCAACTATGATTGTCACTGTTGAGGGTGAGTTGCCCGAGATTGGTGATGACTACTTGTGGTTCGATGTCGTAAGCGGCAAATTCTCGGATGCATACGCAGGTATCTCTGGTCATCCCATCACCGATGGTCGCTTTGCAATCAAGCGCTACCCTGATGCCGCTGATGCAAGTGACGAGGGTAAGGTTAAGGCTTACTATGGCTTTGAGATCGAGGGTAAATTGGTTGATGTATACCAGAAAGATAGCGAGACGGGTGAAGAGACCATTACAACCTACGACCTTGTTGGTGACTGGAAGTCGTTCCACAAAGAGTATGTGTCTGAGTGGTAGTCCGTTTCACTTAGGCTGAAAGCCAATAGAAAATCCCGAGTGGCTGAACGGCTACTCGGGATTTTTTTGTTGATACAAACTTTTTTGGGGTTTTTAGAGAAAAAAATTTGGAGAAACAAAAATTATATGTACTTTTGTGGGCTTTTCCGCAAAACGTAAGGCTCTTTGAGAACGTCAGTGTTAATTTATCGTAAAATTTGCATTGCAGATTTGGCGGAAAGAAAACTCTGACTTACCTTTGCGGCGAAGTTAAGGTTCATTTAGGTTAGTAGTTTTAGGTTAGTGAAGGAAAGAGGGGCTAAGGCACTCTGCCAACCCTGATTTCCTTGTTTTATGCCCAGGTGGTGGAATTGGTAGACACGCTACTTTGAGGGGGTAGTGACCGTTTAGGTCGTGCAAGTTCGACTCTTGTCCTGGGCACAGAGAACCGCATCAAACGAAAGTTTGGTGCGGTTTTTATTTTTTCACGATTTTCGTTAAATTTGTAGTCGAAACCAAATACAACACGACTATGAAAAAACTTTTTCCCGTTCTTCTGCTCGCTTTGGTAGTTGTTGCTTGTGGTGAGCAACCAACCAAAACCGCCACCAAGGTCATCTATGGCGAAACAATCTCTCTCCCCCAGCCCAACCTCGACGAGGGTCTGAGCATAAACCGAGCACTCTCACTGAGGGCATCCTCGCGCGAGTACTCCTCTGAGCCTCTAACGCTCGAAGAGCTCGGCGGCGTTATGTGGGCCGCAGCAGGCATCAACCGCCCCGAGAACAAACACCTGACAGCCCCTTCGGCTATGGCGGTCTACCCTGTGGAGGTCTATGCCTTTTTTGCCGAGGGTGTCTACCGCTACGATAGCGCCACCCATATCCTTGTGCGTGTTGCCGAAGGCGACCACCGCGAGCTCAGTGCAGTTCAGGACTTCGCCTACACCGCACCCCTCAATCTGGTCTACATTGCCGACCTTTCGCGCTATGCCAAATTTCGTATGGAGCGCACCAAAGAGGAGTTCTTGGCAGGTCTGGATGCCGCAGGATATGCCGAGAATGTAAATCTCTACGCAGCCGGCAATGGTCTGAAAGCCATCACTCGTGGCTCGCTGAAAACCGCCGAGGTGCTCAGCCTGCTCTCGCTCGATAGTAAGAGCCACGCCGTAGTCCTCGCCCAAACCGTTGGCAAATAGCTACACAATAAAGAGAGTTGCGATTTTCAGAACTGAAAATCGCAACTCTCTTTAATACTTAATCCTGAAATAGTCCAATATAGCTTTGTAGTTATCTTGGGCAGTAAGGCAAGTATCTCTCAGATACTCACGCACCCTTGTCCACTGTTGCAGACCTCGATAGTAGAACATTTTAAGTTCATCAGTAATAATAAAAGGTACTATATGGTTTGCCAAACACTCCTTGAACATAACAAGCCTTCCCACACGACCATTGCCATCCTGAAATGGGTGTATAGCCTCAAATCGTTGGTGGAAATCCAAAATATCGTCAAAGGTCTTGCTCTTCTTGGCGTTATACTCCGCAAGCAACAATCTCATCTCTCGCCCGACCTCTTCGGGTAACGCAGTATCATTACCTCCCACCTCATTGGGCAGGCGTTTATATCCGCCCACCACAAACCACTCCTTATTACTGTCCGAAGTGCCTGCTTTGAGCGTTGCGTGCAACTGCATTATTAACCCTTCCGACAGACGTTCTTCGGCTCGGTCTATGATGATATCTATACAGCGAAAATGGTTGGTGGTTTCAATAATATCGTCAACCCTCACACTCTCTCCATCTATACCAATGGTGTTTGTCTCAAAAATATAACGTGTCTGGTCGTGCGAAAGACGACTACCCTCTATGTGGTTTGAGTTGTATGTGAGGTCTATCTGGGTGCGATGATATATACCACCCGCAAGCCTCATAGCCTTCTGCTGGCGCAAGATTTCCAACAGGGGCATCTGCTTTGCAGCCTTTCTCTTGCGCTGTGGCAAAGTGGCATCCTCTGGAATACTCCAAGTCTTGCCCAACAACCTTGCACCCTCAATCTTACCTACGGCACAATAGTTTCGTGCAGTGCGCTCCGAAATACCATAACGCTCGGCAAACTCTGTAACTGTAATATACTTCATACGCTTATTTCTATCGGCAAGTTTTAGCCCTATTTCCTGGTGCAAATATAACTATTCTTGCCGACATCGGCAAACTATACGCCATTTTCGCAAAGTTCGCGTTAAGATATGTATACCAACAGTCCCTAATAGTCAAACGAGGAGCCGCCGACAAACTCCCTCAGGATGGAGGTAGGTGGTATCTCGCCCTCGTCGAGCAGCGAGAAGTTGTCAATAAAGCGGAGCAACCTCACAGCCTCGCCATAGACCTCCTCGGTGTCGGGCACACTCATCAGCAGAGGTACAACGTGGCGTTTGAGCACAGGAAGTTCGTACAGAAGCGAGGAGTTGAACATCACATCGGCATTCTCCTGATAGGGGAAGATGTATTTCTCCTCGCCACGGCGCACACTCTGCCAGCGTTTGAGCGTTGCCTCTGCCGAAGTGCCACGATAGGCATTGTCGCGCACCATACGACGTATGAGTCTGTTGTCGGTGGTGTGGATGCGCGAGAGGTCATCCATAGAGATTGACGTGAGGCACGAGATGTAGACCTTGAACTTCTTGTTCTCGGCAATCTGCGCGGTCAGCTTGGGATTTAGGGCGTGGATGCCCTCCACGATGAGCACCGAGCGGTCATTGAGTTGCAGGGGTTTGTCGTGCCACTGTCGGCGCCCTGTTATGAAGTCGTAGCGGGGTATATCGACCTTCTCGCCCGCAAAGAGGCGATTGAGGTGGTCGTTGAATGTGGCAATGTCGAGTGCATCGATGGTCTCGAAGTCGTAATCCCCATTCTCGTCACGAGGGGTGTCCTCCCTATCCAAAAAATAGTCGTCGAGCGAAATCATCGTAGGTTGCAGACCGAGGATGCGGAGTTGGATGCCCAATCGTTTCGAGAAGGTGGTCTTACCACTCGACGAGGGACCACTGACGAGCACCACGCCCGCACCCTCTGTGCGGTGCGCCTCGGCGATGCGGTCGGCAATGCCTGCAAGTTTCTTCTCGTGTAGCGCCTCGGCAATCTTCACAAGGTCGCCACCGTCGCCCTCGGCAATTTTGCGGTTGAGCTGTCCGATGTTGGCAACGCCCATAATGTCGCCCCACTCCTTGTACTCGCGGAAGACGTCGAACATCTTGTCCTGTGGTATCATAGGCTCAAAACTGTCGGGCTCGCGGCGCGAGGGTACGGCAATGTAGATGCCATCGTAGTAGACCCTCAGGTCGTAGAGGTGTATGTAGCGTGTGGAGGGTGCCAGAGCACCATAGAAGTAACCCGCCAAGTCGTCCAGCGTGTAGAAGGTGACGTAGAGGTGGGGGCGCGAGGAGATAATCTCCACCTTATCCTCAAAGCCGAGCTTACGGTATATTTCCAACACCTCGTCTTTGAGCATCTTGTGCCGCACGATGGGCATATCGGCAGCGATAATCTCGTCGAGCCTTGCCTTTATGGCTGCGACCATCGCGGGCGAGGAGGGCATACCCTCAATCTCGCAATAGAACCCTCGCGACACGGAGTGCGTGATGCGGAAACGACAACCGGGGTAGAGGTCCCTCACAGCCTTGTGGAGAGCCAAGAAGAGGGTACGCTGGTAGACCCTCTGACCCTCGAAGTGGGTGATATCTATGAAGCGTACACTTGCGGGCTCGCCAATGCGTGCGTCCAGCTCGCGGATGGAGTTATTGACATAGGCGGCAAGGAATGGCTGTCCGCTTGGGCTGCGCAGTCCGCGAGCAATCTCGCCCAGAGTTGTACCCCACTCCACCTCCATCGTGGAGCCTATATTCTCGCAAACGATTCTAATCTTCTGGCTATTCATACTCGATAAAAAGATTTTGATGGTTACTCTTACTCCTTTCAAAGTTACGAAAAAACTTCCTATATTTGTATAATCAAAACACAAAAAAGCACACAACAAGGTATGAAAAAGACCAAACTGACCATTATGGCTGTGGGTATGCTACTCTTTATGGCTGCCTGCACACCCCGCGAGGAGAACCTTATTATCATCTCCACAAGCGACATACACTCCAAACTCGATATGCTGCCACGCCTTGCAACCCTCATTGACGAGGCACACGCTCAGGATACCGCAAGAGTCTTTGTGGTCGATGCGGGCGACAGGTGGACAGGTAACCCATATGTCGATATGGCTTCGAATGTGGGTCGCCCCATCATTGAGCAGATGAACCGCCTCGGTTATGACGTGGCAACCTTCGGTAACCACGAGTTCGATATGGGACTCGACACGCTCCAAAAACGTGTGGAGGATGCCGAATTTGAACTCGTTTTGGCAAACATTGACACCAAAGAGAGCCCCCTCTGCCAGCCCAAGCCCTACGTCATAAAGCGTGCGGGAGGCGTGAAGGTGGGCTTCCTGGGTCTTATCACCAACTATGCCAACGGACACCCCGACGGTAAGGATAGGATTTTCGAGGGTACGGAGTTCTTCTCTCCCGAGTGGACCGCCGAGCGCTATGGCAGGGAGCTCAGGGAGAAGTGCGACGTGATGGTTTTGCTCTCGCACTGCGGTCTGGACCGCGACACTACCAACCTCGCCACCTCGTTCCCCTATGCCGACCTCATTGTGAGCGGTCATACGCACGAAACCTACTCAGGCAAGGTGGGCAACGTAGCGGTGGTGCAGGGCAACAATAAGTTGCGTGCCGTAGGTCTTACGACCATCAAACTGCTCGGAGGGGAGATAGTGGACCTCAATACTCAATACATCACCCTCCCCGAAGAGGGCAAGGAGAGTGTTGCAGAGGAGATAAAGGAGTATATGAAAGACCCCTATCTCAACCAGAGCGTTGGCACTCTCACCTCGGAGGCTACAAAGATGGGCTTGGCACAGATGATGGCAGACGAGGGTCGCAAGGTGGCAGGTACCGACCTGGCATTCTACCACATTGGCGGCACCCGCATAGCCTCTCTCGCAGAGGGCGATGTGAGCCGCGCCAACATCTACGAGTTGGAGCCTTTCAGCAGCAATCTTGTCATCACAACGATGACCGAAGAGGAGATTGAGGAGCTGATTCTCAATAAGTTCAACGACACAACCAACTACAAGGAGTCGCACCGCGTGGATATCATCCCCTCGGGACTGACCTACACCATCAAGACCGACTCGAAGGGTGACGGCGTGAGCGTGCGCCTGCGCCCCGAGAAGAGAAAGAGGGTCTATACGGTTGCGATGTCAAACTATGTCTACGAGAATAAGACCTATAAGTATACCCGCCGCCCCGAGGAGGGTCGCACGCCACTTGTAACCACCTACCTCTTCGAACGACTCGCGACCTCGCCCTACACTCCCGACAATACCCCACGCGGCGAGATTAAATAACCCGTACAAAATGAGAAAGCCTCCCAAACGCTTGGGAGGCTTTTTTATAGACCCATCGCGCCCTTCGTAGGCAGTCTACTTGACCGAGGGGAGGATTAGGGAAGGTAGGGAGATTGAGGAGATTAAATTCCCTAAATACCCAAACTTCTAGACGTAAAAGTGCAGATTGTTGAGGGAATTTTTGCCAAATAAAGGAGCGGCTCCGCATACAGACCTCTCCCGCCTTCGGCACCCTCCCCTAACTTAGGGGAGGGTTACCAAGCAGTAAAAGTGCATATAAGCGAGCGGATTTTAGGCGCACAAGAAAACCACCTTCGCAGTTTACTCTTCGTAAATGAGAAGGTGGTTTATCGCAGTGCAACGCCAAAGGCGCCGCTTAGATGCGCTTTTACAAGTTTTTCTCGATTTTAGCACGCAAATCACCCTCCGAACAAGCACCTACCTGCTTGTCTACCAGCTCGCCATTCTTAACGAATACGATGGTAGGGATGTTGCGAACCGAGAATTTAACGGGAACATCGTTTGCCTCGTCTACGTTGCATTTGCCAATGTTGGCTTTGCCCTCGAACTCCTCAGCGAGTTTCTCTACGATAGGACCAATCATACGGCAAGGACCGCACCACTCTGCCCAGAAATCAATTACCAAAAGTGTGCCATCGGCTGCCAACTCAGCGTAGTTGGCGTCGTTAATTACAAGTGCCATAGTCTTTTTGTGTTTTAATTAGGTTAATGTATTTGTTTGTATTGTTGTTGTCTTAGCTTTTTAGTTTAAAGGCGATAGCGTTATCGGTGAGGAAGTCGAGCAACTCCTGCGTAACGCCCACTTTGAGTTTCTTGGGGTAGAACTGCACTGCCACACCACTCTTCGAGTCGCAAACCCTGAGCGTCAGTTTGGTTTTACCCTTCGACTTCTTGAAGCGAGTGGTGAGTTCCTCTCTCAACTCTGCCGTGAGGTCCTCGACGAAGATGTTGATGTTCATCTCCTTGATGACCTCGTCGCCCAAATCTTGCAATTGCGTAATTTGGTTAATCTTTGCCTCCAACTCCTCCTGATTATATGGTTTGGGGCGCACCGAGCCCTTAATCATAAGGTAGTAGCCCTTGAAGAGGAAGGGGCGGAACTGCTCGTAGTCCTTGCCAAAAAGAGCGAATTCGTGCTCGCCCGAGTAGTCTTCAAGTTTGAACTTACCAAAGGGGCGACCCGTAGAGGTCATAAGATTCTGCACATCGGTCACCATACCTCCCGCAACAAAATCTCTCTGCCCGACGTCTGCAATGTTGGAAAACTTCGTGAGGGGCGTGTTGCAAACGTAGCGGATGATTACCGAATACTCATCCAGCGGGTGAGAGGAGAGGTACATACCTGTCATCTCCTTCTCGCGGTTGAGTGTTTCGAGCCTGCTCCACTCGGGCAGTGGTGGCAGCAGTGGTTTTTGGAGCGCCACATCTACCATACCTCCGAAGAGGCTCTGCTGGGCGTTGTTCTGGTCCTGCTGGAACTTTTGACCATAGCGCACAACCTGCTCCAAGAAGGTCACGTCGGACTCCTTCTGCACCACGAAGAGTTTGCTACGGTGGAAGCCCAAAATGGAGTCGAAAGCTCCCGCCAGAGCCATATTCTCAATAGCTTTTTTGTTTACCGTAGTGAGGTCTACCCTCTCTACGAAGTCGTATATATCTTTGAAGTCACCGCCACGTTCACGCTCGGCAACAAGTTCCTTCACTGCACCCTCGCCAACGCCCTTGATGCCCGCCATACCGAAGCGAATGTTACCCTCCTTATCTGCCGAAAAGGTATGGACACTCTTGTTGACATCAGGACCGAGCACCTTGATTTTCATCTTGCGTGCCTCGTCCATAAAGTTTGTCAGTTTGTCCATACTCGCCAAGTTACGGCTCAGCAGTGCCGCCATAAACTCCGCAGGGTAGTGGGCTTTCAGGTAGGCGGTCTGGTAGGCAACGTAGGCGTAGCAGGTGGCGTGCGACTTATTGAAGGCGTAGGATGCAAAAGCCTCCCACTCGCTCCAAATTTTTTCGAGCGTGGGGACATCGTGCCCCTTTGCTGCCGCACCGTCGATGAACTTGGGTTTCATCTTATCCAGCACCTCGCGCTGTTTCTTACCCATCGCCTTGCGGAGTGTATCTGCCTCGCCACCCGTGAAGTCTGCCAAGAGTTGCGAAAGCAACATCACCTGCTCCTGATAGACCGTAATGCCGTAGGTGTCGTAGAGATATTTCTCCATCTCGGGGAAGTCGTAGGTAATCTGCTCCTTACCCTGCTTGCGGGCAATGAAGTTGGGAATCTTCTCCATAGGACCCGGGCGATAGAGAGCATTCATCGCAATGAGATCCTCGAAGCGCGTAGGTTTGAGAGCCCTCAGGTGTTTTTTCATACCGGGCGACTCAAATTGGAACACACCTGTGGTGTCGCCGTGCGAGAAGAGTGCGTAGGTCTTCTTGTCGTCCAGCGGTATGGCATCTATATCAATAACCTTGCCCGTTGTGCGCTTGACATTTTCCAGAGCGTCCTTGATGATGGAGAGGGTTTTCAGTCCCAAGAAGTCCATCTTGATAAGTCCCACGCTCTCGACAAACTTACCCTCGAACTGCACCACGTTAAGGTCTGCATCCTTAGCCGTTGCGATGGGGGCGTACTTTTCAAGGTCGTCCTTGCCGATAATCACACCGCAGGCGTGGACACCCGTCTGGCGCACCGAGCCCTCCAACTTCTCGGCATAGCGCAGAGTGTTCTGTATGAGGGGATTGTCGCTATTCTTCTCCGCTGCAAAGTCACTCTGCGTTTCGTAGAGCCACTCGAAGGGAGTCTGTTTCTTACCGTTCTCAATCTTGTCGGGAATGAGTTTCGTAAGCCTATCGCTCTCGGGCAGGGGCAACTTCTGCACCCTGGCAACATCCTTGATTGCCATCTTGGGAGCCATCGTTCCGAAGGTAACAATCTGAGCCACACGCTTTCTGCCATACTTCTCAATAACATAGTTGAGCACATCTGCCCTGCCGTCCTCATCGAAGTCCACATCCACATCGGGGAGCGATATACGGTCTGGGTTGAGGAAACGCTCAAACAGCAGGTCGTATTTTATAGGGTCGATATTGGTAATCTTCAAGCAGTATGCCACCACCGAGCCTGCCGCCGAGCCACGACCGGGACCTACCGACACACCCAACTCGCGGGCAGCACGGATGTAGTCCCACACAATGAGGAAGTAGCCGGGGAAGCCCATATTCTCGATGACGGACAACTCGTAGGCGATACGTTTCTCCAACTCCTCGCCCAGCGTCTTGCCGTACCTTAGGTGTGCACCCTCGTAGACAAGGTATGTGAGGTATTGGAACTGCTTGGCAACCGTTAGGCGTTCCCTCACTTCGGGGTGCTCCTCGGCATATTTATAGATGCTCTCGGCAGCGGCAATAGCCTCCTTTTCTGCCTCGTCCTTGGTCTTTTTGAGGATGCTCTCTTTGAGTTTCGCCTCGTCAATCGCGAGCGACTCGGGCACCTCGAAGTTGGGCATCAGGGGGTCGTGATTGAGGTTGTATTTCTCCACCTTCTCGGCAATCTCCACCGTTGTGGCAAGTGCCTCGGGATAGTCGGCAAAGAGTTCTGCCATCTCCTCGGGGCTCTTGAAGTACTCCTCGCCCGTATAGCGCATACGGGTGGGGTCGTCGAGGTCCTTGCCCGTATTGAGGCAGATGAGGTGGTCGTGAGCCATAGCATCGTCCGCATCGGTAAAGTGCACATCATTGGTGCAGATGTACTTCACGCCGTGCTTCTTCGCCAACTCCACAAGCAGAGGATTAACCCTATCCTGCGCCTCTATGACATCGTGGGGGCGCGTGGGATCCTTGGGGTTGTGACGCTGCAACTCCAAGTAGTAGTCCTCGCCAAAGATACCCTTATACCACTCTATTATCCTCTCCGCCTCGGCAGTATTGCCCGCCAAGAGAGCCTTGGGCACCTCGCCGGCGATACACGCCGAGCAGCAGATGATACCCTCGTGCAACTCCTCCAAAATTTTGTGGTCTATACGGGGCTTGCCGTAGTAGGAGCCCTCGGTAAAACCTATGGAGATGAGTTTTATGAGATTGTGATAGCCCGTAGCGTTCTTCGCAAGGAGTATAAGGTGGAACCTACGCTCGGTCTCTTTGCTCTTTTGATGACGATCGGCAACGATGTAAGCCTCGCAACCTATGATGGGTTTAATGCCCGCTTTGATTGCCGCATCGTAGAACTCTTTGGCTCCGTACATATTGCCGTGGTCGGTAATCGCCACCGCCTCCATACCATACTCCTTGGTGCGTGCAACAATCGAGGGGATAGATGCCGCGCCATCGAGGATGGAGTATTGCGTATGTACGTGAAGATGAACAAATTGAGCCATACCAAAGCATTTTAGGTCATATTATAAGCAAAGATACAATAAAAATTGAGAATTGAAAATTGAGAATTGAAAATTGTGGTGCAGACTGCGCCTGCGAGTTGTTATTGCTCCCTTGGGGAGCAATAAATAAAACCCTCCCCTAAGTTAGGGGAGGGTGCGCGGAGCGCGGGAGAGGTCTGTTCGAATTGAGAATTGAGAATTGAGAATTGAAAATTGAAAGTTAATGATTTTTTTCATCAACTCTCCTGAAAGTCACCCACGAGATAGCCGAGTAGAGAGGTTATATCGTGGAGGAAATTTTGTGCCAAAAGAAGGAGCGACACCGCAGTTTGCTTGGGCGCAAATGTGGAAGCCGACTATTGCAGTGCGGTGCAAAAGTTACCCGCGAGATAGCCGAGTAGAGAGGTTATATCGTGGAGGAAATTTTGTGCCAAAAGAAGGAGCGACACCGCAGTTTGCTTGACGCAAATGAGGAAGCCGACTATTGCAGTGCGGTGCAAAAGTTACCCGCGAGATAGCCGAGTAGAGAGGTTATATCGTGGAGGAAATTTTGTGCCAAAAGAAGGAGCGACACCGCAGTTTGCTTGACGCAAATGAGGATGTCGCTCTCTGAATTTTGGTGCAAAAGTTACCCACGAGATAACCTCGACCAGATTCTGTACGAAGCTTCTGCCTGCAACACAAACATCCGCTGCCCATTGCAAATACGGGTGCCCTGCTTTTGTCCTCGGCGGAGAAACTCGCTCGTTGCGGGGTTGTAGATAAGGTCGAAGAGCAGGTGGTCGGGGGTCAGATATTCGTATGATAGCGGTGGACACTCCCCCACCGCGGGTGCCATACCGAGGGGCGTGGCGTTGATGATGAGCCTATGGTCGGCAATAATCTCGGGGGTCAGTCCCTCATACGAGAGGTCGCCCCTGCCACTATGCGACACCACCAGAAAGTCAATGTCTTTGTCTATGAGAGCACACTGCACAGCCTTGGATGCTCCACCCGTACCGAGCACCAGAGCCTTCATCCTCTCGCCACCCAGCACCTCGCCGAGAGCCATCGAAAAGCCCTCGTAGTCGGTATTGTAGCCCACAAGCGAGCCATCCTCCTCCACCTTCACACAGTTTACGGCTCCTATGCGCAGAGCCTCCTCGGAGAGTCGCGCAAGGTGGGGCAAGATTTGTTCCTTGTAGGGGTGTGTGACATTAAAACCCCTAAGGTTGGGGGTTTGGTCAATCAATGCAGGCAGTTCCACGATGCTTTCCAACTCCATTTTGCGGTATTCGCGCACATCGAGTTCGCCTGCCGAGGCGAATTTGCGAGTGAAGTAGTCTGCCGAGAGCGAGTGAGCCAAGGGCTTGCCTATGACGCCATAGAGTTCCATCGGAGGAGTTTGGTCTTAGAGTGCGCCCCCGAGCAACAAGAAGCCTCCTACAAGCAGCACCGTGAAGGCTATGGCGCAGAGGTTGAAGTACTTGTCGATGAATTGTTTGATAGGTGCACCGAATTTCCAGATGAGCGATGCCACGAGGAAGAACCTCAGACCGCGCGAGATAAAGCTTGCCAGCACAAAGATGCCGAAGTCGCCCAAGCCGAGGCATACACCTGCCGAGATGGTTATGAGTTTATAGGGCAGAGGCGTGAAGCCTGCTGTGAAGACGAGCCAGAAATTCCACTTTGCATAGAGGTCGGCAACATTGTTGAACGCCTCCTCGGAGAAAATAGTGGGTATGAACCAACTATCCACCAAATCCCACGCAAAGGCACCCAATCCGAAGCCGATGATTGCGCCAAATACCGAGCCTGCGGTGCAGAGGAGTGCGTATTTGAACGACTTTTTGGGCATACCGATGCAAAGAGCCATAAGCAACACATCGGGAGGTACGGGGAAGAAGATACTCTCGCACATTGCGAAGATGAAGAGTGCCAAACCACCCCAGGGGCTCTCAGCCCACGAAAGCATCCAATTATATAGTCGGCGCACGATGCCGGGTTTTTTCTCTTGTTTCTCGGTTGTTTGTACTTCGCTCATAATCTATTAGTTTTCCTCCTTCAACGGCACAAAGATACTTTTCATTATATTCTTTTCAAAGAAAAGCGCACAAAAAAGGCAGTCCATTTCTGAACTGCCTCGTGCCCAGGACAGGAATCGAACCTGCACGCCTTGCGGCACACGCACCTGAAACGTGCGCGTCTACCTATTCCGCCACCTGGGCATCCGCGCCGACCTTTCGATCGTAAGAGCGTGCAAAGATAGTGATAAAATTCAAAATGCAAAATTCAAAATGCAAAATTGTTACATAATGTCGCAAATGAGGGGATTTGTGCCGTTGACGGTCAGCTTTCACACCCCCTGAGTTAGGGGGAGAGTTTTATGAATTCCCCCTCCCCTAAGTTAGGGAGGGGTGCTGCGCAGCAGCGGGAGAGGTCTGTCCGTCTTGCCACGACTTGTCGTTAGACAAGGCGGTTGGCATCTACCACCCTACATACTCGCTCGGTGCACTCACCGAGCGTCTTGCCACGACTGCCGTAGGCAGGCGGTTGGCATCAACCTATCTTTTTTGCGGGCGACATTTGTCGCCCTTTTTCTTTGCCACTTTTGGTGGCAAAAGTGGCGCAAAAGCCACGCACCGCATCTCTGGCAGGAGTGCGGATTTTACTGACCTCTCCCGCCTTCGGCACCCTCCCCTGACACAGGGGAGGGAGGTGGTTGTGGGACTCCCATATCTCTCATTTCTCCCATAACTCCCATAAAACACTCGCGGGTATTAAAAAAGGGTAATT
>JAZSAY010000028.1:0-4052 GCA_045602145.1 Tidjanibacter sp.
CGACATCGCTCTTCCTTGCGCATTCCAGAACGAGCTCAACGGCGACGACGCTAAAGAGCTTTTGGCAAACGGTACTTGGTGCTGCTGCGAGGTTTCGAATATGGGTTGCACCCCCGAGGCTATCGCTACTTTCCAGAACGCCGGTATCCTCTTCGCTCCCGGTAAGGCTGTGAACGCAGGTGGTGTTGCTACTTCGGGCTTGGAGATGACTCAGAACGCTGCTCACCTCAGCTGGTCGGCACAGGAGGTTGACGACAAACTCCACTTCATTATGCAGAGCATCCACGAGCAGTGCGTACGCTTCGGCGAGAAGGCTGACGGCACCGTTGACTACGTGAAGGGTGCTAACATTGCAGGCTTTATGAAGGTGGCTCAGGCTATGTTGGAGCAGGGCGTCATCTAGTAAAAATGCATATAAGCGGCGATTTAGTCGTTGCACTGCGATAAACCACCTCCTCATTTACGAAAGTAAACTTCGGAGGTGGTTTTCTTGTGCGCCTATAACTCGCTCGCTTATCTGCATTTTTCAAAAAACTCATATAACGGGTGCTTTTTGCACCGCGCTTCGAAGAGCGAGTTCCTCATTTACGAGAGTAAACTGCGGACTCGCTCTCTCGTTTGTCACAAAAATCCCTCTGCGAAAATAGTTTTTTGTCTAACGTCTAACGTCAATAGTCCTAAGGCTTATAGGAGTGACAAGAATGATAGGGGTAACAGGGCTTTCCTGTCTTTCCTGTCCTTAAAGTAATCCCCTCTAAGTTAGAAGGGGTGCACGAAGGGTGGGAGAGGTCTGTCGCCTTTGACGCAGTCTAACGTCGATAGTCCTAAGGCTTGTAGGGCGTATAGGGCATATAGGGTATATGGGAGTTTAAGGAGATTGGTGAGTTTAAGGTCTTTATGGCATTATTAGTGTAGATTGTTGAGGAATTTTTGTGCCAAAGAAGAGTGAGGCAAGGAGCAGTGTGGTTTTTTTGCGTAGAGCTGGATGAATGCAAGGCGCACAAGAAAACCACCTCCGAAGTTTACAAAGGTAAATGAGGAGGTGGTTTATCGCAGTGCAACGCAGCAGTCGCCAGCTATACGCAAAAAGAAAAAGGGGAAGACTCACGTCTACCCCTTTCATCAGGTTAGGTTAGTTAGGTTAATGAGGTACGGGAAGAATGTCCCGTAAAACATCGGCGCAAAGGTAAGCCAATTAATGATAAAAACAAAATTTTTGTCATTAAATCTCTTTATTTTTTAATAATTCGTAAGTTCTGTCGACTAATTACTTAAATGTTATTAAATAATCTTCCGAAATAGGGTATTGTTATTAAAATATATTAAAAATAAATTGCCAATTATATAAACGATGGCTACTTGTCGGGCAAGTGCGAGGGTTGAGCGTAGGCGGACTCGTGCGTTGCCTCTGTTGCGGCTTCTTGGGCATTGAGTAGAAGTTGCCGCTGACGATTGGGCGTGATGCCATACTTCTGCTTGTAGAGCCTAATCAGGTGTGACGAGGAGGCAAAACCGCACTCTTTGGCGATGGTTTTAATCTGCTCTTGTGTGCTGCTGAGGAGTGAGTGCGCAAACCCGAGTCTTTGGTCCATTATCCAGTTGTGAGGGGTACTGCCGAGTGTGCGTATGCAGTGGCTGGTGAGTGCCGAGACGCTCATATTGCACCGCTCTGCAATCTCCGCAATGGTTGTTTTGTCTATTATGCCGCGCCGAATTTGTTGTGCGACGTCGTGCTTGTGTGTGACACTGACTTGGAATAGACTGCGAGCAAGCGCGGAGCGGGGATTGCTTATTATCAGCTCTACGAGTACTTTGATTAACAATATCTCCAAACTATGGCAGATGGTTAGGGTGCCATAGGAGAGATAGTGATTTAGTAGATTGAAGAATGTTGCCAGATGTGGCGATGCAGGCTCGGTGGTGCAACCGATGTGCGAGTGCGTAAATTGTGGCAAAGATATGGCGTTGTGATTTGCCTTTATCTCCTGTGCCAGCTCCTTGTGTATGTATGCATCGAGCCTCACCACAATCTCCTTGCAGGGGTGGTTGTCGTTGGAATGATACTCTGCAAGATAGTTTCCTTTTGGGAGCGTGTAGCAGTTGCCGCAGGGAATGCGGATGTGTTTTATTCCGTCGTAGATGATTATGGTGCCGTGTGTGACGTAGCCTATTGTGTGGCGTAGGCACCTTAGGAGTGATGTGGTGTCGCTATCTCTGTGCGTGAGGATTTCTACTCTATCCGCTTGTGTTGTGATCATTGTCTGTTTGTGGTTTGCAACTCAAAGTTACCAAAACCCGTATGCCCCGTTGACGCCCTTGGGTCACAACTTCTCAACCGACTATCGACAAGCCGATTTGGACCATAAGGAATGAAAGAAAATACTTGAACGGGGGTGGCTACAAGAGTGGCAGAGTGGCAGCAAGGAGCGACAGGCATACCACTATTATATATATGGTAGCGCTCAGTGCACCCTTGCGCCTTACGAAGAAGGTGTGGATGAGCGGTACCGAGGCGTAGCCCATAATGGGGAGTGCGACGATGGGCTGCGAGCCGCAAAGCAACATAAAGAGTCCCACGAGGAAGAGAGTGGCGAAGTAGATGTGACCCTTGCGGGCTCTAAGTCGCATAGAGGTGTAGCCCACCAGAAAGACCACCACGCTTGCGAGTGTGAGCACGAGGAGTGTGCCCAAAAGCAATGCCGATCCAAGACCACCACACTGCTGATAGAGTAGTGCGAGGTCGGGAGTATGGGGCGTGGTTATAGCCGCCTGCCACTCGCCGAAGAGCCATAGCGGCTCCTTGCCGCCCACCCACCAACAGAATGAGGCGGGCAACAGTGGTAGCAGTGCCATAATCACTCCTGTTACCATCTCGCGGGGCGAGCGCTGCCAGATGAGCCATTGGAGTGGCAGTAGAGCGAGCAGGTAGACCATATCGGGAACTATGAGTGTCGCTAAGCCCGACCAGAACGAAGCCCTCATTACCTCGCTGAATCGCTCGGTGCGCTTGAAGCTCATCAGCATAAGGTCGGTGGCGTGGACCATCATAAGCAGGGCAAGCATCAGGGCTGCCGACCCCACGGGGAAGAGCACCCCGCACACGCCCACCACATAGAGCACCATCGGCACAAACGACCTTACGACCGAGAGCGAGTAGCGTGCGATGATGCGTGTGATGATTACCGACGCAACAAGAACCGACAGCACAACCGCAACGATTCCCCACTCGCCGAGCAAGGCGTCTATCCACTCGCCAAGGGGAGAGAGCGCCCCCGCAGGGCTCTCTGCGGGGTAGGCTGCGGTGGTAGCACGCAGGGTTTGTGCCACCAGCAGTGCCACGAGCGTGAAGAGTATCGTGGGGAGTGGTTGTTTGAGTATGTCGGTTTGTTGTCTGCTCATTGCGCTACAAATATACTCAATTGAAATGGGAAAACTCGCCAAAAAACGTTATTTTTGTGCCACTATGCTCGAATTATCCTACAAGACGGAGTGCATCGAGGCGGGTTGTGACGAGGCAGGCAGAGGCTGCCTTGCGGGTCCCGTCTTTGCGGCGGCAGTCATCCTGCCTCCCGACTATTTTCACCCTCTGCTGAACGACTCCAAGCAGATGACCGCTCGCGAGCGGTTGGTGGTGCGCGACCACATCATTGCCAACGCTACGGCGTGGGCGGTGGCGGAGGTTAGTGCCGAGGAGATAGACCAGATGAACATCCTCAAAGCCTCCTTCGAGGCTATGCAGAGGGCGGTTGAGAAACTCTCGGTACGCCCCGAGCACCTTCTGATTGACGGTAATCGTTTCTATTCGCGACTCGACATCCCCTATCGTTGCGAGGTGAAGGGCGATGGGCGCTTTGCTAACATTGCTGCGGCGTCGGTGCTTGCCAAGACCTTCCGCGACGAGTATATGGAGCGCATAGGCAGGGATTATCCCGAGTATGGTTGGGCAAAAAATGCGGGTTATCCGACCAAGCAGCACCGCCTGGCAATAGCTGCCAAAGGGCTCACACCTCACCATCGCCTGACCTTCATCCACGACAAGGACCAACTGTCGT
>JAZSAY010000029.1:0-62561 GCA_045602145.1 Tidjanibacter sp.
TGAAGAAGAGTAGTTGATTTAGAGAGCGATTTCAGGGCGATTAAAAAGGCATTTCGGCACTGCTCAATATGCCAGATACTGCCCTAATACTGCCCCAGTGGTATAATTAGTTATATTAATTTGTCAATCAAAGGTCTATGAGGACACAAGATGACTTTGAGGAGGAGGAGTACTAACAGAGAAAGTGCCTTTTATCAAGCACTTAAACTTTGAGATAGCAGCCTACGGGCTGCTTTTTTGTTTTTCGGAAAACTCAATAAAAAGAACCCGAAAGAGAATAATTTATACAATAATTATACTAATTTTGCATTGCGAATGTGCTTCGCACCGAAAAGCAAAGCCGCAAACAAACCAATTACCACACTTGAACCTATGGACTACCAAGAAGTTATTGAGAATATCTACCGCGAGATTCTGCCCTACGCCAAAGAGGGCAAGCAGGCAGACTACATCCCCGAGTTGGCAAAGGTCAATCCCGACCAATTTGGTATGTGTATCCACACCATCTATGGCGAAACAGCAGCCATAGAGCAGGCAGACACGCGCTTCTCCATCCAGAGTATATCGAAGGTCTTTGCACTTGCTATGTGCCTCTCCATCAAGGGTGACAATCTTTGGAAGAGGGTTGGCAAGGAACCCTCGGGCACAGCCTTCAACTCGCTCTTCCAGCTCGAAATCGAGAGGGGTCTGCCCCGCAATCCCTTCCTCAACTCGGGAGCCATCGTTATGGCAGACATCCTGCTCTCTGGGCTCCGCAATCCCGAGGAGGATTTCTTGGGCTTTGTGCGTGCCGTAGCGGGCAACCCCACCATTGACTACAATCGTGAGGTGGCTCTCTCAGAGCGCAGCCAAGGCTATATGAACGCCGCTATTGCCAATCTGCTGAAATACCACAACAGCATCGAGAACGACATCGAGGATGTGCTGCACTTTTACTTCCTGATGTGCTCGGTGGAGATGAGTTGCCGCGAGTTGTCGCTGGCTTTCTTGGCATTTGCCAACCACCGTCGTAAGTTCGACTATGCAGGCATCAGGCTCACCGCTTCGCAGGTCAAGCGTATTAATGCCATTATGCAGACCTGCGGCTTCTACGACGAGGCGGGAGAGTTCTCATACCTTGTTGGTCTGCCCGGCAAGAGTGGCGTGGGTGGCGGCATTGTAGCCATTTACCCTTTGCAGTACTCGGTAGCGGTGTGGAGCCCTCGCCTCAACGCCAAGGGCAACTCGGTGATGGGTATCAAAGCCCTCGAACTACTCACCTCCGAGACCAAAGAGTCGATTTTCTAAGCACCGTTTATCAAAAAACGTAAGTGGGCGCACCAAATTAAGGTGCGCCCACTTACGTTTTTCAACCTTTGGCACTATTCCTCCTTGGGGGAGAGTTTGAGCGTTACTTCGTGTGTGGCGATGCCGCTGTACCAACCGCTGTTGCCGGGGTTTTTGTAGTCGTCGCTGTCGGTGGTAAGTACAACCGAAGAGGAGGTGTAGTTGCCGTTCTCCGTGCCATCCACATCGTCGGCAGCGATGGTGTGTTTGTCGCGCGGGAAAGAGTTCACATTGAGCACAACCTTGCCATTGGCGTCGGTTATGCCGCGTGCGAGGGTGTCTATACGGGTTTCGTAGCTTGACATTCCCGTTTCGCTATCCCAGTATTGATACTCAATCTTCTCGATGGCGCTCACCCTGATGCCCTCGATAGGCGCATCGCTCTCGTTATCAACAATATCCACATTGAAAACATAGTCAGCACTCGGGCAGCCGTACATTGCCACAGGTCCACGAATAATATCCTCGATGGTTTCACACGAGGTTGCCATACTCGAAAAGCCGAGCACGCCGAGCAGCCATTTTACAACTTTACTTTTCATACATCTTTGTTTTTAGTGGTGGACTTTCAATGTATAGACACTTGGGAGCCCCAAAACGTTGCACGGATTGGGCATTTTCTTCAAAAAAAAATTGCGCCCAACAGATTTATTGAGCGCAAGTTAGTAATTATTGTGTAATTATGCAACTACTCTGCTTTGGGTAGTGCGGCAAGGGCTGCATCCATACGGCGGAGCGACTCCTCTTTGCCGAGCACCTCGCACATATCGTACATACCAAAGCCTTTGGGCTCGCCCACAATCGTGAGCCTCCAAGCGTTCATCACCAAGCCCATACCAATCTGGTTCTCGGCAATCCACGCGCCGCAAACCCTCTCCATCTCGGCAGCAGAGAACTCTTCTATGCCTGCCAAGACACTCCTCAGCTCGCCAATAATGCGGGGAGCGTCGGCTTTCCAATACTTCTTGGTTGCCTTCTCGTCGTATGCCGCGGGAGCCTCGAAGAGGAACGAAGAGAGCGACCAAAACTCCTCGGGAAAGGTTGCCCTCATCTTAATCTGCGAAGCAATCTTTACGACCTTCTCGCGCTCGATGTTGATGCCACGCTCGCGGAGCTGTGCCTCGTAGATGTCGGCAATCTCCTCATTGTCCCTTGCGTGCATATACTGAGCATTGAACCAATGAGCCTTATCGGGGCTGAAACGTGCGCCCGATTTACCTACCCTCTCCAACGAGAATGCATCAATCAGCTCCTCCATAGAGAAAATCTCCTGCTCGGTACCGGGGTTCCAGCCCAGCAGAGCCAGCATATTGATAAACGCCTCGGGGAAGTATCCGTCCTCACGATAACCCCTCGACACCTCGCCCGAAGGAGCCACAAACTTCAAGGGGAATACGGGGAAGCCCAACTTGTCGCCATCGCGCTTGCTCAGTTTGCCCTGACCTGTGGGTTTCAAGAGCAGGGGAAGGTGTGCAAACTCGGGGCGGCTCTCCTCCCAACCGAAGGCACGATAGAGCAGATAGTGCAGGGGCAACGAAGGCAGCCACTCCTCGCCACGAATAACGTGCGAAATTTCCATCAGGTGGTCGTCCACAATGTTTGCCAAGTGGTAGGTAGGAAGTGCATCTGCCGACTTGTAGAGCACCTTATCGTCGAGCGTTGAGGTATTCATCTCCACGTGACCACGAATAAGGTCGTCCATAGCCACAACCTCGTTCTCGGGCATCTTGAAACGGATAACCCACTGGTCGCCACGAGCCTTGCGCTCCTCAACCTCCTCTGCCGAAAGGCGCAACGAGGTGGCGAGCTTCTCGCGCACTGCATAGTTGTAGCAGAAAGTCTCGCCCTTAGCCTCCATCTCCGCCCTCAGGTCGTTGAGCTCCTCGGGGGTATCGAATGCGTAATAGGCATTGCCCGACTCAACGAGTTGCAGGGCATATTTGAGGTAGATCTCTTTCCTTTCGCTCTGGCGGTAGGGTGCGTGGGGACCTCCCTCGCGAACACCTTCGTCGATCTTGATGCCACACCATTCAAGCGACTCCATAATATACTCCTCGGCACCGGGAACATAGCGTGTCGAGTCGGTATCCTCGATGCGGAGGATGAAGTCGCCGCCCCTCTGACGTGCAAAGAGGTAGTTATAGAGTGCGGTACGAACACCGCCAATGTGGAGTGCGCCCGTAGGAGATGGCGCAAAACGTACTCTTACTTTTCTGCTCATATAATTTTGTTTTGTCTAACGTCTAACGTCCAACGTCTAACGTCTGTCTGTTTTCGACCACAGGTCGCGACTTTTGACGTTTGACGTTTGACGTAAAATTACTCGTTAATTTTACTCTTAAACATTGAAGAGGAAGTGCATAATGTCGCCATCCTGCACGGTGTACTCTTTGCCCTCGATGCCGATTTTGCCCGCCTCGCGGCACGCCTTCTCGCTGCCCAAAGCCACATAATCGTCATACTTGATGACCTCGGCACGGATGAAACCACGCTCGAAGTCGGTGTGGATAACTCCCGCAGCCTGAGGCGCTTTGAAGCCTTTGGTGTAGGTCCACGCTCTCGACTCGTCGGCACCCGTAGTGAAGAATGTTTCCAAGCCGAGCAGTGCATAGGCGGCTTTGATAAGGCGGCTCACGCCCGACTCCTCGATACCCAACTCCTCCAAGAAAATCTGACGTTCCTCGTAGCTTTCCAACTCGGCGATGTCTGCTTCGGTGGCGGCTGCCACAATCAGCAACTCGGCTTTCTCCTCGCGTATAGCCTCGCGCACAGCCTCAACATAGGCGTTACCGCTTACGATGCTTGCCTCGTCAACGTTGCAGACGTACAAAACGGGCTTGTTTGTGAGCAGACAGAGCTCTGCCACCCACTTAGCGTCCTCTTTATTATCTATCTCCACCGAGCGTGCAGCCTTACCCTGCTCCATAGCCTCCTTGTAGCGACAGAGTATTTCGTACTGACGCTTGGCTACTTTGTCGCCCGAGGCTGCCTGCTTTTGGGTCTTGCCTATACGATTTTCGATAGTTTCGAGGTCCTTCATTATGAGCTCGGTGTCGATGATTTCTTTGTCCCTGACGGGGTCTACCGAGCCATCTACGTGGGTGATGTTTTCGTTGTCGAAACACCTCAGAACGTGTATTATGGCGTCTGTATTGCGGATGTTGGCGAGGAACTTGTTACCCAAACCTTCGCCCTTCGATGCGCCCTTCACCAAACCTGCGATGTCCACAATCTCGATGGTCGTAGGCACCACTCGCTTGGGATTATCTATCTCGGCGAGCTTTGTGAGCCTCTGGTCGGGAACGGTTATGACGCCCACGTTGGGGTCGATGGTACAGAATGGGAAGTTTGCTGCCTGCGCCTTAGCGTTCGACAGACAGTTGAAGAGGGTACTCTTGCCCACATTGGGGAGTCCCACTATGCCGCATTGTAAAGCCATAAGAGAGTTATTTTGTTTCTGTTTTTGTTGCCTTTGGTCGATATATCGTGCAAAGATACGACTTTTTTATCAATTTTCAACTCCACACCGCTCTGCCCGCACTTGTAGAGAGATAAACTAACGCTCTTTTTGACACTCGAAAAAAATACTCGCACAAAAAGTTGATTATTACACAAATAATTGGTACTTTTGCACCGAATATGGCTTAAAACGATTTAATAGAGCGCCTAAATATCGACAATAAACTATAAACCAAATACAAACAAACAATTCTACTTATGAAAAAACAAACTTACCAGCAACCGCTCATCGAGCTGAGCGAAGTGTCGGTAGAGCAGGGCATTGCATCGTCCCAGATTCTCTATGACACATCAAACGACATTCTTGATATGGAGGAGGGCTCCTCGTGGGGCGTTTATACCGAGTAAAGCAAAAGGAGAAAAGAGATATGAAAAAGATTTTTAGCATAGCATTGTTTGCCGCACTGATGGTGTCGTGCAACAACTTCGACATTGAGAACGAGGGTGTAACCCCCGATGGTGGCGCCACCACCGGCGACGCAATTGAATTCTACGCAGAAGAGAGTACCAAAACCACCTACTTCGAGGGCGAGGGTCTTGGCGTCAACTGGGAGGAGGGCGACAAGGTTGCTATTCGTCTGGTTGATGCAGCGCATACAACCGCTCTGCGTCAGAGAGCAAACTACAAAGCCACAACTGCAGGTGCCTCTACCACATTCGAACGCACAGACACTTGGGCTGATAAGATGGAATGGATTGATGGTAAAGATAATTGCATTGTAGCTTGGTACCCCGCAACAAACAACGCTAACGCAAATGCTGTTGACATCTATCTGTCTACCGATCAGACTCAGGCAAAGGCAGGTGACCACAGCCACATTAGCGACCTTATGGTTATGAAGACCTCGAAGCAGACTTGGACGGCTGATGAGGAGAAACCTGCAAGGGTTGGTTTGCAGTTCCGCAATGTCTATTCGATTATCGAGCTTACGCTCAAATCCAACGAGAGTGGTAAAACAATTTCCAAAGTAGAGATCAATTCTGCATCCACTGCTCTTACGTTCAGCGGCAAAACTTCTGTAAGTTTCTTTACCACTTTCGTCGAGGATGACGCACAAGGATTGGTAAATAAAAGCGGAAGTGCACCCACAACTGGTGTAAAATCCGTCAATACCACTTTGAATGAGCCTGCGGATTTGACCGCTGAGGGCGCAAAGATTTACTTTGTTGTACTCCCCGGCGAGCACGCCAATGGCGACTTGACAATCACCACCCACTTCACCGACGGCACCTCCATCGATCAGAAGATGGGCTCTATCAAGTTCGAGAGGAACAAAGTTTATCGCCCCACCGTTGAGTTGAAGAACCTCCCCGTAGCAGAAGCAATTGAGTACGCTACGATCAAACACTATTTTAGCGATTATAGCAACTCGGGCAAGGATGTCACATACGGCGATCCTATCGACATAACCGAGAGCACGACCGTTCCTTTCATTGGCAGAACTTATGTATTAGGCAATCTGCCCAAAGAAATCTTGGGCAAGAAGATGTCGACCATTCAGTACACAACCTATCCCTCCGAGAACAGCATTGAAGCTCTGAGCGATGGCTATGTTTACTTGCTTGTTGGCGGTGGCAACATACTCAACTCGATCAAAAGCGGTAGTACACCAACGATATTAGCATACGGCGGACAATACCAGCTCGCACAAGATGGCTGGACCGCTGTAACCACAGAGGCTAATACCACCAAGAGTGTTACCAATGATATGATTAGTTACAACAATGCCAGCACAGGAGATGTTGTAGGTTCTTTGGTACTCTACAAGAAAGAGATGAAGAAGGGCGACACTTACGACTTGACAAGGTTGTACCACTACATCAATCAGTTCCAGGGTATCCGTCCCATTGCAAAAGAGATTACCAATGTCAAGACCACTGACAACAATGAAGATCTTACCCTCATTCTCGATTTCAGGACAGCTCAAAGTGGTTGGGATTTTGGTGTCAGCAACTTTGATGGCGTCGTTGCCAATGCCTACGACGGAGAAATGGAAATGACAGCAAATATGTATAACACAAAAGTCGCTTTGGATTTCTACTGCTACAAAGAGGACGGAACCAACATTTCGGGCACTTGCTACCACAATAACAACTTGGGTCTGCTTATGAATAACCAAGCGATGAAGAGCGACTTGTCAATAGGAATGCCTGCAATTGAAGGTTATCAGTTGAAGACTGTTGAGATTGAGGCTTGGCCAACATCCACTGTTAAACCTACCGTAGGTCTTTCTTCGACAGAGGCTCCTGTGTTCACAGCAGTAGGTAGTGATGCCGCAGTTTGGACTACTACCAACAAGGACAACCAAGACAATCTTGTTCTTACCGTTGCAGAAGAGTATAGAACAGCCAATACTCCTTACTACTTCTATGCAATGAACACAAGTGTTACTACCGTTCGCCTTCAGGCTATCTATCTCACCTACGAGAAAGCTAACTAAGGAAGAGTATACACTCCATAACGAAAGCCCCCGAGAATTGCTCTCGGGGGCTTTTTTGCGCACCCTCGTACTTATATTACATTCCCCTTAAAGTTGAGTGCTCCCCCTTTGTTTGCAGGTATCTTTTTTAATACCCGCGTTCGTATAGGGCGTATAATATAAGGCTTATATGGCATATAGGAACTCTCCCCCTAAGTTAGGGGAGCTGTCGCAAAGCGACTGAGGGGGTCTGTCGGAAATCGCACTTGCATCGGCGGCAGAGAAGCGACCGCCTCGGCGGTCGTGGCGAGCAAGAGTCGCAAAAGCGTTAAAAAACGAAGACGGCAAATGCTTTGCCCGCGTAGCGTTCGTTTTAGATTTTGCGAGTCTTGCTCCTGCCAGAGATGCGGTGCGTGGCTTTTGCGCCACTTTTGCCACCAAAAGTGGCAAAGAATTAGGGCGACCATTGTCGCCCACTAAAACAAGATAGGTTGATGCCAACCGCCTGCCTACGGCAGTCGTGGCAAGACGGACAGACCTCTCCCGCTGCTGCGCAGCACCCTCCCTGCTCGGCGGGGACGCCAAGCGCAATTTCGACCACCCCTCCTAACCTCCCCTTTCGTAGGGGAGGAACCCCTATAACTTAGGGGAGGGAGAATTTATAAAACTATCCCCCTGAGTTAGGGGAATTTATTGTTACTCCTGCGAGAGGCGGTAGAGTTCGGCTATCTCCGCACGCCAGAGGCTCTCGTCGATGGTTTCGAGCACAAGGGGCATATCCTCAAAGCGGGCATCGCGGGCAATATAGGAGAAGCACTCCCATCCTATCATACCGCTACCGAGCCTCTCGTGGCGGTCGATGCGGCTGCCCAGAGGGCGCATAGCGTCGTTGAGGTGCATACCCTTCAAATAGCGCTCCAAAGGAACAATGCGGTCTATCTCACTAAAAGTCCTCTCGCACGCCTCGGCGCTCGACAGGTCGTAGCCCGCAGCAAAGGCGTGGCAGGTGTCGATACAGAAGCCGACCCTCGACTTATCCTCCACACGGTCTATGATGTAGGCTATCTCTTCGAAACGGTGTCCGAGGTTTGTGCCCTGACCTGCGGTGTTCTCGATAACCGCCGTAACACCCTCGGTCTTATCGAGGGCAATGTTGATACTCTCGGCAACCCTCGCAAGGCTCTCCTCCAAGCCTATGCGACCAAGATGGCTACCGGGGTGGAAGTTAAGTCTGTCGAGCCCGAGGAGTTGGCAGCGTTGCATCTCCTCAATAAAGGATGCACGCGACTTTTCGAGTCCCTCTTGGTCGGGGTGTCCGAGGTTTATGAGGTACGAGTCGTGGGGCAGTATCTGGTGGGGAGCATAGCCAAGACGCTCACACTCCGCCCTAAAAGCCTCAATATCCTTTGCCGTGAGGGGTGGCGCAAACCATTGGCGTTGGTTCTTCGTGAAGAGAGCAAATGCTCCCGCGCCTATATCGTGTGCATTGCGGGGCGCGTTCTGCACGCCACCCGATGCCGAAACGTGTGCTCCAAAGTATTTCATATCCTTTTATCCGTTTTAAGTCTTTGAATTCTATTACAAATATACAAATATCCGACAAAAAACGTTATCTTTGTACAATTGTATTTTTCTATATAGGTATAAGCAAAAGTAATAGGCGGAGGTGAGGCTGAAAGGTGCAAGATATGTGGCGTTGTTTTTGCTGGCTATGGTGTGGGCAGGTGCCGACGCTATGGCGCAGTACACCATAAGGCGTGCACAGCCCCAAAGGGAGGACGCAGGAGTCCCCGCCCTGGGAGGTATCACACGCAACACAGTCGATACCCTCTCCAACGACTACTACGACCACGCTGCGTGGCTCGCCGAACGTAGCCGCCAGCGCCGAGAGCGCAACCTCTTCGAGATTGAGGGCTCGTTCCAGACCTCTGCACTCCAATTTGAGAACTGGACAGCCGGCGGCGACAACACCTTCTCGGGACTTGCAACGCTCTTTGTGCACCACCGCTACAAACGTAGCAAGTTTGCTCACGATTTGACAATCAACGCCCGCTACGGTATGAACTACATCGACAAAACTCCCTTCAAGAATGTCGATGAACTGAAAATATCAGAGGTTATGTCGTGGGATATGCACGAGGGCGGGTGGTCCTATTCGGCAACGCTCGGTTTCCGCACCCAATTTGGCGACGGCTTCGCCTCGCGCACCGACCAAACACTCATCTCGGCAGTCCTCTCGCCCGGTTATTTGGATGTCTCGGTCGGTTTCACCTATGCGCCAAGCGGTGCGCCCTACAAACTGACGCTCTCGCCCATATCGGGCAATATGATAACGATGGTGGACGACAGGCTCTACGAGCAGGGACTCAATGGTGTGCCTGCGGGCAAAAAGGTGTTCAGTGCAATAGGTCCCTCCATAAACGCCTCTTTCGACAAGAAGTTTTGGGGCGAGAGGATGCGCTACCGCTCGACGCTCTACGCCTTTACGAACCTTACCTCACCTCCAACCGTAAGGTGGGATAATTGGCTCGATTTGAACCTCTCGAAGTACCTATCCATCAAGCTCTATGGTGTGATTTACTACCTCGAATCGGCAAGCCCCAAGGCGCAGTATCAGTACTCGGCGACGCTGGGTCTGACCTACAAATTCCGAAACAAATAGTCATAAATGAAACGCGATAAACTCACTCTTTGGTTGCCCGCAGTGGCGACCGCCATACTTGCCCTGGGCGTGTGGATGGGCTATACCATCTCTTCGGCTCGCCCCCAACCCACATCGCAGCAAACACTCCACTCCACAGCTACAAGCAAGCTGGACTATACGCTCTCGCTTGTAGGGCGTCACTACCTCGACCCCGTAGATACGGACACCATCGTCGAGCGACTGATGCACGAAATCTTCGTGGGGCTCGACCCCCACTCGGTCTATATCCCCTTGGAGGATTTGCAAGCTGTGAATGAACCCTTGGAGGGGGAATTCGACGGCATTGGCGTGGTTTTTAATATGGCTACCGACACGGTTGTGGTGCTCAATACGGTGGCGGGCGGTCCGAGCTACAAGGCGGGCGTACTGCCCGGTGACAGGATTGTCACGGTAGATGGCGACACCATTGCAGGACGCAAAATCGAGCAAGATAAGGTTGTCGAGCGCCTTAGGGGTAAGCGCGGCACCAAAGTGAAGGTGGGCATCGTGAGGGATAACGTAGATGGACTCGTTGAGGTGGATATCGTAAGGGATAAAATACCCCTGCACAGCATAGACGCTGCCTTTATGTTGCGCCCCGAGGTGGGCTACATAAGGCTTACAAGTTTTGCCCGTACCACCCACCACGAGTTCCTCGAAGCCGTGGCAAGGCTCAAAGAGGAGGGTATGACAAAACTTATCTTCGACCTCCGCAGCAACTCGGGCGGCTACCTCGATCAAGCAATACGTATGACCAACGAGTTCTTGCCCGCAGGTAAATTGATGGTCTACACCGAAGATAGGGCGGGCAACCAACAGAAGGAGTATAGCACGGGTGGCGGAACACTGACCGACATCCCGCTGGTGGTACTGATAGACGATTACAGCGCCTCGTCGAGCGAAATCCTTGCAGGGGCATTGCAGGATAACGACCGAGGCACTATCGTAGGTCGCCGTTCATACGGCAAGGGCTTGGTGCAGACCCAGATACCTCTTGCCGATGGCTCGGCAGTGAGGATGACCGTATCGAGGTACTATACCCCAACGGGTCGCTGCATACAAAAGCCCTACGACAAGGGCGAGGAGGACTACCTCTTGGACATCATCCACCGCTACGAGAAGGGCGAGATGTTCTCGGCAGACAGCATACACTTTGCCGACTCGCTGAGGTTTGTGACCCCCGAGGGAAAGGTGGTCTATGGTGGTGGTGGCATTATGCCCGACGTGTTCGTGCCCATCGACACGCTCGATATGACCCCCTACTACTATGCCGCAACGGGACTCAATGTGCTCTATCGCTACACGCTGGACTATGCCGACCGCCATCGTAGCGAGATAAATGCCATAAAGAGCGTCGAGGAGCTCAATGATTTTCTCGATGGCGATAGGAGGCTTTTGGAGGACTTTGTGGCGTATGCCGAGCGCAAGGGCGTAAAACCCAAGTGGAGTCAGATACGCAAATCGGAGAAGCTATTGCGCTCGATGCTCCGTGCCTACATAGCCCGCAATACGGAGTTGCAGGATGTGGGCTACTTCTCACAGATTGAGCCAATAGACGAGAGCATCCAAAAAGCGCTGGAAATCCTCTCGGAGCAGTAGCAGGCGTTAGCGGGGCTGACAATTTGGCAGACAGCGGTGTCTGGCACAAAGGTTGCTCAAAGATGGGGCAAATGGCGCACAACAAACTACGCTGAAACTAAAAACAATAATAAAAAACACGAAAAAACTATGACTATTAAACCACTTTCGGACAGGGTGCTGATCGCTCCTGCTCCGGCAGAAGAGAAGACCGCTGGCGGATTGTTTATCCCCGATACAGCAAAAGAGAAACCACTTATGGGCAGGGTTGTGGCAGCAGGTCCCGGCACAGCCGATGTTAAGATGGAGGCCAAGGAGGGCGACAAGGTGCTCTATGGTAAATATGCCGGCACCGAAATCCACTTCGATGGCGAGGACTACCTTATTATGAAACAGTCAGACATCCTAGCAATTATGGAATAATTGCAAAAGAGGGTGATTTGTGTAAAGCAAAGTCTACACTAAAAATTTTTGGGCGACTTTTTATAAAAAGTCGCAAAATAAAAAACAAAAAACAATGGCAAAAGAGATTAAATATAATGTAGAGGCAAGGGAGATGCTCAAAGAGGGTGTTGATGCCCTTGCAAACGCTGTGAAGGTGACACTCGGTCCCAAAGGTCGCAACGTGATTATCGACAAAAAGTTTGGTGCTCCCCACATCACCAAGGATGGTGTGAGCGTAGCAAAAGAGGTGGAGTTGGAGGATAACTTCGCCAATATGGGTGCTCAGATTGTCAAAGAGGTGGCGAGCAAAACCAATGACGATGCAGGCGATGGTACAACTACTGCTACCGTCTTGGCTCAGGCTATCATTGGCGTAGGTATCAAGAATGTTACCGCCGGCGCCAACCCTATGGACTTGAAGAGGGGTATTGACAAGGCTGTGGCTGCCGTTGTGGAGAACATCAAGAGCCAAAGCAAAGAGGTGGGCGACAACCTCGACAAGGTGGAGCAGGTGGCTACCATCTCCGCCAACAACGACAACAGCATTGGTAAACTCATTGCCGAGGCTGTGGGTAAAGTGAAGAAAGAGGGTGTCATCACCGTAGAGGAGGCTAAGGGTACCGAAACACACGTTGAGGTTGTAGAGGGTATGCAGTTCGATAGGGGCTACACCTCTGCCTACTTCGTTACCGACACCGAGAAGATGGAGGCTACCTTGGAGCGCCCCTACATCCTCCTTACCGACAAGAAAATCTCCACTATGAAGGAGATTGTGGGCATCTTGGAGCCCGTAGCACAGAATGGTCGCTCGCTCCTCATTGTTGCCGAGGATGTAGATGGTGAGGCTTTGAGTGCACTTGTTGTCAATAAGTTGCGTGGCACCATCAAGGTCGCTGCCGTTAAAGCCCCAGGCTTTGGCGATAGGCGCAAAGACCTCTTGGAGGATATCGCAACCCTCACGGGCGGTACGGTAATCTCGGAGGATAAGGGTCTGCGCCTCGACGCTGCCACCGTAGAGATGCTCGGCTCGGCAGACAAGATAACTATCACCAAGGACAACACCACCATCGTCGATGGTGCAGGTAACTCGGAGGCTATTGCTGCCCGCGTGGCACAAATCCGTCGTCAGATGGAGGCTACCACCAGCGACTACGACAGGGAGAAACTCCAAGAGAGGCTCGCAAAACTCGCAGGTGGCGTGGCAGTGCTCTTTGTGGGTGCCGCAACCGAGGTGGAGATGAAGGAGAAGAAAGACCGCGTACAGGATGCACTTGC
The DNA here is from genome assembly GCA_045602145.1 of Tidjanibacter sp. GTDB lineage: Bacteria > Bacteroidota > Bacteroidia > Bacteroidales > Rikenellaceae > Tidjanibacter. Next base: position 13,246 of record JAZSAY010000029.1, read on the forward strand.
GGCTACCCGTGCAGCCATCGAGGAGGGTATCATCCCCGGTGGTGGCGTGGCATACATTCGCGCTTCGGAGGCTCTTGCCAATCTTAGGGGTGATAATGATGACGAGACAACCGGTATTGCCATTGTGCGCCGTGCTATCGAGGAGCCTCTCAGGCAAATCGTTGCCAACGCAGGTGGCGAGGGCTCGGTGGTTGTCAACAAGGTCAAAGAGGGCAAGGGTGCCTATGGCTACAACGCTCGTGCCGACCGCTACGAGGATATGTTCGAGGGCGGTATCATCGACCCCACCAAGGTGGCTCGTGTAGCACTCGAAAATGCTGCATCTATCGCCTCGATGTTCCTCACCACCGAGTGTGTGCTCGCTGAGAAGAAGGAGGAGAGTCCTGCACCTGCAATGCCAGCCGGTGGTATGGGCTACTAAAAAACGCACATAACGAGCATTTGCTGCGTTATACTTCGATAAGCGGAGTTCCTCATTTGCGAAGAGCAAACTGCGGACTCCGCTTTCTCGTATGCCTTGCATCTATCTCGTTATCTGCGTTTTTCCAAAAACCCATATAACGGGTGCTTTTTGCACCAAAATTCAGAGAGCGGACTCCTCATTTACGCTTAGTAAACTGCGGAGCCCGCTCCTTCTTTTGGCACAAAAATCCCTCCGTTCTATGCGTTTTTTCGGTCTAACGTCTAACGTCAATAGTCCTAAGGCTTATAGGAGTGACAAGAGTGACAAGAGTGACAAGAGTGACAAGAATAACAGGAGTGACTGGAGTGACAGGTCTTTCCTATTTTTCCTGTTTTTCCTATTTTTCCTGTCCCCACTGTCATCCCTCCCCTGACTTAACGCAAGACTCGTTTCTGCTTCCAAAATGGAGAGATAATTTTGCGCAACGAAGATTTTTTTTGCCAAAACGCTTGCAGGTTTTGAAAAATGTTGTACTTTTGCACTCGCTATTGGGCTGTGGTGTAATGGTAACACAACAGATTCTGGTCCTGTTATTCATGGTTCGAGTCCGTGCAGCCCAACTAAAAAGGAGGTTTTCCAATACGGAAAACCTCCCTTTTTTATCTATGGCATAGCATCTTAGTTCTCGAATGCCATCAGCCTCGACACCTTATCCATTGAGCCATAAGAGTCGATATTCATAACACTCGTATACTCCTTGACACCCGCCTCGGGGCGTCCTTCCTCTGCCCACCAGCACCAATAAAAGGCATAGATGTGGGCATCGCCAATCAGAGGCACAACATCCTCAACGATGCGGAACGAGAACCATCTAAACCTTGTTTTGGCGCCCTCGTCGAACATACTATCCTCCTCCTCGCCCACGAGCTGCATCACTGCCGTATCACTCGTCGAGGAGGCAACATCATAGCAGAGGTCCACATCTGGCACATCCTCTTCGGAGGAGGTGTAGCAGACATTCACATTTACATAACCGCCTCCTATGCTAACCTCATAGGGCATTACAGGAGCCTCCAAGAGCGAAACAAAATCCTCGTCGAGCCAATCCTCATCGATGTGTCCCGGGCTCCTACTCTCCTCGCTACTTGCATCAAACAACTCCATATCCTTAACCTCCAACTTATAGAAGCGGTTGAGTCGGATATTGAAGCCGCCCTCGTAATTGTTGCCAAGAATAGTGTAGTTGATAAGCACACGCCCCTGGTGGGTTTCGACATCCTCCACAGAGGTTTGGTTACCAAGTTCGGCAATATGAAGCGTGGTACCATTATCTGCCTCCACGCACATCTTCTCCAATATAAGTGTACCAAAGGCAGTGATATAGTCGGGCTTTTCAGCGTCGGGCATATACATATCTCCATTCATCTCGGCACTACACGCCACCGAAGCAAGCACACACACCAAAGCCAGCGCTCGCCACAATCGGTATTTTATCTCTCTAATCATCACGTTTCCCTCCCAAAAGTTTAGTTAAATGCAAAGCGCAATCCGAAGCGGGTCGAAAGGCTCAGCGGATGGACCGTACGGTAGTTCTCCACGTAGCCTGCGGGGGCAATCCAATAAGCACATCCCACCTCGCCAAAGAGTCCCATACCGCCCCAAAGAGCGTAGGTGGCACCAACTGCCGCATCTATCGAGAAGGTAAGGGCTGGAACGTTGAGAGCATATTTTTCCACACACTCGCCGTCCATATATATTTTATCCTTTGCGTTGATATTCAGCTCCATCGTACCACCGACACGACCATAGAGCGACAACTTGTCGAAATCGACAAAGTAGGCAGACAGGGCAAGTGGCACACCCAAATAGTCGAGCGTACGCCTACGACCGTAGCTACTGAGAGTTCCCGACGAGTCGCTCTTTGAGTAGAGGTTGGTGTAGAGCAGACCGCTATCCACCGAGAGCCAATCGCTGAGCGTATAGCTCACCGTCACACCTGCCGATACGGGCATAAAGTGTTCGAGATTGGAGCCGTTATTAGTCTGCACAAGCGTGGGCGAGAGGTAGGAACCTCCCTCGGAAGTGGCATTCTGCTCACTGACCATCATAGAACTATTGGTCAGGTTGTTGCGCTCGATATGTCCTACATTGAAACCTACATTCTGGGCATAAAGACCCATCTCGGCGGGCTGTACTATACCCCTCCGGCGGGGCTCCTCGGAGAGTGCATTGCGCCAATACTCCTCCAACTCCTGCTGATTTTTGCGCGAAGAGTAGGTGCGTTTATGGCGCCTACGCTCACTCTTTTTTATCTTTTGGGGCTCCTCGGTGGCAATTTCGGCAACAACCTCTACCTCCTGGGGCTCCTCGGATGGTTCAACTATCTCCCTATCCATTTGAAGGCTCACAATCTCGGTTGTGGCAACAGGTTTGGCAATGCGCGAAGCGACCATTGCAACCTTCTCGGGCTCGGTTGCGGGCTCGGAAGTGGGCAACGAGGGCTCTTCGTTGAGTTCCTCGACAATCTGCTCTGCCATAACCTCCATCTCCGCAGGAGCGCTATCTCTCAGCGCCACAACCACCACAAGGGTAAGCATTGCCGCCACCAAAGCCGCAGCAACACCCCTCACAAAAGGTCTATTCCAAAGGGGTACAATCTTCTTGGGCTCTTTGGCAACCTCCATTGTGCGGAGTGTCTGCTCGATGCGCTCGAACATACCCACGGGGGGCACGTCCTCCATCGAGCGCAACTTATCGCCCAGAATCTCGCTAAATTTATCGTCCTTATAATCTATCATAAAATTGTGTTCTCACTTTTTTGGGTCATCGGTATTCTTTCTCAATCAGTTCTGCCAAACGTGCTTTGGCTCTAAGGAATTGGCTGCGGCTTGTCGACTCGGTTATGGAAAGCATCTTGGCAATCTCTGCGTGACTATATCCCTCCACAGCGTGCAACATCAGCACCATTCTAAATCCCTCGGGCAGCCGCTCCACAAGCCTTAGCAGTTCCTTATCGCTCAACTGCTCCAAAGCCTCGGGCGGTGCCCCTCCCACAGTGCCAGGCGGCAGTTCGCTAACATCGTCATCCACCGCTCCGTGCGCCGACTCTTTGCGCAGATGGTTGAGTGCCGCAGTGACAAAGATACGCCTCATCCACCCCTCGAAAGAGCCACTCCCTCGGTAGTCGCCAATTTTGGTATAGAGCGTCACAAAGCCATCGTGAAACACATCCTCAGCCTCCGCACGAACCCTCACATAGCGTCTTACGAGCGAGAACATCGCCGTAGCATACCTCTCGTAGAGTTCCCTGCGAGCCTCCGAGTCGCCTTCGCGGCAACCTTGTATGATGCTCTCAATGGTCATTTGCCTTTCTCTCAATAGTTAGATGCACAAAGGGGGCAAAACGTTGCACGCCCCCTGATTTTTTTTGTCTAACGTCCAATGTCCAACGTCTAACGACTTTATAAAATGAAAATTAACAGACCTCTCCCCAGATTCGAGGATTATCCCCTAACTTAGGGGAGGGAGGTGGTTGTAGGTTTGTCCCATATCTCCCACAAGCCCTATATGCCCTATATGCCATAGGACTTTTGACGTTAGACCTTAGACGTTAGACTATTGAATTCATAATCTGAGTTTTGTTGCAGCAAAACTCAGATTATGAATTCAATCTCCTTGAAGAGATATGGTACCACCATACCCTCACTCTCCACCAGCAACTCGCCCGTAGATTTCACACCACGGATGATGCCGTGGACAACCTTGCCCGATGGCAGGCGGTATTTATGTTCCGAGTCCTTGCGGTAGAGCAGAGCGTCATACTCCCTCTCCAACTCCTCGGGGGCGGTTTGCAGTTGTCCATAGCGGCTCTCCAAAGCATCGTAGAGCGTCTGGAACACATCGTTAAGGTCGAAACTCCTGCCACCTTCCAGCGCCATAGAGGTGGGATTGGGCACCCATTCCTCAAACTCCTTTTGGTTGATATTCAGACCAATGCCCACAATAGTGCGTGCCAACTTACCCTCCGTACCGAGGTCGTGCTCGATGAGTATACCGCAAATCTTCTTGTTGCCGACATAGATGTCATTTGTCCACTTAATTTTGGAGCGAATGTCGTACTTTGCCAGCGTATCTGCCAAAGCCAGAGCCACAGCCTCCGAGAGCAGAAACTGCCTGCGGGTCTCCAAAAACGTAGGCTCCCACACGAGCGAAAAGGTGAGGTTCTCCCCCGCCCTGCTGCTCCAAGAGTTACCCCTCTGACCCCTGCCTGCGGTCTGTTCACGAGCAATAACCGCATCGCCGTGGCGATAACCCGCCTTCTTAGCCTCCGTATTGGTCGAAGGAAGCGATTTATATATTAATACTGCCATAGGTTCGAATTGAGAATTGAGAATTGAGAGTTGAGAGTTAAGGTCATTAAAGTCGTTAAAGTCGTTAAAGTCGTTAAAGCCCTTAAACTCCTATAAGCCATAGGACTTTAGACGTTAGACGTTAGACGTTAGACGTTAGACAGCGAATTCAACGTATCAGTTATACTGATACGTTGAATTCGCGCAGAGCATCGTTGAGAGAAGTCTTTTTGTCGGTACTCTCCTTGCGCTGACCGATGATAAGGGCACAACTTACGCCATAGTCGCCTGCGGGATAGTGGCGTGTGTAGGTGCCGGGGATAACCACCGAGCGAGGAGGTACATAACCTTTATATTCAACAGGTTCTGCACCCGTAACGTCTATGATTTTGGTCGAGGCAGTGATGACCGTATTGGCACCCAGCACCGACTCTTTGCCAATGCGGACACCCTCCACGACAATACAGCGCGAGCCGATGAAGCAGTTATCCTCGATGATGACGGGTGCTGCCTGCACGGGCTCCAATACACCGCCAATACCCACGCCACCGCTCAGGTGCACGCCCTTGCCAATCTGGGCGCACGAGCCTACGGTAGCCCAAGTATCGACCATAGTGCCGCTATCGACATAGGCTCCGATGTTCACATACGAGGGCATCATAATCACGCCCCTTGCGAGGTAGGCACCTCGGCGAGCCACAGCGTGGGGCACAACCCTCACACCCAGCTCCTTGTAGCCTGTTTTGAGGGGCAGTTTGTCGTAGAATTCGAGGTCGCCGGCGTGCGAGGTGGTCATCTCGTGTGTGGGGAAGTAGAGGATAACGGCCTTCTTTACCCACTCGTTCACCTGCCAAGTGCCGTCCTCGGTAGGCTCTGCCACACGCAGTTTACCCTCGTCGAGGAGCGTTACTACCTGCTCTATGGCATCGAGCACCTCTGGATTGTGGAGCAACTCGCCATTCTCCCACGCCGCCTCAATATGATTTTTCAGTTCGCTATACATACTTTTTGTTATTAGGTTATATGCCAAAAGCATCTCATCTATATCATCTTTCAGTCCACCATTCATATCTTTGTCTGGTTTTTGTTATATATCTACCTACAAAGGTGGCAAAAAAGTAGCAGAAAAGGAAGACGAATGGCGTTTTTTTCTTCTTTTTATTATCTTTGTACTTTATACTACGCTAAATGACACAATTTTAACAGACTTCTCTAATATGGAAAACAACGACAACACCCCAAAGCAGCCAAAACTGCTCGACGACAAGACTCCTTTGGTGGAGGGTGCCAAGAGGCTCGATATGAGTGCCAAGCCCAAGAGGGTTTCGTGGTGGCTCCGCCCCATAATGTGGATTGCCTCGTTCCCCGTAACGTGGATTCACCGCACACGCATCAAGAGGGTAAATATGGAGGGCGTAAAGCGTCCCTACCTGCTCCTATGCAACCACAACGCCTTCTACGACTTTATGGTAGCCATAAAAGCCACCTTCCCAAATCAGGCTTACTACATTGTGGCGATTGACGGTTTTGTGGGCATTGGCGGCATACTCCACTGGCTTATGGCACGCATCGGCTGCATCCCCAAGCGCAAGTTCACAAACGACACCCGCTTGGTGCGACAGTTGCGTGAGGTGAAGGAGCGCCAGAAGATTGTGGCATTCTATCCCGAGGCTCGCTACTCGCTCTGTGGCACCAACGCCATACTTCCCCCCTCGCTCGGCAAACTCGTGAAGTTGCTGAAAATGCCCGTTGTGACACTCATCACGCAGGGCAATCACATCAACTCACCCTTCTGGCATACGGGCGACAGGCTCATAAAGACCGAGGCTACAATGAAGAAGATTCTCTCGGTGGAGGAGATCGAGAAGATGGACTACAACCAGATTATGGAGGTTATCAACCGCGAATTCTACTACGACGATTTCGCTTGGCAGCGCGACAACCAAATCCGTATGACCAAGAAGACCCGCGCCGAGGGTCTGCACAAGGTGCTCTATCAATGCCCCCACTGCGGCAAGGAGTTCCGTATGGCAAGCGAGGGTGCACAACTCTGGTGCAAGGAGTGCGGTCATCGTTGGTGGATGAACGAGTATGGCGAGTTGGAGGCCACCGAGGGCGAAACACATTTCAGCCACATTCCCGATTGGTATGAGTGGGAGAGGGAGAACGTGCGCCGCGAAGTGGAGGCGGGCACCTACGGCACCACCCTGCGCTCGGATGTCCGCGCACTGCCCCACCCCAAGAGGTTCATTGAGCTTGGCGAGGCGACACTCACACACGATATGAACGGCTTTGTGCTGCGTGGCGAGTTCGACGGTATGGACTACTCTATGACTCTCCCCGCCGCACAGCGCTACTCGATACATATCGAGTACGACTACCGCCGCTGGAAGCGCGACTGCGTAGACCTCAGCACCCTTACGGATACGATGTTCGTCTTCCCACAGGGCGAGGATTTCTCGGTAACGAAAATCTCCCTCGCCACTGAGGAACTCTACAAGTTCTATAATAAATAACGTAAGTATCGCGAATTTCAACCTGTTGAAGTTCGCGATACTTACGTTAACTTAGGGGGAAAATAAATTACTTGACAGGAAAGACAGGAGTGACAGGGGAAAAGCCCTGTCACTCCTGTTTCTCTTGTCACTCCTATAAGCCTTAGGACTATTGACGTTAGACGTTAGACCCTAATCCCTGCGGGTGCATATTGTGCCACAGATGCAAGGCTTGCGAAGGGCGAGGATGCGAAGTTTGCTCAGCGCAAATGAGCATTCCGAGCCCGAGCGTAACACAGCAGATGCGGTACGAGATGTGCTCGCAGCGAGTGGGTTTTGTGGAGGGATTTTTGTGCCACGCAAGAGAGCAAGTCCGCAGTTTACTCTGCGTAAATGAGGAACTTGCGAGTCACAGCGTGGTGCAAAAAGCACCCACAAGGCACACTCGCCCACAAGGCGCATTCGCCTATTGGATTAAGAAGTAACCATCTATACTTCGCAAAAACTCCTCGCGAGTGCGGTCACTGACGGGAGCAACCGTAGCCTCGGGCTGTCCCTGCTCGTTGCGAGTCATTCCGAAGAAGAGCTCTGCAATCTCCAAACTGCGGTCGAGCTCATTGACGAGTTCGTAGCGTTCGTGGGGCAGCAGCACCGAGTAGATAAGGTGCTCCAAGTATTGGAATTCATCAACCAGAGCATCCTCCACGAAGGGTTGTTTCGAGTCGGGGAATGTGAAGTAGTAGTAGAGTTTCTGCGTGATACCCTTTGCGAAGTCGCGTGCCAAGGCGTCGCCCTTGTCGATGGCGCCCGCAAAGTAGTAGGCGTCTATGTAGGGGAAGGATTGGTAGCCGTGGGGCACCTGCGAGAAGGGCAGCTCCTCCACACCCTTATCGAGCACCTCCACAGCCTCCTGAGTGCGTCCCTCCCTGACGAGCGCATCTGCCAGGCGGGCAAAACCACCACGAATCTGGGTAGAGTTGATGTTGTAGCGCGAGAAGTTATCGATATAGACGCTCTGGTCCTTCACATTGCCATAGCGGTAGACGTTCATTATATTGTTGTAGAGATAGTCGGTGTCGATACGTCCCATCTCGGCAATACTCTCCACAGGTGTCTTTATGGGCACAAGGCGGTAGGCATAGCCGTCGTATTGGAGATAGTCGGTAATGCCAAGTCCCTTCAAGAGGTTGGGCTGCACGAAGTAGACGGGGCGACTCCAATCGAATTCGGCAAGCATATCAAGAATCATCACCTCGGGCTTTTCGAGGGTATTCTTTGTGATGTTCAGTTCGATGCTGTCGAGGATAAGATGTGCATCTTCGGGCTTGACTATTCCCGCCTTTATGACATTCTCCTTATTTACGGGCAAGGAGAGTTTGTGCTGTGGCAGGAAGTCGAATTTGAGGTCATCCGAGTAGGCAATTTTGGTTGCGGGACTCTCGCTCTTTACGACCGACATAGCCTGTTTCAAATCCACGCGATAGTCCACCACATCCTCCACAAAGATGTATTCGTTGGCATACATATATTTCTCCTTGGGGAACGAGAAAGGCACAGGAGCACTCTCGTTGTAGGTCTGTTTCATCTCCTCGATGTACCAGCCACCACCCAAGTAACTCTGGTTCATAATCCTCACATCGGGGCGCACACCCTCCACCTCCTGGTTGTACCACATCGGGTAGGTGTCGTTGTCGCCAAAGTTGATGATTATGGAATTGGGCAAGACGGTCGAGAGGTAGTTGTAGCCCATATCGCGCATAACGTACCTACCACTGCGGCCGTGGCCGTCCCAGTTCTCGGCAGCGAGGATTGTGGGTACCGAGAGGCACACCACCGTAGCCACCACCGCAGGCACAGCCTTGTTCTTTTTGAGCACCTTTTGGAGCCACTCCGAAACAGCCAGCACACCAAAGCCTATCCACATACAGAATGCATAGAAAGAGCCCGCATAGACATAGTCCCTCTCGCGAGGCTCCCCGGGGGGAGAGTTGAAGTAGACCACAAGAGCTACACCCATCATCACAAAGAGCCACATAACCACCGTGAAGTAGCGGGGATTCTTGCCAAGTTGCCACAGCAGACCCACCAAGCCCAAGATGAAGGGCAGGAAGTAGTAGCGGTTGCGACCCTTGTTTTGTGCCATCTCATCGGGGAGGTTATCTTGTGGTCCGAGCATAGCCTCGTCAATAGGTTTCACGCCCGAGAGCCAATTGCCATCGGTAATCTCGCCCACGCTCTGGTTGTCGCTCTGCCTGCCCACAAAGTTCCACAGGAAGTAGCGCCAATACATAAAGTTGAGCTGGTAGTCGAAGAAGTAGCGGAGGTTCTCGCCAAAGGTGGGTACGGTGTATGTTTCGCCCGCATAGCGCACTCTGCGCCCCTTCACGCGACCCCACGACTCGTAGCCCTCGACGTGTCTTTCGTTGCTCGACCACATACGGGGGAAGAGCATCTTGAACTCATCGGGGTAGGTGTATCCGCCAACGGTCTTTTCGCCCACATACTTACCCTCGTCATTGACGTAGTATTTGGTACGATATGTGACATCCTCCACGGGTGCTGCATACGACACGCCCGAGAGAATGGGTTGTGCCTCATACTGCTCGCGGTTGAGTAGATACAGGAGCGCATATGGGTTGTCGGGGTCGTTGGAGTTCATTGGCGGATTTGCCGAAGCACGGATGATGACCGAAGCGTAGGACGAGTAGCCAATGAGTACCACCGTAAGGGCTGTAATGGCAAGGTTTGCAATTTTGAGTCCCCTCTTCTGAGTGAGCCAAATACCCAAACCCAGAGCCACAAAGAGCAGCACGGCATAGATGGCAAAGCCCACATTTACGGGCGCACCAAGAGAGTTGAGCATACGGTCGAACCACGCACCAATCTGGGTGGTGTAGGGGATAACAATGCTATTCAGGAAAAGTATGAGCGCACCACTGATGAGGGTGGAATATATGATACCCTTGGTGGTTACCTTGTCGGTCTTGCGGAAGTAGTAGACAAAGACCAATGCAGGGATTGTCAGCAGGTTGAGAATATGTACACCTATCGACAAGCCCATCATATAGGCAATAAAGACGAGCCAACGCTCGTTGCCCTTCTGGTCGGCGACATCCTCCCAACGCAGGATAGCCCACACCACCACAGCGGTCATCAGGGACGAGAGGGCATAGACCTCAGCCTCCACTGCCGAGAACCAAAATGTGTCGGTAAAAGTATAAGCCAATGCACCCACCAAGCCTGCACCCATAATGGCGATAGTCTTAGCCTTCGAGGGTTCCTCCTCGCGGCGGGTGGTCATACGGCGTGCGATGTGTGTGATGGTCCAGAAGAGGAACATAATGGTCGCTGCCGAAGCCACGCACGACATCAAATTGACCAAAAAAGCCACCCTCTCCACATCGCCAAATGCAAACTGAGTGAAGAAGTTGGCAATCATCATAAAGAGCGGAGCACCCGGGGGGTGTCCAACCTCCAATTTATATGATGTAGGGATAAATTCGCCGCAGTCCCAGAAACTTGCCGAAGGCTCGGCAGTGAGTACATAGACCACCAGCGAGATGAGAAAAACGCCCCATCCGAGCAGATTGTTTAGTCTTTTGTATGCTTTCATAGTCAAATAACAGCCTAATAGATGAAATTATTTTGCAAAGTTAAGAAAATAATGAGTATTTTTACAACCTCAAAAAACGATTAAGAGAACATTATGGATACAAAGTTGATGCTATACAACACTCTTTCGCGTAGGAAAGAGATATTCAAGCCCATTAACCCCGAACACGTTGGTATGTATGTTTGCGGACCTACGGTCTATGGCGATCCCCACTTGGGACACACACGCCCCGCAATCACCTTCGACCTTCTGTTCCGTTATTTGAAGGCTTTGGGCTACAAGGTGCGCTATGTTCGCAACATTACCGATGTGGGACACTTGGAGCACGATGCAGACGAGGGCGAGGATAAAATCTCCAAGAAGGCAAGGCTCGAACAGCTTGAACCTATGGAGGTTGCGCAGTACTACACCAACCGCTACCACACCTTTATGGATAAGTTGGGCGTTCTGCCCCCCTCTATTGAGCCCCACGCCAGCGGTCACATCATCGAGCAAATAGAACTCGTACAGCGCATTCTTGATGCAGGTTACGCCTACGAGAGCAACGGCTCCATCTACTTCGATGTTACCAAGTATAACGAGAAATTCCACTATGGCAAACTCTCGGGTCGCAACCTCGATGACGTACTTGTGGGTACGCGCGAGATTGATGGTCAGAGCGACAAACGCAACTCCTACGACTTCGCACTCTGGAAGAAGGCTCAGCCCGAGCATATTATGCGTTGGCGCTCGCCTTGGAGCGACGGCTTCCCTGGCTGGCACTTGGAGTGTACGGCAATGAGCACCAAATATCTGGGTGAGCAGTTCGATATTCACGGTGGCGGTATGGACCTTATGTTCCCCCACCACGAGTGCGAGATTGCACAATCGTGCGCCTCGATGGGGCACGATTCGGCACGCTATTGGGTACACAACAATATGATTACCATCGGCGGTCAGAAGATGGGTAAGTCGCTGGGCAACTTCATCACCCTCGAACAGCTTTTCGATGGTACGCACGACAAGTTGGAGCAGGCATACTCGCCTATGACGGTGCGTTTCTTCATCTTACAGGCGCACTACCGCTCGACTCTCGACTTCTCAAATGAGGCACTGAAAGCCGCCGAGAAAGGTTACGACAGACTTATGAAGGCTGTGGATACCCTCTCGAAAATCAAGCCCTCGGAGAACTCTTCGGTGGAGGTTGCCGACCTCGAAAAACGCTGCTCGGAGGCTATGAATGACGACCTCTCATCGCCTATGGTCATCAGCGCACTCTTCGATTGGGTGCGCATCATCAACTCGCTTGCCGATGGCAAAGAGAGCATTTCGGCTGCCGACTTGGAGGAGTTGAAACGTGTTGTAAACCTCTATGTTTTCGACATTCTCGGTCTGAGGAACGAGAAGTCGGAGGGTGGCGCAAACAACCAAATGGACCCCCTTATGGAGATGATTTTGGAGGTGCGCCGCACAGCCAAAGCCAACAAAGATTGGGCTACGAGCGATCTGATCCGCAATCGTCTTGCCGAGATTGGCATCCGAGTTAAGGATAATAAGGACGGTTCGATGTCCTGGGAACAAATGTAAAAAACGCATAGAGCGGGTGCCTTTTGCACCAAAATTCAGAGAGCGGACTCCTCATTTACGCTTAGTAAACTTCGGAGCCCGCTCCTTCTTTTGGCACAAAAATCCCTCCGCTCTATGCGTTTTTACCGCTTGGGGAGGTAAACTACGGAGCCGCTTTTTCGTATGCCTTGCATCTATCTCGTTATCTGCGTTTTTCGGTCTAACGTCAATAGTTCTAAGGCTTTATATGGCTTATGAGAGATATGGGAGGACTGAGAGATATGTGATAAACCCACAACCACATCCCACCCCTAAGTTAGGGGAGGGTGCCGAAGGCGGGAGAGGTCTGTTATTTACCACCGCCCTCATCAGACCAAAATCAAATAATTTTGCATTTTGAATTCTGCATTTTGATTTTTTTTGTACCTTTGCGGCGTGGAAAGATTTGGCTGCTTGCAAACCACGCCACCGAGGGGCACGAAGAGTGTCGCCAAGGGGCAAAAAAGTGCTAAAAAGCAATGAGTTGGAGCGTTCGTTCCGACCTCTATCGCACCAAACTACCCACCTAAGAAATAGACGTTTAACCAAATTGAAGATTTGATTGTTGAGGATTCTCGTAATTCTCAATTCTCAATTCTCAATTCTGAATTTTGTAAGGTATGGCTTTTTTGTTTACATCGGAGTCGGTATCGGAGGGACATCCCGACAAGGTGTCCGACCAGATTTCGGATGCTATTCTCGATGAATTTTTGCGCTCGGATGCTTCGAGCAAGGTGGCTTGCGAAACTCTTTGCACCACGGGTTTGGTCGTTGTGTCGGGCGAGGTGCGCTCGGATGCATACGTTGACATTCAGGGTGTTGCACGCCGAGTAATCAACCAGATAGGTTACAATCGCAGTGAGTTGCAGTTTGATGGCAACTCGTGCGGCATACTCTCGGCTATCCACGAGCAGTCGAGCGACATCAACCAGGGCGTGGTGCGCGAAACCGAAGAGGAGCAGGGCGCAGGCGACCAGGGTATTATGTTCGGCTATGCTTGTACCGAGAGCCGCGAGTTGATGCCCGCAACGCTCATCCTCTCGCACGTCATCCTCAAAGAACTCGCCGACATCCGCCGCGAGGGTAAGGTGATGTGCTACCTGCGTCCCGACTCAAAGAGTCAGGTGACCATTGAGTATGACGACAACGGCACCCCTCTGAGGGTACACACCATTGTTGTATCGACCCAGCACGACGACTTCGAGGATTGCCAGCGCATCATTGCCGAGGATGTACGCAACATCCTCATTCCCCGCGTGAAAGCTCGCTTGGAGAGGGCTGGCGACCGCCTTGCCGACCTCATTGGCGAGGAGTATATCCTCTACGTCAACCCCACGGGTAAGTTCGTTATTGGTGGTCCTCACGGCGATACGGGCTTGACGGGACGCAAAATTATTGTAGACACCTATGGTGGTAGGGGCGCACACGGTGGTGGTGCTTTCTCGGGTAAGGACCCCTCGAAGGTAGACCGTTCGGCAGCCTATGCCGCACGCCACATTGCCAAGAATATGGTTGCCGCAGGTGTTGCAGAGCGTATGCTGGTGCAGGTTAGTTATGCCATTGGTGTGGCAGAGCCCATCAATATCTTTGTAGACACCTTTGGCACCTCGAAAATCTCGCAAACCGATGGAGAGATTGCGGAGGTTATAGACGAAATGTTCGACTTGCGCCCCGCAAGTATCGTTAGGCGTTTCGGGCTTACCAACCCCATCTTCGAGCCCACAGCCTCCTATGGTCACTTCGGTCGCCGCCCCTATACCAAAGAGGTAGAACTCACAAGGAACGGCAAGACCACTACTGAAACAATAAAATTCTTCGGCTGGGAGGAGTTGGACGAAGTAGAAAACATCAAGAAAGTTTTTAATTTGTAGAGCAAAATCTACACTAAAAATTTTTGGGCGACTTTATTATAAAAAGCCGAGAAGAATATGGAAAAATTCATTATATCGAACGGTTGCGCGTTGCGCATTGCAGATAGCCGCAAGGGCGAAAAGACCATCTTGCTGTTGCACGGCTACTTGGAGAGCCTCGATGTGTGGGAGGACTTCGCCAAATTGCTCTCGAAGGAGTATAGGGTGGTGGCTATGGACCTGCCAGGACACGGCATTTCGCAGGTTATGGGCGAGAAACACTCGATGAGTTTCCTTGCCGATACGGTGGTGGGAGTGCTCGACGAGTTGGAGATTGAAAAGGCAACCATTGTAGGTCACTCTATGGGTGGCTACGTTGCGCTCCAAACCTTGCGTCTGCATCCCGAGAGGTTGGAGGGCTTGGTGCTGCTCAGTTCTACTCCTTACCCCGATAGCCCCGAGAAACTCCTCGATAGGGATAGGGAAATTGCTCTCGTGGAGGGCGGTCATAAGGACCTGCTGGCAACTACGGCTGCCAAGAACGGCTTTGCGAGCGACAACCTCAGGCGTATGCAGGACGAGATTATCTTCCTCGAAGAGCAGGTGTTGGTTACCGAGCCCGAGGGTGTTGTGGCACTGCTGAGGGGTATGAAGGAGCGTGAGGATAGCACCGAACTGTTGCAGAAATCCTCGCTGCCCCAACTCTTCATCTTGGGCAAGAAGGATAGTTACATCCCTCTCGAAAAGGCAGAGAAGATGGTTGCCGAACAACCTCAGGCGAAGGTCGTGTGGCTCGAAAATTCGGGACACCTCGGTTACTTCGAGGAGCCCGAGGCGTGCGCTGCTGCAATAAAAGAGTTCGTGGGTTAACCAACGATAATGATGCGAGAAACAGACTGTAAACCAAACAACACTATGAAAAAATCCATTTTCATTACTTTTCTTTTGTGTGTTTTGGCAGTAGGACGACTTAGTGCACAAGCACCCGAGGAGCCCTACTACGGAGGAGCGAAGGGCGACTGGTCGGTAGGCTTCAACCTGCTCACAACCGATAGCAATTACCAAATCAGAGGCACATATATGCTCACTGACCGCTTGGTGATAGATGCTGGTGTGAGGATAGAGAACAGTAGTTCCATTAGGGAGTATGGCGATTCGGATTATGACTCGAAAGGAGAGATTACTTGGGGGTATACTATGGATAATAAAACCCGAATAGAGGAGTATTCGTTGGGTATAAACTATCTGTTACGCCCTGGCGAAAGACTGCAATCATTTGTGGGAGGTATGCTTAGCCTGTCCAAAGAGTTTGCTTATTCCAAATATGACTACAACCAAGAGGTGTCGACCGGAAGAGATAACCTGAGCGAAACAAACAATTGGATGTATGGCTTGTGTGCGGTCTTTGGTGTTGATTATTTCTTTACTCCAAGGGTATCGTTGGGTGGCAGGATTAGCGTTGGCGGTTTTGTAACCGATTCCCAATATAAAAGTTCATCGGGAAACTTCGACGAGGAGTTATTGTCGACAGAACACGGTCTTTATGGTCTGAAATTTAGGACACATAGCAGCACCGTTCTGCTGAGTTTCTATTTCTAAACATTAGGTAAATGCCTGTCGTTAGACGGGAGAGAGAACAAAAGGTATGAAAGTATATAAATTTGGTGGTGCTTCGGTTAAGGAGGCAGCGGGTGTTAGGAACCTTGTGGAGATTGCTCGCCAGACGGAGGGTAGGCTTTTTATTGTCGTTTCGGCAATGGGCAAGACTACCAATGCCCTCGAAAAGGTTATGGAGAGTTTCTGGAATGGTCGCACGGGCGAGGCTGTGGTGGCTATGCAGGGTGTGGTGGACTACCACGCCGAGATTCTTGCCGACCTGTGGGGCGAACCCCATCTGCCCGCAAGGGTTAGGGGCTTCTACGAGGAGTTGGAGGAGATTATTACCCTCGCCAACCCCAAGAGCCGCACCTACGAAGAGTGGTACGACAGGATTGTGAGTTTTGGCGAACTCATCTCTACCTCCATCGTCAGTGACTACCTCACAAGGGCGGGCGTGGAGAGCGAGTGGCTCGATATGAGACGCTTGTTCCTCACGAGTAACCGCTTCCGCGATGCCAACATAGATATTGAGGCTTCCACGCCCCGCCTAAGACGTGCTGTGGAGTACGCCACCGCAAGGGTTATTGTCGGTCAGGGCTTTATTGGTGCCACCGAGCAGGGCGCAACAACCACCATCGGTCGCGAGGGCTCGGACTACTCGGCAGCCGTTGCGGGCTACATCCTCGATGCCGAGAGCGTGTCAATTTGGAAGGATGTGGAGGGTATCCTCAATGGTGACCCCAAGCAGTTTGAGAATGTCACCTACATCCCCGAGTTGACCTACCTCGACGCCATAGAACTTGCATATAGCGGTGCGCAAATTATCCACCCCAAGACCATCAAACCCCTCCAAAATAAGAGCATACCCCTCTATGTGAGGTGCTTTGTGAACCCTTCGCTGCCGGGAAGTGTCATCAAGGCAGAGATTGAGAAACCTATCGACACCCCTATTCTGATACTCAAAAAGAACCAGATACTGCTCTCCATCAAGCCCGAGGACTACTCGTTCATCTTGGAGGAGCGTATGGCAGAGGTCTTTGCGATCCTCGAACGCCATAGGGCAAAGGTGCACTTGGTGCAGAACTCGGCTATCAGTATGGCACTCTGCATCGACTCCTCGCGCTACCTTAACGAGATTGTCGAGGCTTTGCACGAGGCGGGCTTTACGGTGAAGTACAACACCGATATGGAGCTGCTGACCATCCGCGGCTACCGCCACGAACACCTCACGGAGTTTGTCGAAGCCGAGGGGGTCTATATGACCCAACGCTCGCGCAAGGTGCTGCGCATCATTCGCAAAGTAAAAGGTGATTGTTAAATCACCTTTTTTTATTTCCCGAGAGGGGCGCCGAAGGAAGAACAGGAAGAACAGGAAGGACAGGAAGAACAAGAAGGACAGGAAAAACAGGAAAAACAGGAAAAACAAGAAAAACAGGAAAACCTGTTACTCCTGTCTCTCCTGTCTTTCCTGTTACTCCTGCTACTCCTGTCACTCCTGCTTCTCCACTACTGCCAAGCGGGAGGACAAAAAAAGGTGCGACAGCTTAGGCCGTCGCACCAAATATATTTCGCTATGCCACAACTAATTGTGGACCAAGCAAAATGTTTGATTATTCCCAAACGGGGATGTTAACGATGTTAGCAGTTACTTTGTTGCCTTTAGCATCTGCGCCATCCACGGTGAAGTCGTAGAGGTCAGTCCCGAAGTCCTCGCTATACTCACCCTTAGTGATAGTAATAGTACCACTTACGATAGGAGCGATGTAGAGGTCCTCTGCAACAACATCGGTAAACATACCACCTGCCTGTACATCGGGCAACTGGTAGGGAGGAAGATATTCAGTACCCATACCCAAGAATGCGCAAGTAGTAGTCAAGTTGGGGCACCATACGCCGCCAGGGTACATACCCTCCGACAAATCCCAAACCTGACCAGCAGCAGCTTTGCCATACTCAGGAGTCTCGGAGATCTCGAAAGTACCAACGGGCAGAGTTGCGCCACTCTCAGCATAGATACCCAAATTGAGGCAGTCCGAAAGAGTTGCGGGAGTATCCCAACCGCCACCGCCCAAAGTCGAGAAAGCGATCTGGCAAACATTAACACCGTCGTGCTGGTCAATCACACCAAAGAAAACAGTGTGAGTACCATCCCAGTTAATCTCCAAAGCCTCGGTCAAGGTAGGATAAACGGGATCTACGTCCTCGCTACTACCATACATAGCAATAGGCTCACTATGGCTCATAGTAACTTCCGTTGGAGTTCCGTCGCCCATATAGCTAACAGCCTTGAACATAGCCTGTACATAGTTTAAGTCCGTACCGGGCATACCAGTTGTAACCATCACGTAAGTAAGATCTGTAATCATATGCATCGTCATCCACGACTGCTCGAGATTAATATAAGGATATTCGGGATATTCGGGATCGTATGCCATAAACTGACCTTGACAGAAAGGAACAGTGTCACCAAACTCTTCCAATGCATAGTAGTTGTCAATTGTAAATACAGCCTGCAATCCATCTGTGCTATAAACCTCGAGAATGTAACGCTTAGCATCAGCAGGAATATCGTGCTCATTACCCTCAGAGTGGTAGAATTTTGCACTTGCTACCTGGAAGTCCATTGTACCTGCGCCACCGCCAAGACCTTCGAGGGCACCAGGGCAACTTACATAAACTACGACATTTTTACCATCTGCATCAACACCAGAACCTCTAAACTCGGTATATTTACCTTCCCACATACTATCATAAATACCCAGAAAACCACTTGTAAGGTAGCTAATAGCCCTACCATCGCTGGTCTCAAGAATAGCATCGGTGATACATGGTGTAGAAGGATACTCCTCATCGCTTATATCATACGTCATATTGGTTTCGATGACACAGTTGGTGAAAACCTTCAGTTTGAATTCCGCACTAGTGAAAACAACAAGAGATTCTTCAAATTCTGTGTCGATTACAGCCTCTGCCGAAGCCTCCCAATCCTGGTATGAAACAGGACCCTCGGGAGCGGTAACAGTTTTGGTAACCATTTTGGTCAAACCCTCAGCATCTTTAACAGCCAAGAAGAAAGTGTACTCGGTTTCGAAGTTGCACCAAATCTCAACCTCGAAATTCTCTTTGTTAAGACCACACCACTCATCATCGCCTGCTTGAAGCTGGAAACCATCGGTAAAGATGTACTCAGCAGTGTAGGTTTCGTCTACATACTCGGTTGCTCTATACATATACGCAGCCTCAACAGCGTTTGCAGTGGTAATGCTAAAAGTGAATGTAACTTCGCTAGCACCAACAGTCACATCATACTCATCTGCGATGATTGCAGTTGCAGCGCAATCGGGCTCTACAACGATAGTCTCAGAATCCTGAGCCTCAGCGGGAGCTTTACCAGCCTCCATTACATAGAATTTGGTAGCGTCCTCGCTCAGGTATACATCGTAAGTACCAGCGGTCTCAACCTTGATGTTCTTACCTTCGCCCTCTGCAACGGTTGCATAGAAGTAGTTTGCAAGGATGGGTTTCTCTGCATTGTAGCCGAGGTCGGTATCATCCCACGATTTGTTCTTTACGAATTTGAACTCGGTGTTAGCCTCAATCTCCCAGCCTTTAACAGCGTAGAAACCATCAGCAAGTTCGAGAGCCTCAGCATCTGCGGGAGCCCAACCCTGGTGGCTACCTGCGATAACCCATACGTCGCCAGTAACAACAGGATCTACGGGCTCATCAGGCTCGTTACAAGCTACTGCAAATACCATAGCGGCAGCAGCCATAAGTAATTGTTTGATTTTCATTGTGTTTGTAAATTTGGTTAATAAAATAGTAATTGGTTGTTTTGGTTTATTTTCATCCACTATTACCGCGTGTAACAATACACTCAGCGCACAAATATAATAAAAAATCCTTTTGTTGGTGCATTTTTTCCAAAAAAAACGCCACTTATCCCCCAAAAAAGCACCACTCCACCCCAAAAAACACATTTCGTCGGCAAAACCGGTGCGTGAAGTTGGGAATTAGGGGTGTTGGGAGTTATTGTTCCCCCTCTAAATTAGAGGGGGATTACTTTAATTGCAGGAAAAACAGGAAAAACAGGAAAGCCTGTCACTCCTATAAGCCTTATAAGCCCTATAAGCCCTATAAGCCCTATAAGACTTAGGACTATCGACGTTAGACGTTAGGCGTTAGGCGTTAGACAATGACTCACAAGTAACAAAATAGGCGACTTGCGCCGCCTATTTTGTTACTTGTGAGTCATAATGTGAAGTATCATCCTATCCGTCTCCAACATACCTCGTGAGCCGATGGTCGTGAGATTCAAAATAGACTTATCGACATCGTCGTCCACAATGCCCTCGTATGCCGTGACGCAGCGGTGTTCCATAGCCATCGTGGCAGCCATAACAGCCGTCGAAACGGAGCTCGAAAGTTTCAGCGCACAGCTCGGTTTGGCACCGTCGCAAATCATACCCGTAAGTGTGGCTACCATATTCTTCACAGCCATCGCAACCTGCTCGTAATCACCGCCCATAAGGTAGGTAATACCGCAGCTCGAACCCGTAGAAGCAACCACACAGCCGCACAATGCCGAGAGTCTGCCAAGGCTCTGTTTGATATAGATAACCGTCAGGTGCGAGAGTGCGAGTGCGCGGATAAGTTGTTCCTCGCTCGCGCCCGTATCCTCGGCATAGACCACCACGGGAAGTGTCGAAACAATACCCTGATTGCCGCTACCCGAGTTACTCATTACGGGAATCTTAGCGCCACCCATACGGGCATCGCACGCCGCCGAAGTGTAGGAAATCATATGCGAAAGGATGGTGTCGCCCATAATCTTGCGGCTCCCTGCGCTCTCCCTTACGGTACGACCCAGACAGTGACCCCACTCGCCCTTCATAGACTCGTCGGCTGCCGCCTTATTGAGTCTGCGGGCTTCCAAGATGAAACGCAACTCCTCGATGGGCGAGGTAGTGGCAAAATCCCACACGGTGCGGAGCGTCAGAGCCACCTCTTTGTGCTCGCCGCTCTCCGAGGCAGGTTTG
The DNA here is from genome assembly GCA_045602145.1 of Tidjanibacter sp. Classification (GTDB taxonomy): domain Bacteria; phylum Bacteroidota; class Bacteroidia; order Bacteroidales; family Rikenellaceae; genus Tidjanibacter. The sequence continues at coordinate 34,178 of JAZSAY010000029.1, forward strand.
CGGTTATCCACAACAACATCCTCATCCTTAGCCACATAGGTAAAGTTAGTATGCGAGCCCGAGATGATAGCCGTTGCGGTATGGTCGTCGGCAGTAGCGATGACCTCTATATAGAGAGTTTCGCAGTCGCCATCCTTAACTCCGACCTTCACCCTACCCTCGTCAATCATCCTGCGACCACGCTCGACAGCCTCGGGCGTAACGTCCCTCAGCACTTCGAGCTGGTACTCGCTCTTGCCCACAATGGCACCCAGCGCAATGGCAATAGGCAGACCTATCATATCCGTACCGGGGATGCCCACACCCATAGCATTTTTCAATACATTGGGACTCAGCAACACTCTGATACTCTGTGGCTCACAGCCCAGCACCTCGGCAGCCTTAGCCGTACACAACGACACAGCAATAGGCTCCGTACAGCCCATTGCAGGCACGACCTCGCGATTGATGAGGTCGATAATCTCCTTCCTATATTCGGCAGATAACATATAGAATAGCGGTTTATTTTGGTTTAGTTTTTCAAAGGTAGTATTTTTTTTCGTTAGTGCGCACTCCTCGGCACCACTTTTTGCAAATCTACTTATCTATGACGCCCGAGCCGACCAACTCCTCGCCATCGTACCACGCGGCAAACTGACCCGCCGTGATACCCCTCTGGGGCTCGTCAAAGAGGAGGTAGCCACCCTCCTCGGTGGTATATAGTCGTGCACCTTGCAGTGGTTGGCGGTAGCGAATGCGGGTGCTATAACGTCGGGGGCTCTCCCCCACCCTCTGTCGCAGGTCCTCACGCACCCAATGCATCTCCTCGGGGCGTATGTAGAGCGCCGAGCGTAGCAGTCCCGGGTGGTCGTGTCCCTGACCCACATAGACAATGTTGCGCACCACATCCGTAGCAATCACAAACAAGGGCAGTGCCGTACCACCCACGCCCAAGCCGTGGCGTTGTCCTACGGTGTAGAAATGGGCTCCCGAGTGGGTACCGACCTTCTTGCCGTTTGCGGGCTCGTATCTATAAGGTTCCGAGAGAGTTACCACATCCTCACTTGCCACCAGCATCTCGTTTTCTTCCTCCGAGCGGTACCCCTCCCAATCGCGCGGTATCTCCACAATGCGTCCCTTCTTGGCAGCCAATTTTTGCTGCAAAAAGACGGGCAAATCGACCTTGCCGACAAAGCAAATTCCCTGCGAATCCTTCCTCTTAGCCGTAGCCAAGTGAAGCGCACTTGCCCTCTCCCTAACCTCGGGTTTGAGCATATCGCCAACGGGAAACAGAGCCTTCGAGAGTTGCTCCTGAGTGAGTCCGCAGAGGAAGTAGCTCTGGTCCTTATTGCCATCCACACCCGCCAGCAATCGATGTGTGCCATCCTCTCGGTGTTCCACCCTGCAATAGTGTCCCGTAGCCACCCAATCGGCACCTAATTTGAGCGCCTCCTGCAAAAATGCATCGAACTTTATCTCCCTATTACACAGCACATCAGGATTTGGCGTGCGACCTTTCTCGTACTCCGAGAACATATAGTCCACCACCCTCTCTCTATACTGCTCCGAGAGGTCCACCATACGGAACGGAATGTCGAGCCTCTTGGCAACCAACTCCGCAAAGAGCCTATCATCCTCCCAAGGGCACTCGCCACTGAGCGTGCCGACCGTATCGTGCCAATTGACCATAAACAGACCTACCACATCGTAGCCCTGTTCCTTCAAGCGTGCCGCAGCCACCGAAGAGTCTACACCCCCCGACAATCCAACAACGACTCTCTCTTTTCTCTTCTCCATTTTCTTTTGTTTCGCGACTTTTTATAAAAAGTCGCCCAAAAATTTTTAGTGTAGCCTTTGCTACGCCTTATGTTAGTATTCCCAGCACAAAAGCGTCATTCTAACGCCTTTGCGGTGAGGTGTGGCTATCTTTCGCAGATAGTCTGGCAGTCGAACTGCCAGCCCTCTTTCAAACAAGTTTGAGAGGGCTACCATTTCGTCTGCCACTCTCCTTCGGAGAGCCTCACGCCTCCCCGAAAAAAGACTCCTCTCAAACTCTCCTGTCACTCCTGTCACTCCTGTTATTCCTGTCACTCCTGCAAGAAAAACAAGAAAAACAAGATAGGTAGATGCCAACCGCCTGCCTACGGCAGTCGTGGCAAGACGGACAAACCTCTCCCCCGGTTCGAGGGCCCTCCCCTAACCTATGGGAGGGATATGGTTGTGGGGCTCCCATATCTCTCAGTCCTCCCATAACTCCCATAAGCCCTATAAGCCTTAGGACTATTGACGTTAGACGTTAGACCAAAACCCCAGCGAGTGGGTTTTGTGAGGCGATTTTTGTGACAAACGAGAGAGCGAGTCCGCAGCTTACTAAGCGTAAGTGAGGAACTCGCTCTTCGATGTTTGGTGCAAAAAGCACCCACAAGGCACGCTCGCAGCAAGATGCGCTCACTACATACCCTTCATCTGCTTGAAGAGCTCGTTGTAGTGGTTATATTTCTCCATATACTCGGGTTTCTCGTTACGTACCTGGAAGCAGATACTCTTCAAGAACTCCACGGTATTAACGTCCTCGGGATTGAGAGCGTGTGCCTTCTCAAAGGGCTCGATAGAAGCAGCATAAGCCTCCATAGAAGCCTTCCTTACGTTGGCGAGGTTCTCGTCGTTCCACGACATCTGGTTAGCTTCCTGACCCAGGTCATCGCCCTTACGGGTGTAGGTGTAAGCCTTATTGAGGTGGAGGTTGATATTTTCGGGATCAATAACAAGTGCAGAGTCGAACATAGCCACAGCCTCGTCGTACATTTTGAGTTCTGCATAGACAGCACCCAAACCAATCTTCAACTGAGGATTCTCGGAGTCGCTGGCAATAGCGTCCTTCAAGAGGTCGATCATTGGCTCGGGACTCTCGCCCATCACGAGGTAGTAGTCGGTCATACACGAGATGATATCCGAGTTGCCGGGGAATTTCAGAAGGGCACCTTCGAGGAAAGCCTTAGCCTCAGCCATCTTCTCCTTATTTTCGAGGTATGCACCACGGTAGGAGTTGTAGAGCACGTTGTAGAGAGTACCATCTGCGTAGTAGCCAAGCTGCTCGGCGATTTTCAGGTTCTCAATACTGCGCTCATACTCGCCCGCAAAGTGTGCCAGGTAACCCGAGTTGAAGATAGCAACGCTATCTACTGCCATACCTGCCTCGGGAAGAATCGATACCTCGTAAGCCTTCTGGTAGTAGTTGGTAGCAGCAGCATAGTCCTGCAAGAAGAATTTGCCATTGGCATTCTTGCGGAGGATGTTGTTGATATTCATAAAGCCGGCATTTACCTTCTTTTCGAGTTTGGGGTTCAGGGCGTAGGACTTCTGGTAAGCCTCAACAGCTTTGTCGATAGCCTCGGGGTAGATGGGAGCGGTAACGTCCCAACCGACAACCACCTGACCATTCTTATCGGCATATACATCGTAGGCGCCATAGCCGAGTTTGATGTACTGCTCCTGACCGATAATCACACCCTCCTGAGTTGCAGGGTTACCAATTTTCATCATAACGATGTTCAGGGGAGCTTGCTCAAAGATCTGCTCGGTATAGGCGGTCTCAGCCTCCAACATAACCTCTGCTCGTTTCATCCAAGTCGAAGCCTTAGCTGCTTTCTTCTCGTTGGCAATGTCGGCATCGGACTTAGCGATTTTCTTCTGGATTGCCTCGGGATTAACCTTCACGGGCTCCTGAGCAAACGAAGGCAAGCACATCATAAGCGCTGCCACAATAGTCAAAAATGTCTGTTTCATAGTAGATTCTGTTATTTAAGTGTTATTCGTTTATGTTCGTAGTTTTCTACTCCTCGGAGGGGGTTTCAGCCTGCGCCATCTCTACTGCTGCGGCATCCGTTGCGACAACCTCCTGCTCGGCACTCTGCTCGGTGCCCTCTGCTACAAGATTATCGTCCTCTTCCTCCCTGGGGACCGGTACTACCGAGGCGATGGAGTCGCCCTCGCGGATATTGATAATCTTCACACCCTGAGTAGCCCTACCCGCAACGCGGATGTCTGCCACCGAGGTACGGATAGTCGTACCGCTACGGTTGATAATCATAAGGTCGTTCTCGTCGGTAACAGCCTTCAAAGCCACCAGAGCGCCCGTCTTCTCGGTCACATTGATGGTCTTAACGCCCTTACCGCCCCTGTTGGTTACGCGGTATTCCTCCAAGTCGGTACGCTTACCGTAGCCATTCTCGCTCAGCACAAGGATATCCTTGCCGTCGCCCTCCTCTACGCAAGCCATACCTACAACCCAGTTGCCGTCCTCGACATCAACACCCCTCACACCTGTGCTGACACGACCCATAGCCCTCACCTTCGACTCGTTGAAGCGAATGGCCCTACCCTCGTGAGTAGCCAACAAAATCTCGGCATTGCCGCTGGTAAGTACCACATCAACCAATTGGTCGTTCTCGCGGATATTGATAGCATTCACACCGTTGCGTCTTGGGCGCGAGTACTCTTCCAACAAGGTCTTCTTAACAACACCCTCTTTGGTACACATTACAATGTAGTGGTTGTTGACAAATTCCTCGTCCTCCAAGTGACGGATATTGATATATGCCCTCACCTTATCGTCGGGCTCAATCTGGATGACATTTTGGATGGCTCTACCCTTCGAAGCCCTCGTACCCTCGGGAATCTCGTAGACTTTCAGCCAGAAGCAGCGACCTTTCTCGGTAAAGAAGAGCATCGTATTGTGCATCGAGGTGACATAGAGGTGTTCGATGAAGTCCTCATCCCTCGTTGCACTACCCTTCACGCCGATACCGCCCCTATGTTGTGTGCGGTACTCTGCCAGAGGAGTGCGTTTGATGTAGCCCATATGCGAAACGGTAATAACCATCTCCTCGTCGGCGTAGAAGTCCTCGGGATTGAACTCGCCCGCACTCATCACAATCTCAGTGCGGCGCTCGTCACCATATTTCTCCTTAATCTCAATGGTTTCGTCCTTGACAATCTGCAACTGCAACTGCTCGCTGCCAAGCACATTGTTGAAGTACTCAATCTGCTCCAAGAGCTCTTTCAGTTCAGCCTCCAACTTGCCCCTCTCCAAGCCTGTCAGTGCGCGGAGCCTCATATCTACGATAGCCTGAGCCTGCAACTCCGAGAGGTCGAAGCGCTGCATCATACTGCTCTTAGCCTCGTCGGGAGTCTGCGAGCCACGAATGATGCGGATAATCTCGTCGATATTGTCCTGAGCAATCAGCAAACCCTTAACGATGTGGGCTCTTGCCTCGGCAGCTGCCAAGTCGTGCTTGGTGCGCCTTACGACAATCTCGTGGCGGTGCTCCACAAAAGCAGCAACCATATCCTTGAAGTTCATCAGCACGGGTCTGCCACCAACCAGAGCGATATTATTCACCGAGAAGGAGCTCTGCAAGGGGGTGTTTTTGTAGAGGTGCTGCAACACTACGCTGCTTACGGCGTCTTGTTTGAGGATGATAACAACCCTCACACCCTCCTTATTACTCTCGTCGTTGATATAGGAGATACCCTCAATCTTCTTCTCGTTCACAAGTTGGGCAATCTTCTGCACCATCTCTGCCTTATTGACCATATAGGGCACCTCGGTAATAACGATGCACTCCCTGCCACTCTTGGTATACTCAATTTCGGTCTTGGCACGCATCACAACCCTGCCACGACCCGTCTCGATAGCCTCCCTAACGCCCTCATAGCCGTAGATAACAGCACCTGTGGGGAAGTCGGGACCCTTGACGTATTGACACATCTCGCTGGGCTCCATTTCGGGGTTATCGATGTAGGCGCAGATGGCGTCACAGCACTCCGAGAGGTTGTGGGGAGCCATATTGGTCGCCATACCTACGGCAATACCATTGGAGCCATTGACCATCAGCAGAGGAATACGAGTGGGCAATACGGTGGGTTCCAACTCCGTATCGTCGAAGTTGTACATAAAGTCTACCGTATCCTTCTCGATATCTGCCATCACCTCGTCGGTGATTTTCCTCATCCTCGCCTCAGTATAACGCATTGCCGCAGGCGAGTCGCCGTCCATCGAGCCGAAGTTACCCTGACCATCCACCAAAGGGTAGCGCATACTCCAAGGCTGTGCCATACGGCACATTGCATCGTAGATACTGCTATCGCCGTGGGGGTGGAACTTACCCATCACCTCACCCACGATACGGGCACTCTTACGAGTGGGTTTATGGGAATAAAGACCAAGCTCGTGGCTCATACCATAGAGGATACGGCGATGAACAGGTTTCATACCATCCCTCGCATCGGGAAGGGCACGCGAAACGATTACCGACATCGAATAATCGATGTAGGCACTCTTCATCTCCTCCTCAATGTTGATTTTAATAATTCTCTCCTCTTGTGGAAGTTCTTCCGTAAGGGTTATGTTCTGTGTTTCGGACATATTTATTTATTTAGTTTCTCATCACGCGATTTAATCGCGTAAAGGTACAAAGAAAAATTGAAAATTGAAAATTGGAAATTGAAAATTATTGATTTTTCTCCCCTTTTAGGGGAGATGGGGCAAGAATGTGGAACAGGAAAGGCAGGAAAGACAGGAAAGACAGGAAAGACAGGAAGAATAGCAAAGCCCTGTCACTCCTGTCACTCCTGTCACTCCTGCAAGAAAGACAATAATTCTCGTTAGAGAACACCCGCGAGATAGGCTCGCTATCGGAAATCTACCACTTCGTAGCCATCGGGCCTCTCCACCGCAAACATCTCCTCGGTGGGCTTTATGGGTTTAATAGAGAGGACTTTAATCCACAGTCCCATACCAGCCATATCGTAGCCCAAGCGGGTCGGAAGGTTGCTCTTCTTGTCCACTTCGAGCACCACACGCTCCACGCCATCGAGCACCCCCTGAGAAGGGAGCATCACAAGGCGCCAGCGGCTATCATTATCGAAGCTCTCCATCCACTCCACCTCAAAGAGCTCCTCGGCAAAGTCAAACGCCTTGGTCGGGTTGTCGAAGAGCGAACGGCTTTGGGGGTGTGGATTATCGAGCGTCACCTCCTGATTTGCGCCAATAAGGGTCCAAACAACCGAGCCGTCAGACCCCTGTTTCATATCATCGATGGCTATCACATACCTCTCGCCCCAGACCTTGCACGAGCCCTTCGAGGAGTCGGTAGCCGTGGGCATTTCCAACTCAAAGTCAATTTGATAGGCATCCATCAAGCCTATCTTATCTGCCATAGCACCAAGCACCTCTGAGCCACTCTGCGCATATCCCACCAAAGCACTCAGTACCGCAGCAAAAAGTATTACTAACTTCCTCATAAATTCTCAATAAAAATATCGTTCAAAGTACGCTCCAACGATGCGGGATCGGAGATGAGCACCTCGCGGGGTTTGCTACCCTCGCTCTTGCCCACAATACCGAAAGCCTCCAATTGGTCCATAATACGTCCTGCGCGGTTGTAGCCAATCTTGAACTTGCGCTGTATGAACGACGTGGAGCCCTGCTGGTTGGCAACAACAAAGCGTGCAACCTCCTCGAACATACTATCCAAGTCGCCCACATCCTCCTTAGGTTCTCCTGCACCGCCATCTTCGGGCACATAGTCGGGCAGCAGGTATGCCGATTCGTAGCCCCTCTGGCGAGCCACAAAGTCGGTTATACGTTCAATCTCGGGGGTATCTATAAAGGCACACTGCAAGCGGGTTTCGGCGCCGTTAATCTGCACCAGCATATCGCCCTTACCGATAAGTTTCTCGGCACCCGTACCGCCCAAGATAATCTGCGAATTGATGCGGTTGGTAACCTTGAAGGCTATGCGGGCGGGGCAGTTGGCACTGATAAGACCCGTGATGACCTTTGCATCGGGGCGCTGAGTGGCAATGATAAGGTGGATACCGATAGCACGAGCCAACTGTCCAAGCCTTACGATGGGCGTTTCGACCTCCTTGCCTGCGGTCATAATCATATCGGCAAACTCGTCGATAACCACCACAAGGTAGGGCAGATAGCGGTGACCATACTTGGGGTGGAGTTTGCGCTCCAAGAACTTCTGATTATAGGCGTCGATTCTCTTTACACCCGCGGCGCGGAGGAGTTTATACCTCTCCTCCATCTCGCCACAGAGCGAGTTGAGTGTATAGACCACTTTCTGCGTGTCGGTAAGTATTGCGTCCTCCTCGCTCTCCATCTTCGCCAAATAGTGTTTTTCGAGTTTGGCATAGAGCGAGAGTTCGACCTTCTTGGGGTCGACCATCACGAATTTCAGTTCGGCAGGGTGTTTTTTGTAGATGAGCGAAGCGATGATAGCATTCAGACCTACCGACTTACCCTGACCCGTAGCACCCGCCACAATCATATGGGGCATCTCGGCAAGGTCGAATACGAAGGTTTCGTTCTGGATGGTCTTGCCAATCACAACGGGGAGTGCCGCCTTGCTCTCTTGGAACTTCTTGGACCTCATAACCGAGTACATCGACACCGTGCGACGTGTGCGGTTAGGAATCTCTATACCGATAGTACCCCTACCCGGCATAGGGATGATAAGGCGTATGCTCATAGCTTTGAGCGAGATGGCAATGTCGTCTTCGAGCGACTTGATGCGAGCTACCTTCACTCCCATCTCGGGCTCAATCTCGTAGAGCGTAACGGTGGGACCCACGGTAGCGGTAATCTTCTTGATTTTCACGCCAAAGGAGTCCAACGTCTGCTTAATGAGAGTCTTATTCTCGTTAATCTCCTCGGTGGAGAACTGCACCGACTCCTCGTCGTACTTTTCGAGTATCTCCACAGGCGGGCGCTGGAACTTCGAGAGCTCCTTGGTGGGGTCGTAGAGAGTACCTATTTTGCCTGCCTCCTCGTCGGAGTGCTCGCTGAGGATAACCTGCGAGGTACCATCCTCGGCAGTCTCGACCACGCCACCCGTGCCGATTGTCATCTCCTCGGTCGTAGAGGTGGGTTTGGGCAGTCCCTGCATACCCTCGACTGCGTTATCCACAATCTCGAAGTCGTCGTCAATGCTATCGGAAGCGGTGATGGCAGGTATTGCGGCTACGCTCTGAGCCACAGCAGTAGCCACAGCGGGTACCACAACATCCACTGCACTAATCTCTACAAAGTCATCGTCTATCACATCCACCTGAGTGTCTGTCTGTTCGGCTGCGGGCACCTCTACAATCTCGGGCTCTGACTCAACGACAAAATCTTCCTCCTCGGGTACGATTATCTCCAAGTCGTCATCCACCTCGGGTTCAACTGCGATATGGTCGTCGTCCTCCGAAAGCACATCCACATTCTCCTCTTCGTCGTAGGTAGCAATGAGCCTTTCGTCCTCCACGCTCTCCTCCTCGGCAGAGTGTGGGCGCGACTTAAAGAGTGCAGCAAGTCTTTCTCCGAGGCTGCTCACCGCCTCAATGGTGCGGCTACTGTTGATATAGACTGCCACCAGCACCCAGCACATAAAGAGCAGCAGACCCAAGCCAAGGCGACCTATGTATGTCGTAGCCCATCGTGCTACATCGATACCCATCTTACCGCCCAAGCCCGAACCGAAAGCACCATCTGCACCCGTCACAAAGCCAAAGGTAAGGCTACCCAAAATCATAACCATAACCAGCACTTTCAGCACCCTGCCTACATAGCCACTCTCGCCACGGTGCACCCTCAGCGAAAGCAGAAAACCCGCAATGGGGATACACAGCGCGAAGATACCAAACCACTCGCCTACCAACCTATTGGCAATACCCAAGCCCCACGAGCCACCACTATTACTCACGGGAACACCCTTCAACCTCACCTGGTCTGCCTGCCACGAGAAGTAGTGTGACACAATAGAGAGCGTCACAAAAGCCGACACAAAAAAGAGGATGAAGCAGATTACCCAGCGCTGATTCTCGCTCAGCGTGAGTCGCTCCTTCAAGGGGCGTTTTTCGGGCTGCTTAGCCTCCTGCTTGCGCTGTCTGCCGTTGGCTGAGAGCGTGGTGGTTGTTTTGTCGTTTTTCTTGGTTGCCATAGGGTTGTCGGGTTGTATGATTTTTGGGTCTTATTTGCTCTTTCTATCTCTCTTTCTGCACTATCTGCATCGCCTTGTCGGTAATGCGTGCCAGGTAGTCGTCGCCGCCGAAGGTCACAAACGAATACTCCGCCTTGTGTCCCTCCTCGGCTCTTATATCCTCGTTGTCGAGTATCCACTCCACTCGGCGTGCCACTGCGGGTGCGGGGTTCACAATCTTCACACCACGCCCTGCAACAACCTCGTGCAATGCCGCCTCCAAGAAGGGGTAGTGGGTACATCCCAAGACTATGTGGTCGGCTCCTTGCTCTATGAGCGGCTCCACCACTCGCTGCACCTGTTGGAACGTTGCGGGGTCACTCTCTCGCCCCTCCTCGACAGCCTCCACAAAGCCCTCGCCAACAGCTTCGAGCACCCTTACATCGGCAGCATACTTTGCCGAAGTGGCGCGGAACAGCTCGCCCTGCAACGACGCTTTGGTGGCAAGAATACCTATTGTGCCGCTCTGGGTGGCGAGTGCTGCGGGTTTCACGGCGGGCTCCATACCCACAAAAGGTATATCGAACTCCTCCCTCAGGGCGTCAATAGCCACAGCTGTGGCGGTATTGCACGCCACGACAACGAGTTTCACCCCTCGAGCCACAAGTTCCACCACAGCACGTCGTGTAAGCGAGGCAATCTCCTCTTTGGGGCGGTCGCCATAGGGGCAGTTTTTGCCGTCGGCAAAGTATATGACGGACTCTTCGGGTAGCCTGAGGCATACCTCGTGCCACACCGAAAGACCTCCCATTCCGGAGTCGAAAATTCCTATTGGCGCATTCCTATCCATTGTGCAATCTTTACCAACTTACAAAAATACAAAAATTAGTTGAGAGTTAAAAGTTGAAAGCTGAGAATTTTTCCCACGACTCTCAGTTCTCTCATTACTCCCACAACTCTCATAACTCTCATTTCTCCCATTTCTCCCATCACTCCCACCACTCCCACCACTCCCACCACTCCCATAAAACCCTCCCCTTATTCACGGGTATTAAAAAAGATACCCGTGAATAAGGGGAGATGACGTTAGACGTTAGACGTTAGACCTTTGACCTTAGACGTTAGACAAAAAACAACCAAACACATCCTTAGGAGTGTTTGGTTAGGTATCTAAGGCGTGAGATGATGACCCTGCTTGGGATATTATCGCAATCGACCACCACTCTTGCACGAGAGTAATATGGTTCTCTTTCAGCAAGTAGCGAGGTCACATAGTCGAGCAGTTCCTCGGGGTTCTTGCCCACAATTTTGGGGCGCACAACCCTCACGTGCAGCAGTCTATCCCTCAGTGCAAGGGGCGACATTTTCAGATAGACCGTAGTGCCCAGCGACATCAATCTTTCCATATTATCACCCCCGCAGGGCGCACCACCTCCCGTAGCCACCACAGCGTTCTCGGCAAAGGCAAGGCTCTCTATAACCTCCCTCTCCAACCTACGGAACTCCTCCTCGCCACGGGTGGCAAAAATCTCCGCCACGCTCTCGGCGCCAGCCCTCTGGCATACCACCCTATCGAGGTCCACGAAGTCCCAGCCGGCGATTTCCGCCAGTCCTCGTGCAACGGTGCTCTTACCGCACCCCATAAAACCTACAAGGAAGATTACCATTTGAGAAATTGAGAATTGAGAGTTGAGAGTTGAGAGTTGAGAGTTTTTCCTATATACCTTACAAGCCCTATAAGCCCTATAAGACTTAGGACTATTGACGTTAGACGTTAGACGTTAGACCCTCTTTTAGGTCTGTGACCTAAAAGAGATTGAGTTGCTGTGAGTCGGGGCGGGATTCCACCTCGTCTTCATCTTTGGGCAGGATAATCTCCAACTCTATATCATCCTCTTCCTCAACCGTAGGCGTCACAACCTCCTCTTGGGGCACAACGGGCTCCATAGGGGCGGGCTCGGCAACCTTCTGTGGCTCGTCGGCAACCTCTACATTGGGTTTCTCAACCACCTCTGTTTCAGCACCCTTCACAGGCTCGGCAGCGATGGTTGCTACGTTATCCGTAGGTTGTTCTGCAACCTCCTCATTGGTCACCTGTTCCTCTGCGAGCTCCTCGGGTTCGGGAGTGGGTGCAAAGTGCTGGGGGATGAACCTCAATTTCTCCACAATATAGGTCGTAACCCTCTTACCCTTAGCCTTATAGCCCTTAACGCCAATAAACTCCGCAACATTGATAATGTCGGTAGGTTTGGTGGCGTGAGCTCCGCCATAGATAACCTCCAAAGCGGGCTGTGGCTCGTCGGAAATACCCACGCTCTTCGACTTGGCATTCTCCTCATCCACAAACGACAGCATCTTATCGGTATCCTCAGCCATAAAACGTTTCAGGTAGTAGAACTGTGCCCCCTCGTCCCAATAAGCCACGCTATAAATCTTCGAGGAGTCGTACTTCTCGACCCTCACGGTATCCTCGGGGAAGTGGTGACCCACATCGTAGCCCGTAGTATAGAATTGGTCTTTGGCAGTGAAGACGATGATCTTGTCGTCGCCCTTGAACTCGCCCAGCAGTCTGCCGTGACCGCTGTCATTGAGGCGTTTAATATCCTCATCGTACCAAATCTTCTGTCCGGCGAGTGTCGAGGCACCCTTAGCCTTCAAGAGAATCTTGTGGATGGGATTGCGAGAGAAGATGTTACCCTGCGAGGCGCGACCTTTAATCGCCAGCTGGCTGAAATCCAAATCCACAATAGCCTTTTTGAGTTTTGCCCTCTGGCGGAAGATGATTTTCAGTATCTCTGCCTCGCCATTGGGGTTCACGCTCATATAGAGTATACGGCTCTTGGAGTTTCCCTTGGTGATGTTGTACTCCTTGTCACGAGTGATAGCACTGATGGCGCAACGCTTCATCATATTTGCGCCCTTGTCGCCATCGCGGTAGAGAACGTTGTAGATAGTTCTCTCGTCGCCCCTGCGGAATACACCTATATATACTATACCGGGGGCATAGAAGTCCTTATCCATAACCTTGCGGATGACATAGCGACCATCCTCCAAGAATACGATAACGTCGTCCAAGTCGGAGCAATCGCAGACATACTCCGCCTGTTTCATCTGGGCACCGATACCAAAGAAGCCACCCTCCCTATCTACATAGAGTTTCGAGTTCACAACAGCCACCTTCGCCTGAGCGATGCTGTCGAAGGAGCGTATCTCGGTCTTCCTATCGCGTCCCTTGCCGTAGCGGGCTTTGATGTCCTCGAAGTAGGCAATGGCAAACTCCGTAAGGTGTGCAAGGTCGTGCTTTACCTGTTTGGTCTCTTTCTCAACTGCCTTGATGTGGTTATCTGCCTTGTCGAGGTCGTAGCGGGTGATACGGATGAATTTCAGTTCGGTAAGCCTCACGACATCCTCCCTTGTAACCTCCCTTTTGAGCAGTTTCTTGAAGGGCTCCAAAGCCTTATCGATAGCCTCGTATGCCTCCTCGGGACTCTTACACTTTTCGAGTACCTGATATATCTTGTTCTGTATGAAAATCCTCTCCAACGACGCCATATGCCACTCCTCGGCAAGCTCGTCGAGCCTTACCTGCAACTCCCTACCGAGCAGTTCGCGGGTGTGCTCAGCATTGTGGCGCAAAATATCCTTCACGCCGAGGAAGCAGGGCTTACCATCCTTGATTACGCACGAGTTGGGCGAGATGGAGACCTCGCAATCCGTAAAGGCATACAGAGCATCTATGGTCTTGTCGATACTCTCGCCTGCGGCAACGTGCACCAAGAGTTCCACCGTCGAGGCGGTATTGTCATCCACGCTACGGATTTTTATCTTACCCGCCTCGGAAGCCTTCACAATAGACTCCTTGACACTCTCCGAGGTGGTCGTAAAGGGAATCTCGGTGATGGCGATGGTGCGTTTGTCAATTTTATTGATGCGTGCGCGAATTTTTACCGCTCCACCCCTCAGACCATCATTATAGCGGCTCACGTCCATAAGACCGCCTGTGGGGAAGTCGGGGTAGAGTTCGAAATCCTCTCCCCTCAGGTGAGCCACACAGCCATCCAAGAGTTCGTTGAAGTTGTGGGGCAAAATCTTCGATGCCAAGCCCACAGCAATACCCTCAACACCCTGAGCCAACAGCAGAGGGAACTTAACGGGCAGCGTAACGGGCTCTTTATTCCTACCATCGTAGGAGAGCATCCACTCGGTAATCTTGGGGCTGAACACCACCTCCAAAGCGAACTTCGAGAGCCTTGCCTCGATATAACGAGGAGCCGCAGCACCATCGCCCGTGAGGATGTTACCCCAGTTACCCTGAGTATCTATCAAGAGGTTCTTCTGACCGAGCTGCACCAGTGCGTCGCCAATCGAGGCGTCGCCGTGGGGGTGGAACTGCATAGTGTGTCCCACAATGTTTGCCACCTTAATACGGCTGCCGTCATACATCCTGCGCATAGAGTGCAGGATACGCCTCTGAACGGGTTTCAGACCATCATCGATGTAGGGCACCGCACGCTCCAAGATAACATACGAAGCGTAGTCGAGGAACCAATCGCGATAGAGTCCCGTAAGGCGTGTACGAGCCTTGCCGCCCTCGCCCATCAGTTTCACATACTTGTCCGAGAGTTTGCGCGAATCAACCTCCTTGGCAACCACAACATCCTCTACCTCCTCGGCAGAAGCAGCAGCGACCACCTCCGAAGCATCCGTAGCCTCAATCTCGTTCTCTATATTTTTATTCTCTTCCATACTCTTTTTTGGAATGCAAAATTCAAAATGCAAAATTAACAGACCCCTCAGTCGCGTTGCGACAGCTCCCCTCGCCTTAGGGGAGTATTAATTTTCAATTGACCAGCCTTCGGCTGCTCTAAAATGCTCCCGCTCGGCATAGTGCACAAGTGCCCTCTGCCCTCGCTTACTCGCATTTGCCTCAATTGTAGATGATTTATTCTAGAAACACGAAAAGTATTTCTAGAATAAATCATCTACATAATCCGCCTCTATACGCAGATTATCCACAATGAAACCCTGACGCTCGGGGGTGTTGGTGCCCATATAGAACTCCAACATTGTGTGAATAGGCTCCTCGCTCGAAATCTTCACAGGCTCCAAGCGCATCTTGGGACCGATGAACTCTTTGAACTCCTGCGAGGAAATCTCGCCAAGACCTTTGAATCGGGTAACCTCGTAGTTGGGTCCAATCTCCTCCATAGCCCTCTGTTTCTCCTCCTCGTTGTAGCAGTAGACAACCTTGGTCTGCTGTTTGTTCTGCACGCGGAACAGAGGTGTCTGCAACACAAAGAGGTGGTTTTGGCGAATGACCTCGGGGAAGAACTGCAAGAAGAAGGTCATCATCAGGAGTCTGATGTGCATACCATCCACATCGGCATCGGTTGCGATGATGATTTTATTGTAGCGCAGGTTGTCGATGCTCTCCTCTATGTCCAGAGCCGCTTGCAGCAGGTTGAACTCCTCGTTTTTGTACACGAAGGTCTTGCTCTCGCCATAGCAGTTCTTGGGCTTACCGCGCAACGAGAAGACTGCCTGAGTCTGCACATCCCTCGAAGCGGTAATCGAGCCACTTGCCGAAAGTCCCTCGGTAATAAATATCATTGACTACTCCTTGCGGGGGTTCTTGTCATCGCAGTAGTGAATCTTGCAGTCGCGGAGTTTGCGATTATTGAGGCTTACCTTCTTTGCAATCTCGCGAGCCTTCTTCTGCACCGTAGTGATGGCCTTGCGCTCCTTCTCGTTGTCGGCAATCTTCTTACCCAGAATGGTGGCAGTCTCGGAGTGCATATGTAGGTAGTCGTCCAGCTCCTGCTTCACAAAGTCGCCCACAAATTGGCGCACCGACACCAAACCGGGACCCATATTCTTCGAGGAGAGTTTGATTTTGGTCTGACTCTCGAACTCGGGCTCCTCAACACTCACACTGATAGCAGCGATGATACTACCCCTCACATCTGCGGGGTCGTAGTCCTTCTTGAAGAACTCCTTGATGGTCTTAGCCACCGCCTCCTTGAAGGCTGCCTGATGGGTACCGCCCTGCGTGGTGTGCTGCGAGTTGACGAACGAGAAGTAGGTCTCGCCATAACCCGTACCGTGAGTGAAGGCAATCTCGATATCCTTGCCTTTCAGGTGCACAGGGGCGTAGAGGGGCTCCTCGCCCAGATTTTCGGTCAGCAAATCCAGCAAGCCGTGTTTCGACTCGAACTTCTTACCATTCAAGCGGAAGACCAAGCCCGTATTGAGGTATGTATAGTTGCGCACCTTTTGCTCCACATACTCGGAGTTGTAGTCGTAGATGCCGAAAATCTCCTCATCAACCAAGTAGCGCACCATAGTACCCGACTTCTCGGTGACGTTCTCCTCGCGCACATCGTTCTTCAAGACGCCCTGCTCGAAGGTTACAGTACGCGACTTACCCTCGCGGACACTGCGTGCCTCAAAGTGTGTGGAGAGGTAGTTCACGGCTTTCAGACCTACACCATTCAGACCTACGGTCTTCTTGTATCCCGAGCCGTTATACTTACCGCTCACGTTCATCTCGCCCACGCACGCATCGAGCATATTCAAGGGGATACCGCGACCATAGTCACGAATGGTCACCCATTTATCCTCGATGGTGATGTCAATCTGCGAGCCGTAGCCCATAGTGAACTCATCCACCGAGTTATCCACCACCTCTTTTATGAGGGTGTAGATACCGTCCTCGGGGAGCGTACCGTCGCCAAGTTTACCAATCCACATACCCGGGCGCAAGCGCACTTGCTCGCGAGGGGGTAGTTTTTTGATATCCTCATCAGTGTACTGCGCCACTTGTTTTTTTAGTTCGTTTGCCACTTTGTCTATATGATTTTCTTCGTTTATTCTTCTCTATCGGCTTTGCGCCTTAATCTCGGCAAGTGCCGTGCGGGTTATCTCCTCTACCCTCTTTGCCAACTCCTTGGGCTCGCTATTCTGAACCTCCTCTGCGCTTATAGGAGGCATAATCCTTAGCGTCAGATGGCGGCTGTGCAAGCCCTTAGCAGAGAAGAGCCCCTTGCTGCCGTCCATCACGCAGGGCAGAATGCCCACCCCGTTATCTTGCGCCAGGCGGAAGGCTCCCTCCTTGAAACGGTGTACTGCGCCATCCTTGGTGCGTGTACCCTCGGGGAAGATTGCTACACTTGTGCCTGCTTGTAAGTGTTCTTTGCCCTCATCGCGCAGTGTGGTTGCTGCACTTGTGGTGCCTCGGCGAATGACAATGTCGCCCCTCATTCCGAGCATCCAACCTATGGCAGGGATGTTCCTCACCTCAATCTTCGACACAAACTTAAACTTCCACAAAGGGAGATAGAACATCAGCGGTATGTCGAAGAAGGATTGATGATTGGAAGTTATGACATAGGTTGCCGTTGGGTCGGCATTCTCTGCGCCCTCAACCTTCACTTTCCACAGTGGCGAGAGGAAATATACCCCTCGTCCCACCACACGCGAGACGGCAAGCACCATCTTTCGCTCCCTGTCGAAGGGGAGCGATAGGAGCGTCATAAGACCCATTACCACCAGCGAGAGTATCGCCCAGAGGACAATCAGCAGCAGATATATGACCAAAAGCACAATACGCATAGCGAGTTTATACCTTAATTTATAATTAAGGTGCAATTTTACGAATAATTTTCGGGACAAAGAGAAATTTCGCCCCAGATTTTATTAACAATTTTTTACAGACCCCTCAGTCACTTCGTGACAGCTCCCCCTGCATTAGGGGAGCAGTGAATGGGAGATATGGGAGAACTGAGAGATATGGGAGTTCCACAACCACCTCCCTCCCCTAAGCTAGGGGAGGGTCCGCGAAGCGGGGGAGAGGTCTGTCGCCTATATGCCCTATAAGCCTTATAAGCCCTATACGAACACGGGTATTAAAAAAGATACCCGCGAAAAAATGGGGTCGGGCTTTGAAGTTTGAGAGCGGTAGATGCCAACCGCCCACCTTGCGGTGGTCGTGGCAAGACGGAGTTTTGCAACTCCTATCACTTCTATCACTCCTGTCACTCCTGTCACTCCTGTCACTCCTGTCACTCCTGTCACCCCTGTCACCCCTGTCACTCCCATAAGCCTTAGGACTATTGACGTTAGACATTAGACGTTAGACACGAAAAAGAATTGAAAGTTCAATTCTTTTTCGTATATTTGTCTTTTCAACAAACAAAAGATGGTATGAAAAAGGCATTTGTTTTTCCCGGTCAGGGAAGTCAATTTAGCGGTATGGGTAAGGAGCTCTACGAGACTTCGTCCATAGCTCGCGAGTTATTTGATAAGGCAAACGAGATTCTCGGTTTCGATATTTCGGCTATTATGTTCGGTGGCACTGACGAGGAGCTTAGGCAGACGAAAGTCACTCAGCCAGCGGTATTTATCCACTCCGTAGCGGCGGCTCTCGCCTTGGGCGACGAGTTCTGTCCATCTATGGTTGCGGGTCACTCTCTGGGCGAGTTCAGCGCCCTTGCGGCTTCGGGAGCACTCTCTTTCGAGAGCGCTCTGCGCTTGGTCTACGCCCGAGCTATGACTATGCAGAAGGCGTGCGAGGAGATACCCTCGACAATGGCTGCCGTACTTGCGCTCCCCGACGAGAAGGTGGAGGAGATTTGCGCCTCCATAGAGGGTGTTGTGGCTGCCAACTACAACTGCCCCGGGCAGGTGGTAATTTCGGGCACCCGCGAGGCGGTTGCGGAGGCTTGCGCAAGGCTCAAAGAGGCGGGCGCAAAACGTGCCTTGCCGCTGGCAGTGGGTGGAGGTTTCCACTCGCCCTGTATGGCTTCGGCACGCGAAGAACTCGCTGCGGCAATAGCCCAAACCGAGTTTCGCACACCCCGCTGCCCCATCTACCAAAACGTTGACGCAAAGCCTCACACCTCGCCCGAGGAGATAAAGCAGAACCTCATAGCCCAACTGACCTCGCCTGTAAGGTGGACACAAAGCGTGAGGGCAATGTTGGCAGACGGAGCCGAGGAGTTCGTGGAGTGCGGACCGGGCACCGTCTTGCAGGGTCTGATTGCCAAGATTAAAGCATAACCTAAACACTATACCAAATATGAAGTACGCACAATTTTTACTTCCCGTAATGGCACTAACTATGATTAGCACCGCTTGTAACACAACCCCCTCTGCCGAGCGCGAAAACCCACTCTTGGCGGAGTGGAACACCCCCTATGGCATACCTCCCTTTGGCGAAATTGAGGTGGAGGACTATATGCCCGCCTTCGAGGCTGCAATGCAGATGCACAAAGAGGAGATTGAGGCTATCGTCAGCAACCCCGCAGAGCCCACATTCGAGAACACCATCCTTGCGCTCGACAACGCAGGAGCCAAACTGAACGACGTGGCAAATACCTTCTTCCTCATCTCGGCGGCAGACACCAACGAGAAGATGCAGAAGGTGGAGATGGAGATAAGCCCTCTGCTGTCGGCTCACTCCGACGCCATAATGATGAATGCCGACCTCTTCCAGAGGGTCAAGAAGGTCTATCTTGGTCGCAAAAAAGCAGGTTTGGATGCTATGCAGTTGCGCCTTACGGAGCAGACATACAAGGAGTTCGAGCGCAACGGTTCGAACCTCTCCGCCGAGGAGCAGGCAGAGCTCGCCGAGATTAACCGACAGCTCTCGGAGGCTACCGTAACGTACGCCCAGAACCTGCTGGCAGCCAATGCCGAATATGAACTCGTGCTCGAAAACAACCAGCTCGGAGGTCTGCCCCTCTCGGTGCAGAATGCCGCTCGCGACGCCGCCAAAGAGGCGGGTTATAGTGGCAAGTACCTCTTCACGCTGAGCAGCCCCAGCATCTTCCCCTTCCTCACATACTCCAAAGAGAGAGAGTTGCGTGAGGAGATTTACACCGCCTATATCAACCGCTGTAACGGCGGCAAGTGGGACAACACAGAGGTTATCCGCAACATCATAGACCTCCGCACACGCAGGGCTCAGCTGCTGGGTCACAAATCGCACGCTCACTACGTGTTGGATGACGTTATGGCAAAGAGCCCCAAGGCTGTCTACGAACTCTTGGAGGAACTCTGGGAACCCGCACTTGGCAAAGCCAAAGAGGAACTCCAAGATATGCAGACGCTGAGCAAACGCGACAAGATTGACGACGACTTTGCTGCTTGGGATTGGTGGTACTACGCCGAGCGTCTGCGCAAGCAGCGCTTCAACCTCGACGAGCAGGCTCTGCGCCCCTACTTCTCGCTCGACAATGTGCGTCAGGGTATCTTCGGGCTCAGCAACCGCCTCTATGGTATCACCTTCTCGCCCGTGAATGTGGAGGGCTACAACGAGGAGTGCTCGACCTACAAGGTGGAGGATACGGACGGCTCGCTGCTGGGTGTTGTCATCTTCGACTTCTTCCCCCGCGCGGGTAAGAGCGGCGGCGCGTGGTGCGGCGAGTTTGTGTCGATGAGTATGAAGGACGGTAAGAGGGTAACACCCGTTGTGACAGTGGTTTGCAACTTCTCGCGCCCATCGGGCAATACTCCCTCGCTGCTGACCATCGACGAGACCGAGACCTTCTTCCACGAGTTCGGTCACGCGCTCCACAACCTCTTCGCCGAGGTGCCCTATAAGGGTTTGGCAGGCGTTGAGAGAGATTTCGTTGAGCTTCCCAGCCAGATTATGGAGAATTGGGCTATGGAGCCTGCGATGCTCAAAACCTACGCCATCCACCACCAGACAGGTGCCGTCATCCCCGACCACCTGATTAGCCGCATCGAGCGCAGTGGCAAGTTCAATCAGGGCTTTATGACCACCGAACTTATCGCCGCCTCGCTGAGCGATTTGGATATCCACACCCTTACCAAAGTGGAGGAGGATTTCGATGTAAACGCCTTTGAGCAGAAGGCTTTGAGCGAAAAGCGCGGTCTTATCAGTCAGATTGCCCCCCGCTACCGCTACCCCTACTTCTCGCACATCTTCGACGGTGGCTACTCGTCGGGCTATTATAGCTACTTATGGGCTGAGGTGCTCGATAAGGATGCCTACCAGGCATTCGTGGAGAGCGGCGACTTGTTCGATAGGGCTACCGCTGCTCGTTTCCGCACACTGCTTGCTGCTGGTGGCACAAAGGACGGTATGGACCTCTACCGCGAGTTCCGCGGTGCCGAGCCCAGCCGCGAGCCTCTTATGCTCTCGCGCGGCTTCATCACCGAGCCCCGCGCCGAGGAGTAATCCCCCTCCCCTCCGAGGTTATACATTTAAGAGGTGCACCGCTCGGTGCACCTCTTTTGTTGTGGGCGGGGGCGTTGGAGGAAGGTTGGCGGGGAGCAGGAAGAATAGGAAAGATAGGAAAGACAAGAAGGACAGGAAAGACAGGAAAGACAGGAAAGACAGGAAAGACAGGAAGAACAGGAAGGACAGGAAGAACAGGAAGATCAGGAAGAATAGGGAGGACAGGGAGAACAGCAAAGCCCTGTCACTCCTATCACTCCTATCACACCTATCACTCTTGTTACTCCTGTTTCTCCTGTTACCCCTGTCACTCCTGTCACTCCTGTTACCCCTGTTACTCCTATCACTCTTGTCACTCTTGTAAAAGTCCTCGGGCGCGGCAAAACTGCCGAGCCCGCGACGTTAGACGTTAGACTTTCGACGTTGAACTAAAAAACCAAACACCAGAGCGGCGCATCCATCTCGGGTGCGCCGCTCCAACGTTTACATATTTTATTAATCCAAAGTTACTAATTCTTATCTAACCCTCACGAACATAGGAGTGCTAACGGGATGGATAGT
This sequence comes from Tidjanibacter sp., assembly GCA_045602145.1. GTDB lineage: Bacteria > Bacteroidota > Bacteroidia > Bacteroidales > Rikenellaceae > Tidjanibacter. The sequence continues at coordinate 55,895 of JAZSAY010000029.1, forward strand.
GAACTTGTCCGCAGCCTTGGGAGCTACTCTCTCGGGCTCTGCGGGACGCTGCAACATCTCGGGCAGGCGCTCTACGGGCAGGCTGCCGAGCTCAGCTTTGTAGATGGGGCGACCAAGCTGCGACTTGTTCTCCACAGTGGGGATAGCACACGAGCGGAGAGGCGATACAGCGGCGGGTTCGTTCGAGCTATTAAGCTCAGCCACAAGAGCTTTCAGGTCTTCGATATTACCCTTCTCCTCGGGAATAGGTTTAATAAGCTCCGAGATGGCAATCTCGCCAAATACGCCATTTGCGTCCATTGCAATAGCAGCAATCTCGAACTCTACGTTCCAATCCGCAACAATGAACGAGTAAGGAGTGGTGAGAGATATTGGACCGTATTGCAAGGAGCCCCAAATGTCACCGAACAACTCGGTACCCTCTTTCTGCAAGCCGGTGGGATCGAAAGTATATGCATAGAGTGCGGTCATATCTGCTGCGTTGGTGTAGTGAGCAACAGCAATAACCTTACCTGCGGTAGCATCGGGCTGACCGAAGACTGCACCTGCCTCTTCGTCACCAGAGTAGTAGCCAAGGATGTCGATATCGGGGGTTACGTTGCCCACCTTCTTGGTTGTGAAGGCGTCCTCGAAGAAGTGGCACTTAGCAACCGTACCGTCGTTGTTGAATACCAAAACGAAAGCAGAGTATGTTGTCTCGGGATCGAGATAGTATGTGGGATTATTCTCGGTATCGCCATTCCAATAGTAGCTGGCAAGAACCTGAGCGGCAGTCATATTAGGATTGAACATCTGGTTGAACTGGATTATCTCCTGTATACCAGTCTCTGCCTCGGCAATCAGAGCCTCCTCGTTGAAACTCTCCTTGGTAGTCACACCGAAGCTATAATAGGAGGTCTCGTCCGACGAGTCAACATCGATGGTTACGCTGTAAGGAGTGGTAGTGAAGTACATCTGGAATGTTGCATCTGCGGGGTCGGGAGCGGGAAGTGTGCGGAAGAATTCCACCTCGGGCTCAGTAGTAACACCGCCTGCATAGCCAACTGCCATAACGTAGTAGTCGGTGTCGGGAAGATCTAACTTGTACTTGTAGGCACCTGTTGCCGCAGTATAGTCCTGAACGCCCGTATAGAGCATCCAGCCTGCATCAAACCACGCTTTGTTTTGGGTAATCCAAGCATTCATCAGTTCCTCGTTGGTCGAGGTGCCATCGTAAGTGGCGCACACCCAAGTGAAGGTCTCGTCGAGTTTCGAGGGGGTAATAAGGATGTCTGCACGATTCATCTCAACGTTAGAAACCTGAATGTCGAAGGTCAAATTCGAAGCCTCGGGTTTCTCCGATGTGAAGGTGTCAGTAGCAATGTCGGTAATGATATAGAGCTGACCGTCCTCGTAGAGCAGACCCGCAACCAAGCATACATACTCGGTATCGGCATTAAGACCCTGGATGGTATATTTTGCATCGCCCGCAATAGTCAACTCCTCAACAGCCTCTTCGAGAGTTGCAAAATAGCCAAGTTCCTGCTGCAACAGTGCTGCATAGAGCTGTGCGTCGTTGAGTTTATATTCGCCTGCGGGATCGGTGTATGCATCGTAACCACTCTTTGTCACAGCAATAAGGTGGTGGAGTACATTCTTATCCGAGGGAACAACGCTAATCTCGGCTTTTGTACCACTAACCGTTGTGGAAATCTCGAACGTACAAGCCGACATCTCGATATCCGCGGTAGTGAAAGGTACACACAGGGGCTCGGTGGTTGCTGCCCAAGAAGCCGCAGCATCCACACCAAAGATAACAAGGGAGTAGTCGCTGTTGTAAGCCAGATTACCCATCGATTTGCTTATCTCGCCACGGCTCTTCACTTCGGTCATATACTCATCGAAGGTCTTACCGCCGGTGGTTGCAATGTTACGAAGCTGCTCCAAAATGCTTGTTGTGAGGGCGTCGCCAACACCAACATTATCAATATAGGACTCGTCTACCAAAACTACCATATAGTCGGCATCGTTCAACGAAGGGGTAACGGTGTAGGAGACGGTACTCTTGGTCACCTCCGTAATTTCAGCCTCAAAGGTGAGTTCTTTGGGCTCGGGCGTAGGCTCGGGCGTAGGCTCGGGCTCGGGGGTGTCGCACGCCGTAAATAGCAGTGCCATCGAAGCCATCAACATTGTGGCAAATAGGTACATCTTTTTCATAGTCTCAATGTGTTTTAGAAGTAGTTAATAATGTTTTTGTAGTTATTTCATTTTGAATTTAATACAAAGTTAAACAAAGTTTCTCAACCTCCAAACATTTTGCGTGAAAAAATTCACAGTAAAACAAATAAATTTCACACCTATGTATAAACAATGTGCGTTTCGCGGGGATTGGGGGAGGGCAGGAAGAACAGGAAGAACAGGAGTGACAGGAAGGACAGGGAGAACAGGGAGAACAGGAAGGACAGGGAGAACAGCAAAAACAGGGAGAACAGCAAAGCCCTGTGACTTCTGTAACTCCTGTCTTTCCTGTGACTCCTATCACTCCTGTCACTCCTGTGAAAGTTTTCGGGCTCGGCAAAACTGCCGAGCCCGCGACATTAGACATCAGACTGCGCCTTTGACGCAAGACAGACCTCTCTCTCCTTCGGCACCCTCCCCTTGCCTTAGGGGATGGCTAAGTGTACAGCTCCCCTAAGTTAGGGGAGATGTCGCAAAGCGACTGAGGGGTCTGTTAATTTTGAATTTTTAATTCCCCATCCCCCTAAGTTTGGGGGGATGGGGTGTAGAGCCCTTACAACATCCTCCTAATCAGCGAGAAGAGTTTGTAGGGCATATAGCGCAGGGGCAGATCGAAGTGGCGTGGCGAGGTGAGGACCGTACGCCTGTGGGAGAATGCCAGAAAGCTCTCCTTGCCGTGGTAGCGACCCATACCCGACGTGCCCACACCGCCAAATGGTGCGCGCTCGTTCGCGATGTGCATAATGGTGTCGTTGATGCACGCACCGCCCGAGAGTGTATGGCGCAGCAGCTCCTTACCCTTGCTCCTCTTGCCGAAGTAGTAGAGCGCCAGAGGGTGTGGACGCGAACCGATGAATTCCTCCAACTCCTCCTCCCTCTGGTAGGTCACAACGGGCAGTATGGGACCGAAAATCTCCTCCTGCATAACCTTCGCTCCGAGGTCTGTAACCTCCAAGAGTGTGGGCTCTATATACCTCTCCTCGGGGTCGCTCTTACCTCCCGCAAGCACCTTACCCTCAGCCATATAGCCAACCACTCGCTCGAAAGCCTTGGGGGTCACCATCCTGCCATAGTGCTTGCTTTGCTGCGGGTCGCTGCCGTGCAGCATCTTCACAGCCCTACCGAAAGCCTCCACAAAGGGAGCCTTCTGTGAGGAGTGGATTAGCAGGTAGTCGGGCGCTATGCAGGTCTGCCCCGAGTTGATGGTCTTGCCCCACGCGATACGTTTGGCGGCGACCTCAACATCTGCCTCGGGGGTCACAATGCAGGGGCTCTTGCCGCCCAACTCCAACACCACGGGCGTGAGGTGCTTGGCGGCAGCCTCCATAACGGTAGTGCCGAGCGCGGGCGAGCCCGTAAAGAACACAAGGTCGAAGTGTTGCTCCAAGAGTGCGGCGTTCATCTCGCGGTGACCATTGAGCACCGTAACGTACTGCTCGTCGAAAGTGCTGCCAATCATCTGCACCAGCACCTGCGCAACGTGCGGAACGTAGGGTGAGGTTTTGAGCACCGCCGTGCAGCCCGCCGAGATGGCTCCCACCAGAGGGTTGAGGAGCAACTGCACGGGGTAGTTCCAGGGCGCAATGATGAGTGCCGTGCCGAGGGGCTGAGTGTGGACTCGGGTGGTGGAGGGAAATAGCTTTATGGGCGAGGCGACACGTCGCGTGCGCATCCATTGACTAAGGTGGCGGATGTGTTGGCGTATCTCGCCCCTTACGATGCTCAACTCGGTCAGCACAGCCTCCTGGGAGGATTTGTGGAGGTCTTTCCACAATGCCTCGCAGAGAGGTTGCTCCCAATCGTCCAAAGCCTCCAAAAGTCGCCTTAGTTGTCGGGCACGAAACTCGTAGGGGAGCGTCGCCCCCGAGCGGAAATATGCCCTTTGTGCCTCCACTTTGGCACCCACAAATTCGATGAGTTGGTTGTTCATAAACTTCTTATTTTTTGTGTCCGACGTTTGCGAGCGAGGACAAGAAAGACAGGAAAGACAGGAAGAACAGGAAGGTCATTAAAATCCTGTTGCTCCTGTCACTCCTGTCACTCCTATAAGCCCTATAAGCCTTAGGACTATTGACGTTAGTGTCAGCCCGTCAGCCTATTTTTTCAGTGCAGCAATGGCGTTTAGAGCCAGCGCCGAAGCACCAAGAATAGCAGCGTTGTCGCCCAGCTTGGAGAACATCACCTTCGTATCCTTCATACTGCGCATCATATACTGGTCGAGGTACTTTTTCAGAGGGGTCATCAGCAGGTTGCCAGCCTTGGTGGGACCACCAAAGAGGAATACTGCCTCGGGGGCTGTTACGGCTGCTGCGGCAGCAATACCGAGTGCCAAATAGTGTGCCGTAATATCCCACACCTCCAATGCCAAAAGGTCGCCCTCGGCAGCCGCAATGCTCACATCCTTGGCGGTGAGTTTGTCGCGCTCAATCTTGCGCAGCGAGCTGGGGGTACCCGTATTGTCGATAAGGTTGAGGGCAGTACGGCGGATACCCGTTGCCGAAGCGTAGGTCTCCAAGCAGCCGTTGTTGCCGCAACCGCAGTTACGACCACCGGGCTCCACGATGATGTGACCGAGCTCGCCAGCAAAGGAGTTGTGACCGTAGATAATATCGCCGTTGCTCACAAAGCCGCTACCCAAACCCGTGCCGAGCGTAATCTCCACAAGCTCTTTGCGTTTGAGGTTCTTGCCGCCACCATAGTGCAACTCGCCGAGCGCCGCAGCATTGGCGTCGTTGGTCATAGCAATAGCCTTGATTGCGGGGAAGCGTTTTTTGAGCAGCCTTACAACCTCGCAACGGTGCTGTTTCTCGAACTCACCGAGAGTCTCCTTCGAGGGTTTGCTCCTATCTTTCCAAGTGAGGTTGGGAGCGTTTACGATGGAACCTTTATAGAAGTTGGCGTTGGGCGCACCGATGCCGATACCCTCCACCCTGCCATCCTCGGGAGCCGCCTCCAAGAGTCGCTCGATGGCTGCATAAAGCAGGTCCATATACTCGTCGAAGAATACGGGACCGTCCTCGTTGGTCGAGCGCTGGGTGTGGAATTCTGTGCGTGCGAGGCAGTTGCCCTCGCGGTCAATAAGACCAAGTACGGTGTTGGTACCTCCTACGTCAATACCGATGGTGAGTTGTTTTTTCATATTAAAAGGTAGTGTTTATGATTAATGAAAATTGTATTCTTTGCTCTAAAAGGCATTTTCCAATCTCAAAAATACCTTTTTTTCTTCAAACACACAAGTAAAATCAGTATATTTGCACAAAATTGATACCACAAAGGATATGTACACACTCTCTGAACTGCAAAAATGCGTGGCTAACTATATGGACACGCTCAATGTCGATGGTACACCACACTCGCTCTACGAGCCCATAAGCTACTCGCTCTCGGCAGGAGGTAAACGCCTGCGCCCTATGCTCACGGTGCTCGCCTGCAACATCTTCTCGGACAATGCCCTCTCGGCTCTGCCCGCAGCGGCGGCTTTGGAGGTCTTTCACACCTTCACACTGCTCCACGACGACGTGATGGACAATGCCGTCGTGAGGCGTGGTAAGCCATCGGTCTATGGCAAATGGGGTACGAATGCCGCACTGCTCTCGGGCGATGCGATGATGATATACTCCTACAAGCTGCTCCAACAGACCCCCGTGGAGTATCTGCCCGCAGTGCTCGGCTGCTTCAACTATACGGCTATGACTGTCTGCGAGGGACAGCAGGTCGATATGGAGTTCGAGAGTCGCGAGGACGTGACTATGGAGGAGTATATGGCGATGATAGACAAGAAGACTGCCGCACTGCTTGCGGGTGCTACAATGATTGGCGCCATACAGGGCGGTGCCGACACCCTCAGCCGTCAGCACCTCTTCTCGTTTGCCACCTCGCTCGGCTTGGCGTTCCAGGTGCAGGACGACCTGCTGGATGCCTACGGTACCGAAGCACAACTCGGTAAACCCATCGGTGGCGACATCTTGGAGGGCAAGAAGAGTTTTCTGATGCTCACCGCCTTCGACCAAGCCGACGCCCCGATGCGCAAGAGGTTGCAGCAGCTGCTTGCCGATAGTCAGATGGCTCCCCAGAAAAAAATCTCGGAGGTTATTGCCATCTACGACTCGCTGGGTGTAAGGGAGATAGCCGAGAGGGAGATAAACGCCCAATTCTCGAAGGCTATGGAGTCGCTTGCCAGCCTCGAAGCCCCCGCCGAGAGGGTCGACCCACTCAGAGAGTTGGCTCAGAGCCTGCTGGGAAGAAACAAGTAGAATTGAAAATTGAAAATTGAAAATTGAAAATTGCGGTGCAGGCTGCGCCTGCGAGTATTTTATCCCTCCCCTAAGGCAAGGGGAGGGTGCCCGTAAGGGCGGGAGAGGTCTGTCCGTCTTGCCACGACTGCCGCAGGCAGGCGGTTGGCATTTACCTTTCCTGTCTTTCTTGTTTTTCTTGCAGGAAAGACAGGAGT
>JAZSAY010000030.1:0-30933 GCA_045602145.1 Tidjanibacter sp.
TGACTCCGCCAAGCAGAGAAAATGGGTGTAAAATGTTAAAACCTCTCGGTCTGACGTTTCAAATAAGTTCCACAACTCTTCGCCTTTGGGAAGAGAGTTTTGCGTATATGCTCGACTTTCTTCTCCTTTTTCATTCAGACCCTTACACTCTAAGTAGATAACCAAATCTACGTTTGTGGTATTCTTATATACCCAAATCCATTCGTACGAAGGAGAAACTTCCCAAAGTGACCCGCAAGAGCACAAGAATATGCACATCAAATAAATAAACAGTCTTTTCATAGCATCTGCTTTCTGTCATCGCTACTCCCCTGCGAGGTCCGCATCGGTAATAGTGAAAGTCCACTCGTGGTGAGTAACATAATAGTCGCTATTGAGACTCTCTTGTCTTTCGATATATGCCCAATTACTAACATTGTACAAATCTCGCGAAACCTCCCCTAAGCCCATACTATATTCTTTCAAAACAATACTCTTATCAAAAGATAAAATTTTAAGAAAAATTAGATTTTGGGTAAAGGATTCAAAGTCCCTTTCATTTGGTTTCTGACTTCCCATACCACATATCGAACAAGAACTACCCATCGGAATATGATAGTATTTGTCAAGAAAAAACTCCTTATCATCAATCAAAGACACATCCTCAACTTTTGTCCATACGACCACATCTTGTGTGGCATCGTTTGCAATCAACCAATCATAGGCGTATGGCGGATTCAAATCTTCCATTCTGTCACATGATATTGCGATGAGCATAAATATGCAAATAGATATTCTTTTCATATGCGAAATTAATTAAAAATGCTCTGAATTTGACTTTCGTATAATGGATTATCTTTTATCAATTGTGTTTTAAAAGAACTCCTTGTGGTAATGTCCTCAGTCATACTTTGGCTAATGTCTTTCAGGGACATCCCTGCTTTATATAGATCCCAGATTATCTCAGGTTTAAACCAATACATATTCGAAAATGGGTAAGACACTCTGTTGTCACCTATATACTCATAGAGCATAATGTATCCTACCGCGTATGCCCACATTTCGGTAATACCAGCCCTCTCTTCGTATGGAAGACCCGGGTATTCATAGGTTTTCGCACCCGATGACAGCACAATGCATGTCGCCTCGTAATTAAACACATACGACCACCACCTCGCTCGTTCTTGATTACTCGCTCCAACCTGTTGAAAGTGGGTGGCATGAGCTAATTCGTGACTTGTGCTTCTATACAAATCCTCGGTTTTTAGTTGATCTACATTGCACACGGTTATATCTGGTCCTATGAGATCCGCTATCGCCGATAATAGTTCAAGAATATCGGACAAACCCCTTTCATCTGTCTGATAACCCCACATAGTTAGCAAATCATCTTTGGACTCTTCTAATGTCCCATGATGTAACATCATACACGATGCTCCTCGTCCCATCTCCATCGCCCAAAGATACAAGTCGCTTGGAGGTTTGGGCATACCCTCTGTTTCGCATCGCTTGTACCAATCGTAGGCAGCATTATTAATTGTACACAGCACCCACGCCTTGTAGTCTTTCCCCGTATCGCTATCTTCGAAGGTGTGACTACGAGTAGACCCCATATTGTAGGTTTGCGGCATAATGAGTTCCACATTGTACCCTAATTTGAAGCCATATCTATTTTCAAAGCGCAACTCAAAACGTGGATTCACATCTTCGAAATCCCTCATATTGATGTTGTAGTGACCATCTTCGTCTGTATATGCCGTTCGGATTTTGAAAAAATGACGTGCCCTAACCTTAACACCTTTGACACCCTTGATCACTTTTTCATCAGTATCATTCGTATCATATATGCGGATCTTACCCGTAGGGGGTGCAGTTGATGTAGTTGGTGGCGGAGTATTTGTTGTTCCGCCAAATGGAACCACAGTAAATTCATTGACAACCATATTATTAGCACATCGCTCTATCGCCGCCAAATCATAAAGACTCGAACTTCCAACATCTGGAACATAGCCTGTTCCCAACACCTCAACGCGATTTATTGGCGGTGTTTGCTCTATCGGCATAACGGTATACTGCCACGTTATCTGTTCTGGTGGCAGATTGGGGTCGTGGTAATCACTCGGATCGCCCAAAATATCGTAGTCCAACGGATAGTTAAAGAGTTCAAGATCGGAGTCCATCAGAAGTCGATATTCCACTGAATCCGTAGGAAGAAACCTAACATACTTCACATTAGGCACGATAAGAGAATCCGAAACAGGATCTTCACCACGAGTAGGGGGATATAACATATCACAAGCCTGTTTCATAACCTCAATGGAATACGGATTGCGCAACTTTTCGCCAATGATAACCCCATCTGTCAAGTTGAGTTCGTCATTTAGGCATATTGGTATGTTTTCTGTCTCGATTTCAAATACCAACTCGTTTCCACACGAAACCAACAAAAGGCTCGCAATTACAACATAAATAATTCTTCTCATGTTAAACAAGTTTCTGGTGCAATAAATAAACTTTCCCTTTATGAGTTACACAGTTTGGGGCGACTGTGCAATGCAAGCAACCATTTGTTACAAAGCATCGGTTTTGTGAAAAAGTCCATTGGAGTGTGCGATTTTCGCAAATATAGCAAAATATAACACTATTTTCGTTTTTCGGAGAATGTTTTTTACTTTTGCACAACTTTAAGGGTTTTGGATGGCGCATTTTTTCACAAAGCAGGAGATTAGGGGCATTGCTCTGCTGCTACCCGTAGTGGTGGTGGCAGTGTGGATTGTGGTGGGCGCGTTCCTCGGCACCTCCACGTCCGACACCCCCGCATCCACCCCTCAAAGCACCCAAAATTCCGCCACGGTGGCAGACACCCTGCGTCTTGCGCCCTTCGACCCCAATGTCGTAACCTACGAGGAGTTGCGCCAGATGGGCATCGAAAAGTTTGTGGCTCGCGGTATTGTGAAGTTTCGCGAGGGCGGGCGCACCTACGCCATACCCGAAGATGTGGCGATAGTCTACGGCATAAGCGACTCGCTCTACGCCCTCTTGAAGCCCTACATCCGCATCGGAGAGGAGTTTCGCATAAAGCCCAAAACATACCCCTCGGGCACCGCATCCTCAGCCCACAAGCGAACCTTCCGCAACATCCCCTTCGACCCCAACACGCTCACTGCCGAGGGGTTCTACGAGTTGGGGTGTTTCACGGCTCGTCAGGCGGAGGCTTTGGTGGAGTATCGCGACCGCAGCGGGGGTTTCCGTTCGCTCTTGGAGTTTGCCGACTGCTATCTCATAGACAGTGCGCTCTTTGCCCAGATGAAGCCCTACATAACACTGAGTAAGACCGAGTTATCGGGCACCACATATCGTTCGCGAATCTTCAAAAAAGTACCCTTCGACCCAAACACACTCTCAGCCGAAGGGTTCTACGAATTGGGCTGTTTTTCGGCTCGTCAGGCGGAGGCTTTGGTGGAGTATCGCACACGCCGAGGCGGTTTTCGTAGCGACCTCGAATGGCGCGATTGTTACCTCATAGACTCCCTAACGTGGGCTGAAACGAAAGAGTATCTCACCCTCTCGCCCATCCCCAAAGTGCGCATAGACCTCAACACTGCCGACTCGCTAACTTTGGTAGGCGTTAAGGGCGTGGGACCCCGCACAGCCGAGGACATTCTGCTCTATCGCCAGAGGCTCGGCGGCTACTTTCGAGTATCCCAACTTCTCGACCTTAAAGTGGTTACAAAAGAGAATTACGACCTCTTCAAAGAAGAATTTTGGTGCGATAGTTGCAAAATTCGAAAAATTGATATTAACTTTGCACCCCCAAAGGAGTTGGCGGAGCATCCGTACATAACAACCCCGAGGTTAAGAAAAATACTCAAACGACAGAAAACGAAAGGAGGCTGGAAAGGGCTGGAAGAGTTTATGAATGACGACATATTCACCGAGGACGAGAGAGAAAGGCTCGCCCCGTACTTCCAGTTTACCTCTATCGAATAGGAGTATTTCAGAGTAAAACAACACCACAACCCCACAGGCAAGGGAGGAGCGCAAAGGAGAGTCCCAAGGCGCACCAAAGAGCCTGACAAACAACGAATTATTAAAAACTAAAAAAGAATACAACTATGATTATTATGCCTGTAAAAGAGGGCGAGAACATTGAGCGCGCTCTTAAAAAATTCAAACGTAAATACGAGCGCACCGGCGTCCTCAAAGAGCTCCGCGCACGTCAGTACTTCATCAAACCCAGCTGGGCAAAACGCGAGAAGATGCAGCACGCTGTTTATGTAGAGCAGCTGCACCGCCAAGATGAAGAGTAGCAAATAAGCGGCGCCTTTGGCGTTGCACTGCGATAAACGACCTCCTTACATAGGCAACTATGCGCGGAGGTCGTTTTCTTGTGCGCCTAAAATTCGCTCGCTTATTTACCGCTCTTCACGAAAGAAGTCCCAACACAAAAGCGTCACTCTGACGCCAAAAAGCCCTCCACTCTCTGCATCTACTTAGGGATGACCACCAGCACAAAAGAGGCGCTCCGCCTCCGCCTAAAATACGCTCGCTTATTTGCTGCTCTTCACGGAAGAACTCCCCATCAAAAAAAACACAGATAACGGAGGAATTTTTGTGCCCAAAGAAGGAGCGGTTTTGGGCGCACAAGAAAACCCCTGTCGGGTTTACTAAGCGTAAACTCGACAGGGGTTCGTCGCAGTTGGGCGCCAAAGACGCCGCTTAGATGCGTTTTTTAGAGGTAGTCGTCGAAGTAGAGCGTAACCTTATTCATCAGATGCACGCGGTCCTTGCCTCGTACGTTGTGCTCGTGGCAGGGATAGGGGAAGTAGTCCACCTGCACGTTATTGATCACACATTCGCGCACAAAACTGAGGCTATGTTGCCACAGCACTACGGGGTCTATACCGCCCTGGCAGATGAGCAGTTTGCCTTTGAGATTTTTCACTTGGTTGATGAGCGAAGTTGCAGCGTAGCCCTCGGGGTTCTGCTCGGGGCGGTCCATATACCTCTCTCCATACATCGCCTCGTACCACTTCCAATCGATGACGGGTCCGCCCGCAACGCCCACCTTGAAGACCTCGGGATAGTGGGTCATCAGCGAGATGGTCATAAAGCCGCCATAGCTCCAACCGTGCACGCCTATGCGCTCCGCATCGACCCACTCGTGCGAGAGCAGCCACTCCACACCTTTCATCTGATCCTCCATCTCGCACTTACCGCACTGGCGGTGGATAGCCTTCTCGTACTCGGCGCCGTGCCAAAGGGTACCTCGGTTGTCCATCACAAAGACCACATAGCCACGTTGTGCCATATACATCTCCCAACGGCGCAGATTTGCAAGATAGGAGTTGTTGACCATTTGGCTGTGGGGACCGCCATAGACATAGACAATAGCGGGATATTTCTTTGCAGGGTCGAAGTCGATGGGATAGATAAGACGGTACCAATTCTCCCACTTGCCGTCGGCGGTGGGTATGGTACCAAGCTCTATGGGGGTGTAGTTGTAGCCCTCGGTGGGATCGGCAGCCGTCAGCAGGTTGCGCAAGACCTTGCCGTCCTTGGTGGAGGCGAGATTTACAACGCGGGGTACATAGAGTGCCGAGTAATTGTCGATGAGGTATTTGCCACAAGGACTTATGGAGCAGTTGTGCCAACCTGCCTCGTGGGTAAGCCTTACGCTCTTACCGCTCTTGGTGCTGACCTTTGCCAGGTGCTGCTCGGCGGTGGAGAACTCGGCAGTGTAGTAGTAGACCCACTCGCCACGCCTATCGAGGTAGGTAACGTCGGCATCGACCTTGGTGAGTCGCTCCACATTCCAGCCGCCCTCTTTGCCGCGCGAGCAAACATAGAGATTCCAATAGCCGTCGCGCACATTGGTGGAGTAGATGAACCTATCGCCTTTCTCGTCGAGCCACTGCAAGGGGTAGAGGGGCTCCACATAGCGGGGGTCACTCTCGGTGAGGATGGTCTCGACAAATGCGCCCGTAGTGGCGGAGTAACTATTAAGGTGCATCTCGTTCTGGTCGCGGTTGAGCACCTGAGTGTAGATAAGCTCTCCATTGGGGCTCCAAGTAATGTTCGTGAGGTAGCGCTCCTCGTCGAAGTCGGTAACGGCGAGCCATATGGTCTGTTGGGTGCGACTATCCCACACACCCACATTCACTCGCTCGGAGGGCATACCCGCCATAGGATACTTAATCTCTCGGAGGGTACCTGTGCGGGTGGTGATGTCCAAGAGGGGGAAGGTGCCCACGTGGGTTTCGTCTTTCTGATAGAATGCCACCGACAAGCCGTCGGGCGCGGGGAAGATACCCTCCACAATGCCGAACTCGTTGCGGCTAACGAACGAGCCGCTTACGATATTCTTGTCCTCGTTGTCAGTGATGGCAATTTTTTCACCTGCTACCTCGGCAAAGAGGTTGTTCTCCTCGGCGAAATAGCGAGGCTTGGCGGGCTGCACCTCTGCCTCGGTGGCGGGAGTTGCTACCTTACCACTTGTGGGATAAAACCACGCAACATCGTCGCGGCTTTTTGCCTCGGCATAGATAGTCTTACCCTTCGAGTCGGTGCCCCAGCGGGTCATAATGTTCTCGGGCAGAAGCTCGCGCGAGAGGATAGTTTCTTCCATTGTGAGTAGTCTTTTTTCCTGAGCCTCAACGCCATTAGGGAGTGCGAGGGCTACCAAAAGTGTGCAAAAAAGTGTTCTAAGAGTCATAGGTTTGATTATTTAGCAGGCGTAAAGTTACAAAATTTTGTTTTTTAAGCAAAATACCATATCTTTGGAAATGGTTTTGACAAATAAACACAATAGAATAATGCAACACAACGTTTCACTCGAAGAGGCAAAAAAACTCATTAAGTTCTACCCCGATTGGCCCAAAGAGGGCGTTAATTTCGTAGACCTGCTCCCACTGCTCAGCGACGCCGACACCTTTGGCGTTATTATTGAGGAGCTGGGCAAGCATCTCTCGACACCCAATGTGGCAGCCCCCGAGGCTCGCGGCTTCCTCTTTGCTGCTCCACTGCTGGTTACGGACTCGAAGGCTCACAACCTCATCACCTTCCGCAAGAGTGGTAAGTTGCCCGCCAACGAGGGCGACCTCCAAAAGGTGGCTATCGTGAAGGAGTATGGCGAGGACAGCCTCTTCTTCCGCAAGAGCGATGTGCAGAACGCTCAGGTGACCGACGGCGTGGTGGAGATAACCATCCTCGACGACATTCTGGCTACGGGCGGTACGGCACTCAAAATGGCAGAGCACTTGGAGGCACTGACCGTAGAGAAGGATGGCAAGAGCTATCCCGTGAAGGTGAAGGAGTTTATCTTCCTCGCCGATTTGAGTTTCCTCCACGGCAAGGAGCTGCTCGAAAAGTTTGCTCCGGTCTACTCGCTCATTTCGTTCTAAGACACAGCTGCAAAATCGGTCTGAATTCTCCTCGGAGGTCGGACCGTTTTTGGCTATAACAATAACACAAACAACCGAAAAAAACATTTTAGGACTATGCGACTTCTTATTCACGAAAATCAAGAGAAGGGTTCGGCTTGGACAGCCAAGTACATTGCCGACGCAATCAACCACAAGGCCGCCATAACCAGTGCTCCCTTTGTATTGGGACTCCCCACCGGTTCGACACCTTTGGGTACTTACAAGGAACTCATTCGCCTCAACAAAGAGGGCTATGTGAGCTTCCAGAACGTCATAACTTTCAATATGGACGAGTATGTAGGACTGCCCGAAGAGCACCCACAGAGCTACCACTCCTTTATGTGGGACAACTTCTTCTCGCACATTGACATCAATCCCGACAACGTAAACATCCTCAACGGCAACGCCCCCGACCTTAAAAAGGAGTGCGACGACTATGAGAAACGCATCGACAGTGCAGGAGGTATCGACCTCTTCCTCGGCGGTGTGGGCGAGGATGGTCACTTGGCTTTCAACGAGCCTTTCTCGTCAATGTCCTCGCGCACAAGGGTTAAGACCCTCACAGAGGATACCATTTTGGTCAACTCACGCTTCTTCGATGGCGATGTCACTCAGGTGCCCAAACTCGCTCTTACGGTTGGTGTAGCGACCGTTTTGTCGGCTCACGAGGTTATAGTGTTGGCGTTTGGTCCCAAGAAGGCTCGCGCAGTACGCGAGGGTGTGGAGGGTGCCTACTCGCACCAATGGACAATCACGGGTCTGCAAACCCACCGCCACGGCATACTCGTCACAGACGAGGCAGCCGCAGGCGAACTGAGAGTCAACACCTATAAATACTTCAAGGATATCGAAAAAGAGAATCTGTAAACAACGCGAGGGGCTGTCCAACAAATAGAGTTGAGACAGCCCCCTTTTTTTGTCCACACAAAATAATCGCCTTTGGGTGTAATAATTCTTACACTATGGTGTCTTATAGGCAAACGACAGTGACGATAGATGAACGACCGCGAAATCATAACCCGAATTATTGACTTTGGCGAGCAACACCTCTACGAAGAGATTGTGCGCCGCCATTCGGGGGCTGTATATGCGGCGGCTCTTGCCACAGCGCACGACGCAGTGATAGCCGAAGAGGCTGTGCAGCAGGCTTTTATAAAGGCATACGAGAACATTGAGCGGTGGCGCGGGGGGATAAGTATTGCCCCCTATTTGAAGATGATAGCCCACAACACTGCTCTCACACTCCTTGCTGAGCGGGCACGTCATAGAGCGACACCCATCGAGGGGGTGCAGGTAGTGGCAGACGAGGAGTTCTCGCTCGCCCACGAGGAGAGGCTCAATGCCCTTGCAGCAGCCCTCACCCACCTATCGGAGCAGGAACGAGAGATTGTGGAGCTCTTCTATTGGCAACATCTGCGCACTGCCGAGATAGCCGAGCGCACAGCACTGAGTGAGAGCAACGTACTCGTTAAACTCCACAGAATAAGAAACAAGCTAAAAGAGATGATTAACTATGAAGAGTAACGACCAGAGATTCGACCGGCTCGTTGAGCAAGCCGTTGCCCGCGAGAAACACTTAGAGGCGATGAATGCCCGCATTGTGGAGAGCGTTAGGCGCAGCGCCCGACGTCGCAGAGTGAAGATGTGGTGCCGTATGGTTGCCTTTGCCCTCTTTGTACCACTCACCATTGGAGCTTTCATCTTGGCAAGTTGCGCCGCCTACGACTTTTTGGGTGGCTGGCAGGGTGTTGCCATTGCGGCGCTGATTGCCCTAACGGGTATCGTAACAGAGATTAGGCTGATGGCAGATTTTTCGCCCCACGAGGTGTAATAATTCGCCCCAAAGGTAGTCTTAAAGACAGAAAACGGAATTAATAACCAAAAACTTGTTTACACTATGAATCCCATTCAATTAGAGGGTCTTATGGCAATCGTTCTCTTTTTTGCCATACCTATTGTAGCTATTGTGCTGAGCATCGTAGCCGCCATCAAACACAACCGCCAACAGACCGAACTCCGCAAGGAGATTGTGCGCAGTGGCACCTCTCCCGAGTTGGCAGAACTGCTGCTCAAAAAGCCCAACAAGGAGAAGAATAAAGTGGTGGCTTTGCGCTGGGGAGCAACATTTATTGGCGTTGGATTGGCTGCGCTTGTGTGCAACCTTGCAGGGCTCTACGTTTCGGATGTCTACACCTGGCTCTACTTTGCCCTCGGAGGTGGCATAGGACTCACTGTAGCCTTTGTGGTGGAGTTCCTCATCGCAAAACGCAACCCCGAGCAGAACGAATAGTTGTCCCTCACGCGGCAACTTACATTAGCGATTCTAGTTTGTGTCTATGGGCGGCATCTCCGCCCATAGTTTTTTGCAATATGGGAGTCACATATCTCCTTATGCCCTATAAGACTTAGGACTATTACGTTTGTCGTTAGACGTTAGACCCTAACCCCAAAGAGTGTGGCAGAGGAGCAGTCGGTGATGCGCACGGTGGCGTAGTCGCCAGCCTTCAAATCTTCGGTAGCATCGAAGACCACCATCTTATTTTGCGAAGTTCTGCCACAGAGTTGTTTGTCGCTACGTTTGGAGAATCCCTCCACGAGCACCTCGAAGGTCTTGCCCACATCGCGGCGGTTGGAGGCGATGGAGAGTTCGTTTTGGAGGTTTATAATCTCCGTCAGGCGGCGGGTCTTCTCCTCCTCGCTGATGTCGTCAGCCAGGTGGCGGAAGGCGTAGGTGCCGGGGCGCATCGAGAACTTGAACATAAAGGCACTCTCGTAGCCCACCTCGCGCATCAGCGAGAGGGTATCGGCGTGGTCTTCAAGAGTCTCGGTGCAGAAGCCCGCAATGAGGTCGGTGGTGATGGCGCAGTCGGGCATCGCCTTGCGGATGGCGGCAATGCGGTCGAGGTACCACTCTCGGGTATATTTGCGGTTCATCAGTGCGAGCATACGTGTGCTGCCGCTCTGTGCAGGCAGATGGATAGCCTTGCAGATATTGTGGTGCGAAGCCATAACCTCAATAAGGCGGTCGCTGAGATCCTTGGGATGGGAGGTCGCAAACCTAACCCTCAGGTCGGGAGCCACCGAAGCCGCCATCTCCATAAGGCGTGGGAAGTCTACCACAACCTCGCCCTCGGCATTCTTCCAGCGGTAGGAGTTTACGTTCTGTCCGAGGAGCGTCACCTCACGGTAGCCCTGCGCATAGATGTCGCGCAACTCTCGGAGGATGGTCTCGGGGTCGCGACTACGCTCAATACCTCGGGTGTAGGGCACCACGCAGTAGGCGCACATATTGATGCAACCACGCATAATGCTCACGAAGGCACTCACGCCGTTGCTGTCGAGCCTCACGGGGCGGATGTCGCCATAGGTCTCCTCTTGCGAGAGGGCAACATTGACACCCTTACCACCAGCCGTCACAGCCTCCACCAGGCGGGGCATATCGCGGTAGGCATCGGGACCTGCCACAATATCCACAATGGGCTCACGCTCCAAGAGTTGCTCTTTGAGCCTCTCCGCCATACAGCCCACAATGCCGATGATGAGCGAGCGTTTGGCGCGTTTGTAACGCTGAAACTCTTTGAGTCTTCCCCAGATGCGCTGCTCGGCGTTGTCGCGTATGGAGCAGGTGTTCACGAGGATGATGTCTGCCTCGTCGATGTTGCGGGTGTAGAGATAACCCTCGCTCTGCATTATCGAAACGATAATCTCCGTGTCGCCAACATTCATCTGGCAACCGTAGGTCTCGATGTAGAGTTTTCGCCCCCTGCCTGTTGCTACTTTTGTAATCTCCATATAGTTGTCTGTTTTTTATCTCTTTTCAGCGGGGCAAAAATACCTATTATAATTGAGAATTGAAAATTGACAAAACAATGTTTTGTCTAAAATGCTCTCGCTCGGCAGAGCGCCCAAGCCCACTCTGCCCTCGCTTACGCGCATTTGAGAGAATTGAGAATTGAGAGTTGAGAATTGAGAGTTGAGAGTTTTCCCATTTCTCTCAATTCTCCTATAAGCCTTAGGACTCTTGACGTTAGACGTTAGACAAAAAAGAGTGGCGCACTGTTGGGTGCGCCACTCGGTTTTTTATGCGTTGGTATTTTCGTCAACATCGAACTTCTTGAAGCCGTCGCCGTAGGTTTCGTGGGCGTCAACCACAACCACAAACGACTGCTCGTCTATCGCGTGGAGTTTACTCTTGACGGCTGCAATCTCCTTGCGGCTCACAACAAGGAAAATCATATTTCTATCCTTGTCGGTGTACATACCGCTCGATTTAATATAGGTACCACCCCTGCCCAGCTCTTCGAGGATGTATTTCTTGATTTCTTCGTTCTTCTCGGAGATTACAAAGAGCAGTTTCTCGTAGGTTGCACCATCCAAAACAAAGTCTACCGCCTTGCTGCTCACGAAGATACTCACGAGCGAGTAGAGGGGCAGCAGCCAATCCTGGAAGCGCAACATACCTATAACCACGATGGTACTCTCGACCATAACCATAGCGGTCGAAAACTTCATCTTGCAGAACTTGCTGATAATCATCGACACGATGTCCGTACCGCCTGAGGTCGCACCGCCGCGGATGATGATACCCACGCCCGCTCCAATCAACAAACCACCGAAGATAGCCGCCATCAGAGGGTCATCGGCGAAGTTAAACGAGGTAGCAATCCAACCGTTGTCGTAGTAGGGACCCTCACCCACGAGGTCTGTAAGTCCGTTCATCACCAGAGGCGAGATGAGTGCGGCGTAAATAGTCTTGGCACCAAAGCTGCCACCAAAGACCAACAAGCCGATAATCATCAGTGGAACGTCGAACATAAAGCCGAAAGTACCTGTGGGGATGGAGGGGAAGATGTCGTGCAACACGCGACCCAAACCATAGACGCCGCCGGGGATGATTTTGTAGGGGTTGGTAAAGAGGGCGAAACCCGCCGACATTACAACAACACCCACAGTAACAACCAACCACGAAATAAGGTTTTTGACGGTAAAAAACTCCTTCGCATTGAAGGCTTTGAACTTAATTTTTGCGCTCATAATTATATTAGTAGTAGAAGTTAGTTTTCGTTGCCACGGGTTGTATTCTGCACAACCGCCATCTTTTTCGCCCCTTTTGGTGTTTTGTTTTGCAAATTTCGGCTCCCAAAGCGGCTTTTTGTCTGAACAACCCACAAAGATAACCATTTTTGTTAAAAACAAATACACCTTAGCTCGAAATTTGTTTTATATTCAACCATCATCTCCCCGCAATCTCCGACGAAACGATGTCCGAAAGCGGAACTAAAAACTCCCATCGTGGCGCAATTTCCCCCGTTGGGCATCGTAGCAAAAAGTAGCTTCGGGGCGTTATATTGGCGGACAAAGGGCGGAAAGTGAGAAAATCACAAAAATTGTTTATCTTTGTAGTTGCGAAGAGTTGCTCCGACACTCTCGCAATAAGGACAAAAATCGCCCCAAAAGAGGTGGGCACGACACAAAATTTCAGGTTAAGAGGATGAATTGGATGGCAATAATTCTTGTAGTGGTGGGAGCCTACCTCCTGGGCTCCATTCCGAGCGCCGTATGGATTGGCAAGGTTTTCTATGGTGTGGATGTTCGCACCAAGGGTAGCGGCAATGCGGGTACCACAAACGTACTGAGGGTCTTGGGCGCAAAAGCGGCTCTTCCCGTCTTTATTATCGACATTTTGAAGGGCTACGCTGCCGTTTCGCTTGCGTCGCTGGGTGGCTTTATGCCCGACTCGCCCCAATATCTATACCTCAAAATCGCCCTCTGCCTTGTGGTGGTTCTGGGGCATATGTACCCCATTTTTGCGGGCTTCAAGGGGGGGAAAGGTGTGGCGACCCTCGTGGGCTGTATGTTTGCCTTTTCGGTGGGCGGCATACTCCTTGCACTTGCTACCTTTACGGTGATTGTTGCCGCAACACACTACGTGTCGGTAGGCTCTATGGTGGGGGGTCTGCTCCTACCCTTCTACTCGGCACTCTGTGGCGACAGTAGCCCCATATTGATGATTTTTATGGCTTTTGTGTCGCTACTGCTCTTCTACACCCATCGCTCCAACATAGGGCGTTTGTTGCACGGCACGGAGAACAAAACTTACCTCTTTGGACGTAGTAAATCGGACGCCCAAAAGTAGCTCCCTGTTTTGTTGGTTGTCGTAGAAGGATTTATCTTTGCCGACGCAAAAAGCACGAGAGAGAAGAATTGCCGCTCACAGCTCCACTGTGGGCAGTGGCGGCAATGCGAAATTACAAACATAAAAGTAAAGATTTTATGCTGCGAGAGAACTTAATTAGAATCTACGAGCAGAGTTTTCGCGACAACCGAGAACTGCCTGCTCTTACCGACTACTTCAAGAAGGAGACTTTCTCGTACTACGAGATGGCAAAGGAGATTGCAAAGCTCCACCTGCTCTTCGAGGAGTGCGGTATCCAGAAGGGCGACAAAATAGCCCTCATCGGACGAAACAACCCCCGATGGGTCATCACCTACATTGCAACCATCACATACGGTGCAGTGATTGTCCCCATCCTGCAAGATTTCAACCCCAACGACATCAACCACATCATCAACCACTCCGAGTCGAAACTGCTCTTCTTGGGTGACGCTTTTTGGGATGTTATCGAGGAGGACCGAGTGCCTGCCATCAAGGCGGTATTCTCGCTCACCGACTTCCGCTGTATCTTCGAGCGCGAGGGTGAGGCTATCTCCTCGTTCCAAAGAAACATCGTTAAGCACTACCGCACGCGCTATCCTCGCGGCTTCTCTGCCGAGGACATCAAGTACCCCGAGGTGGCAAACGACGAGGTCTGCCTGCTGAGTTACACCAGCGGCTCGACGGGTTTCAGCAAGGGTGTAATGCTCACCGTCAACAACCTCACCGCGCAACTTATGTACGTACTGCCCAAGAAGTACCACTTCCGCGGTTCTCGTGTGCTCTGTTTCCTGCCTCTGGCTCACGCCTTTGGTGCGGCGATTGATATGCTCTGCTCGCTTGGTGCCGGTACTCACGTCACGTTGCTGGGTAGGATTCCCTCGCCCAAAATCCTCATTGAGGCTATGGCAGAGGTGCGCCCACACGTCATCTGCTCGGTGCCTATGATTATCGAGAAGGTAGTCAAAAAACAGATATTCCCCATCTTGGGCAGCGGTCTGATGAAAACAGCCCTCTCCATACCTCTGATTGACAACGTGGTATATGCACAGATTCGCAAGAAACTCGTAGCTACCCTCGGTGGCGAGTTCTTCGAGTTTATTGTGGGTGGTGCGGCACTCAATGCCGATGTCGAGGAGTTCCTCCACCGCATCAAGTTCCCCATCACTGTGGGCTACGGTATGACCGAATGCGGACCCCTCATCAGCCACCGACTCTACACCGATGGCTACATACCCACTTCGGCAGGTCGCCTCCTCACCGAATTTTGCGAGTGTCGTGTGCTTTCGCCCGACCCCGCACACATCCCCGGCGAGATTCTCATTCGTGGCGAGCAGGTTATGAAGGGATACTACAAGAATCCCGAGGCTACGGCTCAGGCTATTGACGAGGATGGCTGGCTCCATACGGGCGATATGGGTACCATAGATGCCGACCACAACATCTTCCTCAGGGGTCGTAGCAAGACTATGATTCTTATGAGCGGTGGACAGAACGTCTACCCCGAGGAGATTGAGGCGAAACTCAATAACCTTGCCTACGTTTTGGAGAGTCTTGTCGTCGAGCGTGACGGCAAACTTGTGGCACTTGTGGTGCCCGACTACGAGCAGTTGGATGCTGCGGGCATCCCCCACTCGCAGTTGCAGGAACTCATGAACGAAACCCTCAAAGAACTCAACACACTCGTTGCAAGTTACGAGAAGGTGGCGCAGATAGAGTTGCGACCCACAGAGTTCGAGAAGACTCCCAAGAAATCTATCAAACGCTTCCTCTACCGATAGCACATCTTGTTGGTGATTTTTGCACCAAAATTCAGAGAGCGGGCTCCTCATTTACGCCAAGTAAACTCGGAGTCCGCTCCTTCTTTTGGCACAAAAATCCCTCAACAATCTGCGCTATCGGGGGTTGTGGGGCAAAACAAGAAAAACAAGAAAAACAGGAAGAACGGAAAGAACATAATTTCCTATCACTCCTGTTATTCCTGTCACCCCTGTTTCTCCCACCACTCCTACCCTTCCCATTCCTCTTCCACCCTCGCAAAAAAGCGGTCACCCCAAAGGCAACCGCTTTTTCTCAATTTTGAATTACTGCAAAAACCCTTCCAGCACTCCGATGAAGTCTTCAACCGTGGGGTCTTTCATCATCACACGCTTCTGGGCATCAAGCAGATAGAGCGTCGGTATGGCTTTAAGGTCGTAGAGGTTCTGGCGATTGATGGTCTGTCCTTTGTCGTATGCCACAATCCACTCTTCGGGTAGTTCGTAGAGTCTGCGACGCCACTCGGCGATATCCTCGTCGGGGTAGAGAGCCAACACCTCAACAAGCCCCCTTTGGAGTAGCAGGTCGAGGTATCCCGAGGCATCAATCTGCGCCTTCGTGCGTGCGCACTCGCTGCACCCTGGATTATAGAAATATATGACCGTAAGTGGAGCTTTTATGTCGTGCAGGCGTCCCTTGGAGCC
The DNA here is from genome assembly GCA_045602145.1 of Tidjanibacter sp. Taxonomy (GTDB): domain Bacteria; phylum Bacteroidota; class Bacteroidia; order Bacteroidales; family Rikenellaceae; genus Tidjanibacter. Next base: position 16,020 of record JAZSAY010000030.1, read on the forward strand.
ATCTGCCAGAGTATAGGCAAAGTCGGTAGCCACAGAGCCCTGCTGATTGCGTTGCACAAGCTCCAAAAGAGAGCGATAGCGCACCTTCGAGGGTTCGTCGAGGGGGCTCTCTTTGCCCACCGCGTGGCGCACAAAGACCTCCCAGAGAAGGTCGTTGCGCATAGGCGACGACGGGTCGTAGAGTACCATCTCCGCCATCTCCAAGAAGTACCAATAGCCATCCTCGCTCGTTGCAGCCCTCTGCATCATCCTCTCGACAGCTCCGAAAGAGTGAGCAGGGGTGGTCGCATAGAGCGCACCTACGAACTCCACAAAACCCCTCTTGTTCGCCTCGGGCGAGTACTTCTGCTCGGCGACTGCGAAGTTGTAGTTGTCCCACCAATGGAGCGTCATCCACTCGGCAAGAGCACGCCCCTCGTCGACGATGTAGCTGGGCGCGGTAACATAGGGAAAACCGCCCACGGGCTGCGCCTTGACACCTCCGGCAAGCACCCAAACCAACACGAGTAGTATGTAAAGTGACTTTTTCATCGCTAAAATCGGCTTTTGACGATGACAAAGTTACCCAAATAATTGTGTTATTCAAAAAACAATGGTAACTTTGCAGAATTAAAGGGTTTCCCATCTACGATGGGAGCCACATAGGATGGGAGAAAAACAACAAATCAAACAACAATAAACTTTTTTAATCACTTTAACCTAAAAATTATGAGTGGAAGTATTTTTACCTCTTCAATCGGCAAGAAGATGTTTATGAGCATCTCTGGCTGTGTACTCGTTTTGTTCCTCACATTCCATATGTGTATGAACTTGGCGTTGGTAATTTCCAATGATGCTTACAACGCAATCTGCGGTTTTCTCGGCGCAAACTGGTATGCAGTAGCAGCCACCGTATTGCTGGCAGCAGTGATTTTGTTTCACTTCATTCTGGCAATCGTTCTCACCATCCAGAACCGTAAGGCTCGTGGCACCATCCGCTATCGCGCAAACGCACGCGAGAATGGCGTTGAGTGGTCCTCGAAGAATATGCTCGTTCTGGGCTTTGTGGTAATCATTGGTTTGGTATTGCACTTGGTACACTTCTGGTACAAGATGATGTTCGCAGAGTTGCAGGGCGCACACGAGGTTGCTCTCGGCGCAGCAATGGTGGCTCCCACCGATGGCGCAGCAATCGTTCGCTACTACTTCGCACAGTTGCCCTACCTTCTCCTCTACCTCGTATGGTTCGGTGGTATCTGGATGCACCTCACTCACGGCGTATGGAGTATGATGCACTCGCTCGGTTTGAACAGCAAAGTGTGGTTCAAACGCATGAAATGCATCTCGTGGATTGTTTCGACCGTTATCATTGGCGGCTTTGCTCTCTGCGCTATCGTTATTTATTTGCAGGAGAACTTCGGTATCCTCTGCTTCTAATCCTAAACCACTAAAACTTTACGCTTTATGATTAAACTCGATTCCAAAATCCCAGCAGGTCCTATTGAGGGCAAGTGGACAAAACATAAAGGAGATATCAAAGTTGTTAGCCCCGCTAACAAACGCAAATTGGACGTTATCGTTATCGGTACCGGTCTGGGTGGTGGCGCAGCTGCTGCTTCGCTCGGCGAACTTGGCTACAACGTAAAGGTATTCTGCATCAGCGACTCGCCCCGTAGGGCTCACTCGATTGCCGCTCAGGGCGGTATCAACGCTGCTAAGAACTACCAGAACGACAACGACTCGGTTTACCGCCTCTTCTACGATACCATCAAGGGTGGCGACTACCGTGCAAGGGAGGCCAACGTCTATCGCTTGGCAGAGGTGTCGAACCTAATTATCGACCAGTGCGTAGCTCAGGGTGTACCTTTCGCTCGCGAGTACGGCGGTCTTTTGGCTAACCGTTCGTTCGGTGGCGCACAGGTATCGCGTACCTTCTATGCTCGTGGTCAGACCGGTCAGCAGCTCTTGCTCGGTGCTTACGCTGCTCTGAACCGCCAGATTGCAGCCAAGACCGTTAAGAGCTACCCCCGCCACGAGATTCTCGACATCGTTCTGATTGACGGCAAGGCAAGGGGCGTCATTGCTCGTAACCTTGTGACCGGCGAGTTGGAGCGTCACGGTGCTCACGCAGTTGTTATGGCAACCGGTGGATATGGTAACGTATTCTTCCTCTCGACCAACGCAATGAACTCCAACGGCTCGGTGGCTTGGCAGGCATATAAGAAAGGTGCAGCATTTGCTAACCCCTGCTTTACTCAGATTCACCCCACCTGTATCCCCGTACACGGCACTCAGCAGAGCAAACTTACCCTTATGAGTGAGTCGCTCCGTAACGAAGGTCGTATCTGGGTCCTCAAGAACCTCACCGATGTGAAGGCTCTCCGCGCAGGTATCAAACAGCCTTCGGATATTGCCGAGGAGGATAGGGACTACTACTTGGAGCGCCGCTATCCCGCATTCGGTAACCTCGTACCTCGTGACGTGGCTTCGCGTGCCGCTAAGGAGCGTTGCGATGCGGGCTTCGGTGTGAACGAGACCGGTTTGGCAGTATATCTCGACTTCAAGACCGCTATCGACCGCCTCGGTATCGACAAGATTCGTGAGCGTCATGGCAACCTCTTCCAGATGTACGAGGAGATTACCGCTGTTAACCCCTACGAGCAGCCTATGCAGATCTATCCCGCAGTTCACTACACAATGGGTGGTACTTGGGTAGACTACAACCTTATGACAACCATTCCCGGTCTCTATTCGATTGGTGAGGCTAACTTCTCGGACCACGGTGCTAACCGTCTGGGTGCTTCGGCTCTTATGCAGGGCTTGGCTGACGGCTACTTCGTGCTGCCCTACACCATCGGTGACTACCTCTCGCACGAGATTCAGTCGCCTAAGGTAGATACCAACGACCCCGCATTCGAGGAGGCAGAGAACGCTATCCGTGCTAAAATCGAGAAACTCTACGCAATCAAGGGTACTCAGACTCCCGATGAGTTGCACAAGAAACTCGGTTGTGGCATTATGTGGGAGAAGGTAGGTATGGCTCGTACCAAAGAGTCTTTGGAGCAGGCTATCGTTGAGATTCAGGCTCTGAGGAAAGAGTTTTGGAGCGACCTGAAACTTATGGGTAAGCCCGATGAGTTCAACCAGGAGTTGGAGAAGGCTCTCCGCTTGGCAGACTTCCTCGAACTTGGCGAACTTATGGCTCGTGACGCACTGAACCGTAATGAGAGTTGCGGTGGTCACTTCCGCGAGGAGTTCCAGACTCCCGAGGGCGAGGCATTGCGCGATGACGAGAACTATGCATACGTTGCAGTTTGGGAGTACCAGGGCGAGGACAAAGAGCCCGTGCTCTACAAGGAGCCTCTCACCTTCGAGACCATCCACTTGCAGCAGCGTAACTACAAAGACTAACTTTTACGGTCGAACAGCTTACTCAAACTATTAACAAGGTAAAAACAAAACATTAGATATGAATTTAACACTTGAAATCTGGCGTCAGCCTAACGCCAAAGCAGAGGGCAAATTCGAGACTTATGTGGTTAAAGATGTCTCGACTGAGAGTTCGTTCTTGGAGATGCTCGACATTCTCAACAACCAGCTCATCCACGAGGGTAAAGAGCCCGTAGCATTCGACCACGACTGCCGCGAGGGTATCTGCGGTGCTTGCTCGTTGCGTATCAACGGTCACGCTCACGGTCCCGAGAGCGAGGTTACCACTTGCCAATTGCATATGCGTAACTTCAAAGATGGCGACAAAATCGTTATCGAGCCCTGGCGTAGCCGCGCATTCCCCGTTATCAAAGACCTCGTTGTTGACCGCACAGCATACGAGACCATCCTCCAAGCAGGTGGCTTCGTGTCGGTAAACACCGGCGGCGTACCCGATGCAAACGCTATTCCTATCGCTAAGGACGATGCTGAGGAGAGTATGGATGCTGCCGCTTGTATCGGTTGCGGTGCTTGCGCTGCAACTTGTAAGAATGGCTCGGCAATGTTGTTCGTTGCTGCTCGTGTTTCGTCGCTCGCAAAACTGCCCCAGGGTCAGGTAGAGGGCGCACGCAGGGCAAAAGCAATGGTTGCTAAGATGGACGAGCTCGGCTTCGGTAACTGTACCAACACCGGTGCTTGCCAGGCAGAGTGCCCCAAAGGTATTACCATCAACCACATCGCTCGCCTCAACCGCGAGTATCTGAAAGCTAAATTCCGCAGCTAAAAAGAAGCAAAACGAAGTTGTGGGGAGGGCACAAAGGTGCCCTCCTTGCAACAAATGCTATTATAACAAGTTAGGTTAATTAATTATTCACTAAAAAATCACTAAAAATGTCTGAAATTTTAGGCGTACACGCAAGAGAGATTCTTGATTCGAGGGGTAATCCCACCATCGAGGTAGAGGTAACTACCGTAAACGGTTATGTTGGTCGTGCTGCTGTTCCCAGCGGTGCTTCGACAGGCGAAAACGAGGCTCTCGAACTTCGTGACGGCGACAAAGGTCGCTACCTCGGCAAAGGCGTATTGAAAGCCGTTGCTAACGTAAACGAGAAGATTGCCCCTGCTGTAATCGGTATGAGTGTATACGATCAGGTAGGCGTAGATAAGGCTATGATTGAGTTGGATGGCACCGCTACCAAGAGCAACCTCGGTGCAAACGCTATCCTCGGCGTATCGCTCGCAACCGCACACGCCGCTGCTGCCGAGCTCGGTATGCCTCTCTATCGCTACATCGGTGGCGCAAACGCTAAGAGCCTCCCCGTACCTATGATGAATATCATCAACGGTGGTTCGCACTCTGATGCCCCCATCGCATTCCAGGAGTTTATGATTCGCCCCGTAGGTGCTCCCACCTTCCGTGAAGCTCTCCGTATGGGTGCTGAGGTGTTCCACAACCTCAAAAAAGTTCTCCACGCTCGTGGTCTTAGCACCGCAGTGGGCGATGAGGGTGGCTTCGCTCCCGCATTGGAGGGTACCGAGGACGCTATCGAGAGCATCTTGAAGGCTATCGAGGCTGCCGGCTATGTTCCCGGTAAGGATGTTATGATCGGTATGGACTGCGCTTCGAGCGAGTTCTACAAAGACGGCATCTACGACTACACCAAGTTCGAGGGAGAGAAAGGCGCAAAACGCACCTCCGCAGAGCAGGTTGAGTACTTGAAAGGCTTGGTAGAGAAATACCCCGTAGACTCCATCGAGGATGGTATGGCTGAGAACGACTGGGAAGGCTGGAAGATGCTTACCGACGCTATTGGCGACAAGTGCCAGCTCGTAGGTGACGACCTCTTCGTAACCAACGTAGAGTTCTTGAAGAAGGGTATCGAGATGGGTTGCGGTAACTCCATCCTCATCAAAGTTAACCAGATTGGCTCGCTCACCGAGACCCTCGATGCTATCGAGATGGCTCACCGCGCAGGCTACACTTCGGTAACTTCGCACCGCTCGGGCGAGACTGAGGATTCGACCATCGCCGACATCGCTGTGGCTACCAACTCGGGTCAGATTAAGACCGGTTCGATGAGCCGTAGCGACCGTATGGCTAAGTACAACCAGTTGCTCCGCATCGAGGAGGAGTTGGGTGACGAGGCTGTTTATGGCTACAAGAAAATTTACAGGGTTAAATAATCCCACCTATCAATTTTTCGCAACTAAGGCTCGGAGATTATCCGAGCCTTTTTGCTTTGCGAGATTTTGCTTCTCTGATAGTTTGGCAGCCAAAATAACAACTCTCTTAGACTGCCTTACTACTCCTCTTATTCCTATCGCTGTTGTAAGAACAGTTGGTGCGACTACCAAATTATGGTAATCGCACCAACTATTAAAGCGGGTTTCTTGCGCAGTAAAACTACTGTTTATTGAACCAGATTTCAAGATTTTGGCGAGCCCAGAAGTAGTAGAGGGCAAGACCCACCCAACTTGTAGCCAACACAATCACTGCCACAATAAGTTTCCAAGGCAGGTCGATGTTTTTCTTGAAAACGTCAAGCACACACCACACTGCGCACACAAGACCTACGATGTAAAGAATAAATCCCATAATTTTTTAGTTTTGTTTGAGTTAGTTTATAATGTTTAGTCTGTTTCTTTCTTCTCTGCTTTTTGTGAAAAGGGGAATTCTCAACTTTCAATTCATAGCGAGTGCGCATCGCAAGGCGAGGTATTCTCATCCCTCCCCCCCTATAAAAAGTGCATATTGCGGAGCAGATGCAAGGCTTGCGATGGGCGAGGATGCGGAGTTTGCCCCTCGCAAATGAGCAATCCGAGCCTGAGCGTAACGCAGCAGATGCCCGCAATATGTACTTTGAACGAGTGCGTATCGTGAGGCGAGTTCAAGGCTTGGTTTTGATTTTGCTCCGCAGTTTACAAATGGTAAATGAGGAAGCAAAATCAAAAGCATAACGCAGAAATCGCCCACGAGATGCGCTCGTTATTCGTGGCGGACAATTTTAAGCCCAAGATTATTCAATCGTCCCTCGATATTTTGGTAGCCTCGGTCAATCTGCTCGACATTCTGGATGATACTCTTACCGTCGGCATTGAGTGCTGCAAGGAGCAGAGCCACTCCCGCACGGATGTCGGGCGAGGACATCGTGGTGGGGCGCAAGCGGCGCGAGTGGTCGTGACCGATAACCGTAGCCCTATGGGGGTCGCAGAGGATAATCTGTGCACCCATATCTATCAGTTTATCCACGAAGAATAGGCGGCTCTCGAACATCTTTTGATGAATCAAGACAGAGCCTTTGGCTTGCGTAGCCACAACAAGAAAGACACTCAGCAGGTCGGGGGTAAGACCGGGCCAAGGAGCATCGGCGATGGTCATAATGGAGCCGTCCATAAAACTCTCTATCTCGTAGTGTTCCTGTTTGGGAATGTAGATATCGTCACCCCTCTGTTCGAAGCGGATACCCATACGGGCAAACTGTGTGGGAATGATGCCGAGGTTGTCAAACGACACGTTTTTGATGGTCAGTTCGGACTGTGTCATTGCTGCCAAGCCGATGAAACTACCCACCTCAATCATATCGGGCAGCATAGTGTGCTCCGTACCGCCGAGCGACTCCACACCGTGTATGGTCAGAAGGTTGGAGGCTATGCCCTCAATCTTAGCACCCATACGGCAGAGCATCTTGCAGAGTTGTTGCAGATAGGGCTCACAAGCGGCATTATAGATAGTGGTTGTACCCTCGGCGAGAACGGCAGCCATAACGATGTTGGCAGTGCCCGTAACCGAAGCCTCATCGAGGAGCATATAGGTGCCCTGCAACTTCGAAGCGTCGACCTCAAAGAAGTCGCCCGCAGAGTCGAAGTTGATGCGTGCGCCGAGCTTTTGGAAGCCTATGAAGTGAGTGTCGAGCCTACGGCGACCTATCTTATCGCCACCCGGCTTAGGGATATAAGCCACGCCAAAGCGAGCCAAGAGAGGACCGATGACCATCACCGAGCCACGCAACTTAGAGCCGCGTTTGCGGTAGTCCTCGGTGCGCAGGTAGCCCAGGTCGATATTCTTAGCACGGAAAGTGTAGGTACCCTCGGCAAGGCGTTCAATCTCCACGCCGAGGTTGCGCAGCAGTTCAATCAGAGCCAGCACATCGACAATCTCGGGAACATTGTGGAGTGTTACGCGCTCTTCGGTAAGGAGTGTGGCACAGATAATCTGCAACGCCTCATTCTTCGCCCCCTGTGGGGTAATCTCCGCCCCTGCGTTCATCTGGCGTCCGCCATAAACCTCAAAATATGCCATAGGAAAAAGTGTGTTTATTCAAGTTTGATTGTAAAGTTAGTATTTTTTATCGTAAGGAGCAAATCCTACCCCCCCTACTACTTGCCACCGAAGAGGTTGAAGCGTGCAAGCACCCTATTGCGGCGCGGCAAGATAACGAGTTCCACCAACAGCAACACAAGTGCAGCAACAAGCGGTATATGGAACTTCTCGTCGTACTCCTCGAAAATCTCGGTCTTGAACTTCGACTTCTCGGTGCGGTTTATCTTATCGACAATCTCCTGCACGCCCACACTCGCTGCCGTAGCCCTAATGTAGGCTCCACCCGTTGTGGCGGCAATTTTTTGGAGTGTTGTTTCGTCCAATTTCGACACCACAATCTCGCCCTTGTCGTCACGCACAAAATCATCGCCAATGTTAATTGGTGCGCCCTCGGGGGTGCCGATACCTATTGTATAGACTTGCACGCCCTTCTCGGCAGCCCTCTCGGCAGCCAACAGAGCATCGTCCTCGTGGTTTTCGCCATCGGTAACAAGCACCACCACCCTACTACCCTCCGAGTCGCTCGAAAAAGCACTTGTGGCGAGGTCTATGGCGGCACCTATTGCCGTACCTTGTTTGGTAACCTGTGTGGGCGAAATGCGTTCCACAAAGTTGCGGGCTGTAAGGTAGTCCGAGGTGATGGGTAGTTGGACATAGGCATCGCCTGCAAAGACCACAACGCCAATGCGTTCCTCCGACAAACCCTCTATAACCCTGCTAACTGCATATTTCGTGCGCTCCAACCTATTGGGCGAAAAGTCGCTCGCCAGCATAGAGTTCGACACGTCAATAGCCACCATAATCTCTACGCCCTCGCGCTCCACCTCGCGGAGTTTGGAGCCCGCCTGAGGGCGTGCAACAGCGACAACAACAAGCGCCACAGCCGTCGCAAAAATCCAGAATTTCCACCTGAGTTTCGCAATCGACATATCGGGAGCCAAACGTCTAAGGGCACTCTGGCTGCCAAATTGAGCGAGGGCTTTGCGCCTACGGGCTACCATCAACTCAAACAGCACCGCAAAGACGGGTACCAATAAAAGCAGGTACAAAAACTCTATGTTCGCAAATCTAAACATCTCTCTTTTTCGCTAAGGTAGTTTGTTAATCCACACCCTCTCCACCAAGAACTCCGCCGCCAACAGCAGCAAAGCCCACAGGAGCCACACGCCAAAGAGTTCGTTATGGCGGGTGTAGTTATCGGTCTCAATTTTGGTCTTTTCGAGTTCGTTAATCCTATCATAGACCTCACGCAGGGTATTCTTATCCGTAGCGCGGAAGTACTCGCCACCCGTCTTGGCAGCAATATCTGTCAGCGTCTGCTCATCAATCTCAACCCTCTGTTGCGAGTAGCGCATCTTACCCCACGCATCATAGTAGGGGTAGGGTGCGTAGCCCCTCTTACCCACGCCAATAGTATATACCCTTATGCCATACTCAGCAGCAATCTCGGCAGCCGACAGCGGGGCAATCTGTCCCGCATTATTAACACCATCGGTAAGCAGTATGATAACCTTGCTCTTAGCCTCCGACTCACGAAGTCTATTGACAGCCGTTGCCAAGCCCATACCTATTGCCGTACCGTCCTCCACAACGCCAAACTTAACCTGCGACAACAAGGTTTGCAACGCCGCCTTATCGGTTGTCAGAGGGCTCTGGGTATAGCTCTCGCCCGCAAAAACCACCAAACCTATCCTGTCGTTGGGACGGTCGGCAATAAACCTCGCAGCCACATCCTTGGCAGCCGTAAGCCTATCGGGCTCGAAGTCCGCAGCCAGCATAGTGCCCGACACATCCAGCGACAGCACAATGTCAATACCCTCAACCGTTGTCTTGCTCAGTTGCTCGGTGGTCTGAGGACGAGCCAGAGCCACCACAATCATTGCCACAGCCGCACATCTCAGCACAAAAGGCAGATGCCTGCACCACGAGCGCAACGTGCGGGGCGCACCTCTCAGCATCCCCACATTCGACACCCCGAGCGAAGCACCACCAGCCCTCTCGCGCCATAGGTAGTATCCCACCATCGGCACAAGCAGCAACAATAACCACAATATCTTCGGACTTGCAAACTCCATATTTTTTCTTTTTCTCTTTTTCTTTTGCGACTTTTTATAAAAAGTCGCCCAAAAATTTTTATGCGATACTGCGTATCGCTTTTTTCGTGCGGTGAGGTGTGGCTATCTTTCAGCCAAAATAGCAGCCCTCTTTCAAACAAGTTTGAGAGGGCTACCATTTCGTCTGCCACTCTCCTTCGGAGAGCCCCACACCTCCCCGAATAAAACTTTCTCTCAAACTCCCCCTGTTTCTCCTGTCGCTCCTGTTATTCCTGTCACTCCTGCAATTAAACCAAGAAGGACAGGAAGAACAAGAAAAACAGGAAAGGTAGATGCCAACCGCCTGCCTGCGGCAGTCGTGGCAAGACGGACAGACCTCTCCCCCGCTTCGCGGACCCTCCCCTGACACAGGGGAGGGATGTGGTTGTGGGACTCCCATATCTCTCATTTCTCCCATAACTCCCATAAGCCTTATATGCCCTATAAGCCCTATATGCCTTAGGACGATTGACGTTAGACGTTAGACCCTAATCCCTGCGGGTGATTTATGTGAGGCGAGTTCAAGGCTTGCGAAGCGCGAGAAACCGCAGTTTACTGACGTAAATGAGGTTTCGAGCGCAAGCGTAACGCAGAAATCGCCCACAGAAATCAGCCGCCCACAAGATGTGCTCGCTACCAGTTCTTGCCGGAACGAGGCATCATAACCGCAGCCTTCTCGCCATCGACCTTCTCGCGAGTCTTATCCTCGGCAGCCTGCACAGCATCGAGCATCTGCTCGCTCTCGGGGCTTGGTGAGGGGACTTCCTGAGGCTCCTCACCCTCGGATTGGTCGCTCGGCTCGGGTTTCTCGCCCTGAGGCTCCTCGCCTTGCTGGTCCTCGGGCTGAGGTTGCTCATTGGGGTTTTGTTCCTTATCGCCCTGCTCGTTATCCTCTCCGCCCTCGGACTGTTGGTCTTGATTATCTTGGTTTTGGTTATTTTGGTCGTTCTGGTTGTTCTGTTGGTTTTGGTCGTTCTGCTGGTTCTCCATCATAGCCTTGGTGTAGGCATAGTTGAACTTAGCCTCCATATCCTTGGGGTTGAGCCTCAGGGATGATTTGTACGACTCCAAAGCCTCCTCCAACTTCTGCTGTTGGAACTGCGCATTGCCGAGGTTGTAGTGTGTCTTAGCCTTTACCTCGTCCGAAAGGTCGGGGTACTCCAAAAGTTCGCGGAAGGTGTTCTCGGCACTCTCGAAGTCGCCCATAGCATATTGCGAGTCGCCGAGGTTGAACTTACCCTCCACCGAGGTAGCATCTTTTTGGAGTGCTGTGCGGTACTCCTTTTGTGCCTCCTCCATACGTTGCTCCTCGTAGAGCGAGTTACCCTTGCGAACGTGGTGGCGTTCGGGGTATTTTTGTCCATAGGTTGCTGTTGCAACGCAGAGAGCCAATAGTGGCAACAGGTATTTCAGAACTCTACTCATCTGCTCCCTCCTTTCTCTCCTCGGCAACAACGCCCTCAATACTTTGCGCCTCGGGGGTTACAATCTCCTCCTTAATCTCCTTGCTCTCCTCCACGAAGTAGTAGACCATATTGTAGTACTCCTCGTGGCTCTCCTCCGAGGGGGTATATTTCGCAAACTTCACAAGGTCGCTCTCGGCAAGCAGTGCGCCAAGGTTGGCTGTATGTTTTGGCTCGACCTCTGCCGCCTTCATTGCCGCGATAATCTCGTCGGAGGTCATCTCCATAGCCCCCACACCATAACGACCCGCAAGGTACTCCCTGAGTATCTCCGTAAGTCTGGTATAGTACTCCTTAATCCTTCCGTTCTGCCACAATTTTTGGTTGTGGAGCATCTCCAAGTGACGTATTGCCACAACGTGTGGAGGTTCGCGGCGTTCCTCGATGGCTTGCCTCCTACGACTTAGGCGCGAGAGCACCAGCAGCACCAAGCCCGCCACAACAGCCGCCACACCCAAGCCCAAGAGTGTATAGCCACCCACCTCGCCAAGTTTCAAGGGCGCTTTGAGGGGTTGTTTGATGTCGTAGATGGTCTTTTGTGCTGTATCTACGGGCATCATCTGCACCTGCAACCTTAGGGCATTGGGGGCAATGAGGGTATCGACCTTCGTGCCGTCTGTCCAGAGCAGACCGAGCGAGTCGATGCTATACATTGCGGGCTCGAAGGAGGTCATACGCCACCTCTTGCGCAGGCGGTAGCCCCCCTCGTCGGCAGACAAGGTATCGAGTCCCAAGTCCTGCAAGAGTTCGATGCGTCCCTCGGCAAAGTCGGCACCAATCTCGGGGAGAGCAAGTGCCACATCGCCACGGCTCACAATCTCCATCACAAGGTCGAAGTGGTCGCCCAACAGCACGCTATCGGGCTCAAACCTTGCACCAACAATCTCCACACCCCTCTGTGCGGCAGCAGCAAACACCACTCCCACACTCATACACAGCGCAATAATATATCTTTTCAACCCTCTCATCTATCGTCTTTTGAAGAGTTTGATAAGTTCCTTAACATAATCCTCCTCGGTGGTCACATCGGCGTGGTCTACCCTTACGCGGGCGAGAATCTTATCCATAGCCTCGTGGCGAGCGTTCCACTGCGAGGCATAGTGTTCCCTTGCAGCCCTCGAAGAGGTGTCGACAAACATACGGCGACCGCTCTCCAAGTCCTCCATCTCAACCAAGCCCACATCGGGCAGTTCGGCATCCCTCGGGTCATAGACCTTGATACCCACCATATCGTGTTTGCGCGAGGCTATGCCCAGCACCTTCGAGAGTCGTTCGTCCTCACTCGCGGGAGTGTCGAAGTCGCTGATAACAAAGGTGGTACTTCTCTTTTTCAGCACCGCCGTAAGGTACTCCAAAGGCACCACCAGCGAGGTCGCTTTGCTCTCGGGCTCGAACTCCAAAAGAGTGCTGATAATCCTGAGGATATGTGAGCGACCCTTCTTGGGAGGTATAAACTTCTCCACCCTATCGCTAAACAGCAAGCAACCCACCTTATCGTTATTCTGGGCTGCCGAGAACGCCAGCACTGCCGCAATCTCGGTCATCACCGCACGCTTCGTCTTATCGCCCGAGCCAAACACCCCCGAGCCACTGACATCGACCATCAGCATCATCGTCAACTCACGCTCCTCCTCATAGATTTTGATGTGGGGCTTGCGCATACGGGCAGTGACATTCCAGTCTATATCCCTCACATCATCACCCACTCGGTACTCCCTGACCTCGCTAAATGACACACCCCTGCCACGGAAAGCACTATGGTAGTGTCCGGCAAAAATGTCGTTGGAGAGTCCGCGAGTCTTAATCTCTATCTTTCGGACCTGTTTGAGTATGTCTGATGTCTCTTTCAATTTTTTCTTATTTTTCTCCGATTTTCTTATTGCGACTTTTTATAAAAAGTCGCCCTTTTCGCACCTTTTTGTAAAAAGGTGCTACCAAAAACTTTTAGTGCAATCCTTGCTCTACCCCAATGGGAGTTATGGGAGTTATGAGAGGTATGGGATTGTTTCAACTCTCAATTCTCAACTCTCAATTCTCAATTCTCAATTCATAGCGAGTGCATATCGTGCCGCAGATGCAAGGCTTGCGATGGGCGAGGAAGCGGAGTTTGCTCAGCGCAAATGAGCATTCCGAGACCGAGCGTAACGCAGCAGATGCGGTACGAGATGTGCTCGCTAAGGTACCTCTACGGCATTGAGTATCTCGGTAATAATCTCCTCGGTAGTAACATTCTCCGCCTCAGCCTCATAAGACAAGCCTATGCGGTGGCGCAGAACATCGTGGCACATAGCCCTCACATCCTCGGGGATGACGTAGCCCCTATGTTTGATGAAAGCGTAAGCCTTCGAAGCCTTAGCCAATGCGATACTTGCACGGGGCGAAGCACCATAGGAAATCATAGGCGAGAGTTTAGACAGACCATACTCGGCAGGTTCGCGGGTGGCGAAGATGATATCGACGATATATTTCTCGATCTTCTCGTCCATATAGACATCGCTCACAACCTTACGAGCCCTCACAATATCCTCGGGAGTTACCACCTTCTGCACCTCGGGCATACCCTCGCCAGCAAGGTTGAGCCTTACGATATCGCGCTCCTCCTGGCGTTTGGGGTAGGAAATTTTGGCTTTGAGCATAAACCTATCGACCTGAGCCTCGGGCAGGGGATAGGTACCCTCCTGCTCAATGGGGTTCTGGGTGGCCATAACGAGGAAAGGCTCGGGAAGAGCGAAAGTCTCCTCGCCAATTGTTACCTGTCTCTCCTGCATAGCCTCCAAAAGTGCACTCTGCACCTTTGCGGGCGAGCGGTTAATCTCATCCGCCAAAACAAAATTGGCAAAGATGGGACCTTTTTTTACGGTAAACTCTTCGTTCTTTTGGGAGTAGATTAGAGTACCCAAAAGGTCGGCAGGCAGCAAATCGGGCGTAAACTGCACCCTACTGAACTTGGCATCCACCGCCTTCGAGAGTGTGGTGATAGCCAATGTTTTAGCCAAACCGGGGACACCCTCCAAAAGGATGTGACCGCCCGTAAGCAAGCCAATAATCAGAGTATCGATAAGGTGGCGCTGACCCACAATCACACGACCCATCTCCATCGACAGCGAATCTACAAACAGACTCTCCTTCTCGATGCGTTCGTTCAGCTCTTTGATGTTAATAATCTCGCTCATATTATTGTGTTTTATATCTATTTTCTCTCGTTTTTGGGCATTGCACACACTGTCCGTCAAAGTAAACGTACAGACTCACAAAGTTAGTATTTTTCTCTATTTTCTTCTGTGACTTTTTATAAAAAGTCGCCTTTTCGCACCTTTTTGTAAAAAGGTGCTGCCAAAAACTTTTCGAGCACCAACCAATTGTGGTACTACCTGCCGCTTTGCTTAGGAGTGGCTTAGGAGCCACTTGCACAAATGCGTCACTCTGACGCCTTTGCGGTGAGAGAGATGTGTCTGCTTTACAGCAGTCCTTTAAACAGACCACCACCGCCACCTTCAAACAAGTTTGAGTGGCAGTGGTGGTCTGTTTTATGCTCTTCTTGCGAAGAGCACCACATCCCCCCCCCCGCAAAACATCTGCTCAAACTCTCCCTACTACCCCTCTCCCCCCTCAGTCCGCGGGCAAGCGGG
>JAZSAY010000031.1:0-52782 GCA_045602145.1 Tidjanibacter sp.
AGTCAATCAAATGTTTCAAATCCATCATCTATTTCAAACATGTCAAATATATCAAATGTTTCAGATATCAATATTGTTTCAAATGTCAATACAGTTTCAGATAAACGAAAGACAACAATGGGTATTCCTATCACAACAGAAAATAACCCAAATAAGTCCGGCTCGGCCAAATGCGCGTTCCGTTTATTTATCACCCACCCCTCACTCGGGTGGGTTTCTCCTGTTTCTCCTGTTCTTCCTGTTTTTCTTGCAGGAGTGATAGGAATAACAGGAGTGACAGGAATAATAGGAGTTGCCCAACTCCGCCTTGTCTGCGACAAGACGTGGCAAGACGGATACAACAACCGCCTCGGTCGTGATGACCGAGGCGGTTGTTGTATATAGGGCGGATGGGAGGTTAAGGAGGTTAAGGAGGTTAAGGAGGTTAAGGACTTTAAGGGCTTTAACGTCCTTAAAGGTTTTAATGATTATGTTTTTCTCTTGTGGCAAGTCGGGCGCGGGTCATCTGTTCGCGCACTCCCCCATTTTGCAGAAAGTCTTGTTTGTGCCTCTCTAAGAGGCGATAGAGTAGGTAATCGGTCTGGTAGATAAGGATTATCGCAATATTGGCAATGGTCTCGGCAGAGCGTTCGGAGAGCAATGCACGATAGTAGGCAGAGTCGTTGTGTTCTCCACACACCTTGCGAGTACGGATGTATCGCTCATCGTCCTTGCTCCACTGGTCCAACCCCCTTACGCGCAAGTAGTCCTCATAGTCGGCGAGTAATTCTCGGAGGCTCGCTTTGGCTACATTAGTGAGTTTTATTTCCGTTTCGGTGGAGGTTACCGAGGCTGCCGCTCCCTCGGCAATGTTCTGCTTGCCAGAGCGTGCAGCCTGCACCATTTGGTCTATGGTGCGGTCGTTTGCAGCGAGGAAATGGTGTGCGAAGTAATAGGTTATATCGTAGATGCACTCCGCTTTCCGATAGGCTATCAGTTCCTTGTAGTTGCCCTTCTGAGGGAGGAAAGTGTTAAATTGATTCATAGCAGCAATTCGTTGATTTAGGCAAAGATAGCAAATAGGTCACTCTTAGCCAACTTTTCAAACAAGAAATTTGACCAATAAGTCATTAAAGCCCTTAAAATCCTTAAAGTCCTTAAATACTTAGTCCAAAAAAAACGCCTTTTAGCGGAGGGATTTTTGTGCCAAAAGAAGGAGCGGGCTCCGAAGTTTACTAAGCGTAAATGAGGAGTCCGCTCTCTGAATTTTGGTGCAAAAAGCACCCGCTAAAAGCGTTTTTTTTAGAATTTGACAAGCAAACCAATACCCGCCACCTCCTGAATCTGCAAGCAAGGGTATGCCGAGCCGTCGGGCTGGGGGATGTTGATGTCGTCATCGTAAATCATATGGAAGTTGGCGTTTGCCGAGAGCCACTTATTAATCTTCAAGTCGAAGCGGATAGTCCAGTCAACATCCACATTCTGGGGCTCGCTGAGGAAGTTCGAGAAGAGGTTCAGACGAGTATAGCCCGAGAGGTCGCCCCAAATGGTGCCCTTAGCCTCAATCTTCACGTTACCACCAAACTCGTGGCGAGTGGAGGTGCCATCCAAGCCGTAGATGGGTTGCAGAGCCTCCTCGGTGACCACCGTAGCCTTCCACGTAGCGGGCGAGGCGTTGACCGACAGCCAAGCCTTAGGGTTCCACTCCACACCAAGACCGCCACTGAAATAGGCGGGAGCCATAAAGCCCGAAGTCTGTTTGTAGCCACCCTCGGGGAGCGTTACGGCGTAGTCGTAGCCGTTGGCAAACTGGGTGTTGAATTTCAGCAGTGCCGAAACGTAGAGGTTGTCGTAGACCTTCTGACCGTAGGACGAGGAGAGGTAGATCTTGTCGTTGGTCTTGCGCATACCGTTGCTCTCGGTACGGTTGAGACCATACGCCAACTCCAAGCGGTTCTGCCACAACGAGGAGCCCTTCTTATAGTCTACCGAGTAGTTGAATTGAAAATCGGCTGCCACGCTGGGGTCGCCACCGGCTGCCCAATTCGTGAGGGTCATCTGCGAGCCCGTAATACCTGCGCTACCTGCCATAGTCCAAGGTGAAGGTTCGGCGGTAGGTTCCTCAGCAAAGAGCGACACGCTTGCCGCAATAGCCAACATTGAGAGTAGAATTTTCTTCATAGTCGTATAATTTGATTAAATTTTCCTTGTCGCAAAGATATACATTTAATTCTCAATTTTCAATTTTCAATTTTTATAGGTACTTTTGTTGGCGTGTTTGGCGTGGGGGTTTAGTCGCTGCCTCCCTTCGGGGAGGGAGAGGAAAGTCCGAGCAACACAGAGCACCGTACTTCCTAACAGAAAGTTGTCGGCAACGGCAAGGTTCAAGGTAACAGAAAACAACCGCCCCGCAAGGGGTAAGGGTGAAAAGGCGGGGTAAGAGCCCACCGCTCGTGTGGCAACACATTGAGGTCAGTACTACCTACGGGTTGCAAGTTCAAGTATATCGACAGTATGTAGGGTTGCTCGCCCGATGTCGAGGGGTAGAACGCTACTTTTTAGCCTGCGTGTGAGCGCAGTGTATAGATTAATGACTAAAACCGCCCATCTGCAAGGAGTTGGCTCTGCGTAGCCTCTCCGAGGATGCAAGCGGTACAGAACTCGGCTTATACCCTGCACCAAACACTTTTTTCTGAATT
Source organism: Tidjanibacter sp. (assembly GCA_045602145.1). Taxonomy (GTDB): domain Bacteria; phylum Bacteroidota; class Bacteroidia; order Bacteroidales; family Rikenellaceae; genus Tidjanibacter. The sequence continues at coordinate 2,679 of JAZSAY010000031.1, forward strand.
GAAAATTGAAAATTGAAAATTGAAAATTAATCCGCTCAACATAGAATCATTCGACTACGAGTTGCCCGACGAGAGAATTGCAAAGTTTCCTCTCTCGGAGCGTGATCACTCCAAACTTTTGGTATGGAGAGAGGGCTCCATCGCCGAGCGCAGGTTCTACAATCTGGGCGAGGAACTGCCCGAGGGAGCATTGCTGGTCTTTAATAACACCAAGGTATTCCGCGCAAGGCTCATTATGCACAAGCCCAGTGGCGCACGATTGGAAGTCTTCTGCTTGGAGCCTCACGCACCTGCTGACTACGAGAACGCCTTTTCGGCAAGGGGCGAGAGTCAGTGGCGTTGCCTTGTGGGTGGCTTGAAGAAGTGGAAGGAGGGCGCACTTGTCATCAACTTCGAGATGGATGGCAAGCCTTGCCGCTTGGAGGCATACAGGGGCGAGCAGATAGACAAAGCGCACGTTGTGACCTTCCGCTGGGATGCCGATGCCACCTTTGGCGAGATTATAGAGCACCTCGGCAGGATACCCATACCGCCCTACCTCAACCGCGAGAGCCAGGAGATTGACAACACTCGCTATCAGACGGTCTATTCGCGCATCGAAGGCTCGGTGGCGGCTCCTACGGCGGGACTTCACTTCACACCCCGACTGATTGAGGGGTTGCACACGGGGGGCGTACAGACCGCGGAGGTTACGCTCCACGTTGGCGCAGGCACCTTCCTGCCCGTCAAGGAGAGCGACGCCACGCTCCATACGATGCACACCGAGCATTTTGTGGTGGAGAGAGCCACACTCCGCAGACTCATAGCCAACGTGGGGCACATCTTCTCGGTAGGCACTACCAGCACCCGCACCATAGAGTCGCTCTCGGCACTCGGATGGAGAGTCGTGCAGTGCGGCTCGCCCGAGGCAGAGAGAGTGGTTGGTCAGTGGGAGATATACGATATCCCGAGTGAGAAGAGTGGCAAAGAACTGCTCACAGCACTCGCCGATTGGATGGAGCGCGAGGGTATTGAACACCTCTCGGCAGCCACCCAGATTATGATAACACCCTTCTACCGCTTCCGCATCATAGATGGTCTTGTAACCAACTTCCACCAGCCCAAGAGCACCCTGTTGCTCCTGATTTCGGCTATTGTGGGCGAGGAGTGGCGCAACATCTACCGCTACGCTATGGAGAACGATTTCAGGTTCCTCTCCTATGGCGACAGTTCTCTGCTTTTCGTGCCGAAGCAATTTTGAATTTTGAATTTTGCATTTTGAATTCCAAATGTCACGTTTCCTTCCAACATCCGCCAAAGAGGTCGAGGCCCTCGGCTGGGACTACATAGATGTCATTCTCTTTTCGGGCGATGCCTACATCGACCACCCCTCGTTCGGCATTGCCGTCATAGGCAGGATATTGGAGGCAGAGGGCTATCGTGTGGCGGTAGTTCCTCAGCCCAATTGGAGGGACGATCTGAGGGACTTCAAGAAGTTGGGTGCTCCGAGGCTCTTTTTTGGCGTGTCGGCAGGCTCTATGGACTCTATGGTCAATCACTATACGGCTGCCAAACGCCTGCGCCACGACGACGCCTACACCCCCGGAGGTGCTTTCGGTTTCCGCCCCGACTATGCCGTAAGAACCTACACCCGAATACTGAAAGAACTCTACCCCCATACGCCCGTCATCATTGGCGGTATTGAGGCTTCGCTCCGTAGGCTCACACACTACGACTATTGGAGCGATTCTCTTATGCCCTCCATTCTCGTTGAGAGCGGAGCAGACCTACTGATGTATGGTATGGGCGACAGAAGCATTATTGAGGTTGCAAAGGCTCTGAGGAACGGCTACAACTCGAAACTACTGCGCAAACTCCCCCAGGTGGGCTTTGTTGCCGACAAGGAGTATGTGGAGCGGCTGCCCAAGGAGAGTACCATCGTGATGCACTCTTTCGAGGAGTGCCAGAGGAGCAAAGACGCCTTCGGAGAGAACTTCGTGAGGATGGAGGTCGAGAGCAACCGAATGGAGCAGACCAAGACCATTGTGGAGCCTACGGGTGGCAAGTATGTAGTCATAAATCCTCCCTACGAGCAGATGACCACCGAGCAGTTGGACAATAGTTTCGACCTGCCCTACACTCGCCTACCCCACCCTCGATATAAAGACAAGACAATCCCCGCCTACGAGATGATTAAGCACTCGGTGAATATCCACCGAGGCTGCTTTGGCGGTTGTTCGTTCTGCACCATCTCGGCACATCAGGGTAAGTTTGTAACCTCGCGTAGCGAGCGCAGCATCCTTGCCGAGATTGAGAAAGTTAAACTCCTGCCCGACTTCAAGGGCTACCTCTCGGATGTGGGCGGTCCCTCGGCAGATATGTACCGCTTAGGGGGTAAGAATACCGACCTGTGCCGCAAGTGTGTGCGCCCCTCGTGCCTCACACCCAAGGTGTGCCCCAACCTCAACCGCGACCTTTCGCCCCTTCTCGACCTCTACCGCAAGGTGCGCGAGGTGAAGGGCATCAAAAAGGCGTTCATCGGTAGCGGCATACGCTACGACATACCCGATGATGGCGGCAGGTATATGAGGGAGGTAATACTGAACCATACCTCGGGACGTCTGAAAGTGGCACCCGAGCATACCGAGCCGCACGTTCTCAGGCTGATGCGTAAACCCCTCTGGGAGGAGTTCGAAAAGTTGCACGCTTTCTTCCATAGGGTATGTAGGGAAAACTCGCTAAAATACCAACTCATACCCTACTTTATCTCCTCGCACCCGGGTTGCAGGGAGGAGGATATGAAAAAGTTATCAACAAAGACCCGCGCCCTGAATCTTATGACCGAGCAGGTGCAGGACCTCACTCCCACGCCTATGACGCTCTCCTCGGTGATGTTCTACACGGGCAAGAACCCCTACACGGGAGATGTTGTCTATGTTGCTAACAGCCGCGAGGAGAAGTGTCAGCAAAAAAGTTATTTCTTTCAGGGCAAAAAAATTGATAACCGAGGCAAAAAGAGTACCTTTGAGCAGAAGAAACGAAGAAAATAGTATACAATGGCAAACGAATCACGATACAAAGGACGCAAAAACGATGAGGCTTACGAGGCTGTAACCGAAGTGCAGGGCAGAGTTCTGCCCCACGCTTTGGACTTGGAGGAGGCTGTGCTCGGTGCACTGATGCTCGAAAAGGATGGCATCATCACTGTTCAAGACTATCTCTCGGGCGACGCTTTTTATAGCGAGGCTCACCGCATCGTATATAAGGCTATCGAGAAACTCTCTACCGAGCTCAAACCCATCGACCTTCTGACCGTCACCGAGAAACTCAAACAAGAGGGACAACTCAAAGCCATTGGCGGCGCCCCCTTCCTTGCACGACTGACACAGAAGGTAGCTTCGGCGTCCAACCTCGAATACCACGCCACTATTGTGGCTCAGAAATATGTCCAGAGGGAACTTATCCGCGCCTCGGACGAGATTCTGCAACGCTCGTTTGACGAGTCGAAAGACCTTTCGGACCTGCTGAACTTTGCCGAGCAGGAGATTTTCAAGGTTGCCGAAGGTCACATCTCCAAAGAGGTGCAGTCTTCGAGCAACATCCTCAGAGAAACTATGCGACTGATTGAGGAGGCGAGCAAGAAGGGTGGCAAGATTAACGGCGTGCCTACGGGCTTCCGCGACTTGGACAAACTGACGCTCGGCTGGCAGCCCTCGGATATGATTATCATTGCTGCACGTCCCTCGATGGGTAAGACCGCCTTTGTGCTTTCGATGGCTCGCAACATTGCCGTAGATGAGCAAAAGCCCGTTGCATTCTTCTCGTTGGAGATGAGCGCAACGCAACTTATGATGCGTCTGCTGGTGGCAGAGGCTCAGCTCGACTCGCGCGATGTGCGCAGTGGTCGTCTTACTCCCGAGCAGTGGTCGCACTTGGAGAAGTCGGCAAAACCACTCTCGGAGGCTCCTCTGTTCATCGACGACACGCCCGCACTGCCCGTTACGGAGTTCCGCTCGAAGGTGCGCAAACTCAAAGCACAGCACGACATACAACTCGTAATCATCGACTACCTGCAACTTATGACGGGTCCTCAGGATACCAAGGGCAACCGCGAGCAGGAGGTGGCTTACATCTCGCGCACGCTCAAAGCCATTGCCAAGGAGCTGAACATACCCATCATTGCCCTCTCGCAGCTCAACCGTTCGGTGGAGTCGCAGGGCGGTAGCAAACGTCCTCAGCTCTCGAACCTTCGTGAGAGTGGCGCCATCGAGCAGGATGCCGACATTGTAGCCTTCATCCACCGCCCCGAGTACTACGGACTTATGCAGTTGGAGGACGGCACTACAACCAAAAACCTTGCGGAGATTATCGTTGCCAAGCACCGTAATGGTGCTACGGACACCATCCGTATGAAGTTCCTCAACGATTTTGCACAGTTCCGCGACTTCGATCCGCTTGCCGAAGGCGGTTTCTCGGGCGAGAGAGAATTTGGCAGCGCGATAGATGGCGGAGGCTTAGAGATGGCTGGCGGCGGAGGCTTTGGCGGTGGCGGAGGCTTCTCGCCCGACGAGGAGTTCGGTATGCCCCCAAGTTCGGCAGGTGCCGACGGCTCGAAGGCAAGGGGCTCAGCAATGAGCACCTCGGAGGAGGCACCGTTTTAGAGTTGAGAGTTGAGAATTGAGAATTGAGAATTGAGAGTTGAGAATTAATGGCGGGTGTGCGAGCATAACGCAGAAATTGTCCACAGAGCGCAACCGCATAAAGTTATGGCATTTAGGAGAGTATATAGTTCAGCGGTGGTGGGTATTAACGCCATCACAGTGGAGGTCGAGGCAAATGTCTCGCCAGGAATAGGTATGTATTTGGTGGGACTGCCCGATAGTGCCGTCAAGGAGAGCCACGAGCGTATTCGCTCCGCCTTCGAGAATAGCGGACTGAGGATGGTGGGCAAAAAGACCATCGTAAATCTCGCACCTGCCGACCTGAAAAAGGAGGGTTCATCGCTCGATTTGCCCATAGCCATTGCGATGTTGGCGGCTACCGAGCAGGTGGCAAATGAGAATATAGGCGAGTGGGTGATTATGGGCGAGTTGTCGCTCGACGGTACCGTAAAGCCCATAAAGGGTGCCCTTCCGGTGGCTATCGAGGCTCTGGCAAAGGGTTTTAGGGGTGTGATACTCCCCAAGGAGAATGCCGACGAGGCGGCAGTTGTAGAGGGTTTGGATGTCATAGGCGTAGGCTCCTTGAAGGAGGCTGTCGATTTCCTCAATGGAGTGCTGCCCATCTTACCCACCAAAGTCGCAACCGAACTGCTCTTTGTGGAGCGTGCCAACCGCTATGGCGAGGACTTTTCGGATGTTAAGGGTCAGGAGTACGTAAAGCGTGCCTTGGAGGTTGCGGCAGCAGGCGGTCATAACATTGTGATGATTGGTGCTCCGGGCTCGGGCAAGACTATGCTCGCCCGTAGGATGCCTACGATTATGCCTCCCCTATCGCTCGAAGAGGCTCTCGAAACCACCAAGATACACTCCGTAGCAGGCAAACTCGGCAGCGAGAAGGGACTCCTCACACGCCGCCCGTTCCGTGCGCCCCACCACTTAGCTTCGGCAGTGGCTATGGTGGGCGGTGGCAGCAACCCTCAGCCGGGTGAGATATCTCTCGCCCACAACGGCATACTCTTCCTCGATGAGCTGCCCGAGTTTGGCAGGTCCATATTGGAGGTTATGCGTCAGCCGTTGGAGGACAAGGTGGTGACCGTTGCGAGGGCTAAATACTCGGTGGTCTATCCTGCCAACTTTATGCTTGTGGCATCGATGAACCCCTGCCCTTGTGGCTACTACAACCACCCCACCAAGGAGTGCAACTGTTCGCGCTACGCTGTGGAGAAGTATATAAACAAAATCTCGGGTCCCCTGATGGACCGTATTGACATACAAATTGAGGTTACACCCGTAGAGTACGACCAAATGCAGGAACGTCAGCCTGCCGAGCCCAGCAGTGCCATTCGCCAAAGGGTTATTGCCGCCAGAGAGCGTCAGCAGAGGCGTTTTGAGGGTATTGAGGGCGTATTTACGAACGCTATGATGAATAGTACTATGATTGCCGAGTTCTGTCCTCTGGATGAGCAGTGTAGTGCTTTGCTTGGCAGGGCTATGGAGCGACTGTCGCTCTCGGCAAGGGCTTACAACCGCATCATAAAGGTTGCCCGCACCATCGCCGACCTCGAAGGAGCCGAACAAATCAACTCCTCGCACATTGCCGAGGCTATCGGATACCGCAACTTAGACCGCGAGAATTGGGGCGTGAGAGTTGAGAGTTGAGAATTGAGAATTGAGAATTAATGTGCGCCTATGGCGCATATTTTTTAATCCCACACTACCCTATGCAAAAACTTCCTCCTTTTCTAAGAATCTTTCCACTCGTTGTAGTGGGCATACTCTTGGGGGAGGTTATCGCCATAGAGGTATGGTGGGTGGCGGTGGGTGCTACGCTCTCTTCGGTGCTTGGTTACACTTGGCGCCGCAAGTGGCAGGGCGAAGTATATATAGCCCTCTCCATACTCCTTTGGGCACTCTGCGCCAGCGAGATACGCACTCCTCAGACCACGCCTGAGCCCTCCTCTCCAACCGAACATCTTGTCACCATATCCACCACACCCCACACCTCGGGGCGTTGGCAACGCTGCGAAGCCACAACAGAGTGGTGTGGCAGAAGGGCTAAAATCCAACTACGAGCCGACACCTCGCTATACATTTCGCTCGGCGAGAGGGGCACGGCAAGTGGCTATCTGAATCCTCTGCCCGAGGGCTCCTATGGCGACCTTATGCGCCGCAGAGGTTTCGTGGGCACCCTATACATCACTCACCCTGCCGATTGGCGCGCCACCGACACCATATCAACACCCCTCATTGCTGCTCGCAGAGTGCAACATACTCTCACAAGTCGTATAGACTCTCTCGGTTTGGAACCCAATGAGGAGGCTATTGTTAAGGCTATGCTCCTGGGCGAGAGGAGTGGCATTAGCCCCTCGCTCCGCAAGGATTACTCCCGTTCGGGGGCTTCGCACATCCTCGCCATATCGGGACTCCACGTCGGCATTGTGGCGATGCTTGTATGGTGGCTCTGCGGACTACTACCCATTGTTGGGCGCAAAGGGCACATAGTACGCAACTGCATAGCCTCGGTAGTTATGGTGCTCTATGCCACTGTTTGCGGTTTGTCGCCCTCGGTAGTGAGAGCAACCATTATGTTTGTGGTGGCGCAGATGGCTCTCGGATATGGCACCTCGCGCAGTGCAGCAAACACCCTCGCAGGAGCCGTAACCATTATGCTCCTTGCCAACCCCAACAACCTCTTCGACATCAGTTTCCAGATGTCGGTGGTGGCTGTGGCGGGTATCTTGGTGGGCTATCGCCCCTTGAACGACTACTTTGGCGGCAGGGAGCACCGAACACTGCTCAGCCCTCTACTCGGAGTGGTCATCGTGGGTTTGTGCTCCACCTTTGCCACACTTCCCTTAGTAGCCCACACATTCTCCACCATAAGCCTTGTAGGCATTTTTCTCAACCCTATTGTGATACTTACTGCCGAAATTATTGTGATGGGAGGATTAATTTGGGTATCTTTGCCCTTTGAGTGGCTGCAACCTGTTGCCAAGTGGGTAATTGGAGGTGCCGCCGAGGTGCAAAACAGAGTCGTAGAGTATGCCTCGGGGCTCTCGTGGTCGGCTGTGGAGTGCCTGGTGCCAATGTGGGTAACACTCGTAGCCTACGGTGCAATGTTAGTAGCTGTTGTTGTAGCCTCGCAATGGAAAGAGCGTAAAAGATGGAAAATGGAGATTTAAGCATACTTTTAAGCCCCGAATTTGGGCAGGAGGTGGAGCGTAACCTCACGCGAGAGCCAAACGCTATCGCTCTGGATAGGCGTGTGCCCAATGCTCGACTTGTAGCAACCCAAGTGAAGTATCTCCAAAGGGCAATGAAGAAACTCCCCTCCTACTACGCCGCACGCGCCATACTGCCCTCGCTCGCCTTCGAGCAGTCGAGTAGCGAGGAGTGTGCCGCCCACAAACCCTTTTCGGGCTCGCTGGCGGTGGATTTGACCTGCGGATTGGGCGTTGATACTCTCTACCTCTCCAAGCGTTTCGAGCGTGTGGTGGCAATAGAGCGCAACCCCGAGTTGGCAGCCATAACTCGCCACAATCTCGCGCTTATGGGCGCACGGAATGTGGAGGTTGTGTGTGGCAATTCGGAGGAGTACCTTGCGACGCTCACTCACGCCGACCTCATCTATGCCGACCCCGACAGGCGCAGTGCCGAGGGCAGGAAGATGGTCTGCTTGGAGGACTGTTCGCCCAACATCGCCACCCTACTGCCTCTGCTTCGAGAAAAAACCGACCGCATAGTAGTGAAACTCTCGCCAATGTTCGACACCACAGAGGCTTTGGTGGCTTTCGGCGAGGGTGCAAGTGTGGAGGTGGTGTCGCTCGGTGGCGAGGTCAAGGAGGTGGTGGTAACGTGGAGCCGCGAGAGTACCGAGAGCCACATAACAGCCACAGCACTCGGCTTAGGGGCATTTGAAGTTGCTGCCGTGCGCGAGAAATCCTCCACGGAGCACACTTTCGACCCCACACACTACAACTACCTCGTGGTACCCGATGCTGCTCTACGCAAGGCGGGGGTTGTGTCAGAGTGGTGCAAGGCTGAGGGGCTCGACCACTACGGAGCCTACGCCTTTGCAACCGAAAAACCTACAACCACTATGGGACACCTATATAATATAGAGCAGTGCCTGCCGTGGCAACCCAAAAGGCTCAAACCTCTCGTGGGGCGTACCATACAAGTCGTCAGGCACTCCTTCCCGCTCTCTACGGCTGCCATCTGCAAGGCTCTGGGAGCAAAGGAGGGCAAAGGCGACAGGTGGGCTTTTGCGGAGATAGAGCACGACCTTTGGGCAATCAAGATAACCGAAACAAAATAACGACTATGGGAAACTTTAAGGAAGATATTGCAAAGGCTGAGGCTTTTGTATTCGATGTGGATGGTGTCTTTACCGATGGAGGTATCATCCCTCTGGCAGATGGCGACTTCATCCGCAAGTACAACGCCAAAGATGGCTATGCCGTAGCCTACGCCATAAAGATGGGCTATAAGGTCATTGTCATAAGCGGTGGCAGGGGCGCAATACTGCGAAAACGCTTCGAGCACTTTGGTGTCAAGGAACTCCACCTCGATGTTGCCGATAAGTTGGGCTGTCTTGAAGAGGTAATCGCCCGCCTTGGGCTCAATCGCGAGAATGTTATCTTCGTGGGCGATGACATCCCCGACTTGGAGTGTATGAAGGCTGTGGGGCTGCCCGTAGCACCTGCCGATGCCGCCTGGGAGTGCATCGAGGCTGCTCGCTATGTGTCCGAGTTCGGTGGTGGCAAAGGCTGCGTGAGGGATATTGTCGAACAGGTGCTCCGCGCCCACGGTAAATGGGCTCTCAACTCCGAGGGAGTGACCTGCTCAAAAGACGTTAAGAGCAATTAGGCTGTGCCTAATTTTTGTCCAACGTCTAACGTCCAACGTCTAATGGCGCGGGCGGGGAAGAATGCACTTTCTTCCCCGCCCGAGTCTTTAATAGGGGTGATGGGAGAAATGGGAGAAATGAGAGATATGGGAGTTACAAACCCCTCAGTCGCTTTGCGACAGCTCCCCTAACTTAGGGGAGCAATACAGACCTCTCCCGCTGCTTCGCAGCACCCTCCCCTAACTTAGGGGAGGGTTACAAGGGTTACAAGGATTCGTTAGACGTTAGACCTAAAAAAACGATTTATGCGGAGGAAATTTTGTGCCAAGCAAAAAGGCGAGTCCGCAGTTTGCTTGACGCAAATGAGGAACTCGCCTATTGAAGTGCGGTGCAAAATTTACCCGCAGAAATCGTTTTTTATCCTAAAAAGCACAGCAAAATACCCGCTGCTACGGCAGAGCCAATAACACCCGACACATTGGCACCCATAGCGTGCATCAGCAAGTAGTTGCTGGGGTTGGCTTTGAGACCCTCGTTCTGCGATACGCGGGCAGCCATAGGAACTGCCGACACACCTGCCGAACCGATAAGGGGGTTAATCTTCTTACCCTCGGGCAAGAATACGTTCATAAGTTTTGCGAGCAGAACACCACCTGCCGTACCGCACGAGAATGCTACAATACCGAGAGCCAAGATACCAAGGGTCTTGAAGTTCAAGAAGGCATCGGCAGTGGCAGTAGCACCTACGGTAATACCGAGGAGGATAACCACGATGTTCATCAGCTCGTTCTGAACGGTCTTTGCCAGACGGTCCACAACACCGCACTCTTTCATAAGGTTACCGAGCATCAAGCAACCAATAAGAGGTGCTGCGCTGGGCAGAATAAGGGCGATGATGATGGTGATAACAATGGGGAAGACAATCTTCTCGGTCTTGGATACCTGACGCAAAGTGGTCATCTTAATCTGGCGCTCCTTCTCGGTCGTCAGACCCCTCATAATGGGGGGCTGGATAACGGGCACGAGAGCCATATAGGAGTAGGCAGCAATAGCGATGGGACCCAACAACTCAGGAGCCAACTTCGAGGTGAGGTAGATGGAGGTAGGACCATCGGCACCACCGATGATACCAATCGAACCAGCCTGCTCGGGGGTAAAGCCCATAGCATAAGCACCAATGAAGGTCATAAAGATACCAATCTGTGCAGCAGCACCCATCAAGAAACTCTTGGGGTTGGCAATCAGTGGACCAAAGTCGGTCATTGCGCCAACGCCAATGAAAATCAAACAGGGATAGATGCCGAGTTTAACGCCCAGATAGAGAAAGTCCAAAAGACCGCCACTATTGGCGAGTTCCTCCCAATGAACGTGACCTCCCGAGAAGAGTTCCGAGTGGAACATCTCGGCACCGGGAAGGTTCGTGAGAAGCATACCGAAAGCGATGGGAAGCAGCAGCAAAGGCTCATACTGCTTCTTGATGGCGAGGTAGAGGAGGAAGCAAGCGAGTGCCAACATCACAAGGCACTTCCAGCCGCCAGCCTCAACGAACATCATATAGATACCCGACGATTGGAGGAAATCTACGATGCTCTCGCCTACGAACGAAGAAAGGAATGTAGTCATATCTCTGTCTCCTTTACTTTATTAGCCGAGAATAATCAGAGCATCGCCCTCCTGAACATTTGCGCCCTGAGCAACGCAAACCTCCTTAACAACACCTGCGCGGTCGGCAGTGATGTTGTTCTCCATCTTCATAGCCTCCAAAACAGCTACGGTCTGACCAACAGTCACATTATCGCCAACCTTAACATTGATACCCAATACGGTACCAGGCAGGGGCGAAGTGATCTTCGCACCACCTGCTGCGGCTGCCTTAGGTGCTGCGGCTGCTGCGGGAGCAGGAGCCGAGGTGGGAGCCGATGCCGAGTAGGTTGCTTTGGATACCTGGGGTTTGCTGGTAGGCATAGGTTTAACACCGTCTACCTCAACGATATACTCGTTGCCATTAACGATTACGCGAGCAGTTTTCGAGGTGTGGTCGAGTTTATCGAGCTGCACTTTGTACTCGTTGTCGTTGATTTTCAAGTTATAGTTTTTCATCTTTCTGTGTTTGTCTTAACTAATAAAATGATTATTTGTGTTCGGGAAGACGGGTAAGACCGTGAATCTTCGAGTTCCAGGGCGAGTATGCACGTTTGATGGTCTGGATGGTCAATACCTCCGACTCCCTATCGTGCTCCTCACCTGCTGCAAGGCGGATAGCCATAGCAATAGCGGCAACCTCCTCGGGCGAAATCATACCGGGAAGTACCACCTCTGCGGGCATCTCCTCGCCCTTGGCAGCACTCTTCTTGGCAACTTTCTGTTTGTGCTTAGCGGCAAATGCTACACCAAATACCCTAATGATGTAGATCAAGAGCACCAAGGTCAGCGCAACAATCAAGAAACCAATAAGAGTAATCCACAAAACTTGTGACCAATTCATATTGTTTCGTTTTTAATGGTTCTTACTACAAAGGAATGTTGCCGTGTTTCTTCGCGGGGTTCACAAGGCGTTTGGTTGCCAAGCTCTGCAAAGCCCTAATCACGCGGAAGCGGGTGTTGCGAGGCTCGATAACGTCATCGATGTAGCCGTAGCGTGCAGCACGGTAGGGGTTCGAGAACTTGTCTTTGTACTCCTGCTCTTTCTCGGCGATGAGGGCAGCGCGAGCCTCGGGAGTCTCGGCAGCCTTAATCTCCTTAGCGCACAATACCTCAACAGCACCACTTGCACCCATAACTGCAATCTCTGCGCAGGGCCAAGCGTAGTTGATGTCGCCACGGATGTGTTTCGAACTCATAACGATGTAGGCACCACCGTAAGCCTTGCGGAGGGTAACGGTAACCTTAGCAACCGTAGCCTCGCAGTATGCGTAGAGGAGTTTTGCACCGTGGTCGATAACACCACCATACTCCTGACCGGTACCGGGCAAGAAGCCGGGAACATCTACGAAGGTAACGATAGGAATGTTGAAGGCGTCGCAGAAGCGAACAAACCTTGCAGCCTTGCACGAAGCCTTAATGTCGAGCACACCTGCCATAAACTTAGGCTGGTTGGCGATGATACCTACGCTCTGACCATTGAACCTTGCAAAACCGGTGATGATATTGCGAGCGTAAGCAGCCTGCGACTCCAAGAACTCACCATTATCCACAACAGCGTGGATAACCTCGTACATATCGTAAGCCTTGTTGGGGTTGTCGGGAATGATGTCGTTGAGCGAATCCTCCAAGCGGTCGATGGGGTCCGAGCAAGCAACAACGGGGGTATCCTCCATATTGTTCTGGGGGATGTAGCTGATGGGCTGACGGGTAATGTTGATAGCCTCCTCCTCGGTATCAACTGCAAAGTGGGTAACACCCGACTTGCTGGCGTGTACGCTTGCGCCACCGAGCTGCTCCTGAGTTACGTCCTCGCCTACAACGGTCTTAACAACCTTAGGACCGGTAAGGAACATATAGGAGGTGTCTTTCTTCATAATTACGAAGTCGGTCAATGCGGGCGAATAAACTGCACCACCTGCGCAAGGACCAAGAATCAACGAAATCTGGGGAATAACACCGCTCGACATTACGTTGCGCTGGAAAATCTCAGCATAACCTGCCAAAGCGTTTACACCCTCCTGGATACGAGCACCACCCGAGTCGTTCAAGCCGATAACGGGAGCACCATTGCGCATTGCCATATCCATAATCTTGCAAATCTTCTCTGCCATAGTGAGCGACAAAGAACCTGCCGAGACGGTGAAGTCCTGAGCAAACACGTAAACCAAGCGACCATCTACGGTACCATAACCGGTAACAACACCGTCACCAAGGGTGTGGCTCTTCTCCATACCGAAGTCTACGCAACGGTGAGTTACGAACATATCGAACTCCTCGAAGCTACCCTCGTCCAAGAGCATTGCAAGCCTCTCGCGAGCGGTATATTTACCTTTCTCGTGCTGAGCGTCAATACGTTTCTGACCGCCGCCCATCTTTGCCTCCTCGCGCAACTCAATCAACTGCGCGATTTTATTTTGTATCTCACTCATAATTGTGTTTTATTGAGTTTAATTTTTTAATGATGATTTTCTCGATTCTCAATTTTGAATTTTGAATTCAAAACCCTACTCCTCGCATTTGCAACCGGGGCAGCAGAGCTCGGTCAGCACGCCTTTGGTCGACTTGGGGTGGAGGAAAGCGATGTTCAAGCCCTCTGCGCCTTTGCGGGGAGCCTTGTCGATGAGGCGAACCTCTTTCTCTTCTGCCTCTGCCAAGCACTCTGCAACATCCTCAACGGCGTAAGCGATGTGGTGGATACCCTCGCCACGTTTCTCGATAAAACCTGCAATGGTACTCTCGGGGCAGGTGGGCTCCAAAAGTTCGATTTTAGTCTGACCAACTTTGAAGAAAGCGGTCTTAACTTTCTGGTCAGCTACCTCCTCGATGTTGTAGCATTTAAGACCCAATACCTCCTCGTAGTAAGGAATTGCCTCTTCAAGACTCTTCACTGCGATACCCAGGTGCTCGATGTGCGAAATTTTCATAACGTTTTGATTTTTAATGTTATTAATTATTAAAGTTAGTGTTTTTACTATTGTTTTTTGCCCCTAAACGCACGCGCCACACGCGCGCACGCACATTCAATCCACAAATATAGGGACTATATTTGAAAGTTGAAAATATATAAATGATTATCTTTCCATAAAAAGTAAGTACCTTTGCGAAAAGGATAAAAAGTACCACAATGAAACACACCATCTCGCTACTCTGTGCCTCCCTTATCACGATAGCCCTATATGGTCAGCCACAAGCACCAGCAAGGCAGAATTACTCCGCACCATACCCACAGATAACCGAATTATTTCCTTTATACGGTGATGTAGAGTCGCTCACCATCAGGTGCTACGACGAAGTGTACAATAAAGCAACAGAGGTCACATCCAACACCGCCTTGCACACCCTCACATTCCACTTCAACGAACAAGGAGATGTAACCTCTATGGATTGGTGGTTAGATAGGGACAGGCCATTCTATATATTTCATACCGACTCCGAAGGTCCCTATCGCATTACATACACATACAACAGCGACAATCTGGTCACAAAAGAGTTGAGAACCACCCTCGACACCTTATCTCCCAGACTGCTTAGTTTTCACACATTCGCCTACGACGAGCACAACAGGCTAATAACCAAAATTTTATACAACGCCAAAGGCAATCCATCCAGAAGACACACCTACGCATACGACAAGCAAGGGAATCTACTCGAATATCATTTCTACAACAACAAAGGCAACGAAATCGAAAGCACCACCTACACATACAACAACACAGGATTATGCACAAGTAAGACATTGGCACGAGAGGGACATATCGTAGAGATAGAGCAGTATATGTACGATGAAAGGGGGCTGAAAATTGAGCACCAATGGCTTCGTGGCGACTCCACCCCATTCCGCATACACAAGATGCAGTACGACAAGAAGGGGCGTATCATAGATAGCACCACATATCATCCTCAGAGCAAACATCTCTCCATCAACAAGGTAACATACACCTACGACCGTAAAGGTCGCATCAAAACCAAAATTGACAAAAGCCTTGATTTTTACAACGAAACACGCACCGATACCTACACCTACAAAAAGGACCACTATCTGGTAACGAGCATCTACACCCACGACGAAGAACTCCATTACACCGGAAGCCACATCAACAACTATCAGTGCATATATGACAACGATGGAAAACTCTTACGAAAGGAGCGTTACTATCCAAATGGCGAAATAGGCTACTGCTATACTTATGAATACAATACACAAAATCAACTCATACATAGCACTGCCCTAAACAACGACTGGCACGAAATGTTTACAACGGGCTACGAAGAGAAAAGTTACACCTACGACCGATACGGCAACTGCAACCATATAGTCGTAAAGCAGTCATCAAGCCCAGACGCCGACCGCTTTACAATCAAGCATATCGACTATATCATCACATACCGAGAGTAACACACCCCCATTTCTCCCATTACCCCCATCATCCCTGCCCGCCCTCATTTTTGCAATTTTTTCGCCCAAGCAACGGGCAATTCTAAAAAAATTCAAGAAAATTTTGAAAAATTTTAATAAAGATGACTAATTATTAAAAAATATATTTATCTTTGCTGTTGGAAATAAAATTTAAGATTAATTCACAATGGCACTTCTTAAAGATTTCTTCTATCAACCGGGCGGCGAAAATCTAAAAGGTATCTCGCACAAGAACGTGCTCTTGAAGCAGAGCATCATCGCCCATATGGCGGTGCACGGATGGTGCACACTCGCAGAACTCACTAAGGCTCTGCACATTAGCGTGCCCACGATGACCAAGTTGGTCGGCGAGTTGGTAGAGGAGGGTGTTGTTGTGGATAATGGCAAGGTTGAGACTGCCGGTGGTAGGCGTCCCAACATCTTCGGTTTGGCAAACACCGCCATCTATTTTACGGGTGTAGACATCGGTCGTGACTATATCTGTATGCTCGTTACGGACCTGAAAAACAACATCATAAACTCGCAAATATACACCCCATTCACCCTCTCGGACGATGAGGCGTGCCTTAACACCATCTGCCAAATTATCAACTCTTTCCTCGACAACTGCGGAGTTGAGAGGAGCAAGATTCTCGGTATGGGTGTCTGCATTGCCGGACGTGTAAATCCTGCCACGGGTCACAGCTATATGTTCTTCACGGGCAGTGGCAAGTCGCTCAAAGAGAACATCGAGGAGGCAACGGGCATCACTGTATTGGTGGAGAACGACACACGCGCACGCTGCTTTGCGGAGTACTACTCTGGCGACGCTGTGAAGGAGAAAAATATGCTCTATCTGCATCTTGGCAAGGGTGTTGCCATTGGTATTATTGCAGAGGGTAGGCTCTACTACGGCAAGAGCGGTTTTGCGGGCGAGTTTGGTCACACACCTTTCTTCAACAACGAGATTATCTGCTCGTGCGGCAAGAAGGGCTGCTTGGAGACCGAGGTCAGCGGTATAGCCATAGAGAACAAGATGGTCGAGCAGATTGCCTCGGGCGTGAACACCATCCTCAGGGAGAAGTGGGCAGCAGGCGAGAGCATCCACATCGACGACATCATTGCGGCAGCCAAGAACGACGACAATCTCTCCATCGAGCTCATCGAGGAGGCGGGCGAGAAGATTGGTAAGAGTATCGCCTTCCTTATCAACATCTTCAATCCCGAACTTGTGATTATTGGTGGCAATATGTCGCAGGCAGGCGACTACTTGATGTTGCCTCTGAAATCTGCAACCAACAAGTACTCAATGAATTTGGTCTACAAAGACACCCAATTCCGCCTTTCGCATATGGGTGCCGATGCGGGCGCATTGGGTGCGGCGATGCTTATTAGAAACAAGGTAATCGGCTTGTAGTATGAACGCACTGGAAACCGACATAATAAAACTGCGTGCTCTCGAACCCGAGGATGTAGAGATACTCTACCGTTGGGAGAACGACCCCCGTGTATGGAGGGTTAGCGGTACTGTCGCTCCCTTCTCTAAGTACATCCTCAGGCGTTTCATCGAGAACCAGAAGTACGACATCTACGAGACACGACAGATGAGGCTCGTCATAGAGTCCAAGGCGAGCGGCAAGCCCGTGGGAGCCATCGACCTCTACGACATCGACCCCTACAACCACCGTGCGGGAGTGGGCGTGCTCATCTACGACAAGGAGGACGAGGGTCAGGGCTACGCTTCGAGTGCCTTGCAGGCTCTGATTCGCTACTCGTTCCAGATACTCGGCTTGAACCAATTGTGGTGCAACATCCTCTCCAACAATACCCGCAGTCTGAACCTCTTTCGCAGCAAAGATTTCAGCGTGGTGGGCTTGAAGAAGGAGTGGGTGCGCACGACCACAGATTGGCTCGATGAGTATATGCTGCAACTCATCAACCCGATGAAATAAATGCAAAATTCAAAATTAGTTTACCACAGAATAGCGGGTGCGCGAGCGTAACGAAGAAATCGCCCACAGAGCGCAGCCGACTCAAACAAGAAGGACAAAACAAACTTACCAAAGAATAGCGGGTGCGATATGTGAGGTAAGTTCAAGGCTTGCGAAGCGCGAGAAAGGGGAGTTTGCTGGGCGCAAATGAGCATTTCGAGCGCGAGCGTAACGAAGAAATTACCCACAGATCGCAGCCGACAAAACAAGAAGTACAAACTTAAAAAAGAATAACTATGAAGATTGGAAATGAGATGGCGGTAGCAATTAGCTACACGCTGACAGTAGATGGCGAGGTTGCAGATCAGGCAACCAAAGAGGCTCCCCTCAAATTTGTGTACGGTATCGGTATGTTGTTGCCTAAGTTCGAGGAGTACCTCTTGGGCTTGGAGGCTGGCGACAAGTACTCCTTCACACTCTCTCCCGAGGAGGGCTACGGCGTTAAGAACCCCCAGATGGTTATCGACGTACCCAAAGCCGCTTTCGAGATTAACGGCACCATCGAGGAGGGACTGCTCACCATTGGCAACCGTATTCCTATGATGACTCAGATGGGTCAGCCCGTCATTGGCGTTGTTGTGGAGGTTACCGACGAGGCTGTGAAGATGGACTTCAACCATCCTATGGCAGACAAGACTCTCAACTTCGAGGGCGAGGTTGTAGATGTCCACGAGGCTACCGACGACGACTATCCCCACTCGTGCGGCTGCGGCGAGGAGGGTTGCGGCTGCGATGGCAACTGCGACGATGGTTGCGAGGGCGGTCACTGCCACTAAAAAAACAATTAGCCCCCTCACTCCGAGGGGGCTAATTGTTTCTAATGCAAAATTCAAAATTAACAGACCTCTCCGCCCTGACGGGCACCTCGCCTAACTTAGGGGAGGGGTTGCAGAGGTAATAGGATAACAAACTTACCAAAGAATAGCGGGTGCGATATATGAGGCGAGGAAAAGGCTTGCGAAGTGCGAGAAAGCGGAGTTTGCTGGGCGCAAATGAGCATTTCGAGCACGAGCGTAACGCAGAAATCGCCCATAGAGCGCAACCGACTCTCAATTCGTATGCAATTTACCCTTATACACTACACCGAAGGCTGGCGCATAGGTGCCACAGTAACACTCTCGGGAACACCCGCGGCAGGCACGCTTGTGAAAGCCTCGCTCGACACACCCGATGACTACACCGATATATATTATATCGACAACGTGCTTTGGGGCGATGGTGGCGAGAACTATCTCTTTGTGCGCCCCTTTGAGGGTTATGGCGAGATGGCTCCAATGACCGAGATAGACCGACTGAACGAAAAGTTGAAGGAGATTTCGGAGGCTATCGACAACCTCAACGACAATGTAATGTCGTACCTCCCTTCAATAACCCTATTATCTAGGCTTCAATAGGGAAGTCACACTCTACGTAAGTACCCTTGGGGGTGAGCGCAAATGCCTTCACCCGCTTGCCGTTTGTGACCACCACTTGGCGGGCACCGATGACGCTGTTGTAGCGCACCACTTGGTCGACAACACTCTGCGAGAGAGCCACTTCGGGAGCCTTACACTCCACCACAAGCCACGGCTTCATCTGCCTATCCACCACCACTATATCTGCCCGTTGGGGCTGACCATTAAGCATAACGGGGTACTCCTCCACAATATGCGTTGCGGGTACTTTGAGCCTCTCGGTAAGGTGGCGCACCACCCTACGGCGCACCTCCTCCTCGGGCGTCAGGCAGAGCCACAGACCTCGCTGCGGAGCCCACACCTCAACGCCCCCGTCGGCACCCTTGCGGCAGCGCGAAAGGTGGGGCGCGAAGATTAAATTGTTGTATTTTTCGTTATCTTCCAAAAAAAGTGTACTTTTATAGGGTCAAATATAGCAAAATTATTTCGTATGAAACGCATAGCAACACTCTTTTGGGCTCTCGTGGCTCTTTCGACACTCCCGTTAGTGGCTCAGGTTGAGGGCTACACGCCTGCCGTTGACGCACTTAAAGCGCCCCAAAACACCGCCCACGCAAGGCTCACTCCTCGCAGTGCTTTTGTATGCTACCCCTCGCGCGAGCAGATGGAGCTGGGTGGCAAGAGCGACCTTGCAATACCTCTGAGTTCGTGGCAAGTGGACTCACTTGCCGAGGGCGTGAGGTACACCACACGTTTCAAACGCAACTATCGCTACGACGACAAGCAGATCGTACTGCGCATTGAGGGTGCTACGGGAGCCGTCAGCGTTGCCACCAATGGCGAGGAGAGAGGATACTCCGCCTCGGGCATCGGTCGCTTGGAATTCGACCTTACGAAGCACCTCGTGGAGAACAATAACACCATCTCCATAACCGTTCATCGCGACTACGCGGCACGCGCCATAGAGCCCGCACACGATGGCTCACTCACCTTTGCTCGTGCCACACTCCTCACCCCTCCGAGGGTTGCTGTGGCAGACTATGTGGCTCGCACGACCTTCAACAAGCAGGGCGACGGCGTGCTGAACCTGGGCATTGTTATGCAGTCTTTCCTGCTCAACAGCAAGGAGTACACCATCTACTACGAGCTCTACTCGCCCGAAGGTAAGATGGTAAGCAGTGCCAACAAGTTGCTCACAACCCGTATGCTCTCACGCGATACGGTCAACTTCTTCGCCCTCATACCCGCTGTGGAGCCTTGGAGTCCAGAGAAACCCAACCTCTACCGTCTGGTGGTCTACACTCGCCACGAAAACCGCATAAAGGAGTTCAACAATGCCGAGATAGGTTTCCGCACCGTCAGCACCGAGGAGGGCAAGGTGTTGCTCAATGGCAAGGAGGTGGCAATTAAGGGCGCTCCCCTCGCCTACACCACCACCGAGGAGACCACCGAGGCTCTCCGCAAGCTCAAAAAGGAGGGTTACAACCTCGTATTTACCGCCCGACCCCAGCTCGACGAGTTCTATACCCTCTGCGACCGAGAGGGTATGATGGTGTGCTGTTCGGCAGACGTCACCTCGCCCGATAGCGACTACGCCACCTCGCCCAGCAACAACCCCGCGTGGAAGGATGCGTATCTGTGGAGGGCTATGGCGGTCTATCACGCCACAAAGATTCATCCATCTGTCATAATGTTCTCCATTGCCAACAATGCCCAAAACGGCATCTGCCTATACGAGAGCTACCTGGCTATGAAGGCTTTGGGTGGCGAAACACGCCCCTTCATCTACCCCAATGCCGATGGCGAGTGGAACAGCGACCTTTAATTTTTACGACTTTTTGTAAAAAGTCGCCCAAAAACTTTTATGCGATACCTCGTATCGCCACTCTCTCTAAGTCGGAGAGTGTCCGAGGGGGCGCAACGTGTGACAAATAAAAAAGCAAGAAATGAATAAAATTCTCTTCGTGTGTTTGGGTAATATCTGTCGCTCCTCGGCGGCAGACGAGATAATGCGCCAAAAGGTGCTCGAAGCAGGGCTCGGAGCCGAGTTCGAGATCGACTCGGCAGGCACCTACGGCGGTCACGCAGGCGACCTCCCAGACCCGCGAATGAGGGCGGCAGGCAAAAAGCGAGGCTACAACTTCACGCACCGCAGTCGCAAAGTACGCCCCGAGGATTTCGAGCGTTTCGACCTACTGCTGGCTATGGACGACTCGGTCTACGAGAGCCTCTCGCGCCTTGCACCAACAATCGATGCACTACAAAAGTTGGAGCGTATGGCTGACTACATACCCCGCCACTTCGGATACGACTACGTGCCCGACCCCTACTACGAGGGTGCCGAGGGTTTCGAGTTGGTACTCGATATGCTCGAAGAGGGGTGCGAAGAGTTGCTCAGCCACCTAACAGCAGGTCAATAATACAACAAACGGGCTCGCAAAGATGCGAGCCCGTTATGTTTTGCGTGAGTTTTGCGGAGATAGACCTCAATAGATTACAATCTTCCGGGGTAGACTTTCAGTGCCTCGCGCAGAATCTCGCACGCTGCCACCAAGTCCTCCTTGCGCAGAACATAGGCGATGCGAGCCTCCTGTGTGCCCTTACCCTTGGTGGCGTAGAATCCACTCGCAGGGGCGAGTTGCACCGTGGCACCCTTATACGAGAAGTCCGTCAGCAGCCAGCAGGCGAACTTATGGCAGTCGTCCACAGGGAAGCGAGCCATAGTATAGAACGCTCCCTGAGGTTTGGGCGAGTAGACACCGGGAATCTTATTGAGTTCCTCTACCAAGCAGTCGCGCCTTGCGGTGTACTCTGCCACCACGTCGTCGTAGTACTTCTGCGGCGCATCCATCGCTGCCGAGGCGGCAATCTGTGCCAGATAGGGTGGCGAGAGTCGTGCCTGAGCGAGTTTCAGCGCAGCAGCCATAACCTCCTTGTTGCGGCTGACGATGTTGCCGAGCCTCACACCACACATACTATATCGTTTCGACACGGAGTCAATAACCACCACATTCTCATCAATGCCTTTCAGCGAGAGTGCCGACACCTGCTTGGTGCCATCGTAGCAGAACTCACGATAGACCTCGTCACTTATCAGATAGAGGTTGTAGTGCGCTGCCATATCGGCAAGCATCTCCATCTCCTCGCGAGTGTAGAGGTGACCTGTGGGGTTATTGGGGTTACATATTAATATAGCGCGCGTGCGCGGAGTGATGCGTTTGAGGAACTCCTCGCGCGAGGGAAGCGCAAAGTCGTTGTCTATGCTGCTCGGCACGGGGACAAGGATGGTGTCGTAGCTTGCAGCAAAGGTGTTGTAGTTGGCATAGAATGGCTCGGGCACCAAAATCTCCTCGCCAGGGTTGGCGCAAATGAGCATAGCCATCTGTGCTGCCTCCGTACCTCCGAGCGTCACAATAATATCGTCTATCGAGAGCTCTATGCCGTTCTTGGCGTAGTACTCCACAAGTTTCTCTCGATAGGGCAGCAAGCCCGCCGAGTGGGAGTAAGGGTAGATTTGGTCGCTGATACCCTGCACCGCCCTAACAGCCTCCTCGGGAGAGAGGATGTCGGGTTGTCCGATGTTGAGTTTGTAGATGTGAGTACCCCTTGCGGCGGCAGCCTCTGCCAGCGGCACAAGCCTGCGTATGGGCGAGATAGGGAGCGTGTGGCTCTTTGCCGAAATCTTCAACATTGCTCAAAAAAGTTTTAGGTTGCACTTATCGCCTTCGGATGGCATTATCCCCCAAAGTGCTTTGTAAAGTTACACCATTTATTGAGAATTTGCAAAATATATTCGTATATTTGCACTAACAAACAAATTTTTCACTAACTCACTAAACTCACAGAACTATGTCGTTTTTGTCCGAATTCAAGAAATTTGCGCTCAAAGGTAATGTCGTAGATATGGCAATCGGTGTTATCATCGGTGGCGCATTTGGTAAGATCGTTACCTCGCTTGTTAATGACGTTATTATGCCCCCTCTGGGTATGCTCATCGGCAAAGTGAACTTTACCGACCTGGCTGTAAACCTCGGAACCGAGGCAGAGCCCGTAATGTGGAAATATGGCGCATTCTTGCAGCAGGTATTCGACTTCCTCATTGTGGCAATGTGTGTCTTCTTGCTCATCAAAGGCATCAATCGCCTTTCGGAACTCACAAAGAAGAAAGAGGCTGAGGAGGCTGCCGCAGCTCCCGCACCCGCTCCTGCACCCGAACCCGAGCCTACCAAAGAGGAGATACTCCTCACCGAGATCCGCGACCTCTTAAAGAACAAATAACGAGCGTCTGCGGCGTTACACTGCGATAAACCACCTTCTCATTTACGTTTAGTAAACTGCGAAGGTGGTTTTCTTGTGCTTTGTTTTTGGTCTAACGTCAATGGTCCTAAGGCTTATGGGAGTAATGGGAGATATGAGAGTAATGAGAGCAATGGGAGATATGGGATAATTTTCAATTCTCAACTTCTCCCCCTTGGGCACGGGGTTTGCATCTTTCTCGGCTAAAAACCGACTATGAACAAAAATGCACACACAACCAGGCAAAGCGACACCTCTGCATATCGTCAGCAGCAACCTCTCACCTCGCTCGCCACAGCCGACAAGGCGACCCTCTTTTTGCGTCTTTTCATCGGTGCACTCCTCTTCACGCAGGCGATAACAAAGTCGCAGGACTATCCTCTATTGGAGGGCGAAT
Source organism: Tidjanibacter sp. (assembly GCA_045602145.1). GTDB lineage: Bacteria > Bacteroidota > Bacteroidia > Bacteroidales > Rikenellaceae > Tidjanibacter. The sequence goes on from JAZSAY010000031.1 coordinate 26,286, forward strand.
ATCCAGCCATCTGGGGGCTAACCGCAGCAGAGGTCGTGAGTCTAATAGGTGTATTGGAGGCGGTGGCAGGGGCGATGATTACCGTCGGGCTCCTGACGAGGGTTGTATCGGGTGTTATGGCGGTGGTGATGCTCGCAGCAGCCTTCTTTTTCTTTCCCTCGCAGACCTTCGACCAGGGCGAGCTCAAAGTGGTATATGCGGGTATATACATCACACTTATCATTAGCGGCGGAGGGCGTTATTCGCTCGACAACACCCTACCACTCCTATGGAGCAGTTGGCGCCGTTGAGCAATCCACAAGTTTCTCCTAAGGACACAAAAAAAGGGAGTGGAACCCGATGTGGTCTCACTCCCTTTTTGGTTGCTATCCGTTTGCTTATTTAGCAGCCTCAACCGAAGCTTTACGGAACTCTTTCATAAGTTTCGAGAGCTCCAAAGCAGCTTTGCGAGCACGGGTGCCGGCAGCTTTGTTGCCTTTCTCTACTTGAAGTTTAGCGTTTGCCTGGAACAACTCAACCTGAGCGTTGATTTTTTCTACTAACTGTTGCATAATTGTAAATTTTATTTGAGTTTATAATGGTCTTAATTCTAACCCTTTACGCAAAGATATAAAAAGTTTTGAAAAAAGTCCCATTTATGATAAACTTTTTCTACTTTTTATGCATTTTGAGTAACTTCAACACCCTTTTGAACACAGAATTCTTCCTCTTCTCGTCGTTTCCGTAGCCGTAACCGTAGCCATAACCGTAGCCATAGCCGTAGCCATAGCCGTAGTTGGTACCCCTCTTCTCGCCACCATAGTAGAGTTTGCCTGCACCCACCTGCGAGATGATAACGCCGAGGTTGCGGAGTGACTTGCGGGTCGAGAGAGCCTTCACCGTATCGAGGCTCACCTTCTCGGTGTGACCCATACGCATACAGTAGAGGGTAATATCTGCCAAGCGGTTGATAATCTGAGTATCGGTTACAAGAGCCACAGGAGCCGTATCGACAATGATATAGTCGTACTTCTTCTTCAACTCCTCGAACATTGCGTCAATCTCGGGGCGCATCAGAAGTTCGGCAGGGTTGGGAGGAATAGTACCCACAAAGAGGGCGTCCACACCGTGCACACAATCCTTAACGATAAGGTTGTCGAGGTCGCTCTCATTACCCATAAGGTAGGACACAATGCCCTTGCTCTGGTGCTTAACACCCACTCGCTGCTCCATAGAGCCCTTACGCATATCCATATCGACAATGATAACCTTCTTGCCCGTAATCACAAACGAGAGAGCGATATTGAGCGACACGGTAGTCTTACCCTCGGAAGGAATAGTCGAAGTGGTCATAATAACCTTTCCGCCCTTAGGCATCATAAAGTCGATATTGGTACGCACCATACGGAACGCCTCGGCAATCGAGTCGCGGCTATTGGGCGTTACCATAATATCGCTGGTGTGGCGGGCATCCTTCGAGGGGATAGCACCCACGATAGGTACATCCACGCCCACTGCCGACTCGACCTCTTCGATAGAGTAGATCTTGGTCCTCAGAGCCTCAGCAATGAAGATAACCACAACGGGAATTGCAAAGCCCATAATCAGCGCCAAGAGCATAATCATCATTGTACGGGGCGAGATGGGGTTCGTTGCGGGGAGTGCGGGGTCGATAACACGCGACACGGGAGCCGTAGTAGCCAATTTAAGGCTGGTCTCCTCGCGTTTATTGAGCAGGTACTCATAGATCTTGACCTTAATCTGCTGGTTACGCAAGATGGACTGCGCACCCTTCTCCACAGCGGGAAGGTTGCTCACCTTATCCTCATTCTCGGCAATCTGTTTGTTCACCGAGCGCAACCTAACCTCCAAAGAGCTCTGCAAGTTCTTGATTGATGCAGGGAGCAGACTTTGAAGCGAGAGTGCCCTATCTCGGGTAGCACTAACCGAAGGGTTGCTGAGGTTGGCGTCGCCGCCCATCATCTTATATTGCAGCACAACATCGTTGTACTCGCCAATCATCGTATTGAGCGAAGTGTCCGAAACGCCCAAGTTGGGTACCAACTCCACCTGACCATTCACAGCCTTCACCGATGCAAGCACATCGCCAAGGATGCTGATCTGGGTCTCGATCTCCACAGCGTCGTTCTCCAAGCGCGAGGCGGTCTGTACATAGAGGCTTGCCTCCGACTCGGGGTTGATACTCTTGGCGTTCTTGCGGTAGTTTGCCACGTCGCTATCCACCATATCCAGGTCGCCACCAACGATAGCCAAGCGCTCGTCTACGAACTGCATCGTAGCGCGTGCAACAGCCCTCTCGCCCTCTTTGGCATCCTCGTTATAGACGCTGATGAGTTCGTTGACAATGTCTGCCGACTTCTGAGGAACAGCACTCTTCATACCCACCGAGATAAGACTCGTGGTCTTGCTCGAAGGTGCCACAGTAAGGCTCGAAGAGAGCGAACGAGCATAGCCCCTGATGGAAGCAACACTCACCCAGAACTTATCGTTCTTGTCGATTGCCTCGGCATAGACATCCTCGAAGCGCTCGTTCTTGACGATACGGATAATACCCATTTCGCCATAGATAGGTTTGTCGTACTCCGAAACGAATTTGAGTTCTCTCTTCTCGCCACCGGGCAAGGCGTACTTAATAACACCGCTTGCATTCTCCGATGTGAGGTTCAGATCCATCACAAAGCCCCTCATAAGCGAGTCCACAACAACGTGGGCAGGCACTGCTGGGTAGTAAACTTCCACCTTGCGCAATTTGGCTTGTTTCTTATAGACAACGTTCAGGTCGAGATTGTCCACCACCTTCTCCATAAGCGAGAGCGAGCGGAGGATTGCCGCCTCGTTGTCCACCACCGACGTTTGGCGCATCATACGGATGTTGGTCATAGAGGTTACGTCGGACTTCACACTCCTTGATGCATTCTCATCAATGTAGATGAGTGCCGAAGAGGAGTAGATTTTGGGCGACACCTTGCAATAGAGCATTCCGGCGCCAAGGCATATCACCACCGATACGAGGAACCAAAACCAGTTGCCCGTAAAGAACTTCCAGATACTCCTCAGAGAGATTTCCATTCCCTCGTTATTCTCGCCATTCTGCTGTGCGAGGTTGTTGTTCTGCTGATTATAATTGTTGTTTTCCATAGTCTACAAATCAAACTTTTAATATCTTGAAGCCACAGCAATGTAGTAAATCATAGAAGTGATTGCCGTGCCGAGCGATGCGAGCGAAGTGATGATGGGGAAGTAGGTTGTGAAGGTCGAAACCGACTTAGCCTTTGCGCCCACTGCCTCGACATACACCACGTCGTTCTGTTTGAGGTAGAAATAGGGCGACTTGAAGATATCTTTCGATTTGAGGTTGAGAATCTCTACGTGCCTGCCGCCTTTCTCCTCGCGGATTACCATCACTTTCTCGCGGTTGCCATAGACGCTCAGATCGCCTGCAAAACCAAGAGCCTCCAAGAGTGTAAGCCTATCGCCGGGGAAGTTGTAGGTTCCGGGGCGTTCCACCTCGCCAATAACGGTAACATAGAAGTTGATGAGCGTTACGGTAACTACGGGGTTGGGCATAACGCCTTCGAGCATTTTGGTAATTTTATCGGCAATCTCCGCACGGGTCAAGCCTGCAACATTGATTTTACCCAAAACGGGGAATTGGATATTGCCCTCACCATCGACCGTATAGCCCTCGTAGGTGACATTCGAGATAACCCTATTGGAGGAGTTGGCTGCCGACACACTGCTGGCAATCTGCGAGCGAGCCGAGAAGAGGTTGTAGGGAATTGCCAACTCGGGGGTCGACGACGACACAGAGATAGTCAGCACGTCGCCGGGTTGGATAGTGTTGAGCTGTCCCGAGTTGCTGTCGAGAGCACCACTCTCAACAATCTCTTGGAAATAGGCAAGGTCTTGATGGCTGCCGCACGACGAGAGTGCCACTGCCACAAAAAGACTGATAACGAGTTTTTTGAACATATTTTTGTCTTGTGTTTAATTAATAATCGCAATAAGCGGACAAAGATACCTATTATAATTGAGAATTGAAAATTGAGAATTGAAAATTATATAATTTACCGTGAGTTTTCCGAAAAACTCACGGCAAATTACGTCTGTGGTTGTATGGGTTACAGGAAGGACAGGAAGAACAGGAAGAACAGGCATTACAAGACCCCCTTGCAATTCTCAATTGACCACGCTTCGCGTGCTCTAAAATGCTCCCGCTCGGCATAGTCTGCAAGCAGACTCTGCCCTCGCTTACTCGCATTTGCCTCAATTGACCACGCTTGCGTGCTCTAAAATGCTCCCGCTCGGCATAGTCTGCAAGCAGCCTCTGCCCTCGCTTACTCGCATTTGCCTCAATTGACCACGCTTCGCGTGCTCTAAAATGCTCCCGCTCGGCATAGTCTGCAAGCAGCCTCTGCCCTCGCTTACTCGCATTTGCCTCAATTCTCAATTCTCAATTATTCCTTCCAATGCCCTTGCCAATTGGTCGGGGCAAGAGGTCCCTTTGCCCTTGCAGTCGATGCCCCTGAGGAGGGCTATTACCTCCCTTGCGGAACGACCTTTGGCGAGTGCCGCAACGCCCTGCGTATTGCCAGCACAACCGCCCGTTATGCGGACACTTTCGACCACTCCGTCGTCGCTGAGTGTGATGTCGAACTGACGTGAGCAGACACCCTTGGGGTAATATGTAAAATGCTTAGTCATAAATACTTAGAAATTGCGGTAGATGCCGATATTCACAAGCCCTTTTGCGCCCCAGCCAGCCTCCAAGAAGCCGCCCAAATCACCTCCGTAGGAGAAGCACAAAGGATAGGCGTTACCCATAGGGGCAATGCCAAATTGGTTATTGGTGGAGCCCTCTGTTATTTGGTTGCCGACAAGCACCATCGCACCCACTCCCCACGAGCCATACATAGAGAATTTGCCCGATGAGAAGTAGCGAGTCTGCGCACTAAAACAGAGTGTGGGATAGATAGCCCTAATACTTTTGTTGAGCACACCCGTATCGTCGAAGGTCGATTTAGCACTTGCGTAACCCACTGTCAGCGAGCCACCCAGCGAGAGCCAATCGTTTATACCATAATGCACCTCCACATTGGGACTTAGGAGAGGAACAAACGAATCGGATGAAGTTCCTTCGGTAGTGTCAATGGAGCCGAGACCTACCATCAGTGCTCCTATAAAATCAGGTATGGAGTACCAACCAATTCCTCCTTTAACGCTCCATTCGCCACGTTCTTGTGCCATAAGCGGCTGGCTCACTCCGAGTGTCAGCGTCGCAATCATCAAAAAAGTAAAAATACGTTTCATAGCTCATCAATTAATTTTGGGTTAGAAACATTGCACTTAATACAAATATACAAAAAAAGTTTATCTTTGCAATGTATAAAGACTTTTTTGCCGAAAAAATACGTTAATAATTATAGAAATATGAAACGAACAATGATTATCCTCTTTACGGCTGCGGCGCTTTCGGGCTGCTGCGGCGAGAAAAAGACCCCCGCACTCAACCCCGAAAACTTCGACGAGAGCTATGCCCTCAACGACGACTTCTACGAGCATTTCACGGCGGGCTGGCAGCGCAACAACCCCCTGACTGCCGAGTATTCGCGCTTTGGCGCCTTCGACCTGCTGCGTCAGAGCAACGAGCTGAGAGTCAAGGAGCTCTTCGACGAGATTGGCAAGAGCAAAGCCGAGGTTGGAAGCGTTGAGCAGAAGCTCGGCGACCTGTATCGCCTTGGTTTGGACAGCACAAGGCTCAATGCCGAGGGTGCAGAGCCCTTGAAGGAGGCTTTGGCAAGGATTGAAGCCATCACCGAGCGTGGCGAACTGAGCGCACAGATAGGTTATATGCACCGCACAAGTGCCAACGTATTCTTCGCCTCGGGCGTAGGTGCCGACGAGAAGAACACCTCCACAAATGTGCTCTACATCGGTCAGTCGGGACTCGGTATTGGCAACCGAGACTACTACTTTGACGATAGCAGTGCCCCCATTCGAGAGGCTTATGCCACCTACATCAAGAGAGTGATGGCTCTGGCAGGTTACTCGGCAGAGGAGTGTGAGCGCATAGCAGCATCCGTAATGGAGATTGAGAACGCGCTCGCTGAGGCTCACTTTACGAATGTGGAGCGTCGCAACCCCCAGAAGAACTACAACAAGTTCGCCGCCAAGAGTCTGCGTCGCACTTTCCGCAATATCGACTGGGATGCCTACGCCGAGGCTATGGGCTTCCAGATGCCCGAGGAGTTGGTGGTAAGCCAGCTTCCTGCACTCAAAAGAGCCAACCAAATAATCGGCAAAGAGGATTTGAGAACGATTAAAGACTATGTGCTCTTCCACGAGGTGCGTAGCGCTGCAAGCTACCTTTCGGACGATTTCACGGCAGCCAACTTCGACTTCTATGGTCGCATCCTCTCGGGCAGCGAGCAGCAGCGTCCCCGCTGGAAACGCGCCCTGTCGGTAGCCGACGGCAACCTCTCGGAGGCTGTGGGCAAGAAATATGTGGAAAAATTCTTCCCCGCAGAGTATAAGGAGCGTATGCTCTCGATGGTTGGCAACCTCCAAACAGCTCTTGGCAAGCACATCGACGCTCTGGATTGGATGAGCGACGAAACAAAAGTGAAGGCACACGAGAAACTCGCCTCCTTTACCGTAAAAATCGGCTATCCCGACACTTGGGAGGGCTACGAAACACTCACCATTGACCCCGCAAAGAGCTATCTTGCCAACATCCGTGAGCTGAGTGCTTGGCACACTGCCGACAACCTCGCCGACCTCGGTCAGCCCGTCGACAAGACCGAGTGGCTTATGAGTCCTCAGACAGTGAACGCATACTACAACCCCACCACCAACGAGATTTGCTTCCCCGCAGCAATCCTCCAACCTCCTTTCTTTAATCCCGAGGCTGACGATGCTGTGAACTATGGCGCTATTGGCGTGGTTATTGGTCACGAGATGACACACGGTTTCGATGACCAGGGACGTCAATACGACAAAGATGGCAACCTGAACAATTGGTGGACAAAGGAGGATGCCGAGGCGTTCGATAAGAGGGCGCAGGTTCTGGTGGCTCAGTTCGATGCCATTGAGGTAAACAAAGAGGGCTTGCACGCCAATGGTCAGTTCACTCTGGGCGAGAACATTGCCGACCAGGGAGGTCTGAGGGTTGCGATGACCGCACTCAGGGATTCGTGGGGCGAGCAGAATCCCGAGCCTATTGATGGCTTTACCGCCGAACAGCGTTTCTACATCGCCTATGCCACTCTGTGGGCGCAGAACATCCGCGAGCAGGAGATTATCCGCCTCACCAAGACCGACCCCCACTCGCTCGGCAAGTGGAGAGTAAACGGCACCCTGCCCAACATCGACGATTGGTACGAGGCTTTCGGCATCACCGAGGGTGCAATGTACCGCTCGCCCGAAGAGAGAGTTATCATTTGGTAATTGAGAATTGAGAATTGAGAATTGAGGCAAATGCGAGTAAGCGAGGGCAGAGGCTGCTTGCAGACTATGCCGAGCGGGAGCATTTTAGAGCAGCCGAAGGCTGGTCAATTGAGAATTGAGAATTGAAAATTGAAAATTGAAAATTGAATAGTTGTTGCGATTTTTTGGAAGTTTGTGCTTCGCAGTTTAGCGAGCACAGCGTAGGTCTTATTGAGCGCGCGCTCGGTATGGCTACGGAGGCACTTGCAGGTAAGGTGCGCTACAATGGCGCACCGCTGGTCGAGCACTCCATAGCCACTGCCCGCATTGTGGCTTGCGAGATAGGTCTGGGCAGGAACTCGGTTGTTGCTGCTCTGCTGCACGATGCCGCCCGAATGGGGTTGGTGTCGCTCTCGGAGGTCAACATTCTCTTTGGCGAGGCTCCCGTGGGTATCATACTCGGTATGAACGACATATCGAGCATACGCACCAAGACCGACAAGGACCAAATAGACGACTTCCGCGACCTTATAATCTCCTACTCTGCCGACCCGAGGGTTATACTGCTCAAATTGGCAGACCGCTTGGAGGTTATGCGCAACATCGACATCTTCCCCGCCGACAAGCAGATGCGCAAGTCGTGGGAGAGTATGAACCTCTATGCGCAGATTGCCCACAAACTCGGACTCTACAACATCAAGAGCGAACTCGAAGAGATATCCTTTGCTCACATCGAGCCTAAGGCGTATGCCGAGATAAAGCAGAAACTTGCCGAGAGTGCCGAGCGTAGGGAGGCTCTGATTGCCGACACGCTGGCTCCCATCGAGAAAAAGATGAAGGAGAACGGCATACGCTACCATCTGAAAAGTCGCACCAAGAGTGTCTACTCCATTTGGCGCAAGATGCAGAAGCAGAAGGTAGCCTTCGAGGAGGTCTTCGACATCTTCGCAATACGTATTATTATAGAGTGCGAGAGAGAGCAAGAAAAGATGCTCTGTTGGAACGTCTTTTCGATAGTCACCGACTTCTACACCCCCAATCCCGAGCGTATGAGGGATTGGATATCCATCCCCAAGAGCAACGGCTACGAGTCGCTCCACACCACTGTGTCGGCGTTTGGCGAGTGGGTGGAGATACAGATTCGCACCGAGCGTATGGATGAGGTTGCCGAGAGGGGTATTGCTGCCCATTGGCGATATAAAGGCGTGGGCGGAGGCTCCATATCGCACGAGGAGTGGCTCGCCCGATTGCGTGAGATTATGGAGGAGAGTGACGACAAGTCGGGACTCTGCAACCGCTTGGACGCCTATGCAACCAATCGCGAGGTCTTTGTCTTTACTCCCAAAGGCGACATCCGCAAACTCCCCGAGGGCGCAACCGTCTTGGATTTCGCTTTCGACATCCACACCTCGGTGGGTGCAGGGTGTGTGGGCGCAAAAATTGGCGATAGGAATGTATCTATCAAGGAGCCTCTGAAAAATGGCGACATCGTGACAATCCTCACCTCCAAGAACCAAAAGCCCAAGTCGGATTGGCTCAGTGTGGTCGTTACGAGCAAAGCCCGCAGCCGCATTAAGGCTTACCTCCGAGAGGAGGAGAGTAAACTCGCCCGTTTGGGACGTGAGGAGTTGGAGCGCAAACTAAAAAATTGGAAACTTACCATCTCCATAGATGATGCTGTGGCGGTGCTGTGCAAACACTACAAGGTGCGCACAGGTATGGTGTTCTATGGGCGCATAGTTGACGAGAAGGTCGATATGGGCGACGTAAAAGAAGTGCTACTTCGCCACATCGAGGGCGATGAAAATCCACAGCCCCCCACCCCTCAGAAACCTATCGCAACCCCCAAGCTCACACCTTCGGAAACCTCCGAGGAGTTGGTGCTGGGCGATGAGGTACACGGCTTGGAGTGGCATACGGCACGTTGCTGCAACCCCATCTTTGGCGATGAGGTATTTGGCTTTACGACCATCTCGAAGGGTGTGACAATACACCGCACCGACTGCCCCAATGCTCGCCGACTCCACGAACAGTACCCCTACCGCATCATTGCCGCACGCTGGAAGGGCGAGCAGAGCAAAGGGCGCTTCATAGCCTCCATAAGGGTTGTGGCAGACGACCGTGGCGGCATACTCAACCTGATAACCGAGGCTGTGGGTGCCTTGGGTATCAGCATACGCTCCATAGCCCTCTCGCCAATGAGGGACAACCTCTTGGGCGGTAGCATAAACGTGGAAGTGCCCTCGTCGAGCGTTGCCGATATGGTCACCTACGCCATCCAAAGGCTCGACGGTGTAAAGCGAGCGTACAGAGTGAATAAGTAATTGAAAATTGAAAATTGAAAATTGAAAATTGAGGCAAATGCGAGTAAGCGAGGGCAGAGGCTGCTTGCAGACTATGCCGAGCAGGAGCATTTTAGAACAGCCGAAGGCTGGTCAATTGAGAATTGAAAATTGAAAATTGAAAATTGAGGCAAATGCGAGTAAGCGAGGGCAGAGGCTGCTTGCAGCCTCTGCCGAGCGGGAGCATTTTAGAGCAGCCGAAGGCTGGTCAATTGAGAATTGAGAATTGAGAGTAAAACAATCCCATTTCTCCCATATCTCCCATTTCTCTCATTAGCCTTAGGACTATTGACGTTAGACGTTAGACGTTAGACAAAAAACTAAATAAATATGAGAAGCGAAACTTGGACTTGGGTATGGATTATCGTACTCTTTTTGTTGCTGACGGGAGCCATCTCGCTCGGCGATATTTTTAGTTTTATTTTTGGCATTGTGGGTTTCCTGATTATGGTGGCTCTTATTGGCTCGCTCATCTTCCGCCATAGGGTGCGCCGCGCACAACGCGAAGCATCCGAGCGTGGCGAGGAGTTCAGGGGCTACACCTGGAACTTCGGCGGCTACCAGAACACCTCGCGCCCCCGCAATCCCGAGGAGGGCAAGGTGAGGGTAAAAACCACTGTCAAGACCAAAAAGCGCGTCAGCGATGACGTGGGCGAGTATGTGGACTTCAAGGAAAATTGAAAAAGGTATAATTGTGGTGCGCCAAAAGCGCACCATAACTCTCAATTCTCAACTCTCAACTCTCAATTCTCAATTCTCAATTCTCTCACGTTAAGTTTACGTTACTTTTGGGCGATTTACTAAAAAAATTTAATAATTCTTTTGGTAAATGAGAGGAAGTTTATACTTTTGTGGTGTGAAATGATTAACAACAATATAACAACACTTTAATTAAAAAAGAATTATGGCACAGATTAAGATTGGTATCAACGGCTTCGGTCGTATCGGTCGTTTGGTATTCCGCGCTGCTTGCAACCAGGCAGACAAATTTCAGGTAGTTGGTATCAACGACCTTATCGACGTTGAGTATATGGCTTATATGCTCAAATACGATAGCGTACACGGCAAGTTCAACGGCACCGTAGAGGTTGTAGACGGCAAACTCGTAGTAAACGGCAACCCCATCCGCGTAACCGCAGAGCGCAACCCCGCAGACCTCAAATGGAACGAGGTAGAGGCTGAGTACGTTGTTGAGTCGACCGGTCTTTTCCTTACCAAAGAGAAAGCACAGGCTCACATCGAGGCAGGTGCTAAATATGTAGTTATGTCGGCTCCCTCGAAAGACGACACCCCTATGTTCGTATGCGGTGTACACACCGACACCTACGCAGGTCAGCAGATCGTTTCGAACGCATCGTGCACCACCAACTGCTTGGCTCCCCTTGCTAAGGTTATCAACGACAAGTTCGGTATGGTAGAGGGTCTTATGACTACCGTTCACGCTACTACCGCTACTCAGAAAACCGTTGACGGTCCTTCGGTAAAAGACTGGCGTGGTGGTCGCGCAGCAGGTGGCAACATCATCCCCAGCTCGACCGGCGCAGCTAAGGCAGTAGGTAAAGTTATCCCCTCGCTCAACGGCAAACTCACCGGTATGTCGTTCCGCGTTCCTACCCTCGACGTTTCGGTTGTTGACCTTACTTGTACCCTCGCAAAAGAGGCTTCCTACGCAGAGATCTGCGCAGCAGTGAAAGAGGCTTCGGAGGGCGAGCTCAAAGGTATTCTCGGCTACACCGAGGACGCAGTAGTTTCGAGCGACTTCATCGACGACGCACGCACCTCGATCTTCGACGCTACCGCCGGTATCCAGCTCACTCCCAAGTTCGTGAAACTCGTTTCGTGGTATGACAACGAGTGGGGTTACTCGAACAAGGTTCTTATGTTGATTGAAAATATGAAGCGCTACAACGGCTAAAAATTCCAAATAGGCGGCGTCTTTGGCGTTGCACTGCGATAAATCCCCTCCTCATTTACCTCGTGTAAACTGCGGAGGGGATTTTCTTGTGCGCCTAAAATACGCTCACCTATTTGAAATTTTCGGTCGGAAGGAATCCCAGCACAAAAGGGTCGCTCCGACCCTGCCTTGCATTCATCTCGTTCTATGATTATTTACCGCTTGGGGGAGAAATCCCAGCACAAAAGAGAAGATTCGCCCCATCGTTCGAAAAAAAATACATTTGCGTGCAACGTTTTGACACCATTGTGCATCTACATACAAAAGAATGTGTAAATTTGTCAAACACTAATCGAAATCAAACACTATGAAGAGGTTTTTATTGTTAATGACTTTGATGTTCGGGATGGCAGGTCTTGCCTCAGCACAGCAGTTTGTTCCTCAGGATGTTGTGGATGTTATCTACACCTCGGACGGCATAATTTTGCAGGGCACGATAGTGGACCAGGTGCCTGGTGTGGAGTACACCATCGTAACGCTCAAAGGCAAGCGATTTACCGTTGATGCTCTGAGCGTTGAGCGCATAACCAAAGAGAGGGTAAATGGCGCCATTGTGACCGAGAACTACAACTACCACTACAACCCCTACATAGTGCACAAGCTCGACGAAGATGGCAACCCCATCTTCCCCCTCAGCCCCGCGAGCGCCTTCACACGCTCGCTCTTCGTGCCCGGCTTGGGACAAATCTACAACGGCGAGGAGCTTAAAGGAACGCTGCTGCTGAGCGGTGCTATTGTGGGTGCTCTCGGCGTCGTAGTGGGTACAAATAGGGTCAGCCACAACTATGTTGATTTGGTGGGCTATTCGAGTGCGGCATTGCTTGTAGGCTGCTACCTCTACTCGGTGGTCGAAGCTCCTCTGTTTGCCGCACGCTGGAACAAGAAACACGGCTTCAAACTCAACGGCAGATATCCCACATACGTAGAGTGCAACCCCGCAGTAGGCATTGTTGGTTATGGCTCGGATAGCAACGCCACAGTGGGTATGAATATCGCGCTGAAATTCTAAGACAACATACAACTGACAAAGAAAGACCTCCCCCACTCAGTAGGGGGAGGTTTTTTTACTGTCCACCCCCTGCGGTAACCCTGCTCGGCGAGGAGGAAAAACAGGAAGAACAGGAAAGACAGGAAAAACAGGAAGAACAGGAAGAACAGGAAAAACAGGAAGCCCATTAAAGCCCTGCTACTCCTGTCACTCCTGCTACTCCTGTCACTCCTGCTACTCCTGTCACTCCTGCTACTCCTGTCACTCCTGTCACTCCTGTCACTCCCATAAGCCCCATAAGCCCCATAAGCCCTATATGCCTTATAAGCCCACCGCTTGTTCACGGATATTAAAAAAGATACCCGTGAACAAGGGGGGAGGTGTCTCCAAAGCGGTAAAACTGCAAATAACGAGATGAATGCAAGGCATACAAGAAAGCGGAGTTAGCAGTTTGCTTAGCGCAAATGAGGAACTCCGCTTATCGCAGTATAACGTAGCAGTCGCTCGTTAGAAACTCTCTTTCCAAACGAAAAGCGATGGATTATTGAGGGGTTTTTGTGCAAAATGAAGGAGCGAGCCCGCAGCTTACTAAACGTAAGTGAGGAGCTCGCTCTCTGAAATTTTGTGCAAAAAGCACCAATAAGACGCGCTTTTACTTGGAAAGATTTTTGATGTAGGTGTAGTGCGCACCATAACGCTCATACGCCGCACGCTCCAACTCCTCGCGGTGGTCGGGGTGAGCGATGTTGATGATGGCTTTTGCACGCTCCTGCAACGACTTACCATAGAGGTCGGCAGCACCAAACTCGGTAACGAGCCAATGGATGTGGTTACGGGTGGTAACAACACCTGCACCGGGGGTGAGGATGTTGGAGATTTTGCTCACACCCTTGTTGGTAACCGAAGGCATAGCGATGATAGCCTTACCACCCTCGGAGAGCGACGAACCATAGATGAAGTCAATCTGACCTCCTACGCCCGAGTAGAACTTGGTACCCAGCGAGTCGGCACATACCTGACCGGTGAGGTCTACCTGCAATGCAGAGTTGATGGCGCAGAATTTGGGGTTCTTGGCGATGATGAAGGGGTCATTGGTGTAAGCCACATCTTTCATCAGCACACCAGGGTTGTTGTCGATAAAATCGTAAACCTGCTGCGAACCCATAAGGAAGGTCGAAACGATTTTGCCCTTATCGGTAACTTTATTCTTGCCGTTCACAACACCTTTCTCTACGAGGGGCAGTACGCCGTCGGCGAACATCTCGGTGTGGATACCGAGGTCTTTGTGGTTACCCAACTGCGAGAGCACAGCGTTGGGAATAGCGCCGATACCCATCTGCAAGCAAGCGCCGTCCTCAATCAGAGCAGCACAGTGGCGACCGATAGCAGCGTCGGTCTCGGTAATCTCGGCAATGTGACCCTCCATCAGGGGCTGGTCGTCCTGCACGAAATAGTCTATCTCGGAGATGTGGATGAAAGCGTCACCAAATGCACGGGGAACATACTTGTTCACTACGGCGATAACGTAGTCTGCGCACTCGATAGCAGCCAGAGTAGCGTCTACCGAAGTACCGAGCGATACGTAGCCGTGGGCGTCTACGGGCGACACCTGAATCATTGCCACATTACAGGGCAACACGCCTGCACGGTAGAGTTTCTGGGTCTCCGAGAGGAAGATTGGAATATAGTCTGCATAGCCGCTCTGGGTCACTTTGCGCACGTTGCCGCCCACAAAGAACGAGTCGAGCTGGAAGATACCCTCGAATTTGGGATCTGCGTAGGGTGCGGGACCCTCGGTGTGGAGGTGGTGGATGTGAACATCTTTCAGTTCGCCAGCCTCACCACGACGGCACATAGCCTGAATAAGACACTGGGGAGCACTTGCCACCGACGAGAGGTGAACGTGGTCGCCCGATTTGATAACCTTTACTGCCTCATCGGGAGTAGTAAATTTGATGGTGTTGTTCATAAAAGTATTGAGTTAAAGAAAATGATGTTGCAAAAAAATCTACCGCAAAGGTAACTATTTTTCTTTATAAAAGGTTGTCATCCCATTATAAATTATTACCTTTGTGGGTGCATTATGCCCTTGTGTAAGAGTTGGCAGGTGCCAAGAGTAACAAAAATGTATAATCATTAACCTAAACAATAACCAAATTCACAAATTTATTATGAATGTGAAAGAGTTGAAAGATGTTGTTATTCGTTTCTCGGGCGACTCGGGCGACGGTATGCAACTCACCGGAACGCTGTTTTCGGATACAGCCGCTCTTTTCGGTAACGGTATTTCCACCTTCCCCGATTATCCCGCCGAAATTCGTGCACCGCAAGGTACCGTATCGGGTGTATCGGGCTTCCAGGTACACTTCGGCAGCAGCCGCATTCTCACCCCCGGTGACTACTGCGACGTGCTGATTGCTATGAACCCTGCCGCACTGAAAGCCAATGTGGTATGGCTCAAAAAAGACGCTACTATCATCCTCGATGGCGACACTCTCGATGACAAGAGCATCGCTCGCGCAGGTTTCAAGACCTCCGACCCTCTGGAAGAGCTCGGCATCAAGGAGTACAATATCCTCACTCCCGACATCACCTCAATGACCAAGGAGGCTTTGAAAGAGTCGGGATTGGATAATAAGGCTATCGTGAAGTGCAAAAATATGTTTGCGCTGGGTATCTGCCTCTACCTCTACGACAAACCCCTCGACCACGCCATTGACTACATCCGTGGCAAGTTCGGCAAGAAGAACCCTGCCGTTGCCGAGGCTAACGTGAAGGTCCTCAACGCAGGTTACAACTACGGCGCAAATACCCACTCGTTTGCCAACACCTACTCGGTGCAGCCCGCCAAGTTGGAGAAAGGTAAGTATCGCAGCATCAATGGTAACGTAGCTACCGCTTGGGGCTTTATGGCTGCCAGCGAGAAGAGTGGTCGCCCCTTGTTCTGCGGCTCCTACCCCATCACTCCCGCAACGGTCATCCTCGAAGAGCTCGCCAAGCACAAAGAGCTCGGCGTTAAGACCGTTCAGGCAGAGGACGAGATTGCAGGCATCTGCACCTCTATCGGTGCTGCCTTTGGTGGCGCATTTGCCGTAACGACCACTTCGGGTCCCGGTCTGTCGCTCAAAAGCGAGGCTATGGGCTTGGCAGTGATTGCCGAGTTGCCTCTGGTTGTTGTAGACGTACAGAGGGGTGGTCCCTCGACAGGACTTCCCACCAAGACCGAGCAAAGTGACCTCTTGCAGGCACTTTGGGGTCGCAACGGCGAGTGCCCTATGGTAGTTATCGCCGCTTCGTCGCCCAGCGACTGCTTCCACTACGCATTCCAGGCAGGTAAAATCGCTATGGAGCATATGACTCCCGTGGTACTCCTCTCGGACGGTTTCATCGCCAACGGCTCGCAGCCCTGGAAGATTCCCTCTATGAAGGACTACCCTGCAATTAACCCGCCCATCATCACATCGCTCCCCGAGGGCGAAGAGGTATTCCTCCCCTACAAACGCGACGAGAAACTCGCTCGCCGTTGGGCTATTCCCGGCACCGTAGGTTTGGAGCACCGCATTGGCGGTTTGGAGAAAGACGCCTTGAAGGGTAGCGTTTCGCACGACCCCAAGAACCACCAGAAGATGGTCGAGACCCGTGCCGCAAAGGTTCAGAAGGTTGCCGACTACATCCCCGAGCAGAAGGTGCTCGGCGCCGAGGAGGGCGAACTGCTGGTTGTAGGTTGGGGCGGCACCCGCGGTCACTTGCAGGCTACCGTCGAGAAGATGCAGGAGGAGGGCAAGAGCATCTCGCTGTGCCACTTCAACTACATCAATCCCCTTCCCCGAGGTGTGGAAGAAATCTTCTCGAAATTCAAGAAAATTGTTGTATGCGAGCTCAATGAGGGTCAGTTTGCCAACTACCTGCGTATGAACTTCCAGCAGTTCACATACGAGCAGTACAACAAATGTCAGGGTCTGCCTTTCACAACCATAGAGTTGGAGGCTAAGTTTAACGAATTATTGGAGAAATAGGAGCTATGAAATATACACAGGCAGATTTTAAGAGCGACCAGGAAGTGAAATGGTGCCCCGGTTGTGGCGACCACTTCATCCTCAATGCCGTACAGAAAGCAATGCCCGACGTGGCAGAGATTGCAGGACGCAACCGTTCGGAGTTTGTGGTAGTTTCGGGTATCGGCTGTTCGTCGCGCTTCCCCTACTATATGAAGACCTACGGTTTCCACTCCATCCACGGCAGGGCTAACGCCATTGCTACGGGTCTGAAAGTGGCAAATCCCGGTGTGAGTGTCTTTGTAGCTACGGGTGACGGCGACTCGCTCGCCATCGGTGGCAACCACTTCATACACGCCATCCGCCGCAACATCGACCTAAACGTGGTGCTCTTCAACAACGAGATTTATGGTCTTACCAAGGGTCAGTACTCCCCCACCTCGAAGTTGGGCAAAATCACCAAGACCTCGCCCTATGGCACCATCGAGAAACCCTTCAACCCCGGTGAGCTCATCATCGGTGCCAAAGGTACTTTCTTTGCTCGCTCCATAGACGTGGAGGTTGACCTCACTCGTCAGTGCCTCGTGAGGGCTGCTCAGCACGACGGCTTCTCGATTACCGAGGTGTTGCAGAACTGCGTTATCTTCAACGACGGCGCACACGCTGCCTTCGCAAAGGACAAAGCAACCCGTGCCGAGAATACCATCATCCTCAAAGATGGCGAGAAGATGCTCTTCGGTGCCAACAAAGAGAAAGGTATTGTTCTCGATGGTTTCAAGTTGAAAGTCGTTACCGTAGGCAAGGACGGCTACACCATTGACGATGTGCTCACTCACGACTCCAAGGAGCCCACAACCTACATCCACAACGCTCTGGCAGCGATGAAGTATCCCGAGTTCCCCGTGGCTTTGGGTGTCATCCGCGACGTTGACGAGCCCACCTACAACAACGAGGTGGCACGTCAGGTTAAGGAGGTGCAGGAGAAGAGCAAGATTAAGTGTATGGATGATTTGCTTAATTCGGGCGAAATCTGGACCATATAAAAACTCATATAACGGGTGCTTTTTGCACCAAAATTCAGAGAGCGGACTCCTCATTTACGCTTAGTAAACTGCGGAGTCCGCTCCTTCTTTTGGCACAAAAATCCCTCCGTTCTCTGAGTTTTTTGTTTCTGCGGAGCCGCCTTCTTATTTGGCAAAAAATTCCCTCCACGACATTCAACCGCGGGGGAAGTCCGCTCCTTCTTTTGGCACAAAAATCCCTCCGTTCTCTGAGTTTTTTGTCGGGAGAAATCCCTGAACAAAAGAGGAAAAACAGGAAGAACAGGAAAGACAGGAAGAACAGGAAGAACAGGAAAGACAGGAAGAACAGGAAGAACAGGAAAAGCAGGAAAGGTAGATGCCAACTGCCTGCCTGCGGCAGTCGTGGCAAGACGGACAGACCTCTCCCCCGCTTCGCGGACCCTCCCCTAACTTAGGGGAGGGATTACTTTAATGACAGGAAAGACAGGAAGAACAGGAAGAGCAGGAAAACCCTGTCACTCCTGTTTCTCCTGTCACTCCTGTCACTCCTATAAGCCTTAGGACTCTTGACGTTAGACGTTAGACGTTAGACAAAAAAACGCATAGAAGCGAGCGAGTTATAGGCGCACAAGAAAACGACCTCCGCGCATAGTCACCTATGTAAGGAGGTCGTTTATCGCAGTGCAACGACTAAATCGCCGCTTATATGCATTTTTTATCCGTGGTAGGATTTCAATAGCTTGCTCCGACTACTATGACGCAGACGACGAATAGCCTTCTCCTTAATCTGACGTACACGCTCGCGGGTAAGACCGAACTTCTCGCCAATCTCTTCGAGGGTCATCTCGGAGCAACCGATGCCGAAGAAGTACTTGATGATATCTTTCTCGCGGTCGGTGAGGGTGTCCAGAGCGCGGTCCACCTCGGTAGCCAGCGACTCGTTGATAAGACCACGGTCGGCATTGGGCGAGTCGGCATTCACGAGCACGTCCAAGAGGTTGTTGTCCTCGCCATCGGCAAAGGGAGCATCAACCGAAACGTGGCGACCCGACACACGAAGGGTGTCCGACACCTTCTCTTTGGGCAGGTTGAGCATATCGGCAAGTTCCTCGGGCGAGGGGGTGCGCTCGTTCTCCTGCTCGAAACGACCGAAAGCCTTGTTGATTTTGTTGAGCGAGCCTACCTGATTGAGGGGCAGGCGCACAATACGCGACTGCTCTGCCAGAGCCTGCAAAATCGACTGGCGAATCCACCATACGGCATAGGAGATGAACTTAAAACCACGGGTTTCGTCAAACTTCTCAGCCGCCTTGATAAGACCCAAGTTACCCTCGTTGATAAGGTCGGGGAGCGAAAGTCCCTGATTCTGGTACTGCTTAGCCACCGACACCACAAACCTAAGGTTTGCTTTGGTGAGTTTTTCGAGTGCCTCTTGGTCGCCTTTGCGGATTCGCTGGGCGAGTTCTACCTCCTCCTCGACGGTGATGAGTTCCTCTTTACCAATCTCTTGGAGGTACTTGTCGAGCGATGCGCTCTCGCGGTTGGTGATTGACTTTGTGATTTTTAACTGCCTCATTTTTACCTTTTTTGTTTATTCTTATTTCCGTATTGTATACTCTAAGACAGCCCCTATCTATGCTCTCTCCTACTCCACCAGCGAGTAACTTGCGCCACGACCTGTCGAGGGATAGATACCGTCTATGTTGGTAACCCTTTCGACCTTGCCGCTCTCCAACAATCGTTCAAGCTCTGCCACGCTGCCCACAGCCATTTCGTTGATGTGAGTAATCACAAAACCGGGACGTACACGCGCTTTGGCAAGGAAACCGCCCTCCTTCACAGCCGTAACCCTCACGCCGCCGCTGATGCCCAGCTGGCGAGCCACCTTGGGAGCTACATCCGCGAACTCTCCGCCGAGTGAGAGGAGCGTTGCGAGGTCATCCTTACTTACGGGGTCTGTCTTTCCTGCCTTATTACGCAGTGTTACCTCAAAAGGTTTCACTTTGCCATCTCTTTTTACCGTAATTTTTATCTTCTCGCCGGGGCGGTGGCTTGCTATAATCTCGCCAAGTTGCGCCGAGGAGTCAATCTTGCGGTCGTTGATGGAGAGGATGATGTCGCCCTTCTGGATGCCTGCCGCCTCGGCAGCACCGCCTGCGGTAACCTCTGCCACCCAAGCACCACCAACCTCGCTGATGCCCAATTCCTCGCCTCGCGCCTCCACAAAGTCGGCGTTAATCTCCTGATACTGAATACCAAGCAGAGCACGTTGCACAACGCCATACTCCTTCAAGTCAACAACAACTTTCTTTACGATGCTGCTTGGCACGGCAAACGAGTAGCCCACATAACTGCCCGTGCGGGACTGTATGAGGGTGTTGATACCCACCAACTCGCCAGCAGTATTGACCAGCGCACCGCCACTATTACCGGGGTTTACGGCTGCGTCGGTCTGGATGAACGACTCGATGCTGTACTGAGAGGGTATTGCGCCCAAGTTGCGTGCTTTGGCACTTACGATGCCCGCCGTGATGGTCGATTGCAGGTCGAAGGGCGAGCCAATGGCAAGCACCCACTCACCGAGCCTCAAATCGTCGCTCGACCCGAATTTCAGGAAGGGGAACTTCTCGCCCTCAATCTTCAAGAGCGCCACATCGGTCGTGGGGTCGGTGCCGACAATCTTGGCATCGAACGAACGACCGTCGTAGAGTTTGACCTTCACTTTTGTGGCGTTCTCCACCACGTGGTTGTTGGTGACGATGTATCCGTCGCCCGTGATGAGTACACCACTACCACCCATCTTAGCCTCGCGGGTGGAGGGAGCACCATAGCCCTGGGGAATACCAAAGAATTGGAGGAAGGGGTCGAAGGAGGACTGTCCCTGGATTTTTGTGAGCACCTCCACATTGACCACTGCCCCAACAGCATTCTCGGCTGCGTAGGTGAGGTCGGGATATTTCTCCTTGGTGTAGGATGTGAAGTGATTGAGCGAGGAAGAGGAGTCCAAACTCTCCTCAAAGTTTACTACCTCTTGGGAAGTGGTAGCCTGAGGGATCTCTTTCTGGTTGTTAAGTACGGCAGAAGCACTCAGGGCTCCCACCAGCGCAGCCCCCACGAGGCTGCCAATAATTGTAATCGCCTGTTTGTTCATAATCTTTAAAAGTGTGTTTGTACGTTCTTTTGAGGCGAATTTCTACATAGGCAAGGTCTGTTTGATGAATTGTTGCGAGAGAATAACGCCCACACATTTTATATTATTGTGACAAATTTGGGAAAATTTCAATAGTTTCTTATTATCTTTGCCGCCAGAATAAGCCAAAGAACGCAATGTTTGAAAATTTATCCGAGAAATTAGAGAGGTCTTTTAAGATTCTCAAAGGTGAGGGCAAAATCACCGAAATTAACGTAGCAGAGACTCTCAAAGAGATTCGCCGCGCACTGATTGACGCCGATGTAAACTATAAGGTTGCCAAGACCTTCACCGACGAGGTGAAGCAGAAGGCGCTGGGTCAGAACGTGCTCACAGCCGTTAAGCCCGGTCAGATGATGACCAAAATTGTGCGCGATGAGTTGGCGACTCTTATGGGTGGTACGGCAACGGACATCACCCTTTCGGGACACCCTGCCGTAGTGCTTATTGCGGGTTTGCAGGGTTCGGGTAAGACCACTTTCTCGGGCAAACTTGCCAAGTTGCTCAAAGAGAAACGTAACCGTAGCGTGCTTTTGGTGGCAGGCGACGTCTATCGTCCTGCGGCTATCGACCAGCTCAAAATCCTCGGCGAGCAGGTGGGCGTAGAGGTCTACACCGAGGAGGGCAACAAAAACCCCGTAGAGATTGCCGAGAACGCCATTAAGTATGCTAAGAGCAAGATTATCAACACCGTAATTGTCGATACAGCAGGTCGCTTGGCTGTCGACGAGCAGATGATGCAGGAGATTGAGGCTGTGAAGGCGGCAGTCCGACCCTCCGAGACGCTCTTCGTGGTAGATGCTATGACGGGTCAGGATGCAGTGAATACCGCCCGCGAGTTCGACCAGCGCTTGGACTTCGACGGCGTGGTTCTGACCAAGCTCGATGGCGACACCCGCGGTGGTGCGGCTATCTCCATCCGCTCGGTTGTCAATAAACCCTTGAAGTTCATCTCCAAGGGCGAGAAGATGGATGCCTTGGATGTCTTCCACCCCGAGCGTATGGCAGACCGAATTCTCGGTATGGGCGATGTGGTGTCGCTTGTGGAGAGGGCTCAGGAGCAGTTCAGCGAAGAGGAGGAGCGCAAATTAAAGAAGAAGATATACCGCAACGAGTTCAACTTCAACGACTTTGTCGAGCAGATTGGTCAGATCAAGAAGATGGGCTCTATGCGCGACCTGATGGGTATGATTCCGGGTATGGATAAGGCTCTGAGGGGCGTGGAGATTTCCGACGACGTCTTCAAGAAGACCGAGGTTATCATCGGCTCTATGACCCCTGCCGAGAGGGAGCACCCCGAGATTATCAACCCCTCGCGCAAGGCTCGTATTGCGGCAGGTAGCGGTACCACGTTGCAGGATGTGACCCGCCTTTTGAAGCAGTTTGAGGATATGCGCAAGGTTATGAAGATGGCGGCTGGCGCAGGCAATAAGCGTATGCCTATGCGCGGAATGCCTATGATGCCCAAGCGCAGAAGATAACCCATCGCAACACCATTTGTACACACAAAAGTTGAGAGCCATTCGGGGCTCTCAACTTTTTCTACTGCCTGTCCTACTCGAAGTCGTAGCCAACAATGTAGTCGACATACTCGCTCCAACCCTCGGCAGCCTTGTATGCATCCACACTCTCGGTAGGCACATAAATCTTACGTCCCGAAGCATTATCGTCAAACATATCCCCATATCCACTCGGAGGAGTTGTCGCCTTGCAATATACACTTGTCAGCGAGGTGCAATCACAGAATGCCCAATATCCAATCTCAATAACACTATCGGGAATGGTAACAGTTGTCAGCGAGGTGCAATAAATGAATGCCCTCTCTCCAATCGAAGTAACACCATTTCCAATGCTGACACTCGCAAGGCTCGAACAATAACCGAATGCACCCTCTCCAATCGAAGTAACACCCTCAGGGAAAGTGATGTTTTTAAGGCTTCTGCACTCAATAAATGTGCCAGCGCCAATCGCAGTAAGACTATTACTAAGAGTTACATTTTCAAGACTTGTGCACGAATGGAACATCAAGTCTCCAAAATCAGTTACGCTATCTGGAATGGTAATACTTGTCAGCGAGGTGCAACCATAGAATGCAGCTTCTCCAATCGAAGTAACGCTGTCGGGAATGGTAATGCTTGTCAGCGAGGTGCAATAAAGGAATGCATATTCTCCAATCTCAGTAACACTATCGGGAATGGTGTATTCTGTAAGTCCTGCGGGGGCAAAAGAGTTCAACACTCCATCAATAATCAAACACCTACCATCGCTCGAAGCAAACTTACCATTGAACTCCGCGAGGCTCGAACAATGAGCGAATGCCCTCTCTCCAATCGAAGTAACACTGTCGGGAATGGTAATGCTTGTCAGTGAGGAGCACTCATAGAATGCAGCCACTCCAATCTTAGTGACGCTGTCGGGAATGGTAACACTTGTCAGCGAGGTGCAATTATAGAATGTAGCCTCTCCAATCGAAGTAACGCTATCGGGAATTGTAATGCTTGTCAGCGAGGAACAATCATAGAATGCAGCCACTCCAATCGAAGTAACACTATCAGGAATGGTAACGCTTGTCAGCGAGGTGCAATTAAAGAATGCATATTCTCCAATCTCAGTAACACTATCAGGAATGGTAACGCTCGTCAGCGAGTCGCAATCAGCGAATGCATAATTTCCAATCGAAGTAACATCGCCATCGAAAGTGATTACACCTTTGCTATTTTCGTAGGTGTTCGACACGATATTGGCACCGAAAACATCCGTTCTATATGGAGTTACAATCTCCCCATTAGTCGAAGTGTACCAAATCACATTAGCTTGTGGTTTATCAAGATAGAAGTTGTATGTTTCGTAATGTTGTAGGTGTCCATCAAGGAAACCATCTCCGTCACAATCGCCCGAGAGAGCAACTATATCAAGAATATACTCTGATTTTGCATCAATAGTCTCAAAATAATCGCTAACTTTTACCTCAATGACGCCATTGTAGTTTGGATTTTGGGGCTCAAATTGCTGGACAATCTCCGCATAAACAGCACCAGACGATGTGGTAAACCACTGTCTGTAATCGGTATTGTTGTCCAGATAACTCATCGTTTCTGCATATTTGGCTTCATCGTACAACGCAATGCACAAGATTTCGACATCATCATCTACCGTAACCCTGATAGTGGCATCTTCGCCAGAGGGCAATATCTCAACATTGGTGATATGGTCGCCCATCTCTTGGGGTTGTTTCAGCACAACCATTCCGTTTGCATACAACCCATCCAAAGATGGTTCGCCAAACATTGGGGTATAGTAACCATCTGCCCAACCATATATACACTCTCCCCAAGCATACTCGCCAAATATTACAACTTCGGGTTGACCGGGAACCATAGAGTCGTAGAGCTTGGCACCACTATAATCGGGTGTACCATCTGGGTTTTTGACATACGACTCTTTCTCGTTGAGAATTAGTGTTGTACTCTCGTTAAAAAAGAACTGACCCCAAGTATCGTCGTGGAATATTAACAAATCTGCGTCCGACATACCTCTGTGTCTATTCTTGTTATACGAGTAGAGGTCGCCGGCAGTCCATTTAATCATATGATTATTCTCTTTGACGCTTTCGGGAACCTCTACATCCAGAGTAAATCCACGATAATTCACGTCTCTAACAAACACGCAATTATCAAAGCAAGCAACAATGCCGGTTTTCCCCTCCTCCATTCCGGGGAGTTCGAAGATGCTCTCGAAGGAGTTTGTTTTTGTGGTATCGTAGACGTAGAATTTGCCTTTGAGGAAGGGTTGTGATTGGGTGGGAATCTTGAACTCTGAGCCGTTTTGGCGGGTGCCGAGCAGGTAGGAGTCAGATACGCCGTCCCAAATCTTGTCGTTCACAAATGCGTAGATGTACTCCTCGAAGTCGAAGAGGGAGGTGTCGCTATCGCCCGTATGGTTCACCACCGATACAATGCTCTGGTCGTCGAAAATCACAAGTGCGCAGTCATAGGCGGCACTCAGCGTCACGGTAGCCTCGTCGCGGTCTACAACCACCTCGGGGTCGTCAATGACAATCGAGCATTTATCCTGAATGTAGGCTCCCTCAGCGGTGGCAGTACCCCTCACCGAGTAGGTACCCATCTTTATCTTTACATCGGTGCGCACATTCCACATACCTTGCAGCTGGAACTCCTCGCCCGTAAGGGTGTTGGTGAAGGTGAGGTCGTAGGAGGGCGCTACGAGCCTGCCATCACAGATGGCGGCGTAGAACTCGGCAAAGATGTCGGCATTGCTGCCAGCCTTGGTCATACTCTCGCCCTGATTGATGGATGGGAAAGAGTAGCTAAACGTCAGCGAGGAGACCTCCTTTAAGATAGGCTCTTCGGGATTCTCGCAACCTACCACTGCGAACATTGCAAGCAGCGTGAAAAGAGTAAAAAGTTTTTTCATAGTATCTGGTTTTTGTAATATCTTCAAAGTAATATATCTCTAATAACTATTTGAGAGTAAATATCTCATACTGAAACACATCAGATGGGGTCTGATTTTCATCAAGAGCAATAGCTGTTACCATTATGTTTCCATCATATGAAAAGTCGTTCCCGAAATTTAAATAGACTATATGGTCAGATTCGTTTTCTCGTGATGTTGGTTCATATGGTTGACTGCGGAGAAAATCAATAAATAGTTTCTCTCCATAGATGTTGATGTATGGCACCAAATCGCTCTCGGCACTTACCCAAGAATAGAAATACTTACAATCCTCGTTGGGTATAAAGGTGATTTGTGCGGCAGTTTGGGATGTTGATATTGCAAAATCCACCTCGGGATTACCAATCAGAGGGTAATATGGTGTACGAACGTAACAAAGTGAGAGTTCGCCTGCTTCCTTGCCCTCGGTGTCCAAGCAACCTACAACAGCAATAATATACTCGCAATCAGGGATGATTTTTGTTTGAGCCAGAGAGGTGTTCTTCCAATCAAATTCGTGACAAGAGAAATCTGCCGTATTGTTGACGGAGAATACATTGACGCCCGTATCGCGAGAGCTGAATATATGACCGCAAATGAGTTCATTCACCGTGGCGGTGCTGAGTTGTTGGGACATATCTAAGCCATTCTTAATCATATGGTCATACAACAATTCGTAGAGTTTGCACAAAGGAGTCACTATAAATCGGTATGAGTTCACATTATCTCCTGGAATAACTGCAAACTTAAAATTGTCGAAAGTCTTTTGGGTCACACTGATAGTAACGCCATTTTTGCCACCATACACGTAGTTGGGAGTGTAGTTGACAGGAGTTAGTACATCGGGGCGCATAATTGCCTCGGGGTTTAACTCTGCAAGTCCGCCTTCACCCATTGCTGGCAATATGAATGTACTTTCGAAAGAGTCTGTTTTTGTGGTATCGTATACGTAGAATTTGCCTTTGAGGAAGGGTTGTGATTGGGTGGGAATCTTGAACTCCGAGCCATTTTGGCGGGTGCCGAGCAGGTAGGAGTCAGATACGCCGTCCCAAATCTTGTCGTTCACAAATGCGTAGATGTACTCCTCGAAGTCGAAGAGGGAGGTGTCGCTATCGCCCGTATGGTT